>JAEUNM010000124.1 GCA_016791105.1 Rhodocyclaceae bacterium | reverse complement strand
CGCAATCCACAGGCCAGCCAGGCGGCGCCGCGCAGCGGCCAACTCCCGTCCTTCGCCATGCTCGGCTTGCGCATCGACGCGCTTGCGCGGGTTCTGCGGAATGACCGCCAGGTTGAGCGCCTCGGGCAAACTGAGCGCGCTGGCGGGCTTGTGGAAATACACCAGACTGGCCGCCCCGGCGCCTTCGACATTGCCGCCGTATGGCGCAAGATTCAGATAGGCCTCGAGTATGTCGCGCTTGGGGTAGCGCAGTTCCAGCCATAGCGCGGCAGCGGCCTGATACAGCTTGCCGGATACGCTGCGGCTGTCGATGCCGTAGAGGCGCCGCGCAAGTTGCATGGTGATGGTCGATCCGCCGTAGCGGCGGTCGCCGGATAGTGTGGCCACGGCGCTTCGCGCCAGCGCCCAGGGATTGACGCCGGGGTGCCAATAAAACCAGCGGTCCTCGTACAGCAGCACGGCCTCGCGCAGTGGCGGCGCGATGTTTTGCAGCGGGGTCCATAGGCGATACTGTTCGTCCGCTGCCAAAGTAAGGCGCAGCAGGCGGCCATCGACCGCCAACACGCTGCGCGAACCCGGTATATGCGCTGCGAGCGGCGGTTTGGGCGCGAGCCGCAGTGCGGTGAGCAGCGCAGCCAGCAATGCCAGCATCACAGCGGCGCGCCGCATGCGCCTTCGCAGCGCCCCCGGCACTGCCTGCCGCGCATGGCCAGACATCACTGCGCAGCCGGCAGGATGCGGAAGCTGCCCGCGGCCGAGCGTGCAAACACGCGCCTGTCGTACATGGCCTCCCCATAGGCGGCGGGCACCTTGAAATCGCCCACGTTAGTGGCACGCACCTTGTAGGTCACTTCCGTCATGGACGAATCCACGTTGCCGTAAAACACCACGCGATCTTCACGCAGGTCGGCGTAGTCGATGTTCCAGGTGCCCTGCCCGCCCAGGCGCCGCTTCCACAACGGAGTATTCGGCTCGTCGCTGTCGCTGGGCGAATTAAGGACTGGCTCCATGCCGCCCGGCAGAAGGTCTACCAGTGCCACTTGCTGCAGCGCGTGCGATTCGGTGGCGCGTACGCGCACCCGCACCGTAATTTCCTCACCCAGTTGCGCCTGGGTGATCACGTTGCCGCGCGCGTCGAGAAATTCACGGACTATTTCCATGCCCTGCGCCACGGCTTGTTGGGGCAAATTGCGCTCGAAGCCGGATTCGGCCCAGGAATAGAAGGCCGGCAAGTCGCCCTGGTTGTCCAGTTTCAGCTTCACCGTGCCGCTTGGCACTGCTGCCTTGGCCAGCAAGAAAATCGGCGGCAAATTGATGGGCTGCAGCGTACCCGCGGCGCCTACCGCGCCCACACTGATTTTGCCGGCGACGGATTTGGACGCGGCTTGGGCGTAGGCATCCACGGCTTTCATGATTTCCGCAGCGGAATGGCTCTGAAAATAGCCCCGGCCTATCACATCGGCCATGCGCCGCCAGTAGTCCTCCGGCACCAATCCGATACGCTTGGGAAAGTGGCGCGCCACCAGCGTCACTACCCCGGACTGTGCGATGAGCGGGTCATAGTAGTAAGCCCAGTACCAATCCTTCCAGTAGTCGGGCTTGGGTTTGGCCATGGCATTGGCGAAAACCGGCGTGAGCAGCTCGTCGGCGATCGCTTCCTGCTTCAGTATCTGGTAGCTGGCAGCCAGATAGGCGGCGCCCAGGTCGTCCCGCCAAGCCGCGCGTTCGCGCTCCGAGCCGGCGGAAGTCATGCGCTGGTGTTGATAGTCGCGCAGGTTGCTCAGGGCCGCCGTCGTCACGATACCCTGGCGCGTGAGCTGATAGGCCGCTTCGCTGCGCAGGCGCCAGTCGTAGTCCCAATTCGGCGCTTCGGCAAGCCGCAACTGCAGATAGGTGTTGGCGCGCTGCAGCAAGTCGTTCGGCACCGGAAGTTTGCGCTCGCGGGCTTCCAGCAACAGGCCGGTGACGTAGGTGGTGGCGAACAGATCGGAACTTCCTCCTGGCCACATCGAAAAGCCGCCGTCCGCGGTCTGGCGTGCCCGCACCAGCGCCAGGTAGCGCTCCAGCGATTTGCGCGCGTTGAGGGGCGGGGCGTTCAAAGCGTCGTCCTTGCCGCTCGCCGTGCGCGCGCGCTTGAACATTTGTTCAGCCAGGCCGGCCTGACTGGACAAAATGACGGCCGGAAAAATCTGGCTGGTAATCTGTTCCGTGCAGCCGTGCGGATAGACGTCGAGGTATTGCACCAAGCCCGCGGTGAATCCCCAAGGCGAGGTCGACAGAGC
>JAEUNM010000111.1 GCA_016791105.1 Rhodocyclaceae bacterium | reverse complement strand
CTCCAGGCGTGCCGCCAGTGTCGTTTTTTCCTGCTCCAGCTGGGTCCGCGCCGCGCGCAGGCCTTCAATTTCGCGACCGTGAACTTCGGAGGCCTTCGTTGCCTCCTCCAGGCGTGCCGCCAGGGTCGTTTTTTCCTGGTCGAGCTGGGACCGCGCCGCGCGCAGGCCTTCAATTTCGCGAACGTGACCTTCGGAGGCCTTCGTTGCCTCCTCCAGGCGTGCCGCCAGCGTCGTCTTTTCCTGCTCTAATTGGATCCGTGCCGCGCGTATCCCATCAAGCTCCCGGCCGTGTACTTCGGAGGCCTTGGTTGACGCGTCGAGGCGCGCCACCAGCGCCGTTTTCTCCTGCACCAGTTGAGCCAGCGCCTCCTTCAGACGTTCAATCTCCCGACCCCGCGATTCCCCCTCTTTTTCCGACTCTTCCAGTCGCCCCGCTAGGGCCGTCCTTTCTTGCTCTAATGGCGCCTGCGTAAGCCGCAGCCCTTCAAGTTCGCGCAACCGCGCTTCTGCCTCCTTCGCCACTACGTCCAACTGTCCCGCCAGCGCCATCCTCTCCCGCGCTAGCTCCGCATTGGTCTGCGTCAGCGAAGCAATGTCCTGCTCCCATCGTGCCTGCGCCGCTTGGGCAGCTTCAAGCACCTGACGTCGCTCTTCCGTCTCCTTCGCCGCCTCGTCCAACTGTCCCTTCAGCACCCGCTTCTCTTCCCGTAGCCTTTCCTTGTCAAGGAAATAGCGTTCCAATTCCTCCTGAGCTTGATGCAGTCCCTGGAGCAGAACAGCGCTTTCTTCTTCGCGCACCGCCCGTTCCACCTGCAGCGCCTCGACTTCGCGGGTACGTGTCTCAAGCCGCGTTTCGAGATCCTTACGTTGCTGCCGAAGAGAAGCCTCCTCGCGCTCGAACTGCCCCTTGAGACCGTCCATCTCGCGGCTGCTCGTCTCAAGCTGAGTTTCGAGCATTTTGGTTCGCAGCACAAAAGAAGCCCTTTCCTGATCCAGCTGCACCGTGGTCCGTGTCAGTGCTTCGAGTTCATGACCGCGCGCTTCTGCTAGGTTGGCTTGACTGTCGCGCTCGCCAGCAAGTTGCTTCAGCTGGCTTTCGAAGGCGTTACGGCGCGAATCGAAATCGGTTTTTCGTCTAGCTTCGCCCAGCCGCGCAAGACTGGCTTCATAGCGAACCTGACTGACTTGTCTTGCCTCGGAATCACTGAACTGGGTGCCTTCCGGCAAGAGTGAGAGCATGGCGTCGGCCTCGACGGCATTGCCTGCTTCGTGAATACGGAACGCCAGCCATTTCAAGCGATATGGGCGCGGGTCTTCTTCATACGCCAGCCTGGCGGCCTGTGCAGCATTGGCCGGCTGGTACGGCATCAAGTGTCGCGCTAGTGCTGTGTAGGCATTGGCCTTGATGCTTGGGGCGGCGAAAGGGGCGAGTAGCTTCGCTACGCCTTCGAAGGCGCTTTGCTCGTATGCTGCGATGACTTTGTCGCATGTCTTCCCACCTAGGGCCGCGGGAATCTCTTTGGCTTCAGATTCGCGCCAGATTTTGAGCAGCCTCACCGGCAAGCCGATCAATTTTCCGGGGGACGTAACGCTCTGAATTACAATGTCGCCGATCCGGGCATTGAGCGCGTTGGCGGATTCGATGTTACGCAGCTGCTTCTGGGTTTCGCCAAGTGCGATGAGCCGCGCGACTTCTGCCAGAGCTTCCGGCAGTTGGTCATCCACCGGGATTCTCTGGCCGACGGCCGTTACGCCCCCCTCCGCTTCGAGCGCCTGACATTTGAGGAAATAACGTTCCAGCTCTTCCTGCACCTGATGGAGCTGGAGCAGTAGCAGTTCGTTTTCCTCTTGCTGTTCTTTCAAGCGAATTTCGTGTTGTTGCGCGGTCATGGTTCCGTTTTCCCCGCCTCCATCAATTCGATGATTTTCAATCCGTATTACCGATCAAGTTCTATCCCGCCTGAATGTCAATCCACTTGATCAAAATTGCTGCTGCCACGCGTTCTCGTGGCCGGTCGGTAGCGGCCCGAACATTAGCGTGATCACACAGCTTCAAATGCGGCGGGCTACATGGTGTGGTCCGGGCTGAAAGTACGCCTCCCGCACCGAACACTCTCCAGCATGCAGGCGGGCGCCAATGCAGCCCTTTAGCTGGGCGGTGCACAGTTTTGTACCGATCTTGTGGAAACGTTACCTCGGTTTGCAATTAGTCGATGCCCGCGGGAGCGTGGCCATATTTTCAGCAATGTGGCGACAACAGGCGGTAAGCAACTGCCGAACATGACGCCGTTTGGCCGTTCGCCGACCCACGGGTGTCTGCAATGATTAGCCATTTTCCGCGATTGCCCGGTTAATCTACGTGATCAAGTACTATCCCCTCCAGGAGCTTAAGGACGCCAATCAATGCGCCGGTGAGAAGTACGGTTAATCCAACGTTGTACAGTCGCCTAGGTTCAATTGGATAGACGGGCTCTGTCGGTGCTTGTAAAATCGAAACCTTCTTGAGGGTGCGCGCAGCGTCCATCCGCCCTCTTTCCAGCGCCGCAAGTGCGGTCTTATAAACATCCTGAACAAAATCGACTTCTATCTGAAGGCGTTGAAATTCTTCGATAGTAAAACTAAGTGTTTTGCCCGTGGGGGCGGCGAGTTCCGCGCGCTTCTCGGAAATGTGCTGCAATAAGGCTTGACGGTTTTTCTGCAGCATCACCAGGGCCGGGTTGTTTGCGCTCAAGTTCGCGGGCAATGTTGCGAGTTGCGTCTCAACTTCCACTTTCTTTGCCTCCAGCGCTGCAATCAATGCGCTGCTATTTTCTATGGCAATTTTGGGGGAAACCAAGCCCTTTCGATTCTGGAACGCGAGTAGTTGCCCTGTTGCCTGGTGCAGTCGTTCCTGCGCGAGACTTACTTGCGTGGTCAAAAAGGTAATCTGTGCTTGAGCCAATTCATGGCCCAACTTATTCATGTGGGCTTCACCCTCACGGACCAAAAACTCCGCAAGGGAACGGGCAGTCGAGGCATCGTATGCCTGCGCCCGAATGTATAGTACGCCACTGTAATCGTCGTAGACTACGTCGATTCGGGTTAGCCAATAACGATAAAACCACTCAATCGGAGCGTCCTTGAACCACATGCGAGAAACAAAGTCGAGCCGTCCATCGCTGTAGTGGTTGCGCAAGTTAAAAGCCGCATCAAGCTTCTTCAGCATGTCAACTGACAAAAGATATTCCCGCAACAAAAGCTGGTCGCTGCGGGACAATCCACCCGCGCCCGACGCGATCGCAGCGAAGTCCGCGGCGGTGGGTGCGGACGGCGCATCGGTTTTCTGAATGATGACTTTGGCTTCGGATACGTATCGGTCCGACGCCACGAACAGCCAATACGGGACGGCCGTCGCCCCAATCACAAAAATGACTCGCAAAATAAGCTTGTACGTCCGAGCCGAAAAGACGAGAGCGGTTAGTTTGTTCGAGAATCCAACAAACCCGGATTGCTTGTTGTTATCCGTGGCCTTCGCTTCATTGTTCATACGAAAATGGCGTCCTTATATGCTTTTAGCGCATCATCAATCTTGTCGAACCAGAAAGCCTTTCCGTCGTGGATCCAAATTCCGGATTGACAGAATTGCCGCAGGGTTGTTTCGTCATGTGAAACCATTATCACGCTTGCCCGGTCTGTTCGATCTTTGAACGCGCGTGCGGCCTTGCCCCTGAACTTTGCGTCCCCAGCGGCGGTGAGTTCATCGGATATATAAACGTCAAAGTCAAAGGCCAGCGACATGGCAAACTGGAGTCGCGAACGCATTCCTGAAGAGTATGTCAGGACCGGAGCGTCAAAGGAATCACCTAACTCAGCGAAATCCTGGATAAAACCGACGCGTTGGTTAAGCTCCTCGCGGTGTCCGTGCAAGCGGCACACGAACTTGGCGTTTTGGCGCCCAGTCAACGTTGCCTCCAAGCCGCCCTGCCCGACTGGCCAGGAAACCCGGCAATGTCTTTCGACGCGACCTTTGGTTGCCACATCTGCGCCGCCAATTATCTTCAAAAGAGTGGATTTTCCTGCGCCATTCACTCCGATCAAACCGATACTTCGTTTCGGCGGCAGCGTCAGGTCAATTCCACGCAAGACCCAGCGGCCGGCGCCATGTTCCGTCATGTAACGTTTATAGACGTTATCGAGGACGATCATCGTGTCACCAATTCGCGGGAGAATCGCCTATATAAAGCAAGTCCAAGAAACACGGAACCAAGGGCGCATCCGTAGAGGTAGGTCATGCTTATCCCGGAGGCAGTGTGATAGACGGGGAGGAACCCCTGTCGGACTATTTCAATGCCATGTACGAGGGGGTTGAGCAGAAACAACTCACGCCAAGGAGGGGGGACTGCCTCGACCGGGACGATGACGCCGGATAGAACGTATAAAGGTAGGTACATGATTTTGTAGATATGTTCCATTTCGCGTACCAGGACCATCGTGACGGACGTCACTAAGCCATAGCCGAGAGCGAACAGCCAAGTGCCAATCGTGCCAAAAATGGCGCGCAGTGGGTCGCGCGGTAAATAATCAATGGCCGTAATGCCAGGAGTGTTACCGTATCCTGCCGCGGCGGCCATGCTTAGAATTATGAGGGCTATCGGTGCAATTAGAAATGCCTCAAGTACCGCCCGCATAAAAGCGGCGTCAAATGGCTTGACCTGGCGGTAGACGAAAAAGGCAATGTTAGAATCAACCGCATGGAGAACCTGGGTGCTGGTCCTCCGCCATAGGATAAACGGCAGAAATCCTGCATTGATCCACACGGTCAGGTCCATGCCGCCGACCGTATTGACATGCAGCGCCCTATATCCGAATGAGTGAAATGCGATCCACAGAACGGGTTCCAGCAAAATCCACAACCAGGCGAAGCGCATGTCGAACAGGCGGTCGAGCGCTTCGCGCAAAAAAATGGCATTCCATACGGAAAAGGTGATGGAAGTTGGAGTGCGAACGTTTGCCGACATGGTCCGCTATTGCGCAAGGCGATTAAGTGTGACGGCGGGGCTTGTCACCGTGACGAGTAGGCGCAGGAATTTTTCGAATTCCGTGGTAGGGGAGTTTGCGACGTAAACCACGTCATGATTCTGAATCGGAAAGTTCTGTGTGACGAAGAACGAAGCCGGGTCGCGCAAATTGATTTCGTAGACGACCGGAACCGTTCCGTTGGAGGCGACGACGGAACGGTCGTTGATTTCGACCAAATTTGCGTCTTCGAAGCGAAACACAAAGACGCCCCTCGCGTCAGCTCTGCTGTCGACAAGCCCACCAGAGCGCGCTAGTGCCTGCGCGAGGGAAATTCCTTGTGCTTCAAACGGAATTTCATCATTTTTCCCTGTCGCACCAAGGACGGAAAAACTCTGCGATTGGAACAGCGCCGTAACTACGTCGCCGGGTTCGAGCAGGATGTTTTGTCGCGGGTCGCGAATTACCGCATCGAGTGGCATGGTTGCGCTACGACTGCCCCGAGAAAGCTGTACCGACATTCGGTTTACTGGCTGCTTCACGCCGCCTGCGATGGCAAGCGCATCAAGCAGTCGTTCGCCTTTAGGGGTCAGGGGCATGAGGGTGCTGCTGGTAACGTCGCCCACGACTGTGATGTTGGATGTATTGTTCTTTACGACGCGTACCAGTACCTGCGGCTGGTTCGCCTTGCCGCCAAGGCGCTTTACGATGTCTGCTTCGATCTCTGGGGGGGTACGCCCGTTGACTCGAACGCGCCCGGCGAACGGCACATTTATTGTGCCTTCCTGGGTAATCATCTGTTCCGGCAAGGTAACGCTGCGCGATGTGATGGGGCCGGATGTTGGGTCGAGTACGGTGGCCCCAAAAAGCATTGCAGGTGGCGTTTCCCAAATTGACAGTTCGACAATATCTCCCGGACCGAGTTGATAGTTGTTACTGGTGGTGGTTTTGAAAATATCCGCAAACTGAGCAAGTTTCTTGCTGGCGGCGAGTGTTCGCGCCAGGGCGTCGTTCACGTCCACGACCTGGATGCCCTGAACACGGCTTGATTCGCGACTTTCCTGTACCTGCTGGCGGCTGGCACCTGATGCGGGCATCCAATCGGGGAAGGTTGCGCAACCACCAAGTACCACGAAAAATATACCGCAGATGGTGCGCGCGCATAAGTCGGAAAAACTGTCAGGAGTTTTCACACGTCTTTTCCAAAGGGAGGGGCGGAATGCGTCTTTTGGGATCGAAGTACGCTGCGCCGCACCATGTACGGAATCAGCATATACATGCCGAGGCGGCTTTCACTTGCCCAACAGCTTCGTCGCGACCCCGCAAGTCAGGAGCAATTGTTCTTCTGAGTGCATTGTGGACAGAAAAAAGCGCAGGCGCGCCGCTTTTTCTTCCACAGCGGGATAAACCAAAGGCTGTACGTTGATGCCGGCATCGAAAAATTGGTTGGACAAGCGTGCGGCTTTGAGCGAACTGCCGATGATGGCCGGGATGACCGCGAATCCTTGTGCGGTTCCCGTATTTATACCTGCAGACTGAAGCAACTGCAGATAAAAGCGCGCGCGCGCTCGCAGCCTTGCCACCCGCTCCGGCTCCTTGAGCATGAGCCGCAGCGCTTCGAGCGATGCGGCGGCAAGCGGCGGCGACAACCCGACACTATACACGAAGCCCGGTGCGGCGTACTTCAGATGTTCGACCAGGGCGCGCTCCCCGGCGATATAGCCGCCACATCCAGCCAGAGTTTTGGAGAGCGTGCCCATCCAGATATCGACGTCGCGGCCTGCAACGCCATAGTGTTCGCGTATGCCCTTGCCTTTTTCTCCCAGCACGCCCAGCGAGTGCGCTTCATCGACCATCAAAAATGCCCGGTGGCGCCGCTTGATGTCTATCAGAGCCGGCAGGTCCGGGATGTCGCCATCCATGCTGTACAGGCCTTCGACGACTATGAGCGCGCGTTCGAACTGACCGCGGATGTCGCTGAGGATTTGGTCCAGCATGCGGTGGTCGTTGTGCGGGAATGAACGTCGCGCGCTGCCGGCCAGCCGGATGCCTTCGAGCACGCTGTTGTGGATCAGGCTGTCGTGAATGATCACGTCCCTTGGCCCGAACAGGTAGCCTATGGTGCTTACATTGGTTGCATGGCCGCTCACGAATGCGATGCAATCTTCAACTTCGTACAGGTCCGCCAGGGCGCGTTCGAGATCGCGCTGGATTGAGCGTTCCCCGGCGACGAGCCGGCTCGCGGAACAGGAAGTGCCGTATCGGTCTATGGCGTCCTTGGCGGCTTTGCTGATCGCGGGATGCCCCGATAAGCCAAGGTAGTTGTAATTCGAGAAGTTGATGTAGGGCCGCCCGTCGATGCGCGTGGTCGCTCCCGCAACGCCGTCGTGCACCTTGAAGAACGGGTTGGCGAGGCCGAGCCGGTCGGCCGCCGCCTTGGGCACCAGCATTTTTTCGTAGCCGGGGTGACGGTCGAAACGTGTGTAGACTTCGGGAACATCGGAACTGGTTGCAGCGTGTGCGATCGATGCAGGTTGTTCCGCCTTGCCGGATTTTTTCCCAAGGATCCGGCCGATCAATTGCGACTTGGCTTTTTGGCCCAAATTCGTCATGCCGTTAACCTTACCCCGTGCGCGCCAAGTGCGCGGGCATCTTCCATCACCCTCGCTACGTCAGCTTCATCGACGTCTATGCCATGTTGGCGCGCCATGCTTTCAATCAGCGCGCCGTCTTGGTTTGCCATCGTACCTTCCTTTCCGCGCAACAGCATATCGGTGATCCGCGCGGAAATTTTTTCACTCGTGGGCGATTCGTTCAGCATCATCACTGGCAACTGGATGCCTAGGCGTCGCTCCAGGCCCAACGCGAGTTCGACGGCCATGAGGGAATCGAGGCCAAGTTCGTGCAGCGATCGGCCGGGTTCGATGCGATCCGCACTTATGCAAAGAATCTGTGCCACCTCTCTGACCACGAGGTCCTGCACGATGGACGCAATTTCTTCCGGTTGCTTGCCGGCGATGAGGGCATGGAAATCGGCGTCGCACGTCGACAATCCCGAGCCCTCAAGATTCCGATTGAGGGCTGCGAAGCGAACCCCGCCAGCCGAGGGTAGCAATCGCGAAAGCGTGCCCCACTCGAAATTTGCGATGCCTACCGTGCCTTCATCGTTGGCCACGACGCGTTCGAATTGAACCATGGCCTGCTCGCAAGTGAGCGGCGGTTTGCCGAGGCGCTGGCCAAGACTGTCGCGCACGGCGGTGTTGCGCGTCAGGTACCCGGCATCGCCTATCGGTCCCCAACCTATGCAGGTGGCCGGCAGGCCCATGCTTCGGCGCAGTTCGGCAAGTCCTTCGAGCGCCGCATTGGCGGCTACGTAGTTGGCTTGTCCCGGATTGCCGAGGGCAGTCGTGATGGATGAATACAGCACGAAATGCTCGATCGGAATACCCAGCGTGGCCTTGTGCAGATTCCATGCGCCAAGCAATTTCGGCCGCAGCACGGCGGCCACGCTTTGCGCATCCAGATTGGCAATGATGCGATCATCGATCACCATGGCGGCGTGCAGGATGCCGGCGATGGGGGGCATCGTCCGGGTGACACGCTCCATAAGTCTTTCAATGGCATCGGCGTCCGTGATGTCACAAGCAAGTGCGGTGACGGTGGCACCGGTCGCGACGATTTGGTCAATGGCGGCCTTGGCACCCGGGGTTTCCAGCCCGCGCCGCCCGAGCAGCACGAGGTTCCCGACGCCGTGTGCAGCCAGCCATTTAGCCGATTCGAGCCCAAAGCCGGCCAGCCCTCCGGTAACGATCCAGGTGGAGTTTTTCTGTAGCCGCAGGGTGCGTGGGACCGGCTCCGGATACATGATTTCCGGGCAGGCGTCGGCAAGCGTAATGACGATTTTGCCGATATGGCGCGCTTGCTGCATGACGCGGAAAGCATCCACCACCGCGTTGGCCGAAAATCTGCGATAGGGCAGGGGGGACAGCACGCCGGAACGGAACAGTGCCATCACTTTACGGAACAGCCGTCCTGCCAGCTTGGGGCGGCTGGTGAGCAACTGGTCTGCGTCTATGCCGAAATAGCTGATGTTGTCCTTGAAAGGGCGCAGGCCTATGGGGGTGTTTTCGTAAAAGTCACGTTTACCCAGCTCCAGAAAACGGCCGAACGGTTTCAGTATCGCGAAATTGCGTCGGACAGCTTCACCCGCCAGGGAATTGAGAATGACGTCGACGCCCTCGCCTTGCGTGGCGGCCAGCACGTCGTCGGCAAACGACAGGCTGCGTGAATCGAACACCCGATCAGCGCCCAGCAATTGCACGAAATCACGTTTTTCATCGCTGCCGGCGGTGGCGAAAATTTCGGCGCCGAGGTGCCGCGCGAGCTGAATGGCGGCGATGCCGACGCCGCCGGCTCCGCCGTGGATCAGGACGCGCTCGCCCGGCTGCAGATCGGCCAGATGTTTTAGCGCGTAATACACCGTGAAAAATACGGTGGGTACCGTTGCGGCGGCTTCGAAGGTCCAGTTTTCCGGGATGGGGACGACAGCATCCGCCCGCGTCACGACGTGGCTCGCAAAACAGGACGAACCGAAGCCCATGACGGCGTCGCCCGGCTGCAAGTCGAGTACGCGGCTTCCCACGCGGCTCACGATGCCTGAAAACTCGAGGCCTATGCTGGCGCCGGCATAGCCTTTTTCCACGGCTTCGTCGGGCAGCAATCCCATCAAGTACATGACGTCACGGAAATTCAACCCAGCCGCCTGGGTGCGCACTTCGACTTCGTCTTCATGCAGGGGGCGTTCTGTTTCCGGCAGCCAGAGCAGGTTGCGCAACTGCCCCGGCATACGGAAATCGAGGCGGAAGCGCGGCGTATCGATATCGCGCGCGGAAGGCGTACGCTCGGCAATGCGCAATGCGAGGGTATAACGGGCAACCGGACCGAGCAGTATTTCACTTGCTCCGTCCGGACGCAGAAACTCGCACTCCAGCCGCGCCGACGTTTCGGAACCGTCGGGATCGCAAGCGAGATCGATCAGGGTGCATTCGAGCACCGGGTGTTCGTTCATCACCACACGCCCGAAGCCCCACAGAGCCGCCTGAACCGGGTCGGGCCGACAGTTCAGCACCAGATTGTCGCCTGGAGCGCCTCCGCGCGTGACCAGCCACAGGCGCGGCGGTTTCCCCGGGCGCGCGGCGAGGGCCTGTACGTCCTGTAGCAGAGCCGAAACCAGATCGGCGGCGTCGGTCGGGGGGCGGCCCCAACCGATCAGATTGACCACGTGCTGGATTCCGGCCAGATCGATATCCTCGATCTGGCGCGCCTGTGCGACCCGCTGTGCATTCGATTCAAGCCGTATGCGAATTCGATCGCTCAGGCGCGATGTCGCGTCGTCGCTCAGCACTAGCCAGCTCGCCGGCTCCGGCGGCGCAAGCACGTGGGTATCAAGCAACGGCCGGCGCGCGTGGAGCAGATAGGCGCCTTCAGCCAGACCATCCGCCGCCGGTTCGGCAAAACACTCGACGGCGTCGAAACCTTCGTCCAGGAGCACTTGTCGCCAGGCGTCGGAGGCTGCCAGCGACGACTGTGGCGGCGTGAGTGCCCCAGCTTCTGCCGGGATGGTTTCGTGCCACCAAGCCGGATCGAGGCCGGCTAGAAAGTCCGCGCTCCAATCTGGATGCCGCTCCGCGAGCAACAACACGCCACCTGCGACGAGCAGGTGGCGCGCCCGCGTTAGTGTGGCTTTCGGGTTGGCCGCGCGGTGCAACACGTGCCGCACGATGATCACGTCGAATACTTCCGGCAAAGGCTTGTCGGCATCCAGTGTGCAGTCTGCAAGGTTTAGCCCTGCTACAGCGACGTTGCTCCACGCCTGATATTCCGCGCGCTGGCGCTGGACCACGTCCTCGTCGTCGAGAGCGATCACGTAATCGAGCCTATCCTCCGGCAGTATTTCGAGCAAACAATGGGGAATCCCACTTGCGCCGGCCGCTATTTCGAGTACCCGCAGCCGCCGGTCGGCCGGCCAGGTTGCTGCGAAATGGCGCAGCGCATGCTCGACCGCGCTGCGCGTGCCGACATAGGCCGGATCATCCTCATAGAGCGCCTCTGCCGATGGCGAGCGGCGCAAGGCGGCGTGGAATTCGCGGTTGTCGAGTTCGCCCACCAGCAGTTTTGGCAACTGACGGCCGACGCGCCCGACCAACGCCAACTGCAGCAGGGACGCAGGACTATCGCGCAGCAAGCTTTGCCAGATTTCTTCGGCCGCCGGCAAACTGCCGCGGGCGGCCAACTGCCAATCGCCATCCTGCTCGACGAGCAGCCCTTCCTGTAGCAGGATGCTGGCGACCCAGCGCGCGTAAGGCGAAACGTCGCGGAGGTTTTTACCCGCCAAAATCGGGAATGCATCGTAGGCGAACGACAATACCAGCGCTTCGAATAGCGGCAGCGTTTCCTTGAACCAGGTGCGGCGCTGATCTTCCGTCGCGGCCATGCGCGAGCGCAAATGCGCAAGAAGCAACTTCGGCGGCGGAAATTCGGTACGCAATTTACGCGCAGGATGTGGCCGCAAGCTCGGCACCATGCGCCATGTCGACACTTTGGCCTGCTCGCGATTGGCGATCGGAGCGGCACGGAAGCGACAGCCGCTGGCCCGCGCGATGAGCGCGCCCGCGGCATCGAACAGCTCGAAATCTGCCAGCACGGCGCGCATGCTGCGGCGTCGAATCTGCGCGCGACAAAGTGTCGGGACGGCATGTCGGCAGATTTCTATCCGCTCGATTTTTACCGGCAGGAACACGACGGCCAGTCCGGCTTCGATTTCGTACTGGAAGAAATCGACCAGCGACTGGAAACCTACGTCGAGCAAGGCAGGATGGATCAAGTACGCCTGATCCGCCATGATTTCCGCAGGCAAATCGAGCTTGGCCTCGACATGTTCTGCAAGGTGCCGGGCAGATCCTTGGCGCCGGAAAGCTGGGCCGTAATCAAGGCCCAGCATGACGGTGAGCCGGTGGTGGTCGTCCGCACATAGTTCGGCGGCAGACGCGGGAACCGCTTCGATTTGTGCTTGCGGCGATCGGTCGCTGGCCTCTAGTATGCGGCCGGCCGCATGCAGCATCCATTCATCGTGGCTGAGGCGCTGCCGGCTGCGAACCTGGAAGCTGCCGTCGCGCGGACTGACCGTAACGCGAAGCGTGCGCGCGTGTTCGCCGTCGAACAGCATGGGCGCAACGATGTCGATCTGCTCGACACAGTGGCGGTCGCCGGGGCGTAATTCGCGCGCCGCGGCCAAAGCAATCTCGGCGTAGGCCGAGCCGGGGAAAACGATGGCCCCGCCAACTTTGTGATCGGCGAGCCAGGGCAGCACCACCGGATCGATCGTGTTTTCCCATGCCGGGTCCAACTCCGGAAGCCGCCATCCCAGCAAAGGATGTACCCGCCGGCGCGAAATATAGGCATGGTGCTCGCTACTTTCCGGCTGCCAGTGACGTTCGCGCTGCCAGGTATAGTTAGGCAGGCGGACGCGACGTGCGGCATACGGGAAAAATATTCCGAGATCTGGTTCGGACTGAAGCAGTGTGGCACGCAGGAACGCGTCTTCGATTTGCTCCGGACCATCGGCCTCCTTGCGCAGCGTGGCCAGGAACTTTCCCTTTACGCCTGCGGCGGTCAGGCCGTCGGCAATGTAGCGCTGCAGTATGGCGTGAGGGCCGATTTCGACAAACACGCGGCAGCCCAAGCCGGCAAGTCTGCTTACAGCGGCGGCAAACTGGACTGGCGCGCGAACGTTGCGCCACCAATAAGTGGCGTCGAGTTGCTCGCCGTCGAGGACGTCGCCGGTAACCGTGGATACGAATGTGGCTTTCGCAGAGTGGCCGGGAACGAGTCCGTCAAGCCCGTGGGCGAGGCGGTCTTCGATTGGATCCATGTATCGGCTGTGAAAGGCGTAATCGAGGTCGAGCAGGCGATAAAACACCCCTTTCGGTTCCAGGTGGACCTGCAGGCGCTCGAGATCAGCGAGCGCGCCCGAAAGCGTCACGCTTTTCGGGCTATTGATGCCGGCAATCGCGAGGTCAAGGCTGGCGTCGATTTCCGCAATAGCGGCGCGCGCGCCGGCTTCGGACAGCCCTACTGCGGCCATGCGCCCGGCGCCGCGGGTGCTACCCTGCGCAGCGCTGCGCGTGCAGATCACGCGTACCGCCTGCGTGAGGTCGAGAGCGCCGGCCGCCCACGCAGCGGCGACTTCGCCCACGCTATGCCCGGTCACGGCGGCTGGAACGATGCCGCGGTCGCGCAGCAGCCGCGTCACCGCTACCTGAATTGCAAACAGCAGGGGCTGCGCGACGACGGTGTCGTCCAGCCGTGCGTCGTTTCCGTCTGCGGCCAGTTCATCGAGTATCGAGAAACCGGTCAGCGGAAGGACCAGGGCGTCGATTTTGGCTATTTCGGCACGGAAATCCGGCATTGCGGCGAGCAGGCGGCGTCCCATGCCGACCCATTGCGCGCCGTTGCCCGAATAGACGAAGGCTAGTCCGCTGTTTTCCGGCAATGCGTCTTCGACTACGATACCGGCTGGCGTTGCTCCGCCGGCGTAATCGGCGAGCAGGGCGACGGCCTGCGCGGGCGTTTCGGTGATCAGGACGAGGCGCTTTTCCAGCCGATCACGCTGATGTGCGGCGGCCCAGGCGACGTCATAAAAGTGTTCGGTCGTCGTGTCGCAAAGCTCGCTTGCGTAGCGCCCGGCAAGGGCGCGCAGGGCCGCGTCGGTACGTGCCGAAAGAAACAGCGGGGGGGGGCGAGCAGTCGTCCGCGCTGGCGCTGCCTGCGCGGCAGTGCGAAATTCCTGCAACAACACATGCGCATTGGCGCCGCCGAAGCCGAAGGAATTGACGCCGCCCACGAGCAGCTTGCCGTTGGCGGCAGGGAACTCCCGGTATTCCGCAACCGGGTCCAGATTCAGCTCGGCAAAATCGATGTGGGGGTTGGGCGCGTTCAGATGTAACAAAGGTGGCACGGCGCGGTTTTTCAGAACCAGAACAGCCTTCACCAGTCCTGCCATGCCCGATGCCGGTTCCAGGTGGCCCAGATTTGCCTTCACCGATCCGATCGGTAACGGCTCGGCGCGATCGCGTCCGTAAACCGTACCGATGGCCGCTGCCTCGATAGGGTCGCCGACGGCCGTACCGGTGCCGTGCGCCTCGAAAAAATCGACTTCGCTCGCCAGCAGGCCGCTACGCGCGAGGACGCTGCGCATCAAGTCGGCTTGGCCTTCCGGACTGGGAATGGTCATCCCGGTCTTGCGGGCACCGTCGGCATTGGCACCACTTGCACGGATTACGGCGTGGATTTCATCGCCGTCGGCGATGGCACGATCAAGTGGCTTGAGCAGCAATAATGCCCCGCCCTCGGCGCGCACATAACCGTCTCCGGATGCATCGAATACCTTGCAACGTCCGCCCGCGGAAAGCATGGACGCTTTGGTAAAGCCCACGAACGGTTGCGGATGCAGGAGGATATTGACACCGCCAACCAGCGCGGTCGATGCCTCTCCAGCGCGCAAGCTGTTGCACGCCTGATGTAGTGCCACCAGAGACGATGAACAGGCCGTATCGACCGAGAGCGACGGGCCGCGTAGATCGAATACGTAGGAAATGCGGTTGGCAGCGATACTGAGCGCGTTGCCGGTCATCGAGTGCGCGGCCGTGGTGGCTGGGTCGTGCAGCCCGCGCGTCCCGTAGTCGAGGCTCGATACGCCCACATAGACCGCGCAATCCGATCCCGCCATCGCGCTTGGGCGGACCCCTGCGTTTTCCATGACTTCCCAGGCCAGTTCCAGCAACAAGCGCTGCTGCGGATCCAGCCAAGCTGCTTCGCGCGGGGAAATGCCGAAAAACTGTGCGTCGAATTCGTCGATGCGAGACAGCACACCGGCGGAAAAGGTGATGCTGCGGCCGGGTTCTGAGCGCTTGTCGTGCTGGAGCTCACTTACGGCCCAGCGATCGGGGGGGATTTCGCCCACCATGTCGCGTTTCGATTTGAGGGCATTCCACAAGCTGCCTTCGTCGCTCAGATCGCCCGGAAAGCGAAATGCGATGCCGACGATGGCGATCGGCTGGAGCGGAACGCTGCCCTCGCTAGGCGTGCCAGACGCTTGGATCCGCGATCTGGGCATGAATTCTGCCTGCTTTTGTGTCCGATCGAGTTGATCCATCAACCCTTCCTTGAAGTATGAAAATTTGCCAGCGAAGAGGGGCCGAAATGTCTGCTGCCGAAGCGCGAGTGCATGAATCCTATTGCAAGCAATGCAGCGACTCCTTGATCATTGCCATATAACGGCTACCGGGGGCTTTACCGAGATCTCGCGGCAATTCCGAAAGCCACGGCGATGTGGACCTTTCGCTACGGCGAGGTCCGTGACGGCACCTTGAAACCGTCAGCCTATTGCGATGCGCAGAATGCAAGACTACGGCGATTCCAAATTTGCTGTCGTGCAGAAATACAGGTAGAAAAGCCCCTTAAGCCACGCTCCCAAAATCGGCGCACCGGCTCGAACCGACCAAATTGCCCGTTGCCCAGCGGGGCGGGGCAGACACAGTGCGTGCAGGCTAGCGCAAGCGGCTGCGGTTCGAGAAGGCACGCTTCGAGAAGCCTGGGTTTAGGCGGTCCGCATGAAAAGTGTTGGCCTGGGTCGGTCGCGTCATACGGCAGGCATTGCTGCCGAGTCTCGAAACCATATTCATGCAAGGTCCAACTCGTATTCTGGTGCGGTGCACAAATATGATGTTTATACACTGCAGATCATTGAATTACAAGCGTTCGAAAACCCTGGGTGTGTCGTTCGACGAGGAGCGGTAGAATGGCCCGGATACGTACAGCCAAATCCTGGCATCGTTTCCCGGATGTAAGGCTGATGACGCCCATGGCGTCCTGAGTGTTGTAAGTATACTGCAAGCCGCGTGGATTTGCCCCCGTCAATTGTGACTCATTGAAAAATTCATGCGTATCGATCAAGCCCTTGGCATAAATTTCCTGCCCTGTGACAGGTGGTGGCTGGTCAGAGCTTGAGCATGGCGGTTTTTTGCATTGCGGCAAGCGAATCCTTGCGAGTTGCCAAAGGTGTGTCCGGAATTGGGAGGAAAAGAGCACCTTCGCTCGGCGAACCTGATATCGCCGTCAGGGACTTTCCTCGCCCGCCGGAGAGCGCCCAGCAAACTTTGCCATTGCGATAATCGGACACTGCAACAAACGGTTGCCGGGTGTCGAGCAATGAAGCGGCATATGCGGACGGACTGGCGTCTGCACTGTTACCTGCGCCGGGAGGTAACGCAGGCCCATCCACGCTTCCTGGCACTCAATGGATCTCGGACACGGCAACGCACGGAACTGGGAGGAGCAGTTTCCGCGCCGCCGGCCGCAGGGCTGGTGACCGCTGACACTTTAGGACGCGCTTAAGATCGCAGTCGCGCCTCCGGCGCTACTCGAGCGCCAGTTCCAGGGGCGGCAGGCCGTCGATGACCCCGCTTGCCAGGCCTGTGCCAGGCGGGTTGTACAAGCCGATGTAGGTGCCGGTGGTGACGGCCGTGGCAGGCGTGATGGGCACGCCCATGCGCAAGCTGTGATTGACCGTCCATGTCAACAACCGGCGCGGATCGCCGGCCGGATTGCGATGCGGGCCTTCGCATATGGTCGCCCCGTCGAACTTGAACGCCAGTTGCGGTTCCAGGAACGGAAAGTCATCGCGGTACTCCACGAAATCACCCACGATCAAGGCGCCGTGGTTTTGCAGGTCGGCCAATTGGGCGAGCCGCTCAACCTGCGGCCAAGTGGTGTAGCGGCTGCCCACAATTTCGATCGCCGCCGCCATTTCGGATATGGCGGCCAGCACTTCGGCCTCGCCGACTTCGCCTTCGCCGGGCTGGAAGCTGCGACCGAAGCGGAAGGCAATTTCCAGTTCAAGCCCCACACGCGCGAAAAACGACCGGCGCATGCGCGTCGGCGCCGGGCGTATGCGCCGTGACGGCAGCGGGCAGCCCTGAATCGGGCCATCGGGAGATTTTGCGCCCACCTTCCAGCCGCCCGTGCTGTCGCCACAAAAATTTATGATTTGCAACTGTATGGCCCAGGCCTGTTCGGGGCTGGCCGGCACTTGTTCTGGCGGCGGCGCGGGAATTTGCTCGCCGGCACCGAAGGCGGCTGCCAGAGCTTGCGCCAATTCGGTGGACATCGGTATATCGCTTGCCATGGCGGATGGTCCCGGGTGCATAAAAGGCTGCAGTGTAACGCCGGAGCTGGGCAGCGTGTGGCCCTGTGCGCGCGCCATACCTGTCCGCGCGGCCTTAAGCCCCTTCTGGTCAATTTTTCAGCCGGGCCTGTGGCGGCATGGCACGGGCCGGCGAAATAGGGCGGCCCAATCCGGACAATCCGCGACCGCGCCTATCAGCGCGGGGCGAAAAACGCACCGGGGAAACATGCGCCCGCCCAAGAGGACCCAGGCTTGCACAGCGGACGCGCCGCGCCATGAAAAACGGCCGCTTCCATGCAGAAGCGGCCGTGTTCTCGCTTACCGGGCGGTACTCAACTGCCGGCTTTGGACGCGTCCAGGCGGGCTTTCACATAACTGCCCGGGGCATCTTCGATTACGCTGAGCTTGCCCTTGGCGGGATCGCGCGCAGGCACTTTTGCGTCATTGTGGCCGGTCACCCAGGCTTGCCAGTCATTCCACCAGGAGCCGGGGTTTTGCGCGGTATCGGTGAACCACTCGTCCGGGCTTTCCGGCATTTTGGTGGATTTGGCGAGCCAGAAGCCATATTTGTTGGCGGCGGGCGGATTGACGATGCCGGCGATGTGGCCCGACCCGCCCAGCACGAAGCGCACCGGGCCGCCGAACAGGCGTGCCCCGGCGTAGGTGCTTTTCCATGGCGCAATATGGTCTTCGACGGTGGAAATGAAATAGGCCGGAACCTTGATCTTGCGCAGATCGATGGGCGTACCGGCCAGTTCGATGCCGCCCGGCTCGCGCAACTTGTTGTCGAGGTACATGCAGCGCAGGTAGAAACTGTGCATGCGCGCCGGCATGCGCGTGGAATCGGAATTCCAGTACAGCAGGTCGAACGGGAAGGGATCCTTGCCCATCAGGTAGTTATTGACGACGAAGGACCAGATCAAGTCATTGGCGCGCAACATGTTGAAGGTGCCGGCCATCTCCGAACCTTCCAGATAGCCGCGCTCGTTCATTTTCTTGTTGAGCGCTTCGACCGCCTTTTCGTCGATGAATACGCCCAGTTCGCCCGGGTCGGAAAAGTCCAGCATGGTCGTGAAGAAGGTGCCGGACTGGATGCGCTTGTCTTTTTTCGCCGCCATGTAGGCGAGCGTGGTGGCCAGCAAGGTGCCGCCCAGGCAGTAGCCGGCTGCATTGATTTCCTTCTCGCCGGTCTGTTCGACGATCGCATCCACCGCCGCCAGCGTGCCCTGGATCAGGTAATCCTCGAAGCCCTTTTCAGCCAGACGAGCGTCCGGATTGACCCAGGAAATCACGAATACCGTGTGACCCTGATCGCAACACCACTTGATGTAGCTGTTCTTGTCACGCAGGTCGAGGATGTAGTACTTGTTGATCCACGGCGGCACGATGAGCATGGGCCGCTTCAACTGCTGTTCGGTGGTCGGGTTGAACTGCAGCAATTGCATCAATTCGTTCTGGAAAACCACCTTGCCTTTGCTGGTGGCCACATTGCGGCCCATTTCGAAAGCCGTGGTGTCGGTCATGCGGATGCGCAACTGACCGTCGCCCTCTTCGATGTCGCGCAACAGATTGTTCAGGCCCTTGATGAGGTTCTGGCCGTGGCTTTTGACCGTTTCGCGAAACACTTCCGGATTGGTGACCGCGAAATTGGACGGGCTCATCGCATCGATGTACTGGCGGGTGAAAAAATTCACCTTTTTCTGCGTATTTTCGTCCAGGCCTTCGACATTGCTCACCACGTCGTGAATATGCCGCGCGCTCACCAGATAGGTTTGCTTGATGTAGTCGAACAGGAAATGATCCTGCCATTCGCCCGCCTTGAAGCGGTTGTCGCCCTTGGCGGGCGAGGCCACCGGTGCGGCTTCCACGCCCATGAAGCGCAGCATGGAATGCTGCCAGAGCGAAAAGTAATCCCACACCAGATTGACCTGTGCTGATGCGAGCTTGTACGGATTCGACAGCAGTTTGGCCATCATGTCCATGAAGGCCTGGGCCACGCCCAGCTCATCCTGCGGCGGCGATGCGCCGCGCTTTACCTGGCGCTGGACGTGTTCGGTAATCAGTTTGGAAGCGCGTTCCGCCACTTCCCCATAGGTTTTGGCAAGTTCAGCCGGATCGGGCACTTCTACGGATGCTTCTTTGGCGTCGGACACAGTTTTCTCTCCCCGGTGGTGCAGACAAGGCGCGGGTGCGCATGGCCCGCAACATTAAAATGATCGCCCGCCGGAATGATGCATTGCTGCGCCGCTTGCCTGATTGCGCGCATTAACTCTTTCCTGCGGCCGATTGCGCTCGATGTGGCCGGCGGACGATGCCCGCGGCGACTCGCGTATCGACTGGCGTACGAAGTACAGGCGGAAGATTCTAACCCACCGCGCACACTTTGGAAAACCCGGATTGGCGCGCATTTGCGCCGATCCGACGGTGCCGGGCGATGCGACTTATGCCTTGCGCGGCATGGCCTCGATCATGTTGCGATGCACCGCAAATTCGGCCTGCTGCGCGCATCGCGTGAGGGTTGACGTAGGGGCCTGCTGCAATATCATTGTTTGGGTCAAGCGGCCGGATTGCCGGGTTTGAGTACCGCCTGCCGGCGCACCGCAGGGCCGGTAAATTGCAGGCTCTGCGTCGTCAATCGAGCGCCGGCTTGCGCGTGCCGAACCGGTCGCCCACGCCGCGAGAAAGGAGCACACCATGTTGCCGACGGGACTCGATTACGGATTGGGTAAGGACATCGACCTGCTGCGCGAGGCGGTGTCCGAGTTTGCACGCCGCGAAATTGTGCCGCGCGCGGCGGAAGTGGATCGTAGCGACCAATTCCCCATGGACCTCTGGCGCAAGTTCGGCACGCTGGGCGTGCTTGGCCTGACCGCGGGCGAAAAATACGGCGGCGCGGGCATGGGCTATCTGGCGCACATGGTCGCCATGGAAGAAATTTCGCGTGCTTCGGCATCGGTGGGGCTTTCATATGGTGCGCACTCCAATCTTTGCATCAATCAGATCCATCGCAACGGCACGGAAGCGCAAAAAATGCGCTATCTGCCCAAGCTGATTTCCGGCGAATACGTCGGCGCGCTGGCGATGAGCGAACCCGGTGCCGGCTCCGACGTGGTTTCCATGCGCCTGCGCGCGGACAGACGCGGCGATCTGTATCTGCTGAACGGCAGCAAAATGTGGATTACCAACGGCCCCGACGCCGACGTGCTGGTCGTGTATGCCAAGACCGACATGAACGCGGGGCCGCGCGGCATTACGGCATTTCTGGTCGAAAAACAGGCGCGCGGTTTTTCCGTCGCACAAAAACTGGACAAACTGGGCATGCGCGGTTCGCATACCGGGGAACTGGTGTTTCAGGACTGCGAGGTGCCCGCCGAAAACGTACTCGGGCGCGAAGGCGAGGGCGCAAAGGTACTCATGAGCGGCCTCGATTATGAGCGTGCGGTGCTGGCGGCCGGCCCGCTCGGCATCATGGCGGCCTGCCTGGATAGCGTATTGCCCTACGTGCATGAACGCCGCCAGTTCGGCCGCGCCATAGGCGAATTTCAGTTGATGCAGGCCAAAATTGCCGACATGTATGCTACTTTCAGTGCCTGCCGGGCCTACGTATACACGGTCGGAAAAAACTGCGACCAGCCCGGCGGTGACCCGCGGCGCCTGCGTAAGGACGCCGCCGCAGCAATTCTGTACGCAGCCGAAAAAGCTACCTGGATGGCCGGTGAAGCCATACAGGCACTAGGTGGCAACGGTTACACAAACGACTACCCGACGGGCCGCTTGTGGCGCGACGCCAAGCTGTACGAAATCGGGGCAGGTACGTCGGAAATCCGCCGTATGCTGATCGGACGTGAACTGTTTGAAGAAAGTACCTGAATCGATGCGCGATCTTCCACATTTGTTCGAGAACAACCGCAATTGGGCGGATTCTGTCGTACAGAAAGACGCGGAATTCTTTTTGCGCCTGGCCAAACAACAGGCGCCGGATTACCTCTGGATAGGCTGTTCCGACTCGCGCGTGCCCGCAAACGAAATTATCGGGCTGGCGCCGGGCGAAGTGTTCGTGCACCGCAACGTTGCCAACGTGGTCGTGCACACCGATCTGAATTGCCTGTCCGTGCTGCAGTTCGCGGTCGAAATTTTGCGCATCAAGCACGTTATGGTGGTGGGCCATTACGGGTGTTCCGGCGTACGCGCGGCGCTCGCGCGTTATCGCGTCGGCCTTGCGGACAACTGGCTGCGCCATGTCGAAGACGTGCACGAAAAGCATTTCAGGCGGCTCGAGGAGGCGGGAGACTTGTCGCAGCAACATGACCTGCTGTGCGAGTTGAACGTGGTGGAACAGGTCATGAACGTATGCCGAACCACAGTCGTGCGAGACGCCTGGGAACGCGGCCAGGTGTTGTGCGTGCACGGATGGATATATGGGCTGAAAGATGGCCGCTTGCGTGACCTCAACGTCACCATCGACCATCCGGACCAGGTGCGCGACGCCTACGACATGGCCTTGTCGGCGTTGCTGCACTGTCCGCCGGTACAGATCGACGTCGCACCACAGATCGCGGGCGCGGCTTAGGCGCGGTTTGGAGGTGGATGCGGCCACCGCAGCCCGCATCCACTCCGGTAGGTTCGAGCGCCTGCGGTTTTGGCAGCATAAATCTGCCGCATAGAGCCTGCAGAGTACGGGCCAGGAGGGGGTTGCCGTGCGTAGTCGTGTCGAGTTGGGTTATACGCCGGGCGTGATCGGCCGCGTGGCTGAATTGCACGGCCGCTACTATTCCAGGCAGTTTGGCTTCGGGTCGTTTTTCGAAGCCCGCGTCGCCGCCGACGTGGCGGATTTTTTTCGCTCCTACGATCCGGACCGCGACTTGTTTCTTGCCATGTTCGAAGGGGCGGACATCATAGGCAGCATTGCCGTCGATGGCTCGCGCGCAGCGCGCGACGGTGCGCAACTGCGCTGGTTCATCGTCGATGAAAGCGTGCAAGGGCACGGCGTAGGCAAACTCATGCTGAACAGCGCGGTGGCATTTTGTCGCCAGCACCGCTATCGCAGCATCTACCTCGAAACATTCGTGGGCCTCGATGTGGCGCGCCACCTCTACGAGCAGGCCGGCTTCAAACTGACCCGCGAAGCGGTCGGATCGCAGTACGGCGCGCGCGTCGTTGAACAACGTTTTGAATTGGCGCTCGGCCATCCAGCCGAAGAGCCTGGCCGTCGCTGACGGCGCCGGCCGACAGTCATCGCGCCGCGCCCGGTGCCGCCGCCGTACCCCTATGCAATACTTTCTGACCGTTGCGTGACTGCCCTGGAGAGCCTGAAGCCATGCCCGCCCCGATCGATTTTTATTTCGACTTCACCTCGCCCTACGGCTACATTTTTGCCCAGCACATAGACGACCTGGCCGCGCGGCATGGCCGCAGCACGGTCTGGCACCCATTTCTGCTCGGCATGGCATTCAAAACCACCGGCGCGGTCGCACTGCCCGAAATACCCCTCAAGGGCGAGTACGCGCTGCGCGATATACAGCGCTCGGCGCGCTTCATGGGTGTCCCTTACCGTCATCCCACGCGCTTCCCGCTGCCCACACAAAATGCGGCGCGCAGCTTTTACTGGCTGCAGGACCGCCACGGCGCGCTCGCCAAACCGTTTGCGCTGGCCTGCCTGCGCGCCCTATTCGTCGAAGATCGCGACATTTCCTCGCCCGCCGTCGTGCTGGACGTTGCCGCGGCCGTGGGCGTTGATCGCGCTGCGCTCGAACAGGCGCTCGCCGATCCGGCCGTGAAAGACCGCCTGCGCAGCGAAACCGAAGCCGCCATCGCCCGCGGCGTGTTCGGCTCGCCATTTACGTTTATCGACGGCGAGCCGTTCTGGGGCGGTGACCGCATGCCGCAAATCGAACGCTGGCTTGCTACGGGTGGGTTCTGAGCGCAGCCGGGCGATAATTCAGCAAACCGATAGCGGAGGGAATCGATGGCAGCCGTAGCGACCGAAATCGATCAGGGGGTAGGCATTGCCACACTGCGACGCGCCGAGCGCCACAATGCCTTCGACGAATCCCTCATTGCCGATCTGACCGCCGCGCTGCGCGAACTGGGGCAATCTGCCGAGGCCCGCGTCGTGGTGCTGTCAGCCGCGGGCAAAAGTTTTTGTGCCGGGGCCGACCTGGGCTGGATGCGCCGCGCGGCCGCCTTTGGTGAGGCCGAAAACCTGGCCGATGCGCGCAAACTGGCGCAATTGCTGCGCACCCTCAACGAACTTCCCAAACCCACCATCGCGCGCGTACAGGGGCCCGCCTATGGCGGCGGGGTGGGACTCATCGCCGCGTGCGATATCGCCATCGCCACCTATGATGCCGTGTTCGCATTGTCGGAAGCCAAACTGGGGCTGATACCGGCGGTCATCAGTCCTTACGTGGTCGAAGCCATCGGGGCGCGCAGGGCGCGCCGATATTTTCTGACCGCGGAGCGATTTTCCGCCGCCGAAGCCTATCGCATCGGCCTGCTGCATGAAATCGTGCCTGGCGTGGAAGAACTGGACCAGGCCGTGGGGGAACTGATAGACGCGCTATTGGCCTGTAGCCCTGCCGCCCAAGCCGAAAGCAAGCAATTGCTGCGCGACCTGGCCGGACGCGCGATCGATCCGGATCTGATCGACCATACCGCGCGCCTCATCACGCGTGTGCGGGCGTCTGCCGAAGGGCGCGAAGGCCTTTCTGCCTTTCTGGACAAGCGCTCGCCCGCCTGGCTGCCGCCGGGGTTGTAAATTTGTCCGGCGCGCAAACTTCTACCGCCTCGCCCTGTATCGGCATTTGCCGCATGGATGGCGCGCTGGGCCTGTGCGCGGGGTGTTTGCGCACGCTGGACGAAATCGCCGCCTGGAGTACTTCCACCGACGAACAAAAGCGCATGGTGTTGGTCCGCGTCGCGCAGAGGCGCGAAAAGTACGATCCGGACGGATCCGGCCTGCGCTGCAACTGTGCCGACTGAAACATGCGCCGCCTGAACTGGTATTTCGACTTCATTTCGCCCTTTGCCTATCTGGCTTCGCAGCGCCTGCACGTGCTGGTTCCGCCCGACGTGGACCTGCGCCTGGTGCCGGTCCTATTCGCCGGCCTGCTGGACCACTTTGGCCACAAAGGGCCGGCGGAATTGCCGGCCAAGCGCCGCTTTACCTACCGCCACGTGGTGTGGCAGGCGGAACGCGCGGGCATTCCGCTCAAATTTCCGCCCGGCCATCCATTCAACCCGCTTGCTGTGCTGCGTCTGGCACTGGCGCTGGATTGCCGGCCCGAGGTGGTGGACAGGATTTTTTGCTACATCTGGCTGGAGGGGAAAGACCCCAATCAGCCCGACAACTGGGAAGAACTGGCGCTAAGCCTGGGATTCGCATCGGCAGAGGCTGCGCGCGAGGCCGCCAATGCCGCCGCCGTGAAAGCCGCGCTGGCGGCCAATGGCGCCGAGGCCGTCGCGGCCGGCGTATTCGGCGTACCCACGCTGGCGCTGGACGGCGAACTGTATTGGGGCTGGGACGCGATGGAATTTGCGCTCGCCGCCTTGGCCGATCCGGCGCGCTATGCCGGTGGCGAGTACGCGCGCGTTGCCGATTTGCCGGAAGCCACTCAGCGCAAGGCCGTGCGCTAGCGGGCGGTGTCGCCCCACGGCGCATCTTGTGCCGCCAGCCGAAAGGAATGCTGGGGGCGGGTTGGGGGCGAATAGGCGCTCTTTCCGGCCGGGCTGGCCAAAATCAAATGCACAAACGCACAAACAAACACCCGCCGCTGGCGCTGCGCAATCGCGGCGGCTGGGCGATTCGTGCGCCAGGGGGTGCATCGACTGAATTTTCATAGTGCCGGAAAGACTGGCGAGACTTTCCGGGATGTTGCCGCCGCATGGTCAAATGCGGCGGGTTGCCTGCGGCTCAATGACCGTTATTTTCGTCGTTCTTGCGGCGGTCGCGGTGCGAGCCGGATTCGTGATCGGGTTCCGGCCGGGGGGATAGAGGCGGACGGCGGTCCTGCTGCATTTGCCCGCGCTTCTTGGCGCCCATATTGCGCTGTAGCCTCAGGTATCTCATGTCTTCACCTCCGGTTTTTGGTTCGGGTCATACCCTGGCCCGGTTAGATGCGTTTGCTCCGAGCAAGTTTCACGCAGCACCAGATCTTTCCGCTATGCTCGCCCCATGACACGTTCAGATCTGGAACTTTGCATCATCAGCGGCTTGTCCGGCTCGGGCAAAAGCATTGCACTCAATGTGCTCGAGGACAGCGCCTATTACTGCGTCGATAACCTGCCGGCGCCGCTATTGCCGCAATTGGTGGAATACCTGCTTGCTTCCGGCCACCGCCGCGCCGGCGTGGCGGTGGACATGCGCTCTGCTGAAAGCATAGAAAATCTGCCGCAGACCGTGGAACATTTGCGCGACCAGGTGGACGTGCGCTTCCTGTATTTCGAAGCGCGCGATGAAACCCTGATCGCGCGTTTTTCGGAAACGCGGCGCCGCCATCCGCTCGCCAACGAATACACCACGCTGCCCGAAGCCATTGCGCGCGAGCGCGAATTGCTGGGCGAACTGGCAGAGCTGGGCCACCGCATCGATACCAGCGATCTGTTGCCGTCCGTGCTGCGCGGCTGGATCAAGGGGCTTATCGATGCCGGCGTCGATGCGCGCCTTACCCTCATGTTCGAATCTTTCGGCTTCAAACATGGCATTCCGCTCGACGCCGACCTGGTGTTCGACGTGCGCTGCCTGCCCAATCCCTATTACGACCCGCAATTGCGCCCGCTCACAGGACACGACGCGCCCATCGTGTCCTTCCTCGAGCGCCAGCCGGATGTCATCACGATGCGCGAGGACATCCGCAAATTCGTCGCCGAATGGCTGCCGGCCTACGTGCGCGACGGCCGCAGCTACCTCACCGTGGCGCTGGGCTGTACCGGCGGGCGGCACCGCTCGGTTTATCTTGCCGAATGGCTGGCGAAAAATTTCGACGGCTGGACGCGGGTGCTGGTACGCCATCGCTCGCTGGGTGCCTGAACGCATCGCCCGCGCGGCCGGTCAGGCGCCCCCCGCCAGATGAATTCCCGCTTACAGGGCCTCGCCCGTTGGTTGCGGCCGGGTGATTTTCTGGTGCTGGTTTGTGCGGCGGCATTCACGGTCGCACTATTTCCATTGTTGTGGCGCGGCGGCCATGCCACCCGCGCGGAAATTCGCCGCGGCGGCGAACTGGTGGCACGCCTGCCGCTGGATGCGCCGCGCCAGATTTCGGTGCAAGGCCCGCTCGGTACCACGCGTATAGAAATCCAGCCCGGCCGCGCGCGCGTCGCGCAGGATCCCGGTCCGCGCCAGTATTGCGTATTGCAGGGCTGGTTGAGCCGCCCGGGGGCGGTGGCGATTTGCGCGCCCAACCACGTGACGCTGCAACTGGCCGGCGATCAGGCCACTTACGACACGCTCACCTACTGAGCCGGGGCGCGCCGCGCGAGTGGCGTGAAGCGTGCCTGTTCGATGCTTCCGTCCGGAAACGTGACGTTCAGCAGCACGATCAAATCCGCTGCCGGCGGATATTTCGCCCAGCCCTTGAAGGCGCTGGGGCCATCCGGCTGCAGCGTCACCCAGGTGCGCAACTTGCCGCTTTGCATCACGGCCTGCGCGCGCGCGCCGCTTACGTCCTGTGCGTCACCGGCGTGATTGGACACAAAAACCTGCACCGGATGTTCGCCGGCCTCACCGCTTTTTGCCACCACCAATTCGTAATGGTGATTGCCGGACATGCGTAATTGGCCGCCGTGCGGCGCCTCCATTGCGTCCAGCGTCGCTTCATCGTGGGACCACGCCGGCGTGGCTGCCAGCAGGGCGAGCAGGGCACCCGACAGGGCGCCGCGCCAGGGTAAGCCAAAACAGGAATTCACGAGCATTTTCTCCTTCCGCGCCGGCATGCAGCGCTCAAAAGGCGCTATCGGCCTTTTGTGCCAGCAGTTCATTGAGCGGCTTCTGTCCCCAGCGCAGGAACATGGCCGGGGTCACAAAGGTATCGAGCAGGGTGGAACTGGCCAGTCCGCCGAATATCACCACCGCCACCGGGTACAGAATTTCTTTTCCGGGCGCGTCCGGTTCGGCGAGCAGCGGCGCCAGCGCGATGGCCGCGCACAGCGCGGTCATGAGCACCGGGGTGAGCCGCTCCATGGACCCGCGCACGATCATGGGCACGCCAAAGGTTTCACCCTCGAATGCGCACAGATTTACATAGTGGCTGATTTTCAGTATGCCGTTGCGCGTGGCGATGCCGGCCAGCGTGATGAAGCCGACCAGCGCCGCCACCGACAGCGGCTGTCCCGACAGCCACAGCGCGATCACCGCGCCTATCAGTGCAAGCGGAATATTGGCCATGATGATGGCCGCCAGCCGCGGCGAACGGAAGCGCCCGGCCAGCACGAAAAACACCAGTAGTGCGGAGGCCAGGCCCAGCCAGCGCATGGTGTTCTGCGCGTGTTCCTGAGCCTGGAACTGCCCTTCCAGCAGCAGGAAGCCGCCGGCCGGCAGCTTGACGCCGGCCAGTTCGCCGCGCAGCGCTGCGATTACGTCGGACAGATTTCCCGTCGCGTTGGCGGAAATCACGATGCGGCGGCGGCCGTTTTCACGCCCGACCTGATTTGGTCCGTCGCCATCCGCGATGTGCGCCAGCAGTCCCAGCGGAACGCGCCCGGCCGGGGTATCCAGCGTCACGCGGCCCAGCGCACCGGCGCCGCGGTCGGCGTCGGCAAGCCGCAAGCTCAGCTCGTAGCGGCGCGTGCCATCGATAATCTGGCCCAGACTGGCACCCTCGGCGAGCGATTCCACCAGCGCCACCACGGCGCCCGGCGCAATGCCATAGCGCGCCGCGGCGGCGTGATCGATTTCCACGCGCATTTGCGGGATGCGCACCTGGCGCTCCACCTGCAGGTCGGCGACGCCGGGCAGCTTGCGCAATTTTTCCGCCAGCGCCGTGGCCTGTGCGTACAACTGATCCAGGTCGTCGCCAAAAATTTTCACCGCGATCTGTGCGCGCACGCCGGACAGCAGGTGATCCAGGCGGTGCGCGATGGGCTGACCCACCGACACCGAACCCGGCAGCACGGCCAGTTGGCTGCGCAGGCGCGCGATCATCTGTTCGCGCGGCACCCCGCCTGTGGTGGAAACGTCTATTTCGCTCGAATGTACACCCTCGGCGTGTTCGTCCAGTTCGGCGCGCCCGGTGCGCCGGCCCACATCGACCACGCCAGGAACTTCCAGCAACAAATGTTCGGCCAGGGTACCGAGCCGATTCGATTCGGCCAGCGAGGTGCCCGGCTGCAGCGCCAGATTCACGGTGTAGGTGCCTTCATTGAACGGCGGCAGGAAAGTGCGCGGAAAGAACGGCACGCTGGCAGCGGCCACCACCGCCAGTAGCGCCACCAGGGCAATCAGCAAGCCGCCGTTTCGCAATGACCATTCCAGTGGCCGCCGGTAGCCGCGTTTGAGCCAGCCCACCAGCAGCGCTTCGCTGCCGCCGTGACGCCGGTCCGACAAGATGGCGAGCGCCCCGCTGCCGGAGGCGGCGAGCCGCGGCAACAGCAAAAATGCCAGCACCGGGGTAACCACCGCCGCCACGCCCAGGCTGCACAGTATGGCCGTCACATAACTTATGCCCAGTGGTACGAACAGCCGGCCTTCGATGCCGGGCAGCCAGAACAGCGGCAAAAACACCAGGATGACGGTGGCGGTGGCATACACCACGCCGCTACGCACTTCCAGCGATGCCGCCAGTACCACGTCGAAAGCGCTTCTGGCTTGGCCCGCGGCGGCGTTTTCGCGCAGCCGGCGCAATACGTTTTCCACGTCCACCACGGCGTCATCCACCAGTTCGCCGATGGCGATGGCCATGCCGCCCAGGGTCATCGTATTGAGCTGCAGGCCGAATGCATTGAGCAGCAGTACGGTGCCCAGCAGAGACAGCGGGATTGCCAGCAGCGATATGAAAGTGGTGCGGAAATTGGCCAGGAACAGCACCAGCACCAACGTCACCGCGGCCGCGCCTTCGATCAGGGTGCGCTGCACATTGCCTATCGAGCGTTCGATGAAATCGGCTTGGCGGAACATGATTTGCGGCGCCGCTACGCCGGCCGGGCGGTCGCGTGCGGCGGATTGCAGCACCGCTTCCACGCTGCGGGTGAGCGGTACGCTGGCGGCGTCCGGCTGTTTTTGCACCGATACGATCACCGCCGGCTCCGCGCCGAAGCCTGCATCGCCGCGCCGCGGCCGCGCCGCAAAGCCCACCTCGGCCACCTGGTCCAGGCGCAAGGCCTGGCCGTTGCGGTAGCCCACCGCCAGCGCGGCAAGATCGTCCAGCCGGACGCTTTGCCCCAGCGCACGCACCAGCAATTCGCGCCCCTGATGGTCCAGAAAGCCGCCGCTGCCGGAACGGCTGAAGTTGCGCAGCGCGCCTTCCAGGTTTTCCAGCGTGACGCCGGCCGCCTGCATGCGCAGTGGATCGGGGGTGACGCGGTACTGACGCACCGCGCCGCCTATCGGTATTACCTGCGCCACGCCGGGCACCGCCAGCAGCCGCGGGCGCAGTACCCAATCGGCGTAGTCGCGTGCCGCCATGGGGTCGGCGCCGTGCGCGATGGGCAGTGCGATGAGCATGATTTCGCCCATGATCGAGGTGATCGGCCCCATTTGCGGTTCCACGCCCGGCGGCAACTGGCCGCGCACCACCTGCAGGCGCTCGGCCACCTGCTGGCGGTTGCGCAGGGCGTCGGTGCCCCAGTCGAATTCCACGAACACCAGCGACAGGCCCACGCCCGAAGTGGAGCGCACGCGGGTAACCCCCGGCATGCCGTTCAGGGCCGATTCGAGCGGAATGGTGACCAGACTTTCCACCTCCTCCGGCGCCAGCGCGCCGGCTTCGGTCATGACCGTGACGGTGGGCTTGTTCAGATCGGGGAATACGTCTATGCCGGTCTGGCGCGCCTGGAACACGCCACCCACCAACAACAGCAGCGATGCCAGCAGCACCAGCCAGCGCCGGCTGAGCGACTGGCGTATGACGGTTTCGAACATGGTCAGCGCACCTGTACCAATGCCGCGGCGCCCTGCACCACCACGCGCTCACCGGGCCAGATGCCCTTGGTCACGGCAACGCGGTCGCCGACTTCGAAACTATCCACGACGCGTTCGTCGTAGCGTTCCGCCGCGCTGTGCACATAGGCCACGGTCTGGCCGTCGCCACGCCGTACCAGTGCCGAGGGCGGCAGCAGCACCGCTTCCATCGCCTTGCCGGCTTCCAGCAGCACGCGCGCGGGCTGGCCGATCAGCAAGCGCTCGCGCTCGCCCTCCACCACCGCGAAATTGAGCATTTGCGCCTGATCGCGCAGCGCCAGCGCGGCGGCGATGGGCTGCAGGCGGAATCGTCCGGCGCCCGCGACCTCGGCAGTCGCGGCACCCAGTTCGGCCGGCGCGAGCGGCTTGTAGGCGGTGGCTTCGATCGCCAGCCGCTGCGGGTCGGCAATGTCGAACAGGGTATCGCGCGCATCCACCTGCTGGCCTGGCACCACGCGCACATCGGCGATGCGACCGGCCAGCGGCGCGGTGAGCGGCGCGCGTGCCGACAGTGCGCCCTTGGCGGCGGCCAGCCGCGCTTCCAGCGCGGCAACCTCCGCCTGCGCCGCTTCGATGTCCTTTTGCGGCACGCTGCCTTCCAGTTCCGCCAGGCGCGCCGCGCGTGCGCGTGCCGCCGCCAACTGCGGTGCGGCTTCGCCGGCCTGGGCCAGTTGCGCCGCACGTTCTTGCGGCGCCGGGTTGGCCACCAGCAGCGCCAGCACCTGCCCGGCGCGCACCGATTGACCGGCCAGCGGCCAGCCGCCGGGCGGCGCTTCCAGATGCCCGGCCCAGGGCGCCTGTACGCGCCCGGCCGCGCGCGGGTCGGCAACCACCCGGCCATTGAGCGGCATGGTGCGGCGTGCGCTGGCCAGTTCGGCTACCGTGGTGCGTATTTCCATTTCGCGCTGGGCCGGCTTGGGCACGAATATCGCGCCATCGGGCAGGCGTTCGGCACGATCCGCAGTGGCGGCGGCCGGCAGCGGCGCGGCGGCGTGGTCGTGGCCTTCGTGGGCGGCAACATTCGATGCCACAAGCGCTACCAGTGCGGCGCCGGCCAGTTTGCACAAGTTCGGATTCATGACGTCCTCCGCGTGGCGCGCATGCGCGCAATCACCCAGGCGAGTATGGCGGCTACGCCTGCCACCGGGATCCATACCCTGGCCGGCTGGGCGGCTTCCCCGGCGGCTGCAACGGCCTCGCCGGGGGCTGGAATTTCCAGCACGCCGCCCATCAGGTCGTGACGCTCGCCCTCGCTGATCGCGAATACGAGGGGAATGCGGCTGGCGGCCGTAAGCGGCCCCAGCGCTGCGACGAAACTGTCGCCATCCGCCTGAGCCGGAATGCTCCGGTCCGGCGCGACTTCGACCACGATTTCGGCGGCGTCTATCGGGCTGTTGTCGGCCTGGCGATCCAGATAGATGCGTAAATTCGCGCCGTTGTTGGCCTTTTCGACGATGCCCAGCAGCTCGTAATCGTGCGTGTGGGCTTCCACGCGCGGCTGGCGTTCCGTCATGGCAACGGGCGGCGTGGCATCGGCGTGGTCGTGCCCTTCATGGGCGCTGGACGGCCAGCTTGCCGCCCACAATAGTGCGGCGAGCGCCAAGCCGTCGAAGTGGCGCGCTCCCGCAATGCACCGGGATAAGTGCGGATTCATGGCGTGACTCCTAATGCCTGATTCAGTTGTGAGCGTGCACGGCCGCGTTCCAGCTCGGCCCGCGCCGCGCCCAGCGCCGCGGCGCGGGCGGCGGCTGCGACGCGTAAATATTCCGGCAGGCCCAGCGCACCGAGCTTGAAAGCTTTTGCAGCCAGGGCCGCGCGTTCTGCTTCGCCGGCGGCGCGCGTGCGCGCCAGCTCCTCCTGGCGGCCGGCAAGTTCCAGCCTTGCCGTGGCGGCTTCGCGCGCCAGGGCAAGTTCGCGGCTCGCCGCCGCCTGGTCTGCGCGCGCACGGGCCAAATCGGCGCGCGCCGCGCCTTCCAGCGGCGCATTGCGCGCCTGGGTGGCGAAAGGAATGCGTACCTGCAGGCGTAGCGAGTCGTCCGCGGGCAAGGCCGGGTCGCTGCGTTCGCGGCGCCACTGCAAGCCTACTTCGGGCGCGTCGCGGCGCTCGCTGCGGGTCAGGTCCAGGCGTGCTTGGGCCGCTGCGACCCGGGCGGCAAGCGCCTGTTCGGCGGCATTGTTCGCCGCCTCGGCCGGCGCGGGCGGCTCGTCCTGTTGCGGCCAGGCGGCAAATCCGGTCAGGCTGTGCCAGCGTGCCTGGCTGTCCTGGGCGCGCTGTTCTGCCTCGGCGGCGGCACTTTTCGCCTCCAGCGCTTCGGCGCGCGCCGCCAGTTCATCGCTGCGTGCCAGCTCACCGGCATGTACGCGCCGCGCCACGTCATCGGCCAGCCTTTGCAGTGTCTCGACAGCGGCGGCCGCGGTTTCCGCTTCCAGTCCGGCGAGCTTGGCGTCCCACCAGGCGCTGCGTACCTGGCCTGCCAGTTGCAGGCGTTCCAGGCGCAGTTCGGCTTCGGTTTCCGCCGCCGAGCGCTCCGCCTCGGCGCCGCGCGCCTGGCGCTGGCCGGGCAGCCAGACCGGCAGGCTCAGTTCCAGCTCGTGTTCGTAGGCGCCGCGCCTTTCGGTCAGGCGGTCGTTGCGGGTTGCCAGGCTTAGTGCCGGGGCACCGGGCAGCCAGCTCGCCGCGGCGTTGCTGCGCGCGGCGGCAAGTTCGCGCCGCGCCTGCGCTACCTCGCCGCCGCGCGCGATGGCCCAGGCGCCATCCAGCGCCGCCGCCAGATCGGGTGCGCTCCAGGCCGGCAGCGCGATCAGGCAGCCGGCCAGGACAGACCAGAATTTGTCCATGTTCATGCTCCGTGCGGCCAACCGGGCCGCACCGCCGCACCGGCCAAGATGTGGCGCGGTACAGCCTGTTTACGGGAAGTAAGGAAGGCGCCGGCGGGTGTGCCGGCGCCGTGCGCGCTCAGGCGCGTCGAGGCGGTCGCAGGGGCAGGTCGGGAATGTGGCCGGGCGGCGAGCGGGGCTCGCCGGTGGCCAGTTCGAAATGGGCGTCGGCGCCAAAATTTACCAACTGCGCCGGCAGCGGGGCGCCGTGCCCAAGCTGGCAGTAGCCGCAATGGTCGCAGGCGGACTTGGTGGTGTTGCCCTTGGAGGCTTGTGCAGGTTCTTGCTGGTCGCAGTGAACGCTCATTGCATGCGCCTGCGTGCCGGCTGCGTCCTGGCCGTGCGCGTGCTGCCAATGCGCGCAGATCGACGCCCCCGCCAGAGCTTGCAGAGGCAGCATGAGCGCGAGCAACAGTATGGCTAGGCGGCGCAACATCGGGGCGCTGGGGCAAATAAGGGCTGGCGATACACAACCTGCGGATTGTACCTTCCCGCGCGCAGCCGCGACGCTGTCCGTGCTCGATCCAATCGATTTTCGTCCGGATCCGGTTGGCGCCGTGGGCCTGCCTAACATTCGATCACGTTCACCGCGAGGCCGCCGCGGGCGGTTTCCTTGTACTTGGATTTCATGTCGGCGCCGGTGTCGCGCATGACACGAATGACCTTGTCCAGTGACACGAAATGCCTGCCGTCGCCGGCCAGCGCCATGCGTGCGGCGTTGATGGCCTTCACCGCCGCCATGGCATTGCGCTCTATGCAGGGCACCTGGACCAGGCCGGCAATGGGGTCGCAGGTCAGCCCCAGGTTGTGCTCCATGGCGATTTCGGCGGCATTTTCGACCTGGCGAGGGGAGCCGCCCAGCACTTCGGCCAGGCCGCCGGCGGCCATCGAACAGGCGGCGCCCACCTCGCCCTGGCAGCCGACCTCGGCGCCCGAAACCGAAGCATTGCGCACGTACAGCATGCCTATGCTGCCGGCCACGAGCAGGAAGCGCACGATGCCGTCGTCGTCGGCCCCGGCTATGGTTTCGGCGTAGTAATTCAGAACGGCCGGAATGATGCCGGCGGCGCCATTGGTCGGCGCGGTGACCACGCGGCCGCCCGAGGCGTTTTCTTCGCCCACCGCCATGGCCCACAGATTGACACGATCCAGCGTGCTGAGCGGATCGTTGCCGGCGCGTGCCAGCGTGGCAGCGAGTTGTGCCGCGCGGCGTGGAATGTGCAGGCTGCCCGGCAATTCGCCTTCGGCGGCAATGCCGCACGCGATGCAGGCACGCATGACGCGCCAGATTTCCAGCAGCCGTTGCCGCACGATTTGTTCCGGCGCGCGTGCAATTTCGTTCGCGAGCGCCAGCGCGGCAAGTGGCAGCCCGCTGCGATCGGCGTGGGCCAACAAATCTGCCGCGCTTTCGAAGCGGTAGGGCAGTTCTACCGCATCCACGCTGGGGCTGCCTTGCTGCGCTTCGGCCTCGCTCACGACGAAGCCGCCGCCGACTGAATAGTACTGTTCCACCGCCAGCGCATCGCCGTTCGCTGCGCTGGCCGTGAAGCGCATGCCGTTAGGGTGATGGGGCAAATTCTGGCGGCGCTGAAACAGCAGATCGCGGCGCGGACTGAAGGCGATGGCCTGGCTGCCCGCCAGCAGCAGGCGCTGTTCCGCCTGGATTTGCGCACAGCGCGGTGTGATCGTGGCGGGCGGCACGCTTTCCGGCTCGGCCCCTTCCAGGCCGAGCAGTACGGCTTTGTCTGTGCCGTGGCCCTGGCCGGTCGCCGCCAGCGATCCGAAAAGTTCTATCGTGACGCGCGCCGTCGCGGTGAGCAGCCCGTGTGCCTGCAGCCCCTGCACGAAGCGCCGCGCGGCACGCATGGGTCCGACGGTGTGCGAACTGGAAGGCCCGATGCCTATCTTGAACAGGTCGAAAACGCTCAGCATGTCTGCTTGTCCTCCGGCTAAGGGTTCAAATTCAGACCGGTCCGCCCGGGCGGCGGTTCGCGGCAGCTTTTGCAGTCGGGATGCAGGCAAGCTCCGCCTGCGCGCCTGCTTTCACGGATAATGGCGCCGTCGCCAGCGAACAGTCTAAGACCTAATTCCGTGCAGACGTCTCCCATCGAGCACTTGCAGCAACGGCGGCACCGCTCCGCCAGCGCGCTGGTGCTGCTGGCCGGCCTGGTTTTACCGGCACTGGCCGCCTGGTACGCAGGTTGGCTGTTCGGCGCCGACCGCTGGGTACACGAGCCGTTGCACGCAGTGGTCGAATCCCTGGGTGGCATGATCGCCTACGTGGCGGCGGCGATTTTGCTGTATTGGGTGGCCGACGACGAATACGGCCAACGCCTGCCGACCGCGCTGGGCCTCATGGCGATGGGTACGCTGGATATCGTGCATGCCGCGCAGTCGCCTGGCAATCTGTTCGTGTGGCTGCATAGTTGGGCAGTCTTTCTGGGTGGGCTGGGGTTTGCCTGCGTCTGGTCGCCGGCAGGCTGGTATGCCGGCCGTACCGATCGCCTGGTGCCTGTCGCGGTGGCCGGTTTCTGGATGTTTGCCCTGGGTAGTGTTGCCGCCAGTGACCTGCTGCCGGCCATGCTGGCTGGCGACGGCGCGTTTCGTGGTATGGCGCGCGCACTCAATATCGGCGGCGGTTTGCTGTTTTACTGCGCAAGCTTTTTTTTCGCGCGCGGTTTTGCGCGCACCGGCGGCCGGCACGATCTCATGCTGGCCGGGTTCAGCGCGGTGGCAGGGGCGGCCGGCCTGCTGTTCGAACTATCCCGCCTGTGGGACGCCTCCTGGTGGTTGTGGCACGCGCTGCGGCTGGTGGCCTATGTGGTGCTGGTCGAATTCGTCTATTTTTTTGGCCGTTACACCACGCGTGCTTCGCTCGAAGCCGACATCAACGTATTCGACGCCGTGCCGGCCGGCATCCTCGCCGTGGATGGGCGCGGTCGCATACGCTATGCGAACAAGGCCGCCGCCAAAATTTTCAAACTCGAACTGGAAGATTTGCGCACGCGCAGCGTCGAAGATTTTCTGCCGGCGGAATTGCGCACCGGCCACGTCGGATTGCGTAAGCACTACATGCAGGATCCCGTGGACACCAAAATGGGGCAGTCGCGCAACTTGTTCGCCATCGACGCCTTGGGCGGCAAGGTGCCGCTGGACGTTTTTCTGTCGCCGATACACCGCAAACAAGGCTCCCTCATCGTCGTGACGCTCATAGACGTGACCGAGCGTGCGCGCCACGAAACTGAACGTGCACAGCGCGCGCGCGAACTCGAACGCAGCAATCGCGAACTGGAACGCAGCAATCGGGAACTGGATAAATTTGCCTATGTCGCCTCGCACGACCTGCGTTCGCCGCTGCAGAACATCCGCCTGCTGGCCTCGTGGATAGAAGAAGATCTGGACGACCGCGAGGAGGTGAACAGCCACCTCGATCTGCTCAAACTGCGCGTGCAGCGCATGGAGCGGCTGCTTGAAGATTTGCTCCAATATGCGCGTATAGGGCGCAAGAAGGAACAGATAGAGGAAGTCGACATCAGCCAGATGGTGTCCGAAATATTCGATCTGCTGAACGCTCAGCGCAAGTTCGAACTGGTTCTGGCGGGCGATCTGCCGAAATTCGAAACCTGGCGCGTGCCGCTGCACCTGGTGTTCCGCAACCTGCTCGCCAATGCCATCAAACACCACGACCGCGGCAGCGGACGTGTTTCTGTGTCGTGCGTCGACGCCGGCGCGGAATTCGTGTTTCGCGTCGAAGACGATGGGCCGGGGATACCCGAGGCTTATCGCGAAAAGGTGTTTGAAATGTTCACCACCCTCAAATCCAAGGACGAAGTGGAGGGAAGTGGCATGGGTCTTGCAATAATTCGCAAGACGACCGAAGAGTTTGGCGGCAACATACTGGCTGAACCGCGCTCCGAGCGCGGAACCTGTTTTCGATTCACCTGGCCCAAAGCGCTGTCGAGTACCTGAGCGCTCGGACGGCCATGATGCAATAGAAGCGGTCGGCGCCGCACGCAAACGCGGGCAGCGCGTAGCCGGAGAAAGGACAGACCATGCAGGAGCAGAGGCCGCTGTCGATTTTGCTGGCCGAGGATAACGACGTCGATGCGCGCGCGGTCATGCGCGCACTGCGCGACGTGCGCATCATTCATCCCATCGTGCGCGTCAAAGACGGTGTCCACGCCCTGCAGGTGTTGCGCGGTGCCGGCCCGGAAACGCTGCCGCGTCCCTACGTGGTGCTGCTCGATTTGTCCATGCCGCGCATGGATGGCTTGCAGTTCCTGGAGGAATTACGCGCCGATCCGGTCCTGCAGTCGAGCGTGGTATTCGTGCTCACCACCTCGAATGCCGACGAGGACCGGATGCGGGCATACCGCTCCAACGTTGCCGGCTACGTACTCAAAACCAGATTGTCCGAAGGATTCCAGGAATTGCGCGAGCTGATCGAAAGCTACGCAGCCATCGTTGAATTGCCCTGAGCGGCGCGGAGAGCGGAAATGAAAGTATTGGTGGTCGACGACAATCGGGTGGACCGCGTGCATATCCGGCGCATCGTCGAGCGCATGCCGCAAGGGTACACGGTGGATGAGGCCGGCGATGCCGGCGAGGCCCTGCTGCGTCTGCTGGACGAAGAATATGTGTGCGTGTTTCTGGATTTCATGCTGCCCGACATGAATGGCGCCGAACTGATACGCACGCTGTTCGAACGCATGACCGAAGCGCCGCCCATCATACTTTTGTCGAATTCGGACGACGAAAACACGATATAGGACTGCCTCAAATCCGGTGCGCAAGATTACCTGCTGAAAGGCGAGGTGTCGGCCAGCATGGTGTCGCGTGCGTTGCGTTACGCCCTGGAGCGCCACCGCCGCGAGGCGGAAATCCGCTACCTGGCTACCCACGACAGCTTGACCACGCTGTTCAACCGCAGCTTTTTCAATCAGTACCTGGAAAAAGCCCTGGAGCGTTCGGCGCGCCATTCGGCCAGGCTGGGCCTGCTGTTCGTCGATCTGGACAAATTCAAGCCCATCAACGACGAATACGGACACGAAGCCGGCGACGCCGTGCTCAAGGAGGTGGCGTCACGGCTGCTGGCGGCGGTACGCAAGTCGGACTTGGTGGCACGCCTGGGCGGCGATGAATTCGTGGTGCTGCTGGAGGACATACGCGACGTCGGCGACCTGCACGAAATCGGCAACAAACTGCTGACTGCGCTGCGCGCCGACATTGCGCTCACCGTCGCGCGGGTTGCGGTTACGCCCAGCATAGGCATGGCCGTACATCCGCGTGCAGGCGGGCCGGAACACATACGCGCGGGCGACCTGCTCAAACAGGCCGACCACGCCATGTATCAGGCCAAAGCCAACGGCAAGAACACCCTGGTGGAATACCGCGAAAACGCTTGACCGAGCGGGTATCCCGAATTTACAGCCGGGGCTTCACAACCCCAGCCGCTGCCAGATCGCACAGGTGAGCGGCGCCTGGTTCAACGTATAGAAATGCAGACCCGGCGCGCCGCCCTTGAGCAGGCGTTCGCACAATGCCGTTACCACGTCCACGCCGAAGGCGCGCACCGATTCGGCATCATCGCCAAAACTTTCGAACTTGAGCCGCATCCAGCGCGGAATTTCGGCGCCGCAACTGTCCGAGAAGCGCGCGATTTTGGCGAAATTGTTGATCGGCATGATGCCCGGCACGATGGGTACGCTGACGCCCAGTTTGTGCGCGTCCTCGACGAAGGCGAAATAGGCGTCGGCATTGAAAAAATACTGCGTAATCGCCGAATCCGCGCCGGCATCCACCTTGCGGCGAAAATTCAGCAAATCCTGTTGCGGGCGGCGTTCCGATTGCGGATGGACTTCCGGGTAGGCGGCTACCTCGATGTGGAACCAGTCGCCCGTCTGTTCGCGTATGAACGCCACCAACTCATTGGCGTAGCGAAATTCGCCCGGATCGACCACGCCGGAGGGCAGGTCGCCGCGCAGCGCAACCAGCCGGCGGATGCCCGCCGCACGGTATTTTTCCAGCACCGCCAGAATGTTTTCGCGCGTCGATCCTATGCACGACAAATGCGGCGCGGCGGCCAGGCCGTCGGCCTGGATGTCGAGCACCGTTTCCAGCGTGCGGTCGCGCGTGGAGCCGCCGGCACCGAAAGTGACGGAAAAAAAGGCCGGGTTCAATTCCGCCAAGGTACGCCGGGTCTGGCGCAGTTTGACCATGCCCTCGGCGCTTTGCGGCGGAAAAAATTCGATCGAAAAAGTAGGTTTGTGATCCGTTTGCATGAAGCGGGATTCCTGCGTCAGCCGCGAAAGGGGACATGAACCGGACAGGCGCGGCCGCAGCGCGGCCGCGCCCGCGCATCAATAGCGGTAGCGGTCGGCCTTGTAGGGGCCGAGCTTATCCACACCGATGTAGGCAGCCTGGGCGTCGGTGAGCGTGGTGAGCTGCGCGTTCAGTTTTTTCAACTGCAGGCGCGCCACTTTTTCGTCCAGGTGTTTGGGCAGCACATAGACGCCGATCGGGTACTTGTCGGTGTTGCAGAACAGTTCGATCTGCGCGATGGTCTGGTTGGCGAACGAAGAACTCATCACATAGCTGGGGTGGCCGGTGGCGCAACCCAGATTCACGAGACGGCCTTCGGCCAGCAGGATGATGCGGCGCCCGTCCGGCTGAATGATGTGATCGACCTGCGGCTTGATGTTTTCCCACTTGTACTGCTTCATGCTGGCAATGTCGATTTCGTTATCGAAATGGCCGATGTTGCAGACGATGGCCTGATCTTTCATGCGCACCATGTGATCGTGCGTGATCACGTGGTAATTGCCGGTCGCGGTGACGAATATGTCTGCGTGTTCGCAGGCGTAATCCATCGTGACCACGCGGTAACCTTCCATCGCCGCCTGCAGCGCGCAGATCGGGTCGATTTCGGTAATCCACACCTGGGCCGACAGCGCACGCAAGGCTTGCGCCGAACCTTTGCCCACGTCGCCGTAGCCGCACACCACGGCAATCTTGCCGGCCACCATCACGTCGGTGGCGCGCTTGATGCCGTCCACCAGCGATTCGCGGCAGCCGTACAGATTGTCGAATTTCGACTTGGTGACAGAGTCATTCACGTTGATGGCCGGGAAGGCCAGCGAGCCTTCTTCGGCCATTTTGTACAGCCGCTTCACGCCGGTGGTGGTTTCTTCCGTCACGCCGCGCACGGCTTTCAGACGGCACGAATACCAGCCTGCGTCCTGCGCCAGCTTGGCGCGAATGGCGGCGAACAGCACGGTTTCTTCTTCGCTGCCCGGGTTGTTCAGCACCGATGCATCGGTTTCCGCACGTGCGCCGAGGTGCAACAGCAGCGTGGCATCGCCGCCGTCGTCCAGAATCATGTTGGAATAGCCGCCATCCGGCCATTCGAAAATGCGGTGGGTGTAATCCCAGTATTCGGTCAGCGATTCACCTTTGTAGGCGAACACCGGCGTGCCGCGTGCGGCGATGGCGGCGGCGGCATGGTCCTGCGTCGAAAAAATGTTGCAGGACGCCCAGCGTACCTGCGCGCCCAGCGCCTGCAGGGTTTCGATCAGCACGGCGGTCTGAATGGTCATGTGCAGACTGCCGGTGATGCGGGCGCCGGCCAAGGGCTTGGCGGCGGCATATTCTTCGCGTATCGCCATCAAACCGGGCATTTCGGTTTCGGCGATGGCAATTTCCTTGCGGCCCCAGTCGGCCAGTTTGATGTCGGCAACGATGAAATCGGCCGCACCCTGGGTTGCCTGTTCAACCACTGCGTTCATGAACGTGCTCCTGTCGCAATGGCCGGGACGAGGGCAGGCGAACTCACCTGCTCACCCGTGCCCGGCACGGGTAGAGGTGAGCGCCGTTGCAGAAACCGAGCCTGGGAAGCGGCCCTGGCGGGGACACTCTTGCAGCGCTCCTCGGAATCACACGGAACATCGGGGTTCCGTGCCGGAAAACTTCAAATTCTGGCTGGCCGTATACGGCAGGGCGCCCTGATTCTTGAGCGCCCCGCCACGGCGATGGTTCAGGCTGTCGCGTCGGCTATCGCTGCGGCAGAACCGCTAAGCCCGGCGGCACTGCGCAGGGCTTCGGCGCGGTCGGTATTTTCCCAGGTGAATTCCGGCTCGTCGCGGCCGAAGTGGCCGTAGGCGGCGGTTTTCTGGTAAATCGGACGCAGCAGGTCGAGCATGTTCACGATGCCCTTCGGGCGCAGGTCGAAATGCGCGCGTACCAGGTCGGTGAGCGCTTCGTTGCTGATTTTGCCCGTGCCGTAGGTTTCGACCATGATGGAGGTCGGCTTGGCGACGCCGATGGCGTAGGACACCTGCACCAGGCAGCGCTGCGCCAGACCCGCCGCGACGATGTTCTTGGCGACGTAGCGGCCGGCGTAGGCGGCGGAACGATCGACCTTGGACGGATCCTTGCCGGAAAATGCGCCGCCGCCGTGCGGTGCCGCACCGCCATAGGTGTCGACGATGATCTTGCGGCCGGTCAGCCCGCAATCGCCTTGCGGTCCGCCGACCACGAAGCGGCCGGTCGGATTGACCAGGTAATTCACGTTGCCCTTGATCAGTTCGCCCGGCAGCACCGGCTTGATGACTTCTTCGATCACCGCTTCGCGTATCGCTTCCATGGTGATATCCGGCGCATGCTGGGTGGACAGCACCACCGTGTCGATCGAAAACGGCTTGCCATCGACGTAGCGAATCGTGACCTGCGATTTGGCGTCCGGGCGCAGCCAGGGCAGGCGGCCGTCCTTGCGCAACAGCGCCTGGCGCTCGACCAGGCGGTGGGCCAGGTAAATCGGCAGCGGCATGAGCGACGGCGTTTCGTCGCAGGCGTAGCCGAACATGAGGCCCTGGTCGCCGGCGCCCTGGTCCAGGGTGTCGTCATAGGCGGCATTCACGCCGCGCGCAATGTCGGGCGACTGCTTGTCGTAGGCCACCAGAACCGCGCAACCTTTGTAGTCGATGCCGTAGTCGGTATTGTCGTAGCCTATGCGCTTGATCGTGTCGCGTGCCACCTGGATGTAATCGACATTGGCGGCGGTGGTGATTTCGCCCGCCAGCACC
>JAEUNM010000101.1 GCA_016791105.1 Rhodocyclaceae bacterium | reverse complement strand
TGGTGTATGGATGTCGTCTTCGGCGACGATCAAATGCGCGCTCGCACCGGCCATGCCGCACACAACCTCTCCCTGCTAAAACATATCACCATGAACCTCATCCGCCTTGATCCCATCCCCCGCAAAGGCGGTATCAAAGTTCGACGCCTTATCGCCGCCACTTCCGACGCCTATCGCGCACACCTCTTCGGTCTTGTATAACATTCATGCGCTAGCCCTGTGGACTAGCCGAACGGCACCGGGAGGTGCTACGGGCCGATGTTATACTGCCTCGATCTTACAGACTTGGCCTGCCATGAAGCTTATCGGTTCGATAACCAGCCCGTATGTGCGCAAGACGCGCCTCGTGCTGGCCGAAAAAAAGCTCGATTACGAATTCGTGCAGGACGTGCCCTGGAACGCAGACACACAGGTGCCGCTGTGGAATCCGCTCGGCAAGGTGCCGGTGCTGGTGGTGGACGACGATTACGTGCTGTTCGATTCGCGCGTCATTACCGAGTACCTCGATAGCGTGACGCCCAACAACAAGCTCATACCGCCGTCCGGTCGCGCGCGCATGTTCGTCAAGCGCTGGGAGGCGCTTGCCGACGGGGTGTGTGATGCCGCCGTGGCGGCCTTCCTGGAAAACCGCCGTGCGCCACGCGAGCGCAGTGCAGCCTGGACCGAGCGCCAGACCGACAAGGTGCGGCGCGGCATAGACTTCATGGAGCAGGATGCGGGCGACCAACAATGGTGCCGCGGCACGGCGATGTCGCTGGCCGACCTCGCCGTGGGCTGTGCGCTGGGCTATGTGGCGTTCCGTTTGCCGGAAATTGCGTGGCGCGAAAATTGCCCGAAACTTGTGCGCGTGTACGACAAGCTTGCGCAGCGCCCATCGTTTCAGGAAACCGCCCCGCGCGAGTAATTTTCCCTGCGGCGGCGCAGGGCGCGTCGAAGCCCGCTTCCGAGCTGGTTGATGCGCGCCTGCCGCTCCTTGCCGCGGAGCTGGCCTCAACGGCTATTCGATGACGCCGCCGCCCAGACACACTTTCGATTCGTACACCACCAGACTTTGCCCCGGCGCCGGTGCCCATTGCGGCTCGGCGAATTCCATTTCCACCTTGTTCGCGTCGATGTGGTTGATGCTGCACGGCGCGTCCGGCTGGCGGTAGCGGGTTTTCGCGGCATAAACCCAATTGGTGTGGGGCGGCCGGCCGGCTACCCAGGATAGATCGGTCGCGAAAATTTTGTCCTTCAGCAGGGCAGGGTGGTCGTGGCCCTGCACCACCAGCAATTCGTTGCGGACCATGTCCTTGCCCGCCACGAACCAGGCTTCGTGGTCGCCGGTGGCGTCCTGCATGCCTTTCACGCCGCCGATATGGAGGCCCTTGCGCTGACCTATCGTGTAGTACATCAGTCCGTCATGGCGCCCCAGCGCGCGGCGGTCGTCGAAACTTACGATGTCGCCCGGCGCGGGCGGCAGGTAGCGCGACAGAAATTCCTTGAACGGCCGCTCGCCTATGAAACAAATGCCGGTCGAATCTTTTTTGTCGTGCACCGCCAGTCCGGCGTCGGCCGCCATGCGGCGCACGTCGCGCTTGTACAGGTGGCCGATCGGGAACAGTGTGGCGGCGAGCTGGCGTTGATTGAGCCGGTGCAGGAAATAGCTCTGGTCCTTGCTGCCGTCCTCGGCTTTCAGCAATTGCTGCACGATGCCGGTCTCGCTTTCGAACGCTCGCACCTGCGCATAGTGGCCGGTCGCGATGCGGTCCGCACCCATGGCCAGCGCGTGGTCCAGGAAAGCGCGGAACTTGATTTCGGCATTGCACAGCACGTCCGGGTTGGGGGTGCGGCCGGCGCGGTATTCGCGCAAAAATTCTGCAAATACACGCTCTTTGTACTCGGCCGAAAAATTCACCACTTCGAGTTCGATGCCGAGCACATCGCACACCGATGCCACGTCCACCAGATCGCGGCGCGACGAACAATATTCCTCGTCGTCGTCATCTTCCCAGTTCTTCATGAACAGGCCGATCACCTTCCAGCCTGCGCGCTTGAGCAACATCGCGGCGACCGATGAATCGACGCCGCCGGACATGCCGACGATTACGGTTTTTTGCAGTTCCGCCATGACGATCTGACAGTTGACGATGTAGTTGGGGCCGGCCGGCGGTGTGACGCGCGGGGCGTCGGTCAGCCGTAGTGATGCAGCAGGTCCAGCGCATAACGCCGGCCGGCCAGATAATCCTGCACACAGCGCGCGACCAGCGGACTGCGCATGCGCTGCGGCTGGGCGGTGATTTCGTCCGCCGTGAGCCAGGCCGTGCGCACGATGCCGGTGTCGAGCGCGCGATCCGGGAAAGCCTCGCCCAGATCGCCCGTGAAGGCGAAACGCAGATAGGTCAGTTCGCCGGCCGGATGCGGCCACAGGTAAATACCCACCAGCGCGCGCGGCGTAAAGGCATGCGCGGTTTCTTCGAGCGCTTCGCGCGCGCAGGCATGCAGCAAACTTTCGCCCGCGTCGAGGTGCCCGGCCGGCTGGTTGAAACGCAGGCCGTCCGGCGTATGTTCTTCGACGAGCAGAAATTTGCCGGCGCGCTCGATCACGGCGGCAACGGTTACGTTCGGTTTCCAGATTTGGTCGGTCATCGCGACATTTTAGCAAGCGCGCTGCGGCGCCCGGTCAAGAACGCCGGCAAATCGGCTAAAATCCCCCGCTCACTTCATCCCGCTGCACCCTGGAGACACCTCATGTCGATGGCAGATCGCGACGGCTTCATCTGGTACGACGGCAAGCTCGTGCCTTGGCGTGAAGCCAATACCCATGTGCTGACCCATTCACTGCACTATGGTTTGTCGGTATTCGAGGGGGTGCGCGCCTACAACACGGAAATCGGGACGGCAATTTTCCGGCTCAAGGAACATACCGACCGTCTGTTCAATTCGGCCCACATCTACATGATGAAAATTCCGTACTCGCGCGAACAACTGATGCGCGCGCAGTGCGAAGTGGTCGCCGCAAACGAACTGGAATCCGCCTACGTGCGCCCGATCGCCTTTTACGGCTCGGAAAAAATGGGCGTGTCGCCCAAAGGCGCGGCCGTGCATGTGGCCATCGCAGCCTGGCCCTGGGGCGCTTATTTGGGCGAAGAAGGCCTGGAACGCGGCATCCGCGTCAAAACCGCGTCGTTTGCGCGCCACCACGTCAATGTGACCATGGCGCGCGCAAAAGTCGCCACCACCTATGCGAATTCCATCCTGGCCAATCTCGAAGCCACGGAAAACGGCTACGACGAAGCGCTGTTGCTCGACACCGAAGGTTTCGTGGCCGAAGGAGCCGGCGAAAACCTGTTCATCGTCAAGGACGGCTGCATCTGGGAACCGGAAATCGCTTCCGCGCTGACCGGCATTACCCGTGCTTCGGTCATCGCCATTGCACGTGAAATCGGCATGGAAGTGCGCGCCCGTCGCCTCACGCGCGACGACGTTTATATCGCCGACGAAGCGTTTTTCACCGGTACGGCGGCGGAAGTCACGCCTATCCGCGAACTGGATAACCGCCAGATCGGCGAGGGCCGTCGCGGCCCGATCACGACGCGCCTGCAGCAAATGTTTTTCGATGTGGTGTACGGTCGTTCCGAAGCACACCGCAATTGGTTAACCCCGGTCAAATAAGTTCGATTAAGTGAGATTGCCGCCATGAGCGAAGCCAAAGACAAATCACGCCAGGTCGACGTAACTGCCAAGGATTTGCCGCTGCACTGCCCGCAGCCCGGTGCGCCGCTGTGGGCGCGCCATCCGCGCGTGTTTCTGGACGTGCTCAAGACGGGCGAGGCCTATTGCCCGTATTGCGGCACCCGCTATACCTTCAAGGGTGAAAAACCCAAAGGCCATCATTAAGGCCGGCGGCGGCGCACCGCGGCCCGCCCGCGCGCTGCGCCCGGGAGCCGCTCGATGAGCGGCCGCCTGCTGGTGGTTGCGCCGTCCTGGATCGGTGACTGCGTTTGCACGCAGCCTCTATTGGCACGCCTGATCGAGCGCGAGCCCGGTCTGCAGATCGATGTTTTCGCGCCGGCCTGGGTGGCGCCGGTGTTCGAGCGCATGCCTCAAGTGCGCGAAATCCTGCATAACCCCTTCGGCCACGGCAAATTCGATTTTGCCGGCCGCCGGCGCCGCGGCCGCGAATTGGCCGGGCGCTATGCGCGCGCGATGGTGTTGCCAAATTCCTGGAAATCCGCTTTGCTGCCGTTTTTTGCGCGCGTTCCGGAGCGCACCGGTTTTGTCGGCGAGGCGCGCTACGGGTTGCTCACGCGCTGCCACAAACTGGACGAGCAAGCCACGCCGCAACTTGCCGAGCGCTACGCACAGCTTGCCGAAGCGCCCGGCGCAAGACCGCCGCTACCCTTGCCGGCGCTGGGGTTTACGCGCGACGCCGGCGCCGAGGCAGCTACACTGGCGGCGCTCGATCTGCCGGCGGGCGGCGGGCAGGTCGTATTTTGCCCCGGGGCGGAGTACGGCGAAGCCAAGCGCTGGCCACCGATTTATTTTGCCGAGCTGGCGCAAAAATTCGCCCGCCCCGGCGCACCGGTGCTGTTGCTGGGTTCCGCCAAAGATGCTCCGGTGGGGGCGGAAATTGAACAGGTGGCCGCCGGTGCCGCGCGCAATCTGTGCGGCAGCACCAATCTGGCCCAGGCGCTGGATTTGATTGCGACGGCGCGGCTTGCGGTCAGTAACGATTCCGGCCTCATGCATGTGGCGGCCGCATTCGGCACACCGCTCGTCGCGCTATACGGATCGTCCAGTCCCAATTACACGCCGCCGTTGTCGGCGCGTGCCCGGGTACTTTGGACCCATCCGGAGTGCAGCCCTTGTTTCAAGCGTACCTGCCCGCTCGGCCATTTCCGCTGCATGATCGACCTGAGCCCCACCATCGTGGGCCGCGCTGCGGAAGAATTGCTGCACGCGGACGCGGCAGGCACGGCATCCCTCATTCCGATTCACGACCCGCAACCGACATGAGCACGCCCAGTCAGTATTTTTCCAGTCCCGACGAAGCCGAACAGGCTTTTTACGAAGCGTTCGAGCGCGCCGACCTGGAGGCCATGATGGCCGTCTGGGCCGACGAGGACGACGTGATCTGCATCCACCCCGGCGGCCCGCGCCTGCTTGGCCTGGCCGCCGTGCGCGCGAGCTGGCGCTCGATTTTTTTCGAAGGCCCGCGCCTGTCCGCGCGCATGGCCGCGACGCGCGTGATGCAGGGCGCCACGCTATCCGTGCACAGTACGGAAGAACATTTGTCGCTGGCCGATGATCCGCAGACGCGCCAGATCGCGCTGGCGACCAATGTCTATCTGCGCGGCAAGAACGGCTGGCGCATGGTGATGCATCACGCGTCGCCGCTGCCCGAAAGCACCGAGCAGGACGAACCCGAAGAGGCGCCGCGTACGCTGCACTGAAGTTGTTCATGGCCGGCACCAGCGTTCCCTATCGCGTGCCCTGCTGGCTGGCGGGGGCGCACCTGCAGACCATCTGGCCGCTGCTGCGCAAGGGCCGGCTGCCGCCCTACCGGCGCGAGCGCTGGGATACGCCGGATGGCGATTTTGTCGATCTGGACTGGGCTGCCGAGCGGCCGGGCACGCCGCTGGTGGTGCTGTTCCACGGCCTCGAAGGCAGTTCGCGCAGCCATTACGCGCGCGCGCTCATGCGCGCCGTGGCGGCGGCAGGGTGGTCCGGCGTGGTGGTGCATTTCCGCGGTTGTTCCGGCACGCCGAACCGGCTCGCGCGGGCGTATCACAGCGGCGACGCGGCCGAAATCGACTGGATACTGCAGCGCTTCCGGCAACGCTGGCCGGACGCGCCACGCTACGCGGCCGGCGTGTCGCTGGGCGGTAACGCACTACTGTGCTGGCTGGGCGCCCGCCGCGCGGATGCGGCAGGCGTGATCGAAGCCGCCGCCGCGGTATGCGCGCCACTCGATCTGGCATTGTGCGGGCGTGCCCTCGAACACGGTTTTGCGCGCGTCTACGCGCGGCATTTTCTCGATACGCTGAAGCCGCGTGCGTTGGCGAAGTTGCGCCACTGGCCCGGCGCGGTCGATGCCGCGGCGGTGCGGCGCGCGCGTACACTGTATGAGTTTGACGACGCCGTGACGGCGCCGCTGCATGGATTTACGGGGGCAGACGATTACTGGACGCGCGCTTCGTCCAAGCCTGTGTTGCGCCATATTGCGCTGCCTACGCTGGTGTTGCATGCCCGCAACGATCCATTCGTGCCGCCGCCATCCTTGCCGGCACGCGAAGAATTGCCGCCGTCCGTTACGCTGGAAGTCACCGACGGCGGCGGCCACGTGGGATTCGTCAGCGGCCCTTTTCCTGGCCGGCTCGACTGGATGCCGCAGCGCTTGCTGGAGTTTTTTGCGGCCCAGCGCAGGCTGCACCGGTGAGCGGGCGTCGCATGCCGCGCCAAGGATTCAAACGCGCCGACCTGTCAGCCGGACGGCGGGATATCGTGCGGGCGACCCGTGGTTCGGACGGGACGCGCCGCCAATTTATATTGCAAACCCCGAACATTCGAGCAAAGGAATGACCGTCATGCCCAGCATCGCTCCCGAAATTTTCAAGGCCTATGACATACGCGGCATCGTGGACCGCACGCTTACGGTGGAGGCCGTCACGTCCATAGGGCGTGCGCTCGGCGCCGAAGCCGTGGCGCGCGGACAGAGCGCCATCGTGATCGGCCGCGACGGCCGGCTGTCCGGGCCGGCGCTTGCCGCGGCACTGGCAGACGGCATACGGGCGGCCGGTGTGGACGTGATAGACATAGGCTGCGTGCCGACCCCGCTCACCTATTTTGCCGCCTACGATCTGGGCACCATGAGCTGCGTGAGCGTTACGGGCAGCCACAATCCACCCGAATATAACGGCCTCAAAATGGTGCTTGGTGGTGAAACCCTGTATGGGCCGAAAATTCAGGACCTGCGCCGGCGTATCGAAGAAGGCGATTTCACCAGCGGCAGCGGCCGCCTGAGCCACGCCGCGGTGGGCGAATCCTATGTGCGCCATATTGCCGCCGACGTGAAACTGGCGCGGCCCATGAAAATAGTGGTCGATTGCGGCAATGGCGTGGCCGGCAATTACGCCCCCATGCTGTTCCATGCGCTAGGTTGCGAAGTGCTGCCGCTTTTTTGCGAAGTGGATGGCAATTTTCCCAATCACCATCCCGATCCGTCCAAGCCGGAAAATCTGCTCGACGTGCAGCGCGCGCTCGCCACGACCGATGCGGAAATCGGTCTGGCATTCGATGGCGACGGCGACCGCCTGGGTGTGGTGACCAAGGACGGCGAAATCATTTATCCGGATCGCCAGCTCATGCTGTTTGCGGCCGACGTGCTGGCGCGCGTGCCGGGCGCGCAAATCATTTACGACGTGAAATGCACGCGCCTGCTGGCGCCGTGGATACGCGAGCATGGCGGCGAAGCCGTCATGTGGAATACCGGACACGCCCTGGTGAAAGCCAAACTGCGCGAAACCGGCGCCCCGCTGGCGGGCGAAATGAGCGGCCACATGTTTTTCAAGGAGCGCTGGTTCGGCTTTGACGACGGGCTGTACGCCGGTGCCCGCCTGCTGGAAATTCTGTCGCGTGCGGCCGACGCCAGTTCTGTGCTCAAGGCCCTGCCAAATGCGGTCAGCACGCCGGAACTGAATATCAAAATGCAGGAAGGCGAACCGTTCGCGCTGGTGGATCGTCTCAAACAGAATGGAAATTTCCCCGGCTCGGTCGAAAAAATCACCATAGATGGCTTGCGTGTCGAATTTCCCGATGGATTCGGTCTGGCGCGCCCATCCAACACCACGCCGGTGGTGGTGCTGCGCTTCGAAGCTGACGACGCGCAGGCGCTCGCGCGCATACAGGAGGTATTCCGCAGCGCACTTCTGGCTTTGAAGCCGGATTTGCAACTACCGTTCTGAACCGCGGTCAGGCGCGCAAAACGAGCGCCACTACGTAGCCTTGCACAGCCGATACGAGCCGGGCGCGCTAAGATGGGAAATGTATGGCATGCGCTTGTCGCGCACGGCGCTTCTGCCGGCTGCCCGGTTTTGGCGCTCCTTGTGCGCTTGGACAAAATGCGACTCCACCTTCCCCGAACGCAACTGCGCGCCGCCGCGCGCCTCCTGTGTTGCGGCCTTTATATTTGTGGCGCCGCCAGCCTCGCACGTGCCGATCATTACGAATGCGTGGGAGGCGCGGTGCTGGTTGCCGCCAAACAGCGTTGTTCCGATGGCACGCTGCCGCTGCTCATTTTCGACATGGCGCCCCCGCCCCCTGCCTATTCCGCCAAGCGTTCACCCGATCCGGCGCCCGGAGCGGCAGGTAGCTTCGTCAGGCGTCCGCGCTATGGGGCCGCACCGACCGACACGGTCGTTGAGAACCTACCGTCCGAGGCGCCCGACCCCTCCGCGCCGCCGGAGAAAAAATGGTACGAGCGCGGGAATGTGAGCGTACCCAAGCCGCTCACGCCGCGCGAGCGTGCCGTTGCCGACCTCAACCGAGGGGCGGCAAACAAGCCACAAAGCGCAGGGCCAACGCCGAACGTTCTGCAAAAAAGACCCAACCGCAAGTGGTACGAGTACGAGTATTGATGTTCGGGTGCTTGTCGCCCGGACGGCCGGCAGTCATCGAACGGGCTATGCCGAGGCCGGCAGCGCAAGCAGCGGGACTATCAAGTCGAGCACCCGGCTGACCGATTGCTCTACGGTCAGGGTGGCGGTCTCAAGCACCAGATGTGGCGCGTCCGGCGCGTCGTAGGGGGCGGAAATCCCGGTGAATGAGGGGAGTTGGCCGGCACGTGCACGCCGGTACATGCCCTTCACATCGCGCCGTTCGCATTCTTCCAGCGGACAGGATACGTATATTTCGATGTAGTGTTGCGCCCCGATGATTTCGCGCACCAGCGCGCGGTCGTCACGCATGGGCGAAATGAATGCCGCAAGGGACACGATTCCCGCATCGACGAACAGTTTTGCCATTTCACCGATGCGGCGCAGGTTTTCTCGCCGATCGGCCGGCGAAAAGCCCAAATCTCCGCACAGGCCATGACGCACGTTGTCGCCGTCGAACACGAAGGTGCGGCAGCCGCAGCGATGCAATTGTTCCTCGACGGCGTGCGCGATGGTCGATTTGCCGGCGCCGGAAAGCCCGGTGAACCAAACCGCTCGCGCGCGATGCCCGTTCAATCGTTCGCGCCGTTCGCGCGTCACGCTGGCGTGGTGCCAGACGATGTCTTTTTCGCTACCGTTACCCATGGTCACCCGCGTAATTTTCTCTCCAGCCTCAAGTTTCGGCCGGCAATTCGACTTGTCAAGCTTGAAGGCACTATTGTGCGCTTCCTGCGTGTATTTGCCTGCGGGGCGAATGGCCTGCCAGGTGTGCGGGCAAGCGCTTCGCTTGTGCCGGTCGCGCCTGCGGCACGCCAGGTGGGCATATGGCCGCCGTTTCGAGAGGCATGACGCACTTCGAGGACGGTGTGTTTTAGTGCCTGGGGCGCGTTGCGCTACACTGCTTGTCTGTGCTGTGGCGGTGATGCGCGAGGCATTTCCGGCGCAGCCGCAATGGTCGTTCCGGGCTGGGTGTGGGACGACAGGACCGCAGTTATTTCTACATTCGTCGGTATGCCGCCGTCCCCATGTCCATCGCAATCCTGAAAAGCCGCGCCCTGTCCGGCATGGATGCGCCGGAAATCGCGGTCGAGGTGCATATCGCCAAGGGCCTGCCCAGTGTGACGGTGGTCGGCCTGCCCGAAACTGAAGTCAAGGAGGCGCGCGAGCGCGTGCGCGCGGCGATTCAGACCGCGCAATTTGAATTTCCGCGCAAGCGCGTCACCATCAATCTGGCTCCGGCCGATTTGCCCAAAGAAAGCGGCCGCTACGATTTGCCCATCGCGCTGGGCATTTTGCTCGCATCCGGGCAATTGAAGGCGCCGGACGTCGATGCCTACGAATTTGCCGGCGAATTGTCCCTGACCGGTACCCTGCGCGATATTTGCGGTGGCCTGCCCATGGCTTTACAGACGGCACGCGCCGGGCGCAGCCTCATATTGCCCGGCGGCAGCGCGCAGGAAGCCGCGCTCGCGCCCGGCACGCGCGTGTTGCCGGCGGCGTCGCTGCTGGACGTGTACGCTCATCTAAGTGGAACCGGAACACTGCAACCGGCACCGCCTCCCGAGCGCGGGGCAGGCGAAAATCTGCCTGACCTGTCCGACGTGAAGGGGCAATTGGGTGCGCGCCGGGCGCTCGAAATCGCTGCCGCCGGCGGCCATTCGCTGTTGCTGATCGGTCCGCCGGGTACCGGCAAATCCATGCTGGCGGCGCGCCTGCCGGGTATTTTGCCGCCCCTTTCGGAAGCCGATGCGCTGGAATCGGCGGCTGTTTTGTCCCTGGCAGGGGAGTTCCGGCCGCAGCGTTACGGGCTGGTGGTATTCCGCGCCCCGCATCACGGCGCATCCGCGGCGGCAATCGTCGGCGGGGGTACGATTCCGCGCCCCGGCGAAATTTCGCTGGCCCATTTAGGCGTGCTGTTTCTCGATGAACTGCCGGAATTCGATCGCAAGGTGCTGGAATCTTTGCGCGAGCCCATGGAAACCGGGTCAGTCACGATATCGCGTGCGGCGCGGCGGGCTGAATTTCCCGCGCGCTTTCAGCTCATCGCGGCCATGAATCCCTGCCCCTGCGGCTATTTCGGCCACCCGGGCGGGCGCTGCCGCTGTACGCCGGATCAGATTACCCGCTACCGGATGCGTCTGTCCGGTCCGGTGCTGGACCGCTTCGACATGGCGGTGGAAGTGCCCGCGCTGGGGGAAGGTGAGTTGCAGGCCGCCGGCGGCGAAGCGTCCGCCAGCGTGCGCGCGCGCGTGCTGGCCGCGCATTCGTGCCAGCGCGCACGCCAGCAAAAGCCCAACGCGCGGCTGTCGGTGCCGGAAATAGACAGCCTGTGCCAGCCCGACGCGGCCGGCGCGGATTTGTTGCGCAAGGCGTTGGCGCGTTTCGACCTGTCCGCGCGCGCCTACCATCGGGTATTGCGCGTGGCGCGCAGCATCGCGGACTGTGCCGGCGCCGATGCGATAGGGGCGTCGCATATTGCCGAGGCGGTGCGCTACCGCCGTCCGCTCGGTCCGCCGTCGAGCTGAGGCACGAAAAAACCGCGACGGAATCCGCTACACTGCGCGCGCTTTGGCGGAGCGTGCCCGCCGCGCTCGGCCCCTGCGGCCGCGCCGCCCGTCAACAACCCGCTTTCCGGACTCCATGTTGCGCATTACTTCGCTCAATCTTAACGGCATACGCTCGGCGGCTTCCAAGGGCGTATTCGACTGGCTGGCCGAAACCGCGCCTGACATCCTGTGCGTGCAGGAACTGAAAGCCGTGGCGGCCGATCTGAACCCGGCCCTGCGTACCCCGGCCGGCTACACCGGTATATTCCACTGCGCCGAAAAAAAGGGTTATAGCGGCGTCGGGATTTATGCGAGGCGTGCGCCGGACCGCGTGCAGGAAGGCATGGGCGACGCCGAATTCGACGCCGAAGGCCGCTATCTGCGCGCCGACTGGGGCCGGCTCAGCGTCATTTCGGTATATTTGCCCTCCGGGTCTTCATCGGACGAGCGCCAAGCCGCCAAATTCCGTTTTCTGGAACGCTTTTACCCGCTGCTCGATGCGCTCGCGCGGGAAGGACGTGACATCGTGTTGTGCGGCGACTGGAATATCGCCCATCGCGAAATCGATCTGAAAAACTGGAAATCGAATCAGAAAAATTCCGGCTTCCTGCCCGCAGAACGGGCCTGGATCGATCGTGTATTCAACGAATTGGGATGGCGCGACGTGTATCGCCTGTTGCATCCGGATGCCGACGGTGAAAGTTATACATGGTGGTCCAATCGCGGTCAGGCCTGGGCAAAAAACGTGGGCTGGCGCATCGATTACCAGATTGCGTCGCCCGAACTGGCCGGCCGCGCGCGCGCGGCCGGCGTGTTCAAGGACAAACGCTTCAGCGACCATGCTCCGCTCACGATCGAATACGAAGCCGATTTTCCCGGCTGAATCAGGGGCGTTCGATCGGGGTGCCGGCGCCGCCGGGATTGCTAGTGGAAGATCGGCCATAATCTGCGCCAATCAGGCCACATCGGGTATTGCACATTTCGGCAAGAAACGGCATATAAGCAGGAATGCGTTGCGAAATGCAGCGGTTGGGTGTGGCGCCTGGCGGAATTGCATTGCGCTACGCGACGAACATCAAGCCCTTCCCGGATCGATGAATCCGGCACGCAACAATGATTAAAACGCCGCGGGGCTTGCGATTCGTCAAATTGCTCGTTGAGCTTGCTCTGAGCGGCCGGTAGTATAGGAATACTTGCAAAAATTCGGGCATGGCACGGCAGTGGGTCAAAACATCGAATTCATAAAATTCGCCCTCGACCAGGGAGTGCTGCGTTTCGGCCATTTCGTCACCAAATCCGGCCGCGAATCGCCTTACTTTTTCAATGCCGGGCTATTCAACGACGGCGCTGCACTGCTGCAGCTCTGCAGCTTTTATGCGGATGCAATCGAGTCCGCCGGCATGCGCTTCGACATGCTGTACGGCCCCGCTTACAAAGGCATTGCGCTCGCGGCCGGCACCGCGATCGAATTCGCGCGGCGCGGCCGCAACCTGCCATTTGCTTTCAATCGGAAGGAAGCCAAGGACCACGGTGAAGGCGGCGCCCTGATCGGCGCGCCGCTGGCAGGGCAGGTACTCATTATCGATGACGTCATGACGGCCGGCACATCGGTGCGCGAATCGGTACAAATCATTCGCGCGGCGGGCGCCCAGCCGGCCGGTGTAGTCATTGCCCTGGACCGCATGGAAGTCGGCCAGGGCAGTTTGTCCGCGGTGCAGGAAGCGCAACGGGACTATGGCCTGCAGGTGGTGGCGGTGGCCAACCTGGACGATTTGCTCGCCTGGCTCGCGCTTGCCCCCGGCACGGCCGACCTGCTCGAGCAGACGCGCGCCTACCGCGCGCGCTACGGAATCCGCACATGAAACGCGCGCGTCCGTTACGGTTGCGTTGGCTGCTCGCGCTATTGATGGCGGTCGTCACCCTTCCGGCATTGGCGCGCGACACCTTTTGCTGCAGCGACAAGGACGGCCGCCAGGTGTGCGGCGACCAGTTGCCGGAAGCTTGCCTGACGCGCACTTACCGCGTGATCGACGAGCGTGGCAATGTGCGCAAAGTCGTGGAACGTGCACTCACGGCGGAAGAGCGCGCGCGGCGCGATGAAGAAGTACGGCGCAGGGCCGAGGCAGAACGTCAGGAACAGGAACGCAAGCGCAAGTACCGAGCCATTCTGTCCACCTATGCCAGCGTCGACGAAATCGACATAAGCCGCAATCGCGCCGTGACGGACCTCAAAGCATCGCTGGCGGCGCTGGAGGGGCGTCTGGAAGAGTCCATCAAGAAGCGCAAAACCCTCAGCAACGAGGCCGAGTTTTACCGCTCGAAACCGATGCCGGACGAATTGCGCAGCCAGATTTTGCTGAACGAAGCCGAAATCAAGGGCCATCAGGAGACCGTTGACGCCAAGCGCAAGGAAATCGACGCCACCAGCGCCAAATACGAAGAAGAAAAGGCGATGTTCCGCGAGGCGCAGCGTGCCAGCGGCGCCGCGGCCAACCTGCATTGAAGCTGCGCCGGCCATTGCTGGAACTGGCCGAATCCGCATGCAACATTTCGGTTCCCCCCACGTCACGAAAGCTTTCGTCGCGCGCTGCCTGAAAGTCGGGCGGCAGTACACCTACGCCGCCGCAGCACGCAAATTTCGACACCGCAACCTGGTTCGGCCTGGATTGCCTGCGCGGATGTTGGCGCGTACCTTCAGGTTGTTTTCGCTGGCGTTCGCGCTTGCCGCGATTCCGCTCGCGCACGCCGCGGCACCCGCCGAGTGCATTGCCCCATTCAGTTGGGTGCAACCGGGCAAAGGGCCGATTGCTGTGCGCGAACTGCTGCAGGAGGTGGTTGCCCGCGACGTGGTGCTGCTCGGCGAGACGCACGACAACGCGGAACATCATCGCTGGCAATTGCAGACCCTCATCGAACTGCATGCCTTGCGGCCGGCCATGGTGATCGTGCTGGAAATGTTCCCGCGCCGTGTGCAGCCGGTACTCGATCGCTGGGTGAAAGGGGAGTTGCGCGAAGATGAATTTCTGCGATTGACCGACTGGGCCGAGGTATGGACCTTCGACGCGCGCATGTACCTGCCGATATTCCAATTTGCGCGCATGAACCGCATTCCGCTCCACGCCGGCAACGTGGACCGAGCGTTGGTGCGCAGCGCTGGCGAGCGCGGCTGGGATGCGCTGGATCCCGACAAGCGCGAAGGCCTGACGCGGCCGGCTGCGGCCGATCCGGCCTACCGCGACAAGCTGCGCAAAATATTTGGCGAACATTCCCGCGGCGAGGGCGGGCGGGGCGATCTGGAACATTTCGTGGCGAGCCAGCTGGTGTGGGATGCGGCGCTGGCCCAGGCCATCGCAGGCGCCCGCCAGGCGGCGCCCAAGGCGCTCGTCGCTGCGCTGATGGGCAATGGTCACCTCATGGACGGATTTGGCGTGCCGCATCAATTGCGCTCTTTGGGCATACGCGAGGTGGCGAGCCTCATGCCCTGGGAACCCGGCTTGCCCTGTTCCATCTTGAAACCGGGTGTTGCTTACGCGGTGTATGGCAGCAGCGCGGAAAAGGGCGCCGCAGCAGCATCCGCCGCACCGCGCGCACGCCTGGGCGTAATGCTGGAAGCGGACCCGCAGGGCGTGCGCATCCGCAGCGTGGAAAAGAACAGCACGGCCGAGGCCGCCGGGATGCGCGCCGGTGACGTGCTAACCGAAATTGCCGGCAAGCCGGCGCGCAAACCGGCCGATGTGGTCGAGGCGGTGCAGCGCCAGGCGCCCGGCACCTGGCTGCCGCTCAGTGTGCTGCGCGACGGCGCCACAGTGCCTTTGCTTGCAAAATTTCCGCCCGCGGCACCGGATGTGCCCTGAACCTCCGCTACGGCCGCGGGCAGGGGCGGCTACCGCTACGACCTGGCACGCGGTGGCCCTGTGCGGCGCGCGGGTCTTGCCGCTGCTGGCGGCCCTGGCTGCCGCATCGGCGCCGGCCGCACCGGTGGCCCTGGATTTCGACCTGCACCTGGACCCCGCCGCACGCAGGCTGAGCGCGCGCGGCACGCTGGTGGTGCGGGCCGCGGCTGGCGCGTCCCTGGTGCTGGGGCGGCAATTTCGGCTCAAGGGAATATTGGACGGCCGCCCGCTGGCTGCACCGCAAGTGGGTCAGGACGGACAGGTGTGGACCTTGCCGGCCTGCGCGCCGTGCCGGCTCAGCGTCGAGTGGAGCGGCGATCTGGCGCCCCCGCCAGACTCCGCGTCGCAGCGCGAAACCCTGGGCGAACTGCCAGCCATGGCGGACCCGCAAGGCGGTTTCCTGCCGGCCGGCAGCCTTTGGTATCCCAGCGTATTTGCCGGCAAGGAAGTACTGCTTGCCAGCCACCGCATCAGCGTGCGCGTGCCGCCCGGACAGCGCGCCCTGGTGGCGGGCGACACCCGTTCGGAACGCGAGGATGCGCACGGATATACGGCCACCTACGAACAAGACGCGGGCGGCGAATTGTTCGATCTGGTGGCTGGACCTTACAAGGTGCGCCAACGCGATATCGACGCGGCGGGCGGGCGCAAGCTGCGCATCGCGACCTGGTTTCACGCTGATATCGACGAATTGTCGGATGGCTACCTGGATGCCGTACAGACCTACCTGGCGCGTTACGAGGCGCTGATCGGCCCCTATCCGGGCGATGCGTTCCGCATCGTGTCCAGTCCGCTGCCCACCGGTTTCGGCATGCCCGGCTATACCTACCTGGGCGTGCGGGTGCTGCGCCTGCCCTTCATTAAATCCACCTCGCTGGGCCACGAAGTTCTGCACAACTGGTGGGGCAATGGCGTCTATCCCGACTACGCGCGCGGCAACTGGTCGGAGGGGCTTACCACGTTCATGGCCGACTATGCCTACAAGGAGGATGCTGGCGAGGAAGCCGCGCGCGCCATGCGCCTTGCCTGGCTGCGCGATCTGGCGGCGGTGCCGGCCGGCGATGCATTTCCGCTTACGCAATTTACGGCGCGCAGCCACGGCGCCTCCCAAATCATCGGCTACCACAAGGCTGCGCTGGTGTTTTTCATGCTGCGCGACATTTTGGGCCGCGACGTTTTCGAGCGCGGCCTGCGCCGCTTCTGGCAGCAAAAACAGCATCAGGTGGCGGGCTGGGACGATTTGCGGGCCGCCTGGCAGCAGGAAAGCCGGCGCGATCTCCAGCCCTGGTTCAAGCAGTGGCTCACGCGCGCTGATTTGCCGCGCCTCAGGCTGGCCGGCGCGCGCCCCCTGCGCGAGGGGGCGCGCCACGCGCTGGAAATCGACCTGGAACAGCAGGCGCCCGCCTATGTGCTGGATGTGCCGCTCGCCGTCACGACTGCGGCCGGCAGCCTGCGCACTACACTGCGTATCGATGCGCCGCGCGCGCGCCTGCGGCTGGACCTGCCGGCCGCAGCGCAGGAAGTAACGCTCGATCCGGATTTCCGGCTGGCGCGCGCGCTGGTGCGCGGCGAGGCGCCGCCCATACTGCGCCAGGTGCTGATCGACGCTGCCACCCAGGTGGTGACGCTGGGCGATGCGCCCACGCAAGCCGCAGCTACACGGCTGGCGCGCGCGCTGCTCGATCCGGCGCCGCACGCGCAAGCGGGCGCGGCAGCAAGCGGCCGGCCGCGGCTGGTGATAGGCAGCACCACCGTGGTCGAATCCTGGCTTGCAACGCAGAAATTGCCGCCGCGCCCGACGCAGGTTGCCGGCGGCGATATGGCCGCCTGGGCGCTTCAGACCGGGGACGGCGGTGGCCTGGCCGTGGTGGCAGCGCGCGATGCCGCCGCGCTCGATGCGGCGCTACGCGCGCTGCCGCACTATGGCGCGCAAAGCTGGGTAGTGATGGAAGGCGGCCGCGTCAAGACACGCGGCAACTGGGAAGGCAGGCCGCAAAGCCTGCGCGTGCCGGCAGAATAGGCCGCCGCGCGGCGGCAGCCCCGGCAAGACCGGATGCGGCGGCCGTTCAGCCCTGCAGCTTCTTGCGCAGCAATTCGTTCACCTGCTGCGGATTGGCTTTGCCCTTGCTGGCTTTCATGACCTGGCCGACCAGCGCCTGAAATGCCTTCTCCTTGCCGGCACGGAATTCTTCCACCGACTTCGGATTGCCCGCGATGGCCGCGTCCACCAGGGCTTCGATGGCGCCGGCGTCATTGACCTGACGCAGACCCTGAGCCTCGATGATGGCGTCGGCGTCCGCGCCTTCGCCATTGCACAGCGCGTCGAACACCTTTTTGCCTATCGCATTCGATATGGTGCCGTCGCCGACGCGCCGCACCAGACCGGCGAGCTGCACAGCGCTGATGGGACTTTGCGCGATGTCCAGTTCGGCGCGGTTGAGGCGTGCCGCCAGATCGACCATCACCCAATTGGCGCAGGGCTTGGCCAGTTCGCGCCCGGCTGCCGCCACGCAGGATTCGAAATAGCGCGCCAGATCGAGCGTGGCCGTGAGCGTCGCAGCATCGTAGGCGGACAGCCCGTAGTCACGCCCGAAGCGCTCGCGCATGGCGTCTGGCAGTTCCGGCATGGCGGCCTGCACCTGATCTTTCCAGGCCGGCGCGATCACCAGGGGCAGCAGGTCAGGGTCGGGAAAATAGCGGTAGTCATGCGCATCTTCCTTGCTGCGCATGGCGCGCGTTTCGCCGGTGTCGGGGTTGAACAGCACCGTGGCCTGTTGGATCTTGCCGCCGTCCTCCAGCACGCCGATCTGCCATTGCACTTCGTAATCGATGGCCTGCTGCAGGAAGCGGAAAGAATTGAGATTCTTGATTTCGCGCCGCGTGCCGAATTCGCTCGCGCCTTTCGGCCGCACCGACACGTTGGCGTCGCAGCGGAACGAACCTTCCTGCATGTTGCCGTCGCAAATGCCGATCCAGCGCACCAGCGCATGCAGGGCGCGCGCGTAGGCAACGGCTTCGGCACTGGAACGCATGTCGGGTTCGGACACGATTTCCAGCAGCGGCGTGCCGGCGCGGTTCAGGTCTATGCCGCTCTTGCCCTGAAAATCTTCGTGCAGGCTTTTGCCGGCGTCTTCTTCCAGGTGGGCGCGGGTGAGGCGCACGGTTTTTTCCTGCGCGTCGCTACCCTGACCGATGCGTATGGAAAGGCTGCCACCGCTCACCACCGGCGCTTCGTACTGGCTGATCTGATAGCCCTTGGGCAGGTCGGGGTAAAAGTAATTTTTGCGCGCGAATACCGAGCGCGGGGCGATGTCGCCGCCCACCGCGAGGCCGAAACGTATGGCGCAATCCACCGCCTTGCGGTTCAGCACCGGCAGCACCCCGGGCAGCGCGATATCCACGCCGCAGGCCTGCACATTGGGTGCGGCGCCAAATGCGGTCGCCGCGCCGGAAAATATTTTCGACTCGGTCGCAAGCTGGGCGTGGGTTTCCAGTCCGATGACGACTTCCCATTGCATGGTGGCGTTTCCTTCTCGCGGGGCGGTGCGGCTCACAGACCGGGCGGCATGCTGCGGTGCCAGTCGGTATGCAGCTGATATTGGTGCGCGGTGCCCAGCATGCGTGCCTCGTCGAACCACGGCCCCACGATCTGCAGGCCGACCGGCAGATTGCGGGCAAATCCGCACGGTATGGACATGCCGGGCAGGCCGGCCAGGTTGGCCGCGATGGTGTAAATGTCGTTCAGATACATTTGCACCGGGTCGGAACTTTTCGCGCCCAGCGGGAAAGCCACGTCGGGCGCGGTCGGGCCCATGATGAGGTCGCAATGCTGGAACGCAGCCTTGAAATCGTCGGCAATCAGGCGGCGGATTTTTTGCGCCTGCACGTAATAGGCGTCGTAATAGCCGTGCGACAGCACATAAGTGCCGATCAGGATGCGGCGCTTCACTTCCGGCCCAAAGCCTTCGGCGCGCGAGCGGCAGTACATGTCGTTCAGATCGCCGTACTCGGCGGCGCGGTGGCCGTAGCGCACGCCGTCGAAGCGGCTCAGGTTGGAACTGGCTTCGGCCGGCGCAATCACGTAATAGGCCGGTACGGCCAGGCCCGAATTGGGCAAGCTCACGTCCACCGTGACGGCGCCGAGCTTGCGAAATTGTTCCAGCGCCGCGTCTACGGCTGCGTGCACGCCGGCGTCCAGCCCCTCGGCGAAATATTCGCGCGGCAGGCCGATGCGCAGGCCGGCCAGCGGTTCGCCCAGCAGGCGCGCGTAATTTTCGACCGGCCTATCCAGCGACGTGGAATCGCGGGTATCGAAACCCGCCATCGCATTCAGCATGAGGGCACAGTCTTCGGCGCTTTTGGCCATCGGCCCGGCCTGATCCAGCGAGGACGCAAAGGCAATCATGCCGTAGCGCGAACAGATGCCGTAAGTGGGCTTCAGGCCGGTCAGTCCGCACAAGGCGGCGGGCTGGCGTATCGAGCCGCCGGTGTCGGTGCCCGTGGCGGCCGGCACCAGGCGCGCCGCGATCGCGGCCGCCGAACCGCCGGACGAGCCACCCGGCACGAGTTTGTCGTCCCAGGGGTTCTTGACGATGCCGAAATACGATGTTTCGTTGGACGAACCCATGGCGAATTCGTCCATATTGGTCTTGCCGACCAGCACCATGCCGGCCGCGGCCAGTTGTTCGACCACGTGCGCGTCATAGGGGCTGACGAAATTCTCGAGCATGCGCGAGGCGCAGGTGGTGCGCCAGCCCTGGGTACAGAAAATATCCTTGTGCGCGAGCGGAATGCCGGTCAGCGGGCCGGCGTTGCCTTGCGCGCGGCGCTTATCGGCGGCGCGTGAAGCGCCAAGCGCGCGCTCTTCATCGACGCTGATGAATGCATTGAGGCGCGGGTTTTCGCGCGCGATGCGGGCGAGGAACAATTGCGTCAGTTCGACGCTGGAAATTTTCCCTGCGGCCAGCGCCGCACCCAGTTCGGATAGCGATAGATTGATCATGATTTTTTGTTGCCGGCGGCGCGCGGGGCGCAAGCCGCTATTCGATGACTTTGGGCACGAGGTACAGGCCGGCTTCGGTTTCCGGCGCGATGGCCTGAAAATCTGCGCGGTGGTCGGTTTCAGTGACCTGGTCGTCACGCAGCCTTTGCGCCAGATCGACCGCATGCGACATGGGTTCCACGCCGCGGGTATTGACCGCCTGCATCTGCTCTATCAGTGCGAATATGTCGTTCAACTGAGCGGCCGTGCGTTCGGCTTCGGCATTGGATACGGCCAGCCGGGCAAGCCGCGCGGTGCGAAAAACCTGTTCCAGATTCAAGGACATGGGGGGCGACGGGTAGCGAGGAAGCGGGAGCGCACAGGGGGGCCTGAAACAAAACGGGTCGCGATCAGCGATTGCGCTTAGGGTATCATACTCGTTTTTCCGCAATCCCCGGTTCCGGGGAGGTTTCCCGTAATGTTCGGTTATCTGCGCTCCTATTTTTCCAACGATCTAGCAATCGACCTCGGCACCGCCAATACGCTCATTTACGTGCGCGGCAAGGGCATCGTGCTGAACGAACCGTCGGTGGTTGCCATCCGCACCGAAGGCGGCCCCAACGCCAAGCGCACGATACAAGCTGTCGGTCACGCTGCGAAACAGATGCTGGGCAAGACGCCCGGCAACATTACCGCCATCCGGCCCATGAAAGACGGCGTGATTGCCGATTTCAACGTCACCGAGCAAATGCTCAAGCAGTTCATCAAGAAGGTACACGATTCCAAGCTGTTTTCGCCCAGCCCGCGCATCATCATTTGCGTGCCCTGCGGTTCCACCCAGGTGGAAAAGCGCGCCATACGCGAATCCGCGCTGGGCGCCGGCGCATCCCAGGTGTACCTGATCGAAGAACCCATGGCCGCCGCCATAGGCGCCGGCATGCCGGTTGCCGATGCCACCGGCTCCATGGTGGTGGATATCGGCGGCGGCACCACCGAAGTCGGCGTGATCGCGCTGGGCGGCATGGTCTATGCGGGTTCCGTGCGCGTGGGCGGCGACAAATTCGACGAAGCCATCGTCAATTACATACGCCGCAATTACGGCATGCTGATCGGCGAAACCACGGCCGAAAACATCAAGAAGCAGATTGGCTCGGCGTTCCCGGGCTCCGAAGTGCGCGAAATGGAAGTCAAGGGCCGCAATCTGGCCGAAGGCATACCGCGCAGTTTCACGATTTCTTCGAATGAAATTCTCGAAGCGCTCACCGAACCGCTGAACCAGATCGTGTCGGCCGTCAAGATCGCGCTGGAACAAACGCCGCCCGAACTGGGCGCCGACATCGCCGAGCGCGGCATGGTGCTCACCGGCGGCGGCGCGCTGCTGCGCGACCTCGACCGGCTGCTCATGGAAGAAACCGGGCTGCCCGTCATGGTGGCCGAAGACCCGCTCACCTGCGTGGTGCGTGGCTCTGGCACGGCACTCGAAAAGATGGACAAGCTCGGCAATATTTTCGCGAGCGAATAAGCTCGTGCCCCGGCGGCGGCGCGAATCGTTCGCGCCGGCCCGCGCCCCCGTACTTCCTACCTCCAAGCGATGTCGATAGCCGGTCATCAGCCGCCGCCGTTTTTCAAGCGCGGCCCGGCGCCCCTCGTCCAGCTCGTGGTCCTGGTGAGCATTTCGCTCACCCTGCTGGTGGTCGACCTGCGCCTGCGCTACCTCGACGTATTGCGCCAGGTGGTGGCGGTGGCCCTTACACCGGTGCAGGTGGCGGCCAATTCGCCGGTCGACATGGCCAGCGCGCTGGGCCGCTATTTCGCCCAGGTCGATGCGCTGCAGGCGGAAAACGCGCGCCTCAAGCGTACCGAGGTGGAAGCCGCCAATCGCCTGCTGCGCCAGCAATATCTGGAAGAAGAAAACACCCGCCTGCGCGCGCTGCTCGACATGCGCGAGCGGCTGCATTCGGAAGGGCTGGTGGCGGACATCGTGTATGGTTCGCGCGACGTGTTCTCGCGCCGCGTGATTATCGATCGCGGCATGCAGGACCGCATCGCGGCCGGCTCGCCGGTGGTGGACGAACGCGGCGTGGTCGGGCAGGTGACGCGGCTCTATCCGCTGCAGGCAGAGGTGACGCTCATCACCGACAAGGATCAGGCCATTCCGGCCCAGGTGGCGCGTACCGGCCAGCGCGTGGTGTTGTTCGGTGCCGGCAACGGTCAGCTCGAGGTGCGCTTTCTGGCGGCCAATGCGGACGTTCAGGTGGGCGACGCGCTGGTAACTTCCGGGCTGGATGGCGTTTTCCTGCCCGGCCTGCCGGTGGCGCAGGTGGAAGCCATCAATCGCGAGGGCGCGAGCGGCTTTGCGCAAATCATTTGCGCGCCCGCCGCGGCCGTGGAGGCGCGCGGTACGGTATTGGTACTGGGACGGCGCCTGCCCGAATTGCAACCGGCGCCCGAAGCGCCGGCAGAAGCGCCCAAAAAGAAGGGGGCGCGCAGCCGCGCCGCCCAGGGATGACGCGATGCAGCCGACCAATACCTCCAATCGCATCCTGAAGCCGGCCCGGCCCTGGTTCATCCTGTTTACGCTGGCGGCCGCGCTTACGCTGAACCTGATGCCCATCGGGCGCCTGCCCGCGATGCCGGACTGGGTGGCGCTGGTGCTGGCTTTCTGGTGCGTGCGTGAGCCGCTGCGGGTGGGCATGATGAGCGGCTTTGCGCTCGGCTTGCTGACCGACGTGGGCATAGGCAGCCTGTTCGGCCAGCACGCGCTCGCTTATGTGCTGGTGGCGTATTTCGCCGCCAGCCTGTCGCGGCGCATATTGTGGTTTCCGTTCCTGCAGCAGGCTTTGCACATATTTCCGGTGCTGTTTTCGGCGCAACTGCTCATGTTGCTGGCGCGCCTCGTCGCGGGCGGGGAATTTCCCGGCTGGACCTGGTTTCTGGAAAGCGTGACCGCCGCGTTGTTGTGGTACCCGCTCAATCTGGCACTCTTGCTGCCGCAGTTCCGGCCGGTCGAAAAAGATGAAAACCGGCCGATTTGAGGCGCTGCGCCGCGCCGCCGGAGCGGCCGCATGAGCGCGGCGGAATTTCGCGCGCCCGAGCAGGAAATTCAGCGCTTCCGGGCGCGCCTGGTGCTGGCGGTGGCGCTGGCCGTACTGATGTTCGGCGCGGTCATGGTCAGGCTGGTGTGGCTGCAGGTGCTGCAGCACGACTATTACCGCACCCGCGCCGAAGATAACCGCATTTCGCTGGCCCCCATCGTGCCCAATCGCGGCCTCATCCTGGACCGCAACGGCCTCGTGCTGGCGCGCAATTTTTCTGCCTACACGCTGGAGATTACGCCCTCCAAGGTGGCCGATCTGGAATCGACCATAGACGATCTGTCCGGCCTGATCGAAATTCAGCCGCGCGATCGCAAGCGCTTCCGTAAATTGCTCGACGAGAGCAAAAATTTCGAATCCCTGCCCATACGCACCCGGCTCAGCGACGAAGAAGTTGCGCGTTTCGTGGCGCAGCGTTTCCGCTTTCCCGGCGTGGAAGTGAAGGCGCGGCTATTCCGTCAATATCCTTACGGCGAGCTGGCTTCGCACCTGCTGGGCTATATCGGCCGCATCAACGACCGCGATCTGGACAACATCGAAGAAAAAGGTCTGGAAGATAAGTACCAGGGCAGTATTTATTTCGGCAAGGCCGGTCTGGAACAGCGCTATGAATTCGACCTGCACGGCCAGACCGGCTTCGAGGAGGTCGAAGTGTCGGCCGGCGGGCGCGCCGTGCGCGTGCTGTCGCGTACGCCGCCGGTACCGGGCAATAATCTGCACCTCACCGTCGATCTGAAACTGCAGCAGGTGGCGGAACAGGCTTTCGGCAATCGCCGCGGTGCCGTCGTGGCCATCGAACCTTCCACGGGCGGCGTACTGGCGCTGGTGAGCAAGCCGACCTTCGATCCCAATCTGTTCGTGGACGGCATAGACCCGCAGCACTGGGACGCCTACAACAATTCACCCGACCATCCACTGGTGAATCGCGCGCTGAATGCGGCCTATCCACCCGGCTCGACCTTCAAGCCCTTCATGGCGCTGGGGGCGCTCACCATTGGCAAGCGCACGCCCGCGCAGTCCATATCCGACCCGGGCTTTTTCGAATTTGGCGGCCATACTTTCCGCGACGACAAGAAGGGTGGTCACGGCAGCGTGGACATGTACCGATCCATCGTGGCCTCCTGCGACACCTATTACTACCGCCTCGCCAGCGACATGGGGATAGACGCCATCGCGTCCTTCATGGGCCAGTTCGGGCTGGGGGCACGCACCGGCGTCGATATAGATGGCGAATCGATCGGCATACTGCCCTCGCCGGAATGGAAGCGCAAACGTTTCCGCCGTCCGGAACAGCAGAAGTGGTATGCCGGCGAAACCATATCGATAGGCATCGGCCAGGGCTACAACGCCTATACGCCCATACAACTGGCCAGTGCGGTGGCCACGCTGGCCAATGACGGCGTGCGCTTTCGCCCGCATCTGGTGAGCTATCTGGAAAACGTTACCACCGGCGAGCGTCGCCCGATCGAGCCGCAACCCATCGCCCGGCTTGCGCTCAAGCAGGACAACATAGACGTGATCAAGCACGCCATGGTTGGCGTAAATAAGGAAGGCACGGCCATGCGCGCCTTCCTTGGCGCCGAATACGTGTCGGCCGGCAAAACCGGCACGGCACAGTTATTCAGCCTGAAAGGTGCCGACTACAAGGAAGGCCACGTCAAGGAGCGCCTGCGCGACCACGCCCTGTTCATCGCCTTTGCGCCGGCCGACAAGCCGAAAATCGCGCTCGCCGTGCTGGTCGAAAACGGCGGCTTCGGTGCCCAGGCGGCGGCGCCCATCGCGCGCCAGGTATTCGACTATTGGCTGCTCGGCAAGCTGCCGCAGGGTGCGGCGGCCGAGGACAATGATGCAAGCGACAGCAATTAAGCAAGTACTGCGCAGCACCTTCGGCGTACTCGATCCGCCGCTCATGGCTATCGCCCTGGCGCTGCTGGCCTACGCGCTGGTGGTCGTGATCAGCGCCACGGCGGATTTCCCGAGCCGCCTGAATCAGCATTTCGCCAACCTCGCTGTTGCCCTTGGGGCGATGCTGGTGGTGGCGCGCGTGCCGCCGCAACGGCTCATGACGCTGGCCCTGCCGGCCTACTTGGTGGGCCTGGCGCTGCTGGTGGGGGTGGCCGTGGCGGGCGACGTGTCGAAAGGCGCGCGGCGCTGGCTCAACCTTGGCTTCATGCGCATCCAGCCCTCGGAGATGATGAAAATCGCCGTGCCGCTCATGCTGGCCTGGTATTTCCACAAGCACGAAGCCGTGCTGCGCGCGCGCGATTTTCTGGTGGCCGGCCTCATCCTGCTGCTGCCGGTCGCGCTGATCGCCAAACAGCCTGACCTCGGCACCGCAATATTGGTGCTGGCAGCCGGCGTGTTCGTAATCTTTTTTGCCGGCCTGTCCTACAAGCTCATCATGCCGGTGCTGCTGGCGGCCGCGCTGGGGGTCGGCGCGCTGGTGTATTACGGCGACCACCTGTGCGCCGACGGGGTCGCCTGGCCGGGCATCAAGGAGTACCAGAAGCACCGCGTGTGTACCTTGCTCGACCCGTCCACAGATCCGCTCGGCAAGGGCTTCCACATCATCCAGTCCACCATTGCGGTTGGTTCCGGCGGCATCATGGGCAAGGGCTGGATGAAAGGCACGCAAACCCACCTGGAATTCATACCGGAACGCCACACCGACTTCATATTCGCCGTGATGGCGGAAGAATTCGGCCTCGCCGGCGCGATCCTGCTGGTGCTGCTGTACCTGGCCCTGATTGCGCGCGGGCTCATGATCGCGGCCCAGGCCACCATGCAGTTTTCGCGCCTGCTGGCGGGCAGCATCAGCATGATTTATTTCACCTATGCCTTCGTGAACCTGGGCATGGTGAGCGGCATATTGCCGGTGGTCGGGGTGCCTCTGCCTTTCGTCAGCTATGGCGGCACGGCCCTCGTTACCCTGTGCATAGGCCTGGGCATTTTGATGAGCATACGCAAGCATCGCCGGCTGGCGCCGGATTGATCCGCTTGCGTCGCGCCGCACGCAACGCCAGAATGGCCCATCCTTTTCGCCGGACACGGCGGGCGTGATTTGCCCCGGCGGGCGTTTTTCGTCGGTGGGTGGCGGCCCCGCCGCACAGGGAGTGCATGGCACGATGCAGATGCGACGCAGACGATATGAGTGCCCGGCCGCGGCGCCCCTGACATTGCGCGCCGCAGCGCTTACGGGGGCCTGCGCCTTGCTGCTCGCAGCCTGTACCGCCACACCTTCGCGCCGCAGCGAAAGCCCCCCGGGCCGAGCGCCGGCAGGCAGCGAAGCGCGTCCCACCGCTGGCGCGAGACAGGGTGGCTACTACCTTGACGACGGCCCGGGCGACAACCCGCCGTCGGCTGAATTTCTGGCGGCCATACCCGACGCCACCCCCCAGGTTGAACCCCTGCATCGCTTCGCCAACCGGCCTTACACCGTGATGGGGCAGGATTTCGTGCCGCGCACCCAGGTCGGCGAATTCCGCCAGAGCGGTCGCGCAAGCTGGTACGGCCGGCGCTTTCACGGCCAGAAAACTGCCAGCGGCGAAACTTACGACATGTACGGCATGAGTGCCGCCCACCCCACTTTGCCCATACCGAGCTATGTGCGCGTCACCAGCCGTGCCAGTGGCCGTGCGGTGGTGGTGCGCATCAATGACCGCGGGCCGTTCCTGAATGGTCGAATTTGCGACCTCTCCTATACGGCCGCCTACAAATTGGGGTTGATCGGGCAGGGTAGCGGCGATGTGGAACTGGAAGCCATCGTGCCGGGCAGCACGCTTTTGGCAGCAGCAGGCGCAAGCACGGCGAGCGCTGCGCCGCCTGCATACCGGCGCGCCGCGGGGCCGGGCGCGAGCGCTGCGCCGGTCGCTGCCGCCGGCGCGCCGCAAGCCGGCGACGCGCCGGATGAAATCGAACTGCTGGCGCTGGCTGATGCGCAGCAAGCCGAAGTCGAGTCCCGGGGGGCGGCGCCCGGCGAGCCCTTACTGCCTGAAATGCAGTCCGCCGCCGGCACCTATCTGCAATTGGGCGCATTTGCCGCGCGCTCGAATGCGGAAAGTTTTCGCCAGCACCTCAGCCGCGAACTGGACTGGCTGGCCGAGCGCATTTTGCTCACCGCCGGCGGCGGCAAATATCGCGTGCAAGTCGGTCCCTACCGCAGCCGCGCCGCGGCCGACGAAATTGCCGGCCGCATACGCGAAAGCCTGAATCTGCAGCCCATGCTCATCACGCGCTGAGCGATCGCCTGGAGGTGCTGTCGGCGACTGTCGTGGCGGAATCGAACTTGTCGGGATCGAAGCGGCGCGCCTCAAGCGAGTACGCGGTTGCGGAGGCAGAGCGTGCCCCCAACATGCGGTCTGCCGAATGCATGTGGAAAAAGTTCTGATCTACCTTGCTTCTTGAATTGAGACAATAAATCCATATCATTGCGCCAGTCGATACTGCCGCTGGGTCTGCCCGAGCCGCTGCGCGTTCCGGCTGTTTCGGGGCGGATGGTGCGTTCAATGATATGTGTGTTTTAACCTTGGATTGTCGGCGCTGGACCTGCATACCGTCGGGTGGACGAACCGCCGTCCGTTTGACCGCCGCACGGGGCTTTGGCGCGGTAATGACTCGGTTCATCGGGCCGACAGGGCAGGGCGCGGTTGCGGCACGAGCATGCGGAGTTGCAGAAACACGGGAAATTTGCGGCCATATTGACCAGACTGATGGAAGCAATTATCCGACAATGCCACGGTCGGGTTGCGCCATCTCTGCGCTCGGGCGGCCCGGACCTGCGCAAAGCGCCGGGATCGGCCGCCAGCAGATTGCCGTGCGGCAGCCGCTGTCATAGTGTCCGGCTGCTTCCATGTGGCAACCGATACGGGGTTGTCCCCGCGCTGATTCCCTGACCCCCGGCGCGGCTTGAACGGGTGTCGATGATTCTTCGTGGCTTATGGCTGCTTCTGCAAAGCTCTGCCTCAAATCTGCTGGTCATTAATGCGTGCAAGGAATGGAGACACCGTGACGCAGGACTTCGGATCAGCGCCGACTCGCCTAGGTCGTTACCACATCGCGCGCGTGCTGGGGCGGGGTGCGATGGGCGTCGTGTATGACGCCTTCGATCCGCTCCTGAACCGGCGGGTTGCGATCAAAACCGTGTTACGAAGTGCGTTTGGCGATCCCGATACGCTTTCTGACACATCGGCGCGCTTCGTGCGCGAGGCGCAGGCGATTGCGCGTCTCAGTCATCCGCATATCGTCACGGTGTTTGATTTCGGCGAAGAAGGCGATGTTGCCTACTTCGTCATGGAGTTCGTTGCTGGCCGCGAACTGAAAAGCTATTTCGACGCCGGTGAGGCGTTTTCGCTGAACGAAGCGGTGCGCATCATGGGCGAACTGCTGTCGGCGCTCGCTTTCGCGCACCGCAACGGAGTTGTGCACCGGGATGTAAAGCCCGCCAATGTGATGCTCGACGAAGCAATGCGGGTCAAGCTGACCGATTTTGGCGTCGCGCGCATGGCGGACGTCGGCGGCGACCGCACCTTGGCCGGAACCATGGTTGGTACGCCCAGCTATATGTCGCCGGAACAACTGCAGGGCCATGCGGTGGGGTCGCGTACGGACCTGTTCGCGGCCGGCATCATCCTCTATCAGTTCCTGACCGGCATCAAGCCGTTTCCGGGTCCAGGAATATGGGCGTTGCAGAAGCAGATCGTGCAGGACACGCCGCGTCCGCCGTCACATGTGAATCCCGCAATCGATCCGCGCTTTGATGCGGTCGTGTTTCGCGCGCTCGCCAAGAACCCGGCCGAACGCCATGCGGACGCGATTGCGTTCTCTAACGAATTGGCGGGCCTGATCGGTTCGAGTGCGTTAGGCGGAAGCGTCGCACAGACGCTCCGACAAATGCGATCGGATCGGACCTCGGAAACCCAAACCGCGCCTTCCAGGCCCGCCCTCGATGACGGCGCTGCACCCCAAACGCAGGATCCATCCGCGACGATAGCGGCGTCTTTCGTGTCGACGCCCCGTACGCCCACCCCGGCCGTCCGGCAACGCGGTTCGAACCAGGCGCGGGTGCAGGACGAAACTCAGATCGTTTCGGTCAGTTCCACGCCGCCGGACCAACACGCGCATTCGCCCACCTCGCGTGACGCCGCATCCGCGCCTGCTCCTGCGGAAGGCAGGGCACCGCCAGCAGCGGACCTTTCTGCGACAATCGCGGTGGCGCCCGTGCCGCCCGGCACGGAAAGGGGCGTGGCCGAGCGGGTTGATGGGCGTGCGTCGCGTCCCGAGGGAGACGCGGCTCCCCCAGTTTGTTCAGTGCCGAACCACTCAGATTTGACTTTGGCGTTAGCGGCCGCGAGCGCCCCGCAAGCCATGCCTGAGTCCCCGGCGCCTGCGGCCGCGAGGGCCTCGCCCGCTTATTCGGGCGCCGCCCGGCGCGCATGGGGATATGCCGCGGTGGCCTTGGTCGTGGTTGGCGGTGCAATCATTGCTCTCACTATCGGGATGCGGGAGCACGCGCCGAGCGCGTCTGCCCCGACAACTGCGAATATCCCTGTGTCGCGCGTGCTGCAGTCGCCCTCAAGTGATTCAGGCGGATCGCGCGGGACAGCGACGCCAAACACGGACACTGCGCAGACAATTACGCAAGGCGTTTCGCCAGCGTCACCCGCCGCAATTCCGGCTATGGGCGCTTCCGCGACCAGCGGACCGGCCTCGCCGACTACGGTGGAAGTACCCGATAAGACGGCGAGCATCAAACCCGGCGGCGCAGTAGGTGATTCCACACTGGCTCCGGAGGCCGCGCCCGTGGAGCGCGCAGCAGCGTCGAAGCGGGCTGATCCGATGCGTCCTCGGGTTGCCGATCAGGCATCTGCGTCTGCCATGGCGGGGCGCAAACGTGTCTCGGACGCGGACGCTTCGCCGGTGGTTCGGCATGCGGCCACAACGGCGCGATGCTCGGACCTGCTGCAGCGTTTTCAGGTCGGGGAGGATTTGCCACCCGATGAATTGAATGTTCTTAGAAAGGAGTGCAGGAAATGACTGGACCAATGAACGCAACCGAAATTCGTGGTGGAGCCATTGCGGCGCTTGCCGCCGCGGTGATGGTCGCAGCCTGTAGCAATGCCCCGGACAAGTCTGTCGCCGAAGGCTCGGACAAATTGGCGGCCGTTGCTCCTGCGGGGCAGACTGCGCCGCCAGCGGCCGCAGCGCCTGCCTCTCCGTCGGCGGCAGCGCCTGCCCCACCACCCGTGCTGCCGTACGATCACGCGGTACTCGCCGCCGCAAACAATTTGCTGGGTAAGGCGCAATTGCCGGCTCCTGCGGGCGGAGCGCGTTATCCGGTCGTGATCGATCCGCTCATCGACGGCATGACGGGCGCGCAGTCGGCGGCAACACAGGACATGGGTAAACGCATCGTAACGCTGATTCGCGAAAAGTACCCGCAATACGAAGTGCTACCTTTTTCTGCGGCCAACGTGGCCAAAGCGCCGCTGGTACTGATCGGCACTTTCACCGGTGTGAATAAGGAACGTAAGACGGTTGGTCTGCGCGAGTCGTTCCGAATTTGCCTGGCATTGGCTGATCTCAAATCCGGAAAGCTTGTCAGCAAGGGCTTGGCGTTTGCACAGCCGGCCGGCGTGGATATTACGCCTGCGCGTTTTTTTCAGGACGCTCCCGCAATTACGGAAGACCCTTCCACGCTTGGCTACATCCGTACCTGTCAGGGCACTAAAGCCGGTGATCCCATCAATGCACTTTATGTCGATCGGATTGTTGCTGCGTCCATGATTGCCGAGGCGACAGATGCATACAACGCCAGCAAATATGCCGACGCGCTCACTCTCTACGAGGGGGCGTTGCGCGTTCCGTTCGGCAATCAGTTCCGCACATTCAGCGGCATTTATCTGAGCAACTGGAACTTGGGACGAAAGGACGCTGCTGCCGACGCATTTGGACAAATGGTGGATTTCGGTCTGGAAAACAAGCGCCTGGGCGTCAAATTCCTGTTCCGGCCGGGTACCACGGCGTTCATTGCGGAGCGCAAGCTCAACGAGCCCTATCCAATGTGGATCACGGAGATTGCAGACCGCGCCGGGCGGCGCAACTCCTGCCTGGAAATTACCGGCCATAGCAGCCCCAGTGGTCCGGAACCCTTGAATGAGCGTCTGTCGCAATTGCGTGCCGAATCCATCAAGGGGAGACTGGACAAGCTGGCGCCCAGTCTGACTAGTCGCGTCATCGCGAATGGCGTTGGATCGCGCGAGGCGCTCATTGGTAACGGTCGCGATGACGCCAGCGATGCGCTCGACCGACGCGTCGAATTCAAGGTGATCGGCTGTTGAACGTCCGGCAAGGAGCGCCCTGTAGGGGCTGACGGCCCCACGGGCGCGCGCGCAGCGCTGATTCCGGGTTCAGGATTTGTCGAGCGGGAGTTTTTCCGCGCGCCAGGCAGGCATGCCGCCTTTCAGATTCATGGCGCCGGCAAAACCGGCGTCAAGTAGTGCTCGGGTGGCTTGCGGGCCGCGGCTCGATCCGTCGCCGCAATACACCACGATTTTTTGCGTCTTGCTCGCGGCCAGCGAGGGCAGGGCGGCTTGCAGTTCCGGCTGCGGCACATTGATGGCGCCCGGAATGTGTTCGTCCGCGTAGTTATCCCGTTCGCGCACGTCTATTACCAGCGTGTCCGGCGAGCCCAGCAGCGCGTGCGCATCGCGCGCACTGATGCCGGGCAGTTCGGATTCCGGCGCGACTTTGTGTGTAGCCGTTACGGTAAAAAGTGCCATTGCGGCCAGTACCAGACCCGTCAGCAGGAACTGACGCAGTTCTTTTGTGAGAAACATGGTGACCCCGTCTTTTGTCATTGCGCGCCAGCCATGAAGGACTGTGGCTCGGCACGATGACGCAAGTATGGAAGACTGCGCCGCGCTGCGCAAGGAGGCATGACACGATTGCGCCGGCTTCGCGCCGGCTGCGCGGTTCGCCGTGGTGTCAATCCACGTTCATGGGCAGGATGACCATCTGCATGCCCAATAGATGGAGGCGGCGTTGCATCTGCAGCGCGGTCTGGTTGTGCAGTGCCCGCGTGAACATGTTTTCGTCCGGAAACACCAGTTTGCTGGTGAAAAACATGCAGTGGTCGAATTCGGCGCATACCTGGCCGGCCAATTCCATCATTTCTTCCGCCGAATCGGTGCCGAAGGCGATCAGCGATTTGGCCGGCAGGCCGTGGCTGTGACAGTAATTCACGAAATACAGCAAATTGGTTTTCGATTCCTGCTGCATCAGTTGCAGTTGCTGGTCGCCGCCGAAACTCTGGATATCGACGGCGCGCGCGCTCACGAACACGAAATTGCGGAAATGATTGGGGAAATTCTGCAATACCCATTTGAGCGCATGCATGCCGCCGCCGCGCGAGCCGCCTATCATGAACACGGCGGTGGGCGCGTCCTTGTCCGGCAGCGGCACGGTGCAATTGCTGCCGTAGGGTTCGTTGGCGAACAACTCGTCGGCACGCTTGAGGCGGCGCGCGGTGTCCTTGTAATGGCGCTTGATGAGGATGCACAGCACGATTACGAGGCCGGTGATGAGCATCGTGGCCCAGCCGCCTTCGGTGAATTTTTCGACTACGGTCACAACCAGAATGCCGCTCGTGACGGCAAGACCCGTCAGCGAAAGCCCCAGGCGTACCATCCAGTCCGAGCGCGCGCGGTGTGCCAGCCAGTAGCGGCACAAACCGAACAGCGAGAGCGAAAAGGTCAGGAACACGTTGATCGAGTACAGCACCACCAGCACCGCCACCGACCCGTGCGTCCAAAGCAGGATCAGCACCGCCGCCGCGCCCATCAGCAGAACGCCGTGTTGGGTAACGAGGCGATTCGACAGGTGGCGAAATTGCTGCGGCATCCAGGAATCGACCGCCATGTTGGCCAGTACGCTCGGTCCGCCGAGGAAACCGGTGTTGGCTGCCACCACCAGCAGCCCGGCCTCGAACGCGAGCGTGGTGGTCAGGGCGGTGGTATTGAATGCCGTGTCCCAGCCGAAACTTTCGATGATGGATTTGAATACCACCGCGTTCAGGGTTTGCCCGGGTACATGCGTGGCATCCCACATCAGGTACAGCAGGATGATGCCGCCGGCCATGAAGGCCAGCGAGGCGGCCATATAGAACATGGTCCAGCGGCCGGTTTCCACGCGCGGTTCGGCCAGCATGTTTACGTTGTTCGACACCGCTTCCAGGCCGGTGTAAGTGCCGCCGCCCAGCGAGTAGGCGCGCAGGAACAGGGCGGCGGTGAACATCCAGCCGTGGTTCTGCACCAGTGACTGGGTTTCTGCAATCGTATTCGGCAGTACGTCGGACACGCGCTCGAAATGCTCGGTAATGCCGTACAGGATGAGCCCGGTGTGGGTGATGAAAAAACCGATGAAAATCGGCAGCAGAATCTGGATGGATTCTTTCATGCCGCGCAGATTGAGGAAGATGAGCAGCGCCACCACGGCGAGCGCGGCGGTGAGTTTCATGTCCGCCATCTGCGCGGGCAGCAGGCTGAATAGCGCGTCCATGCCGCTCGCCACGGAAATTGCGATGGTGAGCACGTAATCGACGATTAGCGCGGCACCGGATACCAGGCCGGCATAGGGGCTGATGAGGCGCGTGGCAACCTTGTAGCCGCCGCCGCCGGACGGAAATAATTCGATTACCTGGTTGTAGGCAAGCGCGATGATGAATACCGTGGCGGCGGTGACGATTGCCAGGTAAAGCCCGAGCTGGGTGTGCGCGCCGAGCGCCAGAAACGCTTCTTCCGGGCCGTAACAGGCCGACGACAGCCCGTCCGCGCCGAGGCCCACCCAGGCCAGGAAGGCCATCAGGGCGACGTGCTGGCGGGTGCCGGAATTGAACGGATCGAGCGCCGCACCGAACAGTCTTTTGCGCAATGCTTGCAGTTGCCGCATGGCCCTCCCCGCCTGTGAGCCGCCGAGTATATGCGCGAAGCCGGCCTGAAACCAAGGCGCGGCGCGGCGCCTGCCGGACATGGCATGCGTGTGCGTCGCGCACGCGCTATAGTGCCGTTTTTGCACCCCTAGCCGCTGCGACCATGAATACGCCGCAAAGTCCGCCGAATCGCCCGGCCGAGCGCAGGTTGCAGCTCGCCGAACTGATCGACGGGCTGGTCAAGGACGGCTTGCTGGATGCCGGCGTGGCGCAGCCGTTCATCACGGAGCGCAAATATTGGCGCGGCGACCAGCATCCGCTGGTGGTTATCGCAGAACAGAAGTGGCGCACGCCGCAAACGCCGGCGCGTCTGCTCGATCTGGAAACGCTCACGCAATGGATGGCCGGCTGGTGCGGCATGGATTATTTCCATGTCGATCCGCTCAAGATCGACCTGACTGCGGTTACCGATGTGGTGTCCAGCGCCTATGCGCAGCGCTTTCGCATCCTGCCGGTGAAGGTTACGCCGGAAGCGGTGGTGATCGCCACCGCCGAGCCGTTCGCGCGCGAGTGGGAAAAGGAGCTGGCGCCCATCCTGCGCAAGCCCATCCGCCGCGTGCTGGCCAATCCGCTCGACATCGCGCGCTTCCAGGTCGAGTTCTACAACCTCGCCAAATCCGTCAAGCGCGCCATGAAAGCCGGCGACACGGCGTCGGTGGGGGTGTCGAATTTCGAACAACTGGTCGAACTGGGGCGGGTGAATCGCCAGCTCGACGCCAACGACCAGCACATCGTCCACATCGTCGACTGGCTCTGGCAGTACGCCTTCGACCAGCGCGCGAGCGACATCCATATCGAACCGCGCCGGGACATCGGCATCGTGCGCTTCCGTATCGACGGCGTGCTGCACCAGGTGTACCAGATCCCCATGCCGGTCATGAATGCGATGACCTCGCGCATCAAAATACTGGGCCGCATGGATGTGGTGGAAAAGCGCCGGCCCCAGGATGGCCGCATCAAAACCCTGTCGCCAGACGGCGAAGAAGTGGAATTGCGGCTTTCGACGCTGCCCACGGCGTTCGGCGAAAAGCTGGTGATGCGCATTTTCGATCCCGACGTGCTGGTGCGCAATTACCGCGACCTGGGGTTTTCGGAGGACGACGAAAAGCGCTGGAAGCAGATGGTGGGCCATCCGAATGGCATCGTGCTGGTTACCGGCCCGACCGGTTCGGGCAAAACCACCACGCTGTACTCCACGCTCAAAATGCTCGCCACGCCGGAGGTGAACGTCTGCAGCCTGGAAGACCCGATCGAAATGATAGAGCCGGCGTTCAACCAGGTGCAGGTGCAGACCGATCTCGGCGTGACCTTCGCGGCCGGCATCCGCGCGCTGATGCGGCAGGATCCGGACATCATCATGGTGGGCGAAATCCGCGACCTGGAAACCGCGGACATGGCCGTGCAGGCCGCGCTGACCGGCCATCTGGTGCTGTCGACGCTGCACACCAACGACGCGCCGACCGCCGTTTCGCGCCTGCTCGACCTGGGCGTGCCGTCCTATTTGCTCAACGCCACCATACTCGGCGTGATGGCGCAGCGTCTGGTGCGCACGCTGTGCCCGCACTGCCGCAAGGAGAGCGACATCACCGATGAAGAGCTGGGTTGGTGGCACGAATTGGTGGCGCCCTGGAAAGCGCGCCCGCCGCAAACCCTGTATCGTCCGGTTGGTTGCCTGGAATGCCGCATGACCGGCTATATGGGCCGCATGGGACTGTACGAACTGCTGCTGTTGTCACTCGAACTGAAGCGCCTGATCACCGATACCACCGATCTGGCGCAGTTGCGCGACCTGGCCTACCGGGAGGGCACGCGGCCGTTGCGTATTTCCGGCGCCATGAAGGTGGCGCAAGGCATTACCACCATGCAGGAAGTGTTGAAGGTTGCCCCGCCGGTGGAGCATACTCGCAAGCCGGCCTGACGGCACTTGTTACTGCCTGGGCACATGAAACGTTGAAAATTTATCTGGGGGGATGGTATGGCAGTCGAGCTCTATAACGACGGCACACACGCATGTCTGGCCTTCTACGACCTGGTGGACGATGCGCACGATTCGGCCGTCCAGGCAACCCAATTCCTGATCGTCGACGGCCAGCACGGCGCGCTCATCGATCCGGGCGGAAACATGACCTACAACGGCCTGCTGATGGCCATGCAGCGCTTCGTCCCGTCCAAGGGGCTGGATTACATCCTGGCCTCGCACGCCGATCCGGACATTATCGCGTCGGTCAATAAATGGTTCATCGCGACCAATTGCAAGGTGCTCATTTCGCGGCTGTGGACGCGCTTCGTTCCGCACTTTACTTCCGGCCGCGACATTGCCGGGCGTATCCAGGGCATACCGGATGACGGGCTGACGCTGGCGCTCGGCAATTCGAAAATTGTATGCCTGCCGGCGCACTTTTTGCACTCGGAAGGCAATTTCCAGTTTTACGACCCGAAAGCGAAAATCCTGTTTTCGGGCGACCTCGGTGCGTCCATCGTCGATCACGACCAGGCCGCAGCGCAAGTCAAGGATTTCGATGCGCACGTTGCGTTGATGGCGGGATTTCACCGGCGCTACATGATTTCCAACAAAATCTGCCGTTATTGGGCAAATATGGTGCGCGACCTCGACATCGAACAGATCGTGCCGCAACACGGCTGCCGTTTCGTCGGTCGCGCCATGTGCAATCGCTTTATCGACTGGGTCGAACAGCTAGAATGCGGGGTAGACGTCATTACACAGAACTATTATCGCGCGCCCGCGTGGAAGTGAGGCGCGTGCGGCGCTCGCCGGCAGCAGGTGCGCTTGTCGCGCTGCGGCTGGCCGCGGTGGCGATTGCGGGCGGGCTGGCAGCGGCACCCGTGGGGGCACAGTGCACGCAACTCGTCATGTCGGCCCATCCCGACTACCCGCCTTATCAGTGGAAGGAGGAGGATCGCATCGTGGGAGCGAGCGTAGACATCGCCGGCCGCATACTGGACGAACTGGGTGTCAAGTGGCAGGCCGATTCCGTCGGGCCTTGGAAGCGTGTGCTCAAATCTGCCGAAAACGGGCAGATCGACATGATCCTGAGCCTGCGCGACACGCCAGAGCGGCGCAACTTTCTGCAATTTACCGGTGCTCCCTCGTTTCCCAATCCGACTGCGGTATTCATGGCCGCGGCAAGGCGTTTCGATTATCACGGCTGGCCCGATCTGCGCCAGCGCCGCGGCGGCATCGCGGCGGGGGACAAATTCGGCGAGGAATTCGACCGCTACGCGGCGCAAAATCTGTCGCTGGAAGAAACCGATACGCCGGTCGCCAATTTTCACAAGCTCGCGGCCGGGCGCCTCGATTTTGTGCTGACCGGGCTGTACACCGGGCGGGCGCAACTGGCTGCACTGAGGCTGGAAGCCCAAATCGTGGCGCTGCAACCAGTCGTCAATTCTAGCCAGGTTCATCTCGGTTTCGCACTGACCAGCGCCTGCCGTGCGCTCATTCCGAAAATCGACGCACGCCTGCGTGAGTTTGCGCGCGACGGAACGTCCGAAGCGGCGCTGGAACGCAACCTGGTGCGCTGGAAAGCGCGTAGCGCCAGCGTGCGTTGATCGCCCGCCCATGCGCATATCGCGAATTTCCCTGCTGCAGACGCGCTACGCGGTAATTTGCGCCTTGTTGTTGGGGGTGCTGTCCAGTTGCGTGCAGATCGCGTACGACTTCATCGAAGAGGACGAAACCGAGCGCAACCTTGGCGCGCAGTTGTTGCAGTCCCTCGCGGCGCCGGCCGCCCAGGCCGCTTATCACCTGAATCAGGAAGCCGCGCGCGGCGTGGTGAATAGTCTGGTCGAAACGCCGGGCGTGGTGCAGGCGCAAATTACCAGCGATTTCGGCGAAGTGCTGGCGGAGCGCCACCGTTCCGCTGCGCGCAGTGCGCTGGCGGCCTGGATCGCGCCCCATATGCGCGCCGAGGCGCCTTACGCTACCGATCTGCTGGCGAGCAACTTCGGCAAGCGCGTCGGCGTGCTGCAACTGCACCTGGACCGCGCCGAAATTTATGCGCGCATCCTGCGCCGGGCAGCGCTTACGCTCGCGCTGGGCGTGGCGCGCAACCTGGCGCTGGCCATCATGCTGCTGTTCGTATTCCACCGCGTCCTGACGCGTCCGCTCGAGGCGATGATAGATCGCATCGAAAATGCCGGCACCGGCGGCAACGACGACGTAGTCGCGCAGGAAATCGAGCGCAAGGACGAAGTGGGCGAACTGGCACGGGCGTTCCAGAATTATCGGGTGCAGATTGCCGATCACCTGGAACAGCTCGATACCGCGCAGGCCAGCTTGCGCGCCGGTGAGCGGCGTTACCGTGATATCGTCGAAACCGCCGAGGAAGGCGTCTGGGTGATCGACGAACACAACGTTACCCGCCTGGTCAATGCCAAATTTGCCCAGATGTTGCGCTACAGCGCAGACAGCATGCTGGGCCGGCCGATATTCGATTTCATGGACGAAGAAGGGCGCGAAATCGCCTTGCACAACGTCGAGCGGCGCCGCGCCGGGGTGCGCGAACAGCACGAATTCAAACTGTACCGCAGCGATGGCAGTGCGCTCTGGGTGGAAATGGCGACCGGGCCCATCGTGGATGAATCCGGCGCCTATCGCGGCGCGGTGGCCATGGTGACGGACATTACCGAGCGCCGGCGCGCGCGCAAGGAACTGAGCGAAGCCAACGAACAGTTGTCGCGCACGGTGCAGGAACTGCAGGCGCGCGAACGCGAAACGCGGCTGGTGGCGCGGCTGTCGGATCTGATGCAGTCCTGCGAATCGCCGGCCGAAGCGTTCCGCGTGATCGAAAACTGTGCAGCCGAATTATTCGCCCCGGTGGCCGGCAGCCTTGCCGTGCGCACCTCCGATGCCGGCATGCTGGCGACGGTGGCGCGCTGGCATGACAGCCTGTCCGCGCCGGCGGTATTCACGGAATCGGAATGTTGGGCGGTGCGCCGTGGCCAGACCCATTATTCGGAAGGCGTGCGCGGCGTCGGGGCGGTCTGTGCGCATTGTCGGGAATCGTCCGAAACAGGAGGCATGTGCATCCCCTTGATGGTGCAGGGCGAACTATTGGGGGTGGTGACGCTGCAAAACGGCGTCATGTCGGTCACCAGCGTGGAACGTGCGGCCGAATTGTTTTCTGAAACCATCAAGCTCGGCCTGTGGAACTTGCGCCTGCGCGTGCTGCTGCGCGAACAGGCGACGCGCGACGCGCTGACCGGGCTGTTCAACCGGCGCTATCTGGACGACGCCTTGCCGCGCGAACTGCACCGTTGCCTGCGTAGCGGCGAACAACTTGCCGTCGCCATGCTGGACATCGACCACTTCAAGCGCTTCAACGACACCTATGGTCACGAGGCGGGCGATAGCGTGCTCAAGGCGGTGGCCGGCGTGGTGCAGGATTCGCTGCGCAAGAGCGATATCGCCTGCCGCTACGGCGGCGAAGAAATTGCCTGCGTACTGCCGGATTCGGCGATCGAAGACGCGCACGAACGTTTCGAGGCGATACGCCGCGACATTGCCGCACTGCGCCTGTCCAGCGGCGGCCGCCTGCTCGAGCCGATCACGGTGTCGGTCGGTCTGGCGCAATGTCCGGCCCACGGGCGCGACCGCGACAGTTTGATGCGCGCCGCCGACAGCGCACTTTATCGCGCCAAAGAGAGCGGACGCGACCGCATTTGTCTGTTCGGCGAATATACCCCGCACGCGCACGCCGCGAACGGCTGAAACATCGCGCGAGCGCGCGGGGGCTTCAAATATGCAGCGCGTCGCAAGCCGCCAGTTTGCAGGTGGCGCTTGCGCTGCGAGCCCTCAGACCCGCTTCATGGCGCGGAATTCCGGCGATTCCCAATGGCGCACGGCGAGACATACGCTGAGCGCGGGCCGGTCGTCCAGCGGCAATACCGCGTCCGCCGCATGCTGCTCCGAATAATCGCGGGCGATCTGCTCCAGGCGCGCCACCAGCCCCACCGCGGCGGCTGGCGATACGCGCACGCTCACGATGCGCATGGATTCGCCCGCTGCGTCGAAGGGGTGGTCGAAATAGTCGGCCGCCCGGGCCGTGAAGTGGCGCATGATGGGTCCGTTGGGGATCCAGGCGAAGGTGCGCGCCACGCAGAGCCGTATGCGGTCGTGCGGGTGCAGTTCCAGCAGGCCCAGCGCTTCCAGGCGCAGCAGCAGCGTGGTGCATTCGGCGCGCTCCAGCCGGTAGGCGGCCAGCATGTCCTCCATGCCCATCTGATTCAGCGCGCATACCGCGACCAGCAACAGGCGCGGGTCGGCCACCAAAGTTTGTTCCTGCGCGTGCGATAGTTGCGTGAGCAGACGCCGCTGCCGCGGTTGTACGCGCACCAACTCGCTCAGATCGACCTGCACCAGGTCGCACAGCGAGGCGAATCGATCCAGCGAACAATCGCGCCGCGAAAAAATGCGCTTTACTGTGGCCTCGGATATGTCCAGGGCGCGTGCGGCATCGGCATAGGTGAGGCCGCGGGCCTTGAAGTGAAGCTTGAGTGCGTCGAATAGCGTAGGGAAAGCCATGGGCTGATCGTATCACTATCTGATACTTGAGTACCCATATTACGCAACTTGGTATTGCTTGCTTGCACCCTGTCTTGTCCTGCTCCAGAGTGGGGGCGTCATCCACTACCGGACATCGCCATGACCACCACTTTCCCGTTGCGCACTTTCGCAAGTTTGCTGGCTGCCGTGTCGCTTGCCGGCTGCTATGTCGTGCCCATCGACCCGCGCTATCCGCCCCAGGTGAGCTATCCCGGCACGGGCGGCGGCGAAGCCATCGTGCTGCCGGCCGCCCAGCCGCAGCCGGCACAACTGGAAGCGCGGCTCTATCCGGTCAATGACGTGGCCGGCAAAATGGGCGTGCTGAGTGCGCTGGTAAGCGACAACCTGAACGGGCACGGCCGCTTTACACTGAACACCGGCAGCGAAACCCTGGTCGGCGAGGCAAGCCGTATCGGCGCCGGCGAAGCGGGCTTCGGCAATGTTTATCGCCAGGTGTACGGCGAGGCGCGCCTGCCGGGCGCCGGCCGGCGCGGGGTCGCCAATGCCGGCGGCAATCGCGGCACTTATGTGAATTGCGAATACGTGCTGACCGCCGCCGCGCGCGGCGTGGGGGCCTGCGTATTTTCCAATGGCGCCAAGTATCAGCTTCACTTCGGCGGCTGATTGCAGGTGCGCCGCAAGCGAGCTGAATGCGAGCCGGGCGCCGGACCGATCCGGCGCCCGCGGCATTTTTTGCCCTGCTTGCGGAGCGGGTTCAGAGCGCGCCGTTTTCCCTCAATGCGGCCAGGGTTTGCTGGTCCAGCCCCCAATCCGCCAGCACTTGTTCGCCAAATTCCACCGGCGTGGGCACGCGCGGCGGTGGGCAGGGGGTGGCGCTGAAGCGTGGGGCGGGCGCGGCCTGCACGATTCCGTCCAGTTCCACGAAAGTACCGCGCGCCTGATTGTGCGGATGCAGCGGCGCTTCGTCCATGTCCAGAACCGGGGCCACGCAGGCGTCGCTACCTGCAAATTCCGCGCACCAGGCGTCGCGCGTGCGCGTCATGAATACTGCCGCCAGCCGAGCGCGCTGCTGTGCCCAGGTGTCGCGCTCCCACTGGCCGGCAAAGTCCTCCACCGCCAGCCCCAGCTTTTGCAGCAATTCGGCGTGGAACTGTGATTCGATCGCGCCGACCGACAACCACTTGCCGTCCGCACAACAATAGGTGTCATAAAAGTAGGCGCCGCCGTCCAGCCAGTTGGAGGCGCGTTTCATCTGGAAATCGCCCATGGCTTTGAGTGACTGCACCATGCTCATCATGAGCGCGCTGCCGTCGCTCATGGCGGCATCGACCACCTGGCCGCGCCCCGTGGCATGCACCGCATGCAATGCCGCCACGACGCCCAGCGCCAGCAACATGGCGCCGCCGCCTGCGTCGGCAACCAGATTGAGCGGGGGGAAGGGCTTTTGCGGCGGGCCGATCGCGGCCAAGGCGCCGGATAGCGACATGTAATTGATGTCGTGGCCAGCAGTCTGAGAGAGTGGGCCGAACTGACCCCAGCCCGTCATGCGGCCATAGACCAGGCGCGGGTTGGCGGCGAAACAGGCGTTCGGCCCCAAGCCGAGCTTTTCCATCACGCCGGGCCGGAAGCCTTCGACCAGTACGTCGGCCCGTGCGGCAAGCCGCAGCGCAGCCGCGATGGCGCCGGGACGCTTGAGGTTCAGCGTGGCGATGCGGCGGCTGCGCCGCGTGACGTCGAATTCCGGTGCGAACAACTCGCGCGTGGCGGGTGCGCCCGGCGTGGCCTGGCGCTCGATGCGCAATACTTCGGCGCCCAGGTCGGCCAGCAGCATGGCGGCCATGGGGCCTGGACCCAGCGAGGCAAATTCCAGTACCTTGATGCCGGCGAGCGGTCCGCCGGTACTCATGCTGCATCTCCCCGTCGGACCTGAAACGCGGGGGCGGGCTGCGCGTGGTAAATTGAATCGTTGGCCATAAGTTGTTCCTTCTGTCTGGAGCTTTTCGGAGCCTTGATTGCGGCGGTGCAGCGTAACATGCGGGCGCCGGTCCCATGCAAGCTGGCGAGCCTACGCCAAAGCAAAGTTTAAAAACGCCGGGCTGTCTGCGCCATGCCTGAAACAGTCAAGCTGATTGGTAAAATTTGGCATGGCCTCCGTGTCCGACAGCCGCGAAAAAGGCACCATTGCGATCGCTTTCGTACGGGAGGCGCTGGCGTCGGTGTCGGCCGCCGATGCGGTGCGGCTGGTGCAGGATGCCGGCATCGCAGCCGATCTGCTCGAACAGCCGCAGGCGCGCGTGTCTTCCCAGCAGTACGCGGCGCTGTGGCACCGCATTGCACAATTTCTCGACGACGAGTTTTTCGGCATGGACAGCCGGCGCATGAAGCACGGCGCCTTTACGCTGCTGTGCCATAGCGTGATCCACGCCGATACGCTGGAGCGTGCCCTGCGGCGTACCCTGCGTTTTTTACGCGTGCTGCTGGATGACCTCGAAGGGGTGTTGCTGCGCGACGGCGACTACGCCACCATCACCCTGGTCGAACCGCGCAATGCTGGCGGTGCGCCGCTGCGCGCGTTTGCTTACGGCACCTTTCTGCTCATGGTGCACGGCCTGGCCTGTTGGCTGGTGCGGCGGCGCATCGCGCTCGATACGGCAGATTTTCGCTGTGCAGAACCGGATTTCGGTAGCGAGTGGAAAGTTCTGTTTTCACCGCGCCTGCGCTTCGACCGCCCGCAAACCTGCATACGTTTCGCGGCGGATTTTCTCGATCTGCCCAATGTGCAGAACGAACGCACGATGAAGCTGTTCCTGCGCGGCGCGCCGGCCAATTTTCTGGTCAAGTACCGCAATAGTGACGGCCTGACGGCACAGATACGGCGCCGCCTGCGCGAAATTGCACCGGCGGCCTGGCCGGATTTTGCAGACCTGGCCTGCCACATGCACACCTCGGCTTCGACCTTGCGCCGCCGTCTGGAACAGGATGGCGACTCGTATCAGACCATCAAGGACGATTTGCGGCGCGACCTCGCGATCGCGCGCCTCGCCCATTCGGATTTGAGCCTGGACGACATAGCCGCCGAACTTGGCTTCGCCGAAACGAGCGGGTTCCACCGCGCATTCAAAAAATGGACCGGGTCCAAACCCGGCTCATATCGGCGCGCAAGACCGGCAGCAACTGTCGATTGAATCCAACAAGTGTATGTGCAGTGCAACATTTTTTCCCGCATCGGGGCTGGCGCCGGTGCGCTGGCGGCGTTCGTTGGTGCGCGCATTGCTATCATCGCATTATCACGTGATGTGCACGTGATTGTGCTATTTCCTCTTTTTCCGCGGCCCTCCGAATGATTGCCCTGCTCGATGCCCGACGTGCCGGTTTGCTCAAGCGCGAGCACTGGTTGCCCAATCTGGTATCCGGCGTGGTGGTCGGCGTGGTTGCGCTGCCGCTCGCGATGGCATTTGCAATCGCCTCCGGCGCCAAGCCCGAGCAGGGCCTGTACACGGCCATCGTGGCGGGCTTTCTGGTATCCGCGCTGGGCGGCAGCCGGCTGCAAATCGCCGGGCCGACCGGCGCCTTCATCGTCATCCTGTCCGCCATCACGACGCGCTACGGCATAGACGGTCTGCAAATCGCCACGCTCATGGCGGGGGCCATGCTGTTGGCGATGGGCATGGCAAAACTGGGCGGGGTGATCAAATTCATTCCGGCGCCAGTAATCGTCGGGTTTACGGCCGGCATAGGCGTCATCATCTGGGTCGGCCAGTGGCGCGACTTTTTCGGGCTACCGCGCGTGGGCGGCGAGCACTTCCACGAAAAACTCTGGAATTTGCTGCTGGCATTGCCCCAATTGCACTGGGCCACCACCGGCATCGCTTGCCTGAGCCTGGCGCTGGTATTGGTCGCGCCACACCTGCCGGGGATAAAGCGCATACCGGGGCCGATGATCGCGATGGTGGCGGCGACCGTTTTGCAATCCTTGCTGCAGTTCGACGGCGTGGTGACGATAGGCAGTGCATTCGGCGGCATACCGCGCGGACTGCCCGAGTTTGCGCTGCCGGACCTCAGTCCGGGCCGCATCGTCGAACTGATCGGGCCGGCGTTCACGATTGCCATGCTGGGAGCGATCGAATCGCTGCTGTCGGCCGTGGTGGCCGACGGCATGGCCGGCACCAAACACGACTCCAACCAGGAACTGATCGGTCAGGGTATCGCCAATATGGTCGCACCGCTTTTCGGCGGTTTCGCGGCCACCGGCGCCATCGCGCGCACCGCCACCAATGTCCGCAATGGCGGCAGCAGTCCGCTCGCCGGCATCACGCACGCCGCCACACTGGTGCTCATCGTGTTGTTCCTGGCGCCGCTGGCGGCGAATATTCCACTTGCCGCATTGGCCGCCATTCTGTTCCTGGTGGCCTACAACATGAGCGAGTTGCGCCACTTTTTCCACATGATGCGGCGCGCGCCGCGCGCGGATGTGGCGGTGCTGCTCATCACCTTTTTCCTGACCGTATTTTCCGATCTGGTGGTGGCGGTCAATATCGGCGTGATCATCGCGACGCTGCAGTTCATGCGCCGCATGGCGGCATCGGTAGAAGTGCAGCAATTGTCGGGCCAGGAACTGGAAATGGAACTGGTTTATTCCGGCCGCTTCAAACTGCCGCCCGGCGTGCTCATTTATTCGATTGAAGGCCCGTTCTTTTTTGGCGCGGTGGAAAATTTCGAGCGCTCGCTGGCGCAGACCCACACCGATCCGCGCATACTCGTAATCCGCCTGCGCCGCGTGCCCTTCATGGACATTACGGGCCTGCAGACGCTGGAAGAAGTGATCGAAAAACTCGAATAGCGCGGCGTGCAGGTCGTGCTTGCGGAAGCCAACGACAGGGTCGAATCCAAACTGGAGCGGGCCGGCATTACCAGACTCGTCGGGCCCGACAATTGCGTCGATAGTTTCGCCGCGGCGATTGCCCGCTGCGATCTGCTGCTCGGTTCCAGCGCGGAGGCCAGTCGCGAACGTCAGGCGGTGCTGTCCGAACATGCCGCGCAAATGTTGCGCACCAGCGCCCAATATTTGCGCGGCGCAGAAATCTGAGGGCCGGCGGGCTTTCCAGCGGTGCGGCCGGATCCACCCGGATGGCGGCCGCGGGCGTCGAATGACCACGTTTTGCGCCGCGGCAGGCTGCTACAATCCTGCCGCCGTCCGCTGCCGGGGCCAGGAAAGCCATTCGATGCACATAGTTCATACCGAATCGTCATCTGGCTGGGGCGGGCCGGCGATCCGCATATTGACCGAAGCCGCGGGTTTGGTGCAGCGCGGCCATCGCGTTACGCTGCTGGCACCGCCCGCGGCACGCATCCATGTCGAGGCGCGCGCCTGGGGTATTGAAAGCGCGGCCCTGCCTATCGAATCCAGAACACCGCGCGGTTTGTTCGCGCTGGCGCGCTGGCTGCACGCGGCGCGCGACGTGGACCTGATCAACACCCATGGTTCCATCGACAGTTGGCTCGCCAGCCTGGCGGTGCGCCTCGTGCGGCGCAATTTGCCCGTGGTGTGCACGCGCCATTCGTCCGCGCCGGTCAAGGCCACTGCCGGCAATTGCTGGCTATACGGCAAGGCGGCGCGGCGCGTCGTGACCAGCGGCGAAGCGCTGCGGCGGGAATTGATCGACACCCTGGGGCTGGATTTCAGTCACGTCGTGTCGGTGCCGACCGGGATCGATCTGGCGCGCTTTTCGCCCCAGGCCGCGCCCACGCAGGCGCAGGCGCGCAAGGCGCTGAACCTTCCGCTTGAAGGCTACATGATAGGCGTTGCCGCCAACCTGACCGCCAGCAAGGGCCATGAAGATTTACTGGCGGCGTTCGAAAGCGTAGCGGGATCATATCCGGACATGACTTTGGTGATCGCCGGCGAAGGACCGTTGCGTCCGCACCTGGAAGCGATCCGACAAGCTTCTGCCTATCGCCAGCGCATACTGATGCCAGGGCACCAGGAAAACGTGCCGGTGTTGCTGGCCGCGCTGAATTTGTTCGTGCTGCCGTCCCAGGCCAACGAAGGCGTGCCGCAGGCCATCGTGCAGGCAATGGCGATGCGGCTGCCGGTTATTTCGACGACCGTGGGAGCGATATCCGACGCCGTTGCGGACGGCGAAACCGGACTATTGCTGCCGCCGCGCGCGCCCGATCTGCTGGCCAATGCGATTCGCCGCCTGCGGCGCAATCACATGTTGGGGCGTAGCTTCGGCGATGCCGGTCGGCTGATCGTGGAACGCAAATTTACCGCCGCGGGCATGGTGGATGCCATGCTGGACGTATTTGAACGTTGCGCAGCAGGCAATGCGCGCGGTGCCGCACTGGCCAGCCGCTAGGGTTTGCGGCTGCCCACATTTTGAGGTAATGCGCCGCGAGCGCTCGTAGCAGCCGCGGTGAGGGCAATCCGGCTAGTCCCGGATACTGTTCTGCCGGCCGATCAGGCCCGATATTGCGCTGCCGCTCAGGGCGCCGGCGGCGCAATGAGGCTCACGTGCGCGGACACGATGCGCCAGCCCTGTGCAAGCCGCACCCACGTTTGGCTCTGACGCCCGATCATGTTGCTGCCGCTACGGCGAAATTCGGTATTGGCGGTGGCGAAATCACGGCCGAAGGTCGTGATGACGGTGTTCTGCAGGGTGCGCGCCAGCCCGGCCGGCGAACGGGCGGCACGGAAAGCTCGGATGGCTTCGATGCCGTAAAGGTTTTCCGTGGCCCCGTAACGCAACACGCGGGGATCGGGCCAGAACAACTCATCCAGTACGGCGACGTCGTTGCCGACCAGCGCCGCTTCGTAGCGCGCGAACACTTCCTGTACTTCGGCCAGGGTTTCGGGCAGGTTGATGGCGGGCGTCATCGCAAGAGTACTCCGGGAGGGGGCGCGGGCCGATACATTCAGTCCGCAGGTGTTGGCATCGCGCGGGAGCGGCCGGTAGCCGTATTTGTCGCGCTGCAACAAGCTTAGCACAGGGCAAGCACGCGGCACGGACGTGCCCGCTTGCACCGAAATCGCCCTGCAATCGCGACGTCACGCCGGCGCAATGCTGAATCGCCATTATTCCCTTGCGATTTTTTGCAGGGAGCATGGAACATGTTGCACGCAGTTGATTTCAGGCCGGCGCGGGGGACCATATCGCCCGTGCCGGCGCAGCCGCAGTTGAAGGTGGAGCTGGCAAATGACCCAAGTTTGATCGAACAGGCGCAGCGCCTGCGTTGGCGCGTGTTCGTGGGCGAAATGGGCGCGCGGCTCAGAACACCTCTGGCCGGTGTGGACCGCGATCTGTTCGACCCTTACTGCGAGCACCTGGTGGTGCGCGATGTCGTGCACGATCAGGTTGTTGGGACCTACCGCATACTCGCCCCTCAGGCAGCCGCAAGACTGGGTGCGTTTTATTCCGATTCCGAATTTGACTTGGTGCGGCTCAAGCATTTGCGCAGTCGCCTGGTCGAAGTGGGGCGATCCTGCATTCATCCGGACTACCGCGGCAATCCGGCGGTTATTAGCCTGCTCTGGAGCGGACTGGCTGCTTATATGCGCGAGCGCAGACATGATTACCTGATCGGTTGCGCCAGCTTGGGGCTCGCCGATGGAGGCTACTCCGCCGCGGCCGTGTATGCGGGCCTTGCCCATCATCTTGCGCCGCTCGAGTATCGCGTCTATCCGCGTCATCGCCTGCCGCTGGAACGACTGGGCACGCAAGCCCCAGCCAGTCCGCCACCGCTCGTCAAGGGCTATTTGCGCGCCGGTGCCTGGGTGTGCGGGGAGCCGGCATGGGATCGCGATTTTCAAACCGCTGATCTTTTCATGCTGTTGCCGATGGCGCGGCTCGCGCCTCGCTACGCGCGCCATTTTCTGGAGCGGGCACAGTGATGCGGACTGCGATTCGGCTGTTGCGCGTGGCGCTGCACCTGGCTTACGGTTGTTTGCTCACGGCAAGCGTACTGCGCTGTATGGGTCCGCGGCGTCGTGCCGCCGTGCGCCAGCATTGGGCGCAGCAATTGTTGCGCTTACTTGGCGTGCGCGTCGACCTGAACGGCTCGCCGCGCTGCGGTACGCTCTGGGTGGCAAACCATATTTCGTGGCTGGACGTATTCGTGCTGCAGGCCTTGCAGCCCACAGTATTTGTCTGCAAGGACGAGGTGCGCGACTGGACACTGTTCGGCTGGCTATTGGCGCGCAATGACGTGCTGTTCTTGCGCCGCAATAACGCCGCTGCGGCAGCGGCGCTGGTGGCCGACGTCGCGCGCCTGCTCGAAGAAGCTCACACCGTCGTGGTGTTTCCAGAAGGCAGTTCGAGCGACGGCTGCGGGGTTTTGCCCTTCCATGCTGCGCCGTTCGAGGCTGCCGTGCGATCCGGGTGCAGCGTGCAACCAATCGCGCTTGCGTATGCCGATAGCGCGGGCGAGCGGACATCGCGGCCGGCTTATCACGGCGACATTGCGCTCTGGAGGTCTGTTGTGGCCGTGGCAGCTTTTTCGGAACTGGTCGCGCAGGTCGATTTTCTGGCCCAGCTCGATGGCGCCGCACGCCGCGGCTTGGCGCGTGCCGCCGAGCAAGCAATTTCCGCTCGGCTGGCAATGGTCGCCAGGCGGGACGAGGATTTGGCGCACGGATGCGCGGGCGTCGGGAGCTTGATCGCCGCAACCGGCGCCTGACGAAATTCGGAATCCGCCGTCCGGTTGGGCGACGCGACCGCGTTGCCAATACGACGCTGTGCTTTCAGGTGTCGATCAGATCCGGCCCAAGCGTCGCGCGCAGCACGGTTTCGCGCCCGCCATAACGCGTGCGGCTGGAAAACCACCAGATAGAGCCCTTCTTGACTGACCATTCGGCCTCCGTGCCACCGAGGAGCAGCGCGGCGCATTGGCCCAGCGTAGGTTGGTGGCCGACGATGAGTACGTCGGAATTGGCGTCGGGCCAACCGCTCGCGGCGAGCAGCGCACCGGCGCGGGCACCCGTTGCGAGCCGGTTGTCGGTGGTATACGGCAGGTGCAGAGCGGCCGCGGTCTGCTGGGTACGCCTTGCCGGGCTGGCTAAAACGCGCGTTCCTGCGGCAAGGCGCGGGCGCAGCCAGGCTGCCATCGCGCGTGCCTGTTTTTCGCCGCGCGCGGACAATGCCCGTTCGATGTCGGGCACCCCATCCACGGCGTCGGCGTGGCGCCAAAGTATCAAATCCATGAGTATTCCTTACGGGGTGGGCCTCAAGGCTACCATCCGCGCCGGGCGCATCGGCAGCGCGCGCGATCGCACACGCGCCGCCGGGTACGGTGTAAGGCTTAGTTGCCCTTTGCCGGCCGCCCGGTCTTGATGCGTTCGATGCGTTCAAATGCCTCGCGCAAGGCCGCGTCGTCGAGGCTCGCGAGCATGCGCAAACCGGCACGCACGACTTCAGACTTTTTCGCTTCTATGCCGCTGTCCAGCAACCTGCGCTTGAGTGCGCCTATGAGCCGGTAATCGGAATCCGGCAAGGTGAAGGAGTCGCGTACCAGTTGCTCCCGAACTGGCGCTGCGGACTCGTTCGGCACAGCTTTGTCGCGCTTGTGCGCGGCCATCGCCGGCCAACCTATTTCGAGGACGGCGGCGTGAGCGCCGTGACCAATTGTGCCGCGTCCAGCATGTCCAGCTGTTTGATGGCCCAGGCCATGACGTCGCCCTTGCGCAATTTGAGCCCGGCGTCGCTGCAGGTTCCCTTGATGCGGCCCAGGCTTTCCAGCTGCGCGCGCGTAAGTTTGAGCCGGCATTCCACCGTGCGGCCAGCCTTCTTGGCGGCCTTGCGCGCGGCTTTTGCTTCTCGCTTGATGTCGGCTGCCAGGGTAGTCGTTTCCGGCACTTCATGCACATCGACGCTTTGTGCGGATTCCGGCGGTTTTGTGCGCGGGGATTTGCGCGCGGCCGTCTTGCCGGCGCGGGCAGGACTTTTCGCGACGCCGTCTGCTGTCTGCGCCACTGCGGTGGCACCGTTTTCCGCACCGTCACCGGCGATTGGCTGAGCTGGCGTAGTATTTTCCGGCAAGGCCGCGTGTTCCACGGCATCGGCAGCGGGGGCGCTGGTTTTTGATTTTGAAGACATAATGAAACTCCAACGGGTGTCAGTAAATAGCGTATACAATATACGCTATTTTCAGGGTGCAAAAATATATGTGCCCTGCGGTGAACAAATCCGCCTCGCAAGAACATGGGACAGGAAATCGAACTCAAGCTGGCGCTTGCTCCGGACGCCTTGCGAGCATTGGCCCGCCACGCCGTGGTGGCTGAACTGCCGCGTGCCGGTCGTGCGCAAATTCTGGTGAATACCTATTACGACACGCCGGACCTGCTATTGCGGCGCAATGGTGTGGCACTGCGAACCCGTAAAATCGGCCGGGCCTGGCTGCAGACCGTGAAATGCGCACGCGATTCGGCGGGCGGATTGTCCAGTCGGCCGGAATGGGAGCAGCCCTACGATGCCGCGGCGGGGTTCGATTTTTCGCACATAGACGATGCCGCCGCAGCGCGATTGCTAACGCGCGCGCAGGCCGCCCTGGTGCCGCTGTTTACGACCAGTTTTAGGCGCGAAGTACGTGTGTTCGAGCCCGATGCGACGACGCGCCTGTCCCTCATGTTCGACTCCGGCAGCATTGAGGCGCAGGGGCGCAAGGCCACCATCAGCGAACTCGAACTGGAACTGGAACGTGGCCCGATCACCGCGCTGTTCGATCTGGCACGGCGGCTTGCTGCGCTGGCACCGCTGTGGCCGGAGGACGCCAGCAAGGCGCAGCGCGGCTACGCACTATTTGCCGGCAGCGCCGACGGCCCGCTGTTTGCGGCTGCCAGCCCGGTACGCCCGCAGCAAAGCGTCCTACAGGCGTTTCGAACTCTGGCATTTGCCTGTCTGCGCCAATGGCAGGCCAACGCAGCCGGCGCGCGGCGCGATGACGATGCCGAATTTGTGCATCAGATGCGGGTTGGCTTACGCCGGCTGCGCTCGGTGTTGCAACTGTTCGAACCGGCGCTGCCGGAGCGATTTATCGCCCACTGGGTGCCTTTATTGCGCGCGCGCGGTGAGGCGACCGGCGCAGCGCGCGACATCGACGTGCTGTGCGAGCGCTTTCTGCAGCCCCTGTCACGCGCAATGCCAGACCGTGCGCCGCTGGTGGAACTGGCGCGCCATGGCGAGTCCGAGCGCCGCGCCACGCGCGCCCTGTTGCGCGCCAGTCTGAGCGAGCCCGATCTGGTGCAGGAAGTTCTCGGCTTTTCCGCCGACCTGCACTTGCTGCAGCCCGGTGATGGCGGACTGCACGGGTTCGCGGGTGCGCGTCTGGCTGAGTTGTACAAGCGCGCGCGCAAGCGTGCGCAAGCGGCGCGCGCGCGCGATGCCTCTTCCCTGCATCGCCTGCGCGTTGCATTGAAAGCGCTGCGTTATGCCACCGAATTTCTTGCGCCCTTGCTGGATGCCCGGCGTGCCGCCCGCTACGCGGCGCGTGTCGCGCGCGCCCAGGACGGGCTTGGAACTCATAACGACACTGTGCTGGTGGACGCCAAACTGTCCGCCTGGGCGGCTCGAGGCGGGGAACTCGCGGCGGGTGCCAATTTTGCCGCCGGCTGGTATGCGTGCCGCATCGATGGCCGGGCCGCGCGCGAACTGAAGCGTGCGCGCCGCCTGCTTGCGCGCACGCCGCCTTGGGATTGATGCAAGTTGTCCGCACAAAGCGCGGTAGTGGCCGCAAAGTCCGGAGCTTGTAAGCCGGGGGGGCATGGACTGCGTGGCAGGCTTTGGGGCCTGCCCATACCGTCGCGCAAGGCGGCGCCGCGTCTGAACGCGACGCGGAAGGCGTGCGTTGCGTCACGCCGGGTTGTACAAATGGCGTGCCCGGAGTGCTTTAGGCCAAATATCCGGCACAAAATGCCCTGCTACGGAAAACGGGTATGATACGCGGCGATCCGCTGTATACCCTGCCACGCATGCACGAGCCTGAGCGATAGAATGTCGGAACAAGATAAGGTGCTGTGGTCGGACGGCCTTTTTCTGCGGCCGCAACATTTTCAGCAGCAGGAACGCTACTTCGAATCCATCCTCGATCGCCGCCTTGGCGCAGCGCTCGCTTACGCCTACGGTTTTGCATCCCTGCGCATAGACCGGGCCTTGCTTAATTTGGGGAAAATTGCCCTGGCCCAGGCGACCGGTCAGTTTCAGGACGGCACGCCTTTCGAGGTGCCGCACGACAAGGCGGCACCTGATCCACTCGATGTGCCGGATGCCTGCCGCGATGCCATCGTCGCGCTAGTGCTGCCGCTACGCAGGCCGGGTTTGCCCGACCAGGCCTTTCAGACCGGGTCCGATCCGGGGCCGGTACGCTACCTCGCAGAAGATCAGGAAGTTCGCGACGCCATCGCGCAGAATGACAGCCAGGCGGTATTAAAGGTAGGCCGGCCCAACCTGCGCATCATGCTCAAGTCCGAAGCCGGTTCCGGTTTCAATTGCATAGGGTTTGCGCGCATCCTCGAAAAGCGCTCCGATGGGCGCGTGGTGCTCGACGAGGAATACATTCCGCCCGCACTCGATTGCGGCATCAGCGACAAGTTGCGTGGCTGGCTGCGCGAAATTACCGGGCTGTTGCGCCAGCGCGCACAGGCGCTCGCCGAGCGCGTGTCACGTCCAGGCTCCAAGGGCGTGGCGGACTTTTCGGATTTCCTGCTGCTGCAGATTTGCAATCGCTACGATCCTCTCTTTGCGCACCTGTCCCAGCGCACACCGCTGCACGCCGAATTGTTTTATGGCTACGCATTGCAAATGGCCGGCGAATTGGCGACTTTCGGCCGCAAGGACAGGCGCAGTGCCGAGTTCCCGCGCTATGACCATGACGATCTGCAGGCCAGTTTCGCGCCCGTGCTGGACCAATTGCGCGCCGCGCTCACCGCCGTGCTGGAACAGACGGCGGTTTCCATACCGCTGCAGGATCGCGGGCGCGGCGTGTATGTGGGGCCGGTACAAGACCTAACCCTGCTGCGTGGCGCGACTTTCGTCGTGGCAGCAAATGCGGACCTGCCGGCCGAACAGATACGTCAGCATTTTCCGAGTCAGATCAAGATAGGTCCGGTGGAAAAAATCCGCGATCTGGTCATGCGCCACCTGCCGGGAATCGTCGTTTCGCCCTTGCCGGTGGCGCCGCGGCAAATCCCCTTTCATGCCGGCTATTCGTATTTCGAACTTGACCGCAAAAGCGAATTTTGGCGCGGTGTGGAAGTTTCCCGCGTCATTGCCCTGCACATTGCGGGAGATTTCCCCAACCTGCAACTTGAAATGTGGGCGATACGCGATTGAGTCACGCTGATGCCTAGCCGCCGGTACGAACAATCATGAGTTCACTCCCGCCTGGACCGAACGACCCGGACGCCACCATGCGCGTTCCGACCCCGGGTCGCCGCGGCGCTGCGGGTGGTGCGGTACAACCACCCGCGACGGCGGCGCGCATCGATCCCGGCGTGCCGCTCGATCTATCGACGCTGCCGGCGATGAATACCCTCGTGCGCTGCGCGAACCCCATGTTGGCCCTGGTTCCCCGCATACGCGGTACGGTGCGGCACCCCAATCCGGCCGCCTTGCGCGACACTTTGCTGCGCCAGCTCGCCGCTTTCGAACAAAAGGCCAAAGAAAGCGGCGTCGCGGCGGAAAGCGTTCTGGTCGGCAAATACGCGTTGTGCACCCTGGTCGATGAGGCCGTGTCCTGTACGCCCTGGGGCGGCACCGCACAGTGGGCCAAAATGAGCCTGCTCGTGAGCGTGTTCCGCGAAGGTTACGGCGGCGAGAAATTTTTCCAGTTGCTCAACAAGATGGCGGAAGACCCGCAACGCAACATCGACCTTCTGGAACTGTTTTACGTCTGTATTGCACTGGGGTTCGAAGGCCGTTTCGGCGTGGTCGACAATGGCCGCGATCAACTGGAAAAGCTGCGCGACCGCCTGGTGGAAATTATCCGCAAGGTGCGCGGGGAATTCGAGCGCGACCTGTCGCCGCACTGGAAAGGCGAAACGGTCGCAATACGCCGCATGAGCAGTTTCGTGCCGCTGTGGGTCACTGCGGTACTGGCCTGCCTGCTGCTGCTGGGCGTTTATGTGCTGCTGGTGTTCAACCTGAGCGGGCGCGCCGATGGAATCGCCTATGCCGCCGTGCGTGCGCCGGCGGTGCCGCCACCCCCGCCGCGCGTTGAGCCGGCGCCGCCCCCCAAACCGGTCGAAATACCGCCGCGCCTGAGCAAATTCCTGCGCGATGAAATCGCCGCCGGCAAGGTGGTTGTGCGCGACGAAGAAACCGCCAGCCTGGTGAGTATTCAGGGCGATGGGCTGTTCGATTCCGGCAGCTCTACCGTGAAGGCCGAATACGTGCCGATACTGAAGCGCATTGCCGACGCACTGAACCAGGTTCCGGGCCCGGTGCTGGTATCGGGCCATACCGACGACCAGCCGATCCGCACCGTGCGCTTCCCATCCAACTGGCATTTGTCGCAGGAACGCGCCACCAACGTGGTGCGCATCATGCTGCAGGTGTTGCGAGAGCCCGAGCGCATCCGTGCTGAAGGACTGGGCGAGACGGAGCCACTGGTGCCCAATGACAACAAGGAAAATCGTGCCCGCAACCGGCGCGTGGAAATCGTGCTCAGAGTGGAACCGTCCTGATGTGGAGGGCAGCGTTCAAAACTGTGCCGGTCGGGATGCGCGCCTTTGCAGTCTGCGCAAACCCGCTGCGTGACATCGCCGTAAGCTTGCGCGCCTCGTCCCCGAAATCATGAAAAGCCTGTTCAAGTCCCGCCTGTTTTTGACCGCGCTAGGCGTACTGATATTGTGCGCGCTGTTGTGGTTCGTGGCTGATCTGGTCGCCTTTTCGGGCCGTCATCCGTTCGAATCAGTGTGGGCGCGCCTCGCCTTGCTCGCCTGCGTCCTGCTTGTGTGGGGCGCGCTCGAACTATTGCGCATTTGGCTCGCCCGCCGCGCCAATAACAAACTGATCGAGGGCATGGCGCAGGACGATGCCAAACCCGACGACCTGCAGGTGCGCAGCGCCGAAGAACTGACGCAATTGCGGGCGCGTTTCGAACAGGCCGCCGCAACGCTCAAAAAGGCGCGCTTCAAGGACAAGGGGGGCGCTGCTCAATTCCTGTACCAGATGCCCTGGTACGTGTTCATCGGCGCGCCCGGCTCCGGCAAGACCACGGCCCTGTTGCGTTCCGGCCTGCGATTTCCGCTGGCGGACAAGGAAAGCGGCGGTGCGATCGGCGGCGTGGGCGGCACCCGCAACTGCGACTGGTGGTTTACCGACGAGGCCGTACTGCTCGACACGGCGGGCCGGTTTTCCACGCAGGACAGCGACGAAAAGGTGGACCGCGCGGCCTGGCAGGGCTTTCTCGATCTGCTCAAGCGCTACCGGCCGCGTCAGCCGCTCAATGGCGCGATTCTGACCGTTTCTGTTGCCGATCTGCTGCAGGGAGGGCCGGACGAGCGCGAGCGCTATGCGATGGCGATGAAGCGCCGCATCCAGGAATTGTACGAACGACTGGGGGTGCGCTTTCCCGTCTATCTGATGGTTACCAAGTGCGATCTTCTGGCCGGATTTGCCGAATTTTTTGCCGATGCCAGCAGTGACGATCGGTCGCAGGTGTGGGGTACCACTTTCCCGCTGCGTGTGGGAGGTAGCGAGGGCATCGATTTCGTCAGTTTGGCAGCCGAAGAATTCGTACACCTCGAAAAGCGCCTCAACGCGCGCGTCGTGGCGCGCCTGCAGCAGGAGCGGGACCCCGCCCGGCGCGCGACGCTGTACAACTTCCCGCAACAATTCAGTGTATTGCGTCCGCTCGTCGAAGAATTCATCGGCCAGGTGTTCAGCGCTTCGCGCTTCGACCAGCAGCCTTTGCTGCGCGGTGTGTACTTCACCTCCGGGACCCAGGAAGGCAGTCCGGTCGATCGCGTGCTGGGCGCGTTTTCGCGCGCCATGGGGATAGAAAGCAAGGTTGCGGCGCCGGCTGCCACGACCGGGAAAAGTTACTTCATCAACCGCATGTTGCGCGAAGTCATGTTTCCCGAGGCTGGTATCGCCGGCGCGGACGAAAAGCGCGAAAAGCGCAATCGCTTCATTACCTGGGCCAGCTATGCGGCCATCGTGATCACCATCGTGGCAGCAATTCTGGCATGGTCGTTCAGTTTTGTCGGCAACCGCAATCTGATCGCCGAAACCGACGCGCGCGTGCGCGCCGCGCAGGAGAAAATCGACAAACTGCCCAAAGCCGCGCGCGACGATCTGCCGGCCGTGTTGCCAGTGTTGAACGATTTGCGCGATCTGCCTTACGGCTATGCCGAGCGCCAGCGCGTCGGCCCCTGGAGCATGGGGTTCGGGCTGTTCCAGGGCGAGCGCCTGCGTAGCCAGGCCAACACGCTCTATCTGCGCGTCCTGCGCGATACCCTTCTGCCGCGGCTCGCGATGCGTCTGGAAGATCAAATCCGCGAGCCGGAAAATTCCGAAGTGCAGTACGAAGCCCTCAAAGCATATTTGATGCTTTATCAGGACAAGCATCTCGACCCCAAGCAGTTCGAGGACTGGATGCTCATAGACTGGGAGCACCATCTGCCCAGGGACGTTTATGCGCGGCTGCACGACGATCTGGTCGGGCATCTGCGCGCCGCGTTGGCGCAGCGTCCGCTCGATATGGCAAAACATCGCATGGACGCGGGGTTGGTCGAGGCGGCGCGCAAACAGCTCGCCTCGGCACCTCTCGCCGATCGAGTGTGGGGCCGAATTCGCCTGCTCGGCATGTCTGCCGGCCTGACGCCTTTTCGCGTGACCGACGCCGCCGGACCGGCCGCCCTGCAAGTGCTGGTGCGCGTCAAGGGCGGGGCGCTTACGGACGAGTTGCCGGGGCTGTTTACCTATGACGGCTACAACAAATGGTTTCGCGGCGAGGCCGATAAAATCGTCGGCCAGATGGAAAAGGAAGCCGGCTGGGTGCTCGGCGAAAAAGAAGGCGGGGCACTTGCTGCCGTCTCTGGCCGGTCCCTCGGCGACGCGGTACGCTCGCTTTACTTCACGGAATACATGCGGCAATGGGATGCGCTGCTGGCGGACATAGACCTGAAGCCCATGGAGCAGTTTTCCGATCTGGTTCAGGCCGCCAGCATTTTGTCTGGTCCTGACTCGCCACTCAAAAAGCTCGCCGCTGCCGCTGCCGCGCAGACCACCTTGGTGCGCAACGATGACCTGGCCAAGGCGGCAGCCAACAAGGCCAATGACACCGTGGTCGATTCGACGAAAAAAGTGCTCGGCCGCATATTCGGCGATTCCAATCAGCCCAATCTGCCGCTGGCCAAAAAGAATCCCGAACAAGTAGTGGATGATCGCTTCCGGGAATTGCATCGCGTCGCGAACGCGCCGGGGGCCGCTCAGGCAGCACCCATGGAGCAGTTGTTCGTACGCCTGCAGCAACTCTATCTGGAACTGAGCAATCTGGAGCGGGAAGTGCGCAGCGGTGCGTCAACGGCAGGTGTGCCGGCCAGCGCAATCCAGGTCAAGGCGGAAGCGGAGCAACAGCCGGCTCCACTCGCGCAGGTGCTGCGTTCGCTTGCGGCGGCGTGCTTCAAGGTCGGTAACGATGTTTCCAGAAAGAAAGTGTCGGCCGACGTGGGCGGGGGAAGCGCATTTTGCAAACAGGCAATAAGCGGCCGCTATCCGTTTGCGTCCGCGTCTACGTCGGCTGAAGTGGCGCCCGACGATTTCGGCAAGGTTTTTGCCCCCGGCGGCGACCTCGACGAAACCTTTCAGAAATCCATCGCGGCCTTCGTCGATACTTCCGGCCGCAACTGGAAACCGCGCGGCGAAGCCGGTGCGGCTGCTGTATCGGCCGCTACCATCGCACAATTTCAGAACGCGTCGGTGATACGCGACACATTTTTCCGAGGCGGCGGCCGCACGCCCGCCGTAAGTGCCGATTTGTTGTTGCTTAGTTCCGATGCCGGTACAGTGTCAGTAGACTATGATGGGCAAAGCAACAAGCTCGCGCCCGGCCAGGCGGTCCGGCTTTCCTGGCCGGCGCAAAAACCGGCCCCGCAGGTCAGGCTGTACGCGTCGGCGCCGACCGCTGCCATCGGCGCGGATGGCAACTGGGCACTGTTCCGTCTGATCGACAAGGGCGCGCGCGAGGGCGGCGGGGCAGATAGATTGCGCCTCGCCTACCAGCTCGATGGCAAGCGCGTCGTGTTTGAATTGCGTGCGTCTAGCGTCTATAACCCGTTTAACCTGGCACAGTTAAAACATTTCCAATGCCCTGCTGGACGCAACTGAACGCCCGCGCTGCCGTAGGCATAGGCCTGTATGGAAAACTGCCCGGGCTGGGCGATTTCGTGCGCCGTCGCTTGCCGGGCGAGTTCGTCGCGGTGTGGGACAACTGGTTGCAGCGCATGGTGAAGTGCAGCCGCGAAGCTCTTGCGCACGATTGGCTGGACGCCTACTTGAGTGCGCCCATCTGGCGATTTGCGCTTCCGGCCGGCATTTGTGGTAGTTCCGCCTGGGTCGGGGTGCTGGTTCCCAGCGTCGATAAGGTCGGGCGTTATTTTCCACTGACCCTGGCCATCAACATGCCTATCGATACCGATCCGGTGGGCACCATGTTCAGCGCGCAGCGCTGGTTTGCCGCCCTGGAACAATATGGCCTAGCGGCGCTCAATCAGCGTCTCGACTTCAATGCCTTCGACGAGCGTCTCGGGCGAATTGGCGCGCCGGACGCCATGGCGGCGGCGGACGCCGCGGACGATACCCTGCCTATCCCGAGCGACAAGGCAATCTGCCTGCACTTTGCCGACGAACAGAGCGCGATTGGCCACGCCGGCGAGGTACTTGCGGCGCAAACTGCGCGTGGGCGGCCGTGCTGCCTGTGGGAGGCCGCGGCAGCGGAGGACGAAGGCGGCAGGGTAGTCATGCTGGCTGAGCGCCTGCCGCTCGAAGCGGAATTTTGTGCCATGCTGACCGGTCGCTGGGCAGAACACGGAATAAACAAGCACTCGGTCGCGGGCGCACTGCCGTCGCGTTGAGGCGATCGCACGCCGCCGCGGCCAAGGTATGAACTGGGAGGGGCCGAATTGACCAATACAGTAGAACAATTGCTGCAGCCGGTGCCGGGCGACTTACCGACCGGCACCGACCTCGAGTACGACCTCGAATTCCAGCGTCTCGAACGCGAATCTCAAGGAACGGCAGAACGCGTCGTCATGGTGCACGACAGCGAAGCGGGGCGCGACGTCGAACGCACCATACCGGGTGAAGATCCGGACTGGAGTTCCGTCGCGCGGCTGGCGTCGGAGTTGCTGGGACGCAGCAAGGACTTGCGTATCGCGATGTACTTTACCGAGGCCCAGTTAGGCGCCAAAGGTTTACCGGGCTTCGATGAGGCGACCGCCGTCATGGCGGGTCTGCTGGAAAATTTTTGGGATGGATTGCATCCCATGCTTGACCCGGACGATCCCTACGATCCTATACGTACCAATGCGCTCTTGCCTTTCGATGACCCGAAACGGGTGGCGCGCGTACTGCGCAACGCACCCTTCGTCGAGTCGCGCGAAGTGGGACGCTTTACACTGCGCGACATCGAAGTTGCGCACGGCGACTTGGCTGCCCTGCCGGATCGTACCGCCGCCACCCTGGAACTTCTGAGTGCGGCTGCGCGTACTGCGGATGCTGCCGAGATCGAGCGCAGGCGAGCGGCTTGCCATGCCGTACTGGCGAATTTCGACCGCCTGCGTGCGGCGTGGTCGCAGCACGGCGCAAGTTGGTCCAGCCCCGCTGCGGTGGTAAAGCTTCTTAAGCGCGCGCAGTCCATTTACGACGAAGCACTTGCTGCTTCCGCGCCGGCTGCAGCCGTTACGGACGGACAGCTTGAATTTTCAGCCGGCGCGCCTGCCGGTGGCGTTGCCGTATCGGCCCCGGGCAGAATTGCATCCCGCAGCGATGCGAAGCGTATGCTGGAACAGGTTTGCCAGTACCTGGAGCAGGCCGAGCCGGGTAATCCCGCGCCGATACTGATACGTCGCGCCATCCGCGTAATTGACAAATCATTCATGGACGTAATACGCGATCTGGCGCCGGACGCCATTTCCCATATCGAATTGCTGGCCGGGACCAATCTTGGCGAGTGAAGTCAAGCATCCGCCGTGCGGATGCGATTGCAGCAAATTGGTGAAATAAGTCTCTAAAATCGAAGTGTCGCGCTGATCCGAGTATGCGCAGTGTGACTTAATGTCGGGGTTGGCGGTACGGCGTCGGGTTAGATTATCAATCAGGAGAGTTTCATGTCTACGAGCAGCCAGAAATTCATTGCGCGGAACAGAGCTCCGCGCGTGCAGATCGAGTACGACGTCGAATTGTATGGCGCAAAAAAGAAAGTTCAGCTGCCGTTCGTGATGGGCGTGCTGGCGGATCTGTCGGGCAAGCCCGCCGAGGCGCTGCCACCGGTGAGCGATCGCAAGTTTCTCGACATCGATGTCGACAATTTCGACGAGCGGCTCAAGTCGATGAAGCCGCGCGTCGCGTTTCAGGTTCCGAATACGCTCACCGGCGAAGGCAACCTGAGCGTGGATATCACCTTCGAAAGCATGGAGGATTTTTCTCCGGCCGCCATTGCGACCAAGGTCGATGCCTTGAACAAACTTATGCAGGCGCGTACCCAATTGGCCAATCTGCTTACCTACATGGACGGCAAAACCGGGGCGGAAGAATTGATCGCCAAAGTTTTGAAAGATCCGGCCTTGCTCGAGACTCTTGCCGCTGCGCCCAAACCCGCCGAGGGCGGCAGTTGATGCCGGCCTGCCTTTCCAGCGGGCGGAAGCCCCTTGCAGCGGATGCCTGGCCTGTGGCCGGGACGTAACACTATGGCAAGGTCGTTAGAACCGCGTGTTCATGCAATCCAGTGAATATTCCTGAGCAGTGCAGCGGACGCGGGTTCTGAAAATAGCAATCGGATCAGACGGGGACATCATGGCAGACACACAGCAACAAGGCCAGGCAGGGCAGGGCGCGCTGGAGCTTGACGAATTTTCCGCGCTCCTCAATAAAGAGTTCAAGCCGAAGTCAGACGAAGCAAAAGGCGCCGTGGAAGCGGCCGTGCGTACGCTCGCGCAACAGGCGCTGTCCGATACGCAACTCATATCCGACGATGCAATGAAGTCGATCAACGCAATCATCGCCGTGATCGACCGCAAACTGACGGAACAGATCAATCTGGTTCTGCACCATCCGGATTATCAGAAGCTCGAAAGCGCCTGGCGCGGCCTGCACTATCTGGTGAATAACACCGAAACCGACGAAATGCTCAAGATTCGCGTCATGAACATTTCCAAGCAGGACGTATCGAAAACGCTCAAGCGCTATAAAGGGACGGCCTGGGATCAAAGCCCGATCTTCAAGAAAGTCTATGAAGCGGAATACGGCCAATTGGGCGGCGAGCCGTTTGGCTGTCTGGTCGGGGACTATTTTTTCGACCAGACCGCGCCGGATGTCGAATTGCTCGGTGAAATCGCAAAAGTTTCGGCTGCCGCGCATTGCCCGTTCATCGCCGGTGCCTCGCCCACCCTGTTCCAGATGGATTCGTGGCAGGAGCTTTCCAATCCGCGTGATCTGACCAAAATTTTCCAGACGCCCGAATACGCCGCCTGGCGTTCGTTGCGTGAGTCGGACGACGCGCGTTACATTGGCCTGGCGATGCCGCGCTTCCTGTCGCGTCTGCCTTACGGCGCGAAAACCAATCCGATCGAACAGTTCGCCTTCGAGGAAGAAACCGGCGGTGGCGAACACGGCAAGTATTCTTGGGCCAATGCGGCTTATGCGATGGCCGTCAACATCAACCGTTCGTTCAAAATGTACGGCTGGTGTTCGTCCATACGTGGCGTCGAATCCGGCGGTGCGGTACCGAATCTGCCCACCCATACCTTTCCGTCCGACGACGGCGGCGTGGACATGAAATGTCCGACCGAAATCGCCATCAGTGACCGCCGCGAGGCCGAACTGGCCAAAAACGGGTTCATGCCGCTGGTGCATAGAAAAAACTCCGACTTCGCTGCGTTCATCGGTGCGCAATCGCTACAAAAGCCGATCGAATATGACGATGCGGACGCTACCGCCAATGCCAATCTGGCGGCACGTCTGCCTTACCTGTTTCCGACCTGCCGCTTCGCGCACTATCTCAAATGCATGGTGCGCGACAAGATAGGTTCATTCAAAAGTGCCGGCGACATGCAACGCGATCTGCAGCAGTGGATCATGCAATACGTTGATGGAGATCCGGCGCATTCTTCCGAGCAGACGAAAGCCGAAAGGCCGCTCGCCGCAGCGGAAGTGGTCGTCGAGGAAGTCGAGGGAAACCCGGGCTATTACAGCTCAAAGTTCTTTTTGAGGCCGCATTATCAGCTCGAAGGCCTCACGGTATCGTTACGGCTGGTTTCCAAGCTGCCGTCGGCGAAAGGCGCTTGAGCAGCGCGATGATGCGGGCCGGAACGGCCTCATGCGAGCAATCTAGGAGGTATTACCATGGCTGTTGATTCATTTCTGAAAATTGATGGTATCAAGGGCGAATCTCAGGATCACAAGCACAAGGATGAAATCGATGTGATCAGTTGGTCCTGGGGGGCTTCCAACCCCAGCACCGCGTCGACGGGTGGCGGCCTCGGTGCAGGCAAGGTGAGTTTTCAGGATCTGCACTTTTCGCACTACTACGACAAGTCGTCCGCCCCGCTCATGCTTGCCTGCGCGAACGGTACGCACATCAAGGAAATCAAGCTGTACAACCGCAAGCAAGGCAAAGATCAGCAGGAGTACCTGACGGTGACCCTCAGCGATTGCCTGATCACCAACTGCCAAGTGTCAGACGGGGGCACCTCGCAACTGCCGATCGAGCAGGTCGGCATCGCCTATTCGAAGGTTGCCATCGAATACAAGGCGCAAAAGCCCGATGGTACTTTGGACGCGCCGGTCAAGATGGGCTGGGACGTCAAGCAGAACAAGGCGGTGTAATTTTGCCTGGTGCGCGCAACCGGTGCGGTGCCGGATGGCCGCGCCGGGATGATGCCCGGAGACGAGACACCTCCGGCAGCAGACGCAAACGCTCCCCGCGTGCCGTATAGCACGCGGGTTTTTGTTTGGAGGTTTTCCATGCAGACTGGATTGACGCTGAAGGCGACCATGCCGGTTGGTGCCACGCTCGCGACGCTGATCGAACAGACCATGGCGCAGGTGCGCAAGGAGCCGCGCGCAGTCCATCATAGGGTGTTGTTGTTTCAGTTGTTCAGTTTGACCGGCCAGTTGGACCGGGCGGTGAATCAGCTCGCCGTACTGGCCGACATCGATCGTGAAAATGAAGAAATGGCCCGCGCCTATCGCGAAGTGTTGCGCTGCGAGGCGTATCGTCGCAAGGTGTTTCAAGGTGAAAAAACGCCGCTCGTGCTGGGCGAGCCGATAGACTGGTTTGCACAACTGGTGGAAGCTTTAAAGGCCAATGCCCACGGCCAGCATGAGCAGGCGGCGGCATTGCGGGCGCAAGCGTTCGATGCCGCAAGCCCGACAGCGGGCAGCGCCGACGGCACCCCCTTTGCCTGGATTGCCGACGCTGATCAGCGCTTCGGGCCCATGCTGGAAGCGCTCATAAACGGCAAATATTACTGGGTGCCATTCGAGCGGCTGGTGCAGATCGACCTGGAGCCCCCGGCCGATTTGCGTGACCTGGTGTGGCTGCCCGCAACGCTCACCTTTACCACCGGCGCAACCCAGGTGGCATTCATTCCGGCGCGCTATCCGGATTCCGAAACCAGTGCCGACGATGCGATACGTCTTGCGCGTCGCACCGACTGGCACGACATCGGGTGTGATACTTATTTCGGTACCGGCCAGCGCATGCTGGCCACCGATGCCGGAGAATTCGGGCTGTTCGATCTGCGCAAGATCAGCTTGCAAGCCGTGTCATGAGCGAGGTGCTGCGTGACAGGCTGGTACCCAGTCTGCTCGACCGGCTTACTGACACCGACCCGTCGAAAACCGTCGAAGCACGCGACGGCGGAATGCTGACGCTGTCGCAGTTGCGCGCCTGCGTGCTGCGCGATCTGAACTGGTTGTTCAACGCTTCGCGTCTCGAAGACGCCGAAGCGCTGGATGAGAAGCGCTTGCTTAGCCGATATCCGAACGTGCAGCGCTCGGTAGTCAATTTCGGCTTGCCGGCGCTTACCGGGCATACCGCCTCGGGGCTGAACATGACCGATGTGGAACAGTCTCTGCGCGAGGCGATATTGATTTACGAGCCGCGGCTCATCGCCGATACGCTGGTGGTCAAATCCGTCGTGGAAGGCGACGACATGGGAAACCACAATGTGATCGCATTTCAGATCGAAGCCAGCCTGTGGGCACAGCCGACGCCGATGGCCCTGCTCATCCACACGGAACTCGATCTGGAAAGCGGGCAAAGTCGTGTGACGGAAAGTAAACCGCGGCGATAAACGGTGAGTCTTGTCGTGTCCCGCGTAGGGAATGGCGTGCCGGAACCGTTTCGGCTGGATTTACTGGGGAAGACTTTGGGAATCGGGGGCCATCGTAATGCTGGCCAGCGGGTTCTGCGCAGGCGAGCGCAGATTGCTGCACCCAAGCATTTGATCGCCTGATAACACAAATGGATCCGCGATTCTACGAATATTACGATCAGGAGTTGCGGCACATAAAGGAAACCGCAGCCGAGTTCGCGCGCGAGTTTCCCAAAATCGCGCAGCGACTTACGCTCGACGGTGTCGAATGCAGCGATCCCTATGTCGAACGGCTGCTGGAAGGCTTTGCCTTTCTGGCTGCGCGCGTACAACTGAAGCTGGATGCTGAATTCCCGAATTTCACTCAGCACCTGCTCGAAATCATTTATCCGAATTTCCTTGCGCCGACGCCGTCGCTGGCGATCGTGCGTTTCGAGCCCGATTTTGGCGATCCCGATCTGGCCGGCGGCATTACCGTACCGCGGGGCACCCGATTGCGTGCGCGGCCAGGTGGCAATGTTGATACCGTTTGCGAATTTCGTAGCGCGCATAACATCGAGTTGTGGCCGTTGGAAGTCGCGGCGGCAAAATTTATCGCTTTCCCGCCGGAACTGCCGCGGGATGTTGACTGCCCCGACAGCCTCAAAGCCAGCTTGCGCATACGCCTGACTTGTCGCGGCGACGCAAGTTTCGACAAATTGCCCTTGGACCGTCTGGACTTTTACATTTCCGGCGACGAGCGCGTGGCGACGCGCGTGTATGAACAAGTTTTCGGCGGTTGCGCCGGTATCCTCGTGCAGGGAACACGGCGCGGCCAGAAATTCGCGCGCCTATTGCCTGTCACGAGTTTGCAGCGGCTCGGGTTTTATGACGACGATGCCTTGCTGCCGCCCGCCGCACGTTCGTTTCGCGGCTACCGCCTGTTGCAGGAGTACGCGGCATTTCCTGCACGCTATCTGTTTTTCCGGCTCGCGGGCCTGCGCGAGGCGCTGCAGATGTGCGAGGGCAAGAGCGTCGAACTGAGTTTGTTACTGACGCGCGCCGACAACCAACTTGAAAATCTGGTCGATACCGACAGTTTGTGTCTGTTCGCAACGCCAGCCGTGAACCTGTTCGAAAAGCCGGCCGATCCGATCGACTTGACGTTCCGCCTGCCCGAATATCACGTCGTCGCGGATCGCGGCAAGTCGCTCGACTACGAAATTCACTCCGTCACCGCCGTGACCGGCCAAGGTTCCGGCATGGAGTTCGAGCGCCCGTTCCGGCCTTTGTATGCCAGTCAGGATGACAGCCCGGGTGCCGGGGATGCGTTTTACACCCTGCGCCGGGAACTGCGCGTGCCGACAGGGAAAAAACGGCAACATGACTCTCGCACCAGCTATACCGGTACGGAAGTCTATTTGAGCATCGTGGATACGCAGGCGGCGCCATTCCCGGCCAATGTCCGCCAGCTATCAGTCATGACGGTGTGCAGCAATCGCGATTTGCCCATCCTGATTGCGCAAGGCGCCGAACTGGAATGCGACCTGCCGGTAAGCGCCGTGCGCTGCATACGCGGTCCATCCCTGCCGCTGGCGCCGCGACTGGAAGGCGCGGCGGTATGGCAGTCCATCAACCATCTGGCGCTGAATTATCTTTCCCTGACTGACACCACTCCGGCAGAAGGCGCCCAGGCGCTGCGTCAGATGCTGGAGTTGTACGGGCTCACGGAACAGTCGCCGATGCGCAAACAACTGCACGGCGTGCGTGCGGTCGAGGTGAAACCCATCGTACGCCGCCTACCCTCGCGCGGCCCGATCGCATTGGGGCGCGGGCTTGAAATACGCCTCACCTGCGACGCGACCGCGTTTGAAGGCATGTCCCCATTCTTGCTGGGTGCAGTGCTGGAAGAGTTTTTTGCACGGCACGCCTCGCTCAACGCTATCACCGAAACCGTGCTCATCGTCCAGGGGCGCGGAGAAATAATGCGATGGAAACCGAGAATCGCACTGCGCCCGGTTTTGTAGCCGCGCTCGACGACCTTGCTCAAACACCCTACGGCCGGGCGTTTTTTGAAGCGCTCGCCGGCTTGATGGGAGCCCGCGCGGCTGCGCGCGCTGAGGCGCGGCCCGCGCAAGCCGGCGAGCCCGTCAGTGCCGAAGCCGCGCTGGGTGAAATTGCCGCGTCGGCGCAATATTTCGACCTTTTTGCAGCCTTGCGTTTGATTGAATGTGCCTATCCGTCACTGCCGCGGCTGGGAGAGGCCAAGCGGCCGCGTGACGAACCCGTGCGCCTGGCGCAGGAAGTGTCGCTCGATTTTGCGCCGTCTGCAGTTGCGGCTTTGCAGCCCGCCACCGCACATCACCCGCCGCGACTCGTGCAGCGCGTGCTCGGCTTGTTCGGTCCTAATGGTGCGTTGCCCGCACACCTGACGGAATATGCCTACGATCGCCTGCGCCATGAGGGTGACGCAGCCCTTGCGAGCTTTATCGACGTGTTTCATCACCGCATGCTGGCGCTGTTTTACCGCGCTTGGGCGGTGTCAGCGCCGGTCGTAAGTCTGGACCGGCCCGGCAAGGACCGCTTCGGGGCCTACCTGGCGGCGTTTTGCGGTTTGGGCGGTAGCGCGCTACGTGGCCGCGACAGCGTGCCCGACAGCTTCAAGTTTGCACATACCGGCATATTCGGACGCCACGTCAAGTGTGCGGACGGACTGAAGCATGCGCTCGCGAACTATTTCGGCGTACCGGTTCACATCGAGCAGTGGGTGGGGCGTTGGTTGTCGATTCCGGCCAGCGAACAAAGCCGTCTTGGCCGGCGCCAGGGATTTTCTATGCTGGGCGAGGACGCCGTGGTTGGCGACAGGGTATGGGATTGCCAAAGCAAGTTTCGCATCGTGCTGGGGCCGACCAGTATGAAGGACTATCGACGCTTCCTGCCGGATGCTTCGAGCTATGCGCGCTTGCGTGACATCGTGAAACTTTACGTCGGCCTGGAAATGGATTGTGACGTTCAACTCATTCTGCGGCGCACTGAAGTTCCACCTGCCCGCCTGGGAGAGACCGTGCAACTGGGCTGGGTATCGTGGCTAGGGCTGTGCGCCGGGGAGGACGATCCACGTGATCTCGTACTCGCCTGGCGAGATTGACGCCGTGCCGCATGCTGGCGCGCAGTTTGCGGCAATATCGCAAGCCGGACGACGGCAGCGCCGAAGCGCTTTTCCCTGCGTCTGGTATGTGTGCCGCGGCCACTTAGCCAAGTTGCGCGGCCAGTTCGCCACCCTGCTCGCGCACCAGAACCACCAACTGCTCCTTGAGTGGGTCCGCCAGTTTGGCGATGTCGGGCAGATTGATCACTTCTTCGAATTGCGTCGTACCGGAAATCTGGGTGCTGTAGTGGATCACCAAATCCGGCGGACGTATGGTGCCCACCGGGGCGGTTACGCGGACCAGCGGCAAACCGCCAAATTCCGGCGCCGGCTGTATGCTGAGCGGGAAGCGCAGAGCGTCCATGAGCGGCGCCGCACCGGGCCGGCGATTGGCAAGCATGTAGAGGACGAGGTAATGCACGACTGCGGGGTGAAGTTCTGCGTCACCGCTGCGCGCATGATTGGCGATCAATTCGCGCATGCGCGCCGGCCCCATGTCCTTGTAGCTCAATATCCAGCACAGCGGTGTGGTGATCGTGATCGGTTTCGCCGCACCTTGCGGCGTGTAGCTATACGATGCTGGCGTAATTTCCAGCGTGGCGCCGAAAATATCCAGCGGCGCCTTCAGTTCGCTCTGGAGGTTAAGTTCGCGCGATTTGGCCACCGATGCAAATAGTTTGCTCAGTTCCTGCAGCGCTGTGTCCTGGCCCTTCACCGCGCTTTTTTCGTAACGCACGTGCTCACCGAGCAAAATGCGCGGTTGCAGCAGGGGCGTCAAACTGGCGAGGTAGTCGCGCACCTGGCGGGCAAAAAAGTCCGCCAGCGCGCTGGTGAGGGTACGCAGCTGCAACAGCTTGGAAATGTCGAAATCCTGGTTCATTTGCCTATCCGTGCCCAAGCGCGATAAAAGTGGCAATCAATTTACGTGCCGCGCTTGGCGCTGTCAATGTGCGCGCCCGTGGCGCGGGCTTGATTTGCCTGCGCCGATGTCGGCATTCGCGCATAATGCCGTGCGAAATACATTACCGCGGCGGGCCACATTCGGCTGCGGCCCGCATCGATTCGTGTACCGACGTTATTCCGAGGGGGAATAAGAATGTCCGAAATCAGTCGCGTGGCCTTGTTCGGCAAGCTCAATTCGCTTGGGTACAAGGCCGTCGAAGGCGCCACGGTATTCTGCAAGTTGCGCGGTAATCCGTATGTCGAACTGGCACACTGGTTTACGCAAATAATGCAGACTCAGGATAGCGATCTGCATCGCATCGTGCGGCATTTCGGGCTCGATGCCGCTCGCATCGCGGCGGATTTCACCACTGTGCTGGACGGCCTGCCGCGCGGGCATACGTCGATTTCGGATTTTTCCGAGCACATCGAAAACGCCATCGAGCGCGGCTGGGTATATGGCACGCTGCTGTTTGGCGAACGTGCCGTGCGCAGCGGGCATCTGGTCGTCGCCTGTCTCAAGACTCATTCGCTGCGCACGCCTTTTCTGGCCCTGTCCAAAGAGTTCCAGAAAATAAAGCCGGAAGCGCTGGCGGACGACTTTTCGAAAATCGTCTCCGGCTCGCCGGAAGATTTGCTGGTGGCGCGTGACGGCTTCGATGTAGGCGGCGGTGCCGAACCGGGCGAAGCGAGTGGCGCCATGGCGCCCGCGCAGATGGGCAAACAGGAGGCGCTGCGCAAATTTTCAGTCGATCTGACGGAAAAGGCGCGCAATGGGGAAATCGACCCGGTATTGGGCCGCGACGAGGAAATTCGCCAGATCGTAGATATTCTGATGCGCCGACGGCAGAACAATCCCATCCTGACCGGCGAGGCGGGCGTGGGCAAAACCGCCGTGGTGGAAGGCTTCGCGGCGCGCATCGTGCGCGGCGACGTGCCGCCACAGTTAAAGGACGTAACCTTGCGTGCGCTCGATATCGGACTTTTGCAGGCCGGCGCGAGCATGAAAGGCGAATTTGAGAACCGCCTGCGCCAGGTTATCGATGAAGTTCAGTCGTCCGCCAAGCCCATCATTCTGTTCATCGACGAGGCGCACACACTCATTGGCGCCGGTGGCGCTGCCGGCACCGGCGATGCGGCAAATTTGCTCAAACCGGCGCTTGCACGCGGCAAATTGCGTACCATCGCGGCAACCACCTGGGCGGAATACAAAAAGTATTTTGAAAAAGATCCTGCCCTGACGCGCCGCTTCCAGGTGGTGCAGGTGCCGGAGCCGACCGAGGACAAGGCGATCCTGATGATGCGCGGGGTGGCCTCCACGCTGGAAAAACACCACCAGGTGCAATTGCTCGACGAAGCTTTGGAAGCGGCCGTGCGTTTGTCGCATCGCTATATTCCGGCGCGCCAATTGCCCGACAAGGCGGTCAGCCTGACTGACACGGCCTGCGCGCGCGTCGCGGTAAGCCAGCACGCCACGCCGCCGGAAGTCGAAGATACGCGCCGCGCCATCGAGGCGCTCGAAAACGAATTGGCGATCATCGAGCGCGAACAGGCGGTCGGCATCGAAATTGGCAAGCGCCGCGATGAGGCACAGACGCGCCTGGACGCGGAACGACCCAAGCTCGCGCAACTGGAACAGCGCTGGAAGGCGGAAAGCGAACTGGTCGCACGCATACTCGATCTGCGCGCCAAATTGCGTGCCGGCAGCCAGCCTGTCGAATCGACCGGCAGCAACCTGGAAGCGCAGGCCGAAACATTGACGCCGGAAGCGCCCAGCGCCGGACCGGACCGCGAAACATTGCTTGCCGATCTGCGTTCGTTGCAGGCCGAACTGGCACAACTACAGGGCGATCGGCCGCTCATATTGCCGACCGTGGACGAACAGGCGGTGGCGGCCGTCGTTGGCGACTGGACCGGCATCCCGGTCGGGCGCATGGTCAAGAACGAAATCGAAGCCGTACTCAATCTGGCCGGCACGCTCAACCAGCGCGTCATCGGGCAGCGCCATGGCCTGGACATGATTTCACGCCGCGTCCAGACCTCGCGCGCAAAACTCGACAATCCCGGCAAGCCGATAGGTGTATTCATGCTGTGCGGCCCGTCCGGTGTGGGCAAGACCGAAACCGCGCTGGCGCTCGCCGAATCGCTCTACGGCGGTGAACAGAACATCATCACCATCAACATGAGCGAATACCAGGAAGCGCACACCGTTTCCACGCTAAAAGGCGCGCCGCCCGGATATGTCGGTTATGGCGAGGGCGGCGTGCTCACCGAAGCCGTGCGCCGCCGCCCCTACAGCGTGGTGCTGCTCGACGAGGTGGAAAAAGCTCACCCCGACGTGCACGAAATTTTCTTCCAGGTGTTCGACAAAGGCTGGATGGAAGACGGCGAGGGCCGTTACATCGACTTCAAGAACACCATCATCATCCTGACTTCCAACGTCGGCACCGACCTCATCATGGGCATGTGCCGCGATCCGGATTTGATCCCCGAGCCGGAGGGCATTGCCACAGCTTTGCGCGAGCCGCTGCTGAAGGTATTTCCGGCCGCGCTGCTGGGGCGCGTGGTGGTGATTCCATACTACCCGCTGTCCGACGAAATGCTCGGCAACATCGTGCGCCTGCAACTGAATCGCATCGCCCGCCGAGTCGAAACCAACCACGGCGTGCCTTTCGAATACGACGACGAGGTGGTGAAACTGGTGTGCGGGCGCTGCATCGAAATCGAATCTGGCGGCCGCATGATCGACGCCATCCTCACCAACACCGTATTGCCCGCCATGAGTTCCGAATTTCTGAATCGCATGATGGAAGGCCGGGCGATATCGCGCGTGGTGCTGGGCGTGTCCGGCAGCGACTTCACTTACCGCTTCGACTGAGGCTGGGCGATGGCACGACGACCCGGCCCGCGCGTTCGGCAGGCGCCGCGGCTGCGTATACGCGACGGCTCCGGAACCGAACTCGACCTGAGTCTGCAGGAGGCGGTTGAACTGGGTATGGGCCAGCACCGCCTCGGGCAGATCGGCGTCGCCGAGCAAATATACAAGGCAGTGCTCGAACTCGATCCGCGCCAGGTGGACGCACTGCACTTTTCAGGTGTTGCCGCGCATCAACGCGGTGACAGCGCTGCGGCGCTGCGTCTGATTCAGCGCGCGATTGCACTTGCCCCCGGCGTGCCGGGTATGTACAACAATCTTGGCAACGTGCTTGTCGAGCAGGGCGATGCCGCCGGGGCGGCGGCGGCGTACCGTAAAGCGCTGCAAATCGCGCCGGTGCAGCCCAACACTTTCAACAATCTTGGCATCGCATTGAAGGCGCAGGGCTTGTTCGACGAAGCGCATGCCGCTTATGCCCGCGCCGTCGAACTCGACCCGGAATTTGCCGACGCCTACCACAACTTCGGCAATCTCCTGGCAGCACAAGGCCGCACCCCCGAGGCGGTTGATATGTACTTTAAGGCGCTTACGCTGGCGCCGGAGCGTGCCATTTCGCGCCAGATGCTGGGCCAGGCCTATTCGCGCCTGGGACGGCTTGATCGCGCACGCGAAATTTACGAAAAATGGCTGGCCGAAGACCCCGCCAATCCGGTCGCGAATTTCCTGCTCGCGGCCTGTACCGGCGAAAACGTGCCCGATCGCGCTACCGACGCATACGTCGAGCACTGTTTCGACAACTTCGCGGAAAGTTTCGACAGCAAGCTCGAGTACCTCGGTTATCGCGCGCCGGAACTGGTGGCGTCCATGCTCACTACTTGCGCCGGCGCGCCCGCGCACAATTTGCGCATCGCGGACGCCGGCTGCGGTACCGGATTGTGTGCGCCACTATTGGCTCCCCATGCGGCAAAACTGTATGGGGTGGACCTGTCGGCCGGCATGCTGGAGCGTGCCGCTGCCCGCGGCGGTTATGACGAACTCGAAAAAGCTGAACTGACGGCCTATCTGGAAGCGCGGGTGGGCGCATTCGATGTGATCGTGTCGGCCGATACGCTGGTCTATTTCGGCCCGCTGGAACGTGTCGCGCGCGCCGCCTGCCTGGCGCTTGACAAGGCCGGATGGTTCATTTTTTCTTGCGAGCGTGCGCTGCCGGAAGAAAGTTCAGATGGATATAAAATCAATTATCAGGGCCGTTATGCGCATGCCGAATCGTATGTGCGCCGGGTGCTGCAATCGGCAGGCTTCGATTCGATCGAGGTGCAGCACGAAATTTTGCGCAGCGAAGGCGGTTACCCGGTGCATGGATTGGTGGTCGGTGCAGCAAAGCGTGAGCCAACAACCGGCCTGGCGCAGGCGTGAGGCTGCGCGCGAATTGCCGTATGAAGGAATAGCGACATGCCAAGTTTTGTCGAAATCATCACGCCGATAGGCCCCAACGTCGTCGTCGACACCATGCGCTGGAGCGAGGCCTTGGGCCGGGTGCCGACCTATGAAATTACCGTTGTGTCGAAAACCGGCAATATCGATTTCAAGAAATTGCTGGGGGGCAATCTGACTGTCGGGATTGAACTTGGCGATCGCAAGCGGCGCTTTATCAACGTATTTATCGTTGGCTACAGCGAACTAGGCGCGCAGCGCAGTCGTCATTTCCCGGACAATCCCGGTGCCATTGCGCATGTCTATAAATTGACCGCTGCGCCGCGCCTGTGGTTCATGACGCGCCGTGCGAACTTTCGTTATTTCCCGGATAAAACCGCGCGCGACATTCTGGCAACGATGTTTGGCGAATTTGGCCTGCTCACGTCGCTAAAATTTACCGGTGGCACCTCAGTCTGGGAATATTGCTGCCAATATCGTGAAACCGATTTCAATTTCGTCAGCCGCATCATGGAGCAGGAGGGGCTGTACTTTTATCATTCGCACGAGAACGGCAAGCACACGTTGATCGTGGCGGATAGCCCCTCGCAGCATGCACCGGCATCCGGGCTTGGAGTCGTCGAGTACGAGCAAGGCGGCGGCGGGGTCGATCTGGGCGTGGATTTCGTCAGTAGCTGGGAGGCGCGATATGTCTGCCAGCCCGGCAAATATACATTGGCCGATTTTGATCAGCTAAAGCCCAAAACCCCCGTAGTCGCGACCAAGTCCAAGCCACTTCAACACGATTTCGATTCCTTCGAAGTTTACGATTTTCCGGGCGACACCTGCGCCAGCAGCGACACCACCAAATATGCCGGCATGCGGCTGGAAGAGTTGCAGGCCGACTGCGAGGTGTTTCACGGTAGCGGGCCGCTGCGCGGCCTGGAGGTGGGCTATACGTTCACCCTGACCAAACATCCGGTCAAACGCATGAATACCGAGTACCTCGTGACGGCGGCGGACTTTTATGTACGCAATAACAGCCCGGACGGTGAGGGTGCCGATTTCCAGTGCAATTTCACGGCGCTCGACGCCAAGGTGCAATATCGCGCGCCGCGCATCACGCCGCGGCCGGTCGTGCATGGGCCGCAACCGGCCATCGTGGTATCCGATCCCGACAAATACCTGCGCGTGAAGGTGAAGTTTCCCTGGGCGCGCCAGGGGCAGGATACCTGCTGGGTGCGTGTGGCGCAGGAATGGGCCGGCAACCGCTACGGCGCGTTCTACATTCCGCACATCGGCCACGAAGTCATGGTCGACTATTTCGAGGGGGATCCGGATCGACCGGTCATAACCGGGCGCCTGTACAGTTCGCAGGCAATGCCGCCGTTCGCACTGCCCGACAACAAGACGCAAACCGGCCTGCGCACGCTGCGTGGCAACGAACTGAAGTTCGAGGACAAGCAGGGCGCGGAGAAAATATATATCTGGGCCGTCAAGGATTTCGAGTCCAAGGTGGAAGAAGAACGGCTCGAAAACGTCGGCAAGGATTACCACCTCAAGGTTGCCGAAAACGAATTCCACACCGTCACCAAGAAATACCACCTCAAGGTGGATGGCGACATGAACACCACGGTTGCGCAAGCCATGTCGTTCAAGGCCGGCACGGACTGGGACGCAAAGGTCGGCGCCAAATTCGCGACCGACGCAGGCTCGGAAATCCATTTGAAAGCCGGGTCCACCATGGTGCTGGAAGCCGGAGCTTCGCTCACATTGAAGGTGGGTGGCAATTTCATCAACATCAATTCCGGCGGCGTGTTCATCAAGGGATCGATGGTGATGGTCAATTCCGGCGGTGCTGCTGGATCCGGCTCGGGCGCGTCGCCCGACGCGGCCGAGCCGGCCAAGGATGCCAAGGCATCGGAACGTGGGGAAAAGATCACCCCTGCCAAGCCGGAAACGCCGCCGGGTTACTCGCCGCAGGCACAGTCGTTGAAACTGGCCGAACAGACCGGTGCGCCATTCTGTGCAGTTTGCCAGGGCTTGAAGTGACTAATCTGCGTGCAATCCGGATCAGCGAGTGGCGCGGTGTAAGCCGGGTGCAGCAGTGCGCGCCCGGCTCTTTCGCTACCCACTGTTGCGGCTTGACCGCTCGTTCATGCGGGAAGGACAGCTCGTGCCTGATTTGACGCGGATTTTATGGCGTAACGACGAAACTGCGGTGTTCGTGCTGCTGGACGGTGCCGCGACAGCGGGACTGCTCGACCGGCTGTATGGGGCCGATGGGCCGGAATTCGTTTGCCTCTATCGCGGCGAACTGGCCCCCGACATCGCCGAAGTGGCGCCGTATCTGGCACGGCTGGAAAAATCCCATGCGTTCACCGAGTGGCTGTTTTCCGGCTGGGGGCAGCACTGGTGCAGCTATCTGTCGCTGCCGGCGCCGGTTGAGTTACAACAGTTGCGCTACCATTTTCGCAAGCTCAATCGCGTCTATGGGCCCGACGGGGAACCTTTGCTGTTCCGTTATTACGACCCGCGCGTTCTGCGCAGTTTCGCACCGACCTGTGATGCCGCACAGCTTGCCGAATTATTCGGGCCGGTCGAACGTTTCCTTGTCGAAGCGGCGGACGCGGCCGTCTGCACCGAATTCAGTGTGGCAAACGGTGAACTCGTGAGCCGCGATATTGCCGTGTCCTGAAGCGCAGGACCGCGCGCAACCTAGTAAAGGAGGCACATCATGGCCAATCAGGTATGCCACGGCGCCGTGCTGCAATGTACTTTCGGTATGGCACCGAGCACGCTGGTCGTTTTGCCGCTGCACAAAGTCATGACCAGTTTCGTGCCGGCGGCCAATATCATGGACCACAAGCCCATGGTTAACATCATGCCCTTCGGAATGTGCCAAAGTCTTGCCAATCCGACCGTGCAAGCGGCTACGGCAGCCGCATTCGGTGTGCTCACCCCGATGCCTTGCATACCCAACACCCCTGCACCCTGGGTGCCAGGGGCCATTACCAACCTGCTGGACAACCAACCGGCGCTCAACGATACATCCAAACTGAATTGCGTCTGGGCGGGCGTGATTTCCGTCAATTACGCCGGCCAGGCGACGCATCAAATACCGTGATTGATCGTCAATTGCGCGGTGGTACTGCAACCTTTGATTCGAGATGGAACTGACCCTCATTATCCTCGGGCCGGAACACGCAGAGCCCCATGAAGTCGTAGTGACCGAGCAACAGGCTGTCATAGGCCGCGATCCGGCCTGTACGGTGGTGCTGCCGGACCCCGAAAAGCATTTGTCGCGCAATCACATCACCATCGATTATTCCGGCAGCGGCTACACGCTTACCGTCAGTTCCCGCGTCAATGCGGTGTACGTCAATGACGCGGCCTACCGCATGGGCCAATCGGTTGCATTGGGTGACGGCGACCGCATCTGGATGCCGCCCTATGAAATCCGCACCCGTATCAGCCAGCCCGCGCCGCCGGCGGCGGCGCCCGGCCGCTTTCTGGATACCGCGCTATTCGATTTTTCGGTGGGGGAGAGCGCCAGTCCTGGCGTCCAGCCGCCCGCAGCCGATCCACTGAATGTCGCCGATTTCCTGGCGCCGCCGCCGGCCGCGATCAAACCCGATCAGCGCGATGCTTTTGAGTTGCGCGATAGACCCGCGACGCCCAAAGCGGGCGGTTTGCTCGACGGGCTGGACATGGCGCCGCCGGCTGATTTCGACCTGTTGCACACCGGGGGCAGCCCGCGCGCGGCAACGCCGTCACGGCCAGCCCCCCTCGCGCCGGGAATGGGCGACATGCTCGATCCGGGTGCCAAGTCGATCAACGACATTCTGAATGACGGCGGCTCCGCCAGCCACGGTACTTTTGGCGCATTGAGTCCGGGCGTGGAACCGGTGATCGATCTGGGGCAGAAGTGGGGCGGCCCGGGAGCATCCGCGCTGGATCACGTGCATGACATCAATCTGCCGCTGCAGGCGCCGCCGGCCGTGAGCGGCAGCGCGCCAGACACCGGTTTGCCTGCCCCACGCCCGTTTTCGTCCACCGGGGCTGCTCCGCCGGCAGGGGGGGGCGATGAACTGCTGGCCGATCTGGATCATTTGCTGGGCGATCTGATTCAGCCTGCGCCAGGATCGCCCGCTCCTGCAGCATCACAGGGGCAGATGTCGCGACCCGTGCATGAATTTCCGACTTTGCCGCCGAATGCGGTAGACGGAGCCGGGAAGGGTGCAGCGCAGCCGCAGTGGCACACAAGTTCCGTAACGCCGGGCAGGCTTCCGGCGGCTGGCCCGGACGTCGCCGAGGCTATTCCGGCACCTGAACCCGGTTTGTTCGATGACCTGCCGCCGACCGGCCCCAGTCTGCTGGAACAAATTCCGGCGCCGGAAGCCGGCTTGTTTGACGACTTGCTTGCCCCTGCTGCGCCCCAGCCCGATCTACCGCGCGCGGGCGTGCAGCATGAAAGTTTGCATCGACCCGTTGCCGATCCGACCATTGCGTCGCGATTGGCGCCCTCGGTGGGCGCCGCAAGTCCGCGGGCCGCATCTGCCGGCACCGGCGGCAACTTGGAGCGTATGGCCATGCCAGCCGTACCGTCCCAGCCCGTTCGTGGCGTGCCGCCTGCGCAGAGCGAGCCCCCCCACGAATCTACGCATCCGGGGTGGAACGCGCCGGGCGCTACGCAGAAAACCGCCGCACAGGCGGACGGCGGCGCGGCGGACAAGCTGCTGGCCGAAATCCTGGCAGGCTTGGGACTCAAAGAGCTTTCCCTGTCGCCGGACCAGCGCGAGCAATTTTTGCGCAACGTCGGCGAAGTGGCGCGCGCGGCAATCGAAGGCATCGTGAAATTGCTGTCCTCGCGCACATTGCTCAAGCAGGAATTGCGCGTCGCGGAACGCACCATGCTGGCCAAGCGCGACAACAATCCGCTCAAAATGATCGAACATCCCGACGAAGCCGTGCGCTATCTGTTCGACCTGCGGCAGTCGCTGCCGGGCGCCTTCATGCGCCCGGTGCCTGCCATACGCGACGCCTGTGACGACCTGTGCGCGCACGAAGTGGGGCTCGTAGCCGGCGTTCGCGCTGCCGTGGCGGCTTCGCTCAAGCGCTTCAACCCGGCGCAATATGAGGAACAGGTCGCCAAGGGGCCGACCAGCCTGCTAAGTAACAAGCGGGCAAAGAGTTGGGACTTGTTTCTCGCCGATTACAACAAAATGGAGGCCGATAGCGCCGACAACATAGACCGCTTGTTCGAGCGGGACTTCTTGTCTGCCTATATGGACCAGGTCAAGCGCCTGCGCAAATAGCGGGGTGGCTGCGGTCCGCGTGTACGCGCCGGCGGACTGAATTCGGTTTGATTGGCGCGCAAAGTTGGCGGCCGGTGCGGCAATGCAACCGGCCCGGGAGAATGCGGTATGAACCAGATCAGCAAGAAAAATTTCCGCTCGGCATTGGCGTTTGCATTCATGGCCGGGTTTGCCGGCGTAATGCCGGCGCAGGCGCAGAATGCCGCGCCCTGTCCCGATTGCGGCTATGTGTTGGGCGTGCAGGAATTCGAAAAGCCCTCCGAATCGAGCGGTGTCATGGGTGCGGTGGCGGGTGGCGCCCTGGGTGGCTTGCTGGGGCACCAGGTCGGCAAGGGGCGCGGCAAGGATGTCGCGACGGTGGCTGGCGCCGTGGGCGGTGCCGTTGCGGGCCACCAGGTTGAAAAATCGATGACCAAAGGCAAGCGCTACGAAGTATCCGCGCGCTTTGCCGATGGGCGCGAACTGATGTTCAAGTACGACAACCCGCCACCGTTCAAGGCTGGCGACCACGTGCGCATCGTGAATGGCGCCTTGGAGGCGGACCAGCGCTAAGCTTACCAGCGCCCGGCTGGCGGGCGCTGTAGCGGAACAAGCAAGGGGCGCTGGTATAATTACCCGCTTTTTCGCCCCTTGCCCATGAGCGCGAAAATCATCGACGGCAACGCGCTGGCCCAGCGCGTGCGTGCCGAACTCAAGCAGCGTGCAGACCATCTTGGCGCACGCGGCACCCAGGCTTGCCTGGCGGTCATTCTGGTCGGCGAAGATCCGGCCTCCCATGTGTACGTTCGCAACAAGGTACGCGCCTGCGAACAGGCCGGCCTCAAATCGCTCAAGTTCCAGTACCCCGCCGACGTGGCGCCGCAAACCGTGCTCGATCAAATCGACGCACTCAATCGCGACCCCGCCGTGCATGGCATCCTGGTGCAACTTCCCTTGCCGCCGCAGTTCGATTCGACCAGCGTGCTGGAAGCCATTTCCCCGGCCAAAGATGTCGATGGCTTTCATGCCATGAACGTCGGCGCTCTGGTGCAGGGCCGGCGCGCATTTGTCGCCTGTACCCCTGCCGGCTGCATGGAAATGCTGAAATCCGCCGGTGTGGCCCTGAAAGGCGCCGAAGCGGTGGTCATCGGGCGCAGCAATATCGTCGGCAAGCCGCTCGCCTTGTTGCTCATGCATGCCGGTGCCACGGTAACCATCTGCCACTCGCAGACGCGTGATCTCGCCGCCCATACGCGGCGTGCAGACATTCTGATCGCGGCGGTGGGACGGGCGCGCATGGTGAGCGCCGACATGGTGAAACCCGGCGCGGTGGTGATAGACGTGGGCATCAATCGCCTGCCGGACGGAAAGCTGTGCGGCGACGTGGATTTCGACGCGGTGGCCGAAGTGGCGGGCGCCATTTCGCCGGTGCCCGGCGGCGTCGGGCCCATGACCATCACCATGCTGCTCGCCAACACGCTGGAGTCTGCCGAACGCGCCGCCGGAATGAGCCATGACTGAGGCGGCTGCAGCCTCGCCCCTGGTCGGCGTGGTGATGGGGTCGAATTCCGACTGGAGCACCCTGCGCGCTGCCGCCGCCATGCTGGAGCAGTTCGGCGTCGCCCACGAGGCGCGCGTCGTATCGGCCCATCGCACGCCCGATTTACTGTTCGAATATGCCGCAGCCGCCAGCGCGCGCGGCTTGCGCGCCATCATTGCCGGTGCCGGCGGCGCCGCCCATTTGCCGGGCATGCTGGCGGCCAAAACCACGGTGCCGGTACTGGGCGTGCCGGTGCAGTCGAAAGCCTTGTCTGGCCTGGATTCGCTCTTATCCATCGTGCAGATGCCCAAAGGCGTGCCGGTGGCAACGTTCGCGATCGGCGAGGCGGGTGCCGCCAATGCCGCCCTGTTCGCCATAGCCATGCTGGCTAGCGGCGATGCCGCGTTGGCCGAGCGGCTGGCACTATTCCGCGCGCAGCAAACGGCGACCGTGCTGGCCATGAAGCTGGACCCGGCCGAATGAAAATTTTGCCGCCCGCCACCCTGGGCATGCTGGGCGGAGGGCAACTCGGCCGGTTTTTCGTACTCGCCGCGCACGAAATGGGCTACCGCGTGGCCGTGCTGGACCCCGATCCGCACAGCCCGGCCGGGCGCGCGGCGGATGTTCACCTGTGTGCGAGCTATGATGACCTCGCCGCACTGGATGAACTGTCGGGGCAGTGCGCCGCCGTCACAACCGAATTCGAAAACGTTCCTGCCGACACCCTGGCTTATCTGTCCAAATTCGTACCTGTGCGACCCAGCGCCGAATGCGTCGCCGTGGCGCAAAACCGGATCGCCGAAAAGGCTTTTTTGTGCGAACGCGGGTTTGCCGTCGGCCCCTATGCCGTGGTGCGCTGCCTGGCGGATATCGATGCGCTGCCGACGGACCTGTTTCCAGCGGTACTGAAGGTGAGCCGCTTCGGCTACGACGGCAAAGGGCAGGCGCGCGTGCTCGACGCCGCGCAGGCCAAACTGGCCTGGCAGCGCTTTGCTTGCGAGCCCTGCGTAATCGAAAAACTGCTGGACCTGAAGACTGAATTGTCCTGCGTGGTTGGGCGGGACGCAGTAGGTGGCGTCGAAGCGTTTCCTGTGGTCGAAAATTCCCATCGCCACGGCATACTGGATATGAGCGTGGCGCCGGCTCCGGTTGAAGGCAGCCTGTGCGCGGAAGCCGAACAGGCCGCCCTGGGCATAGCTGCCGAACTGGGCTATGTGGGCGTGCTGGCGGTGGAATTTTTCGTTACCGACGACGGCCTGCTGGTCAACGAAATCGCGCCGCGTCCACATAACAGCGGACATTTCACGCTCGATGCCTGCTCGGTGTCGCAATTCGAGCAGCAGGTGCGCGCCTTGGCTGGGCTGCCCCTGTGTCCGGTGCTGCAGCACAGTACGGCGGTGATGGTCAATCTGCTCGGCGATCTCTGGTATACCGCCGATCCCGCGCACGCGCACGAGCCGCCCTGGAACGTATTGCTCTCGGTGCCGCAACTCAGGCTGCACCTGTATCGCAAGCACCATGCCCGGCCCGGCCGCAAAATGGGCCATTTCACGGTGATTGCGCGGGAATCCACCGCCCGCGTCCTGAAAATCGCGCTGGGTGCGCGCACCGCCATCGGCATACGCGATGACTGACGCGCTGATCGCGCGTGCCGTGCAGCATTTGCGCGCGGGCGAACTGGTCGCGATGCCGACCGAAACCGTATACGGATTGGCCGCGGATGCCCGTAATGACGACGCCGTGCGCAAAATTTTCGCGGCCAAAGGTCGGCCGGCGGACCACCCGCTCATCGTGCATTTGCCCCACGCCGGCGCCATGCACGAGTGGGCGCGCGACGTGCCCGAAGCGGCGCTGGCGCTCGCCGGCAAGTTCTGGCCAGGGCCGCTCACCCTCATATTGCCGCGCGCGCGTGGGGTATCCGACCGCGTAACCGGCGGGCAGGACAGCGTAGGGCTGCGTGTTCCCGGCCATCCTCTTGCATTGGCATTGTTGTCCGCTTTCGGCAGCGGACTGGCTGCACCTTCGGCCAATCGCTACGGGCGCATCAGCCCGACCACGGCGGCACATGTGCAGGCCGAATTCGACGCCGGGCAGATTGCCATGGTGCTGGACGGCGGGCCCTGCAGCGTCGGCCTCGAATCGACCATACTCGATTTGACGCGCGCCGAGCCGGCGATATTGCGGCCGGGTGCCATCAGGGCGGATCAGATCGCCGAAATTTTAGGCCGCGCGCCGGGCGCGCCCAGCGCCGCCGCACCGCGTGTGCCGGGTGCGCTGGCCGCCCACTATGCACCGCGAACGCCACTGCGGTTATGCGAGGCGGAGGCACTAGGCGATGAACTGCGCGCAGCGCACGCCGCTGGCAGCCATTGCGCTGTGCTGTTGCGCAGCTTGAGCGCGCAGGCTCTGGCGGCACCAAGCCACCTGCGCGTCATGCCTGCCGCCGCAGACGATTACGCGCGCGAGCTATATGCTGCCTTGCGCGAAGCGGATGCCGCCGGCGCGGATCTTATCCTGCTGGAATTGCCGCCGCGGGCAGCCGCCTGGCTGGCCGTACTGGACCGTTTGCAGCGCGCCGCGCACGGCTCGGGCAGTGCCTGAACAGCCAGTCTACATGTGCATGAGTGCCAGTGCTGCCACCGCCACGCCGCCGGCTGCCGTGCCTATGCTGGTCCAGAACAGCCACTTGCGCCGCGTGAGCAGCGTGATCGCGGCGAGCGAAATGGCAACCTGCATGAGCGTCATGGCTTGTGCCCAGCGGTGGTGTTCGTGCAGGGAGTGCTCGCTCGCGGCGTCGGAGGCGCTCGAATCGGCCTCCAGCTTTTCGGCGGCGGCTTTGATCTCGGCCTTTTCTTTCTTGTAGCGCTCCACCTCGTCCAGGAAGCGCTGTTTGTCGGACGCAGCGGTCAGTGCCACCGCCAGTTCGGCAAGATTTTGCTTGTTGCTTTTCGCCTGGTAGTAGTTCCACTGGTTGGACGCTTCGGTCTTTTTGATTGCCGCTTCGTTCTTGTGCAGCATGGCGGCGTTTTGCGTCGCGCCGCCCTGGTAGCCGAACAAAGCACCCAGAGTGGCAAGAATGGCGGTCATGACGGCAATGCCGGCAGCAAAGCGGTCGCCGCCGTGGCCGCCGTGTTCGACGGCGTGATCGTGCGGTCCATGTACGTGAAAGTGGTGTCCACTCATGGTCTGAATCTCCCCTTGAATATCGTTTCGGCACGCCGACAGTTGGCGGCTTGCGGTGGCGCCGGATTTTACGGCGTGGCGGGCGTTTGTGGGGCCTCGGTTGCACTCGTGCTGCGGCGCTCGTAGACGGCGAAATCGAATTCCAGGCCGTTTGCAGATTTTTGCGGGCTGCGCGCGATTTCCGCCCAATGCGCGTACTCAATGGCCGGAAAACAGGTATCACCTTCAATGTCGGCGTGAATTTCGGTCAGATACAGACGTTCGGCGAGCGGCAGGGCCAGGGCATAGATTTGCGCGCCGCCGATGACGAAAACTTCATCCGCGCCCGCACTTGCGCCTGCCAGGGCCAGTGCAGCCGCCAGATCGGGTGCGGCCAGCACGCCGGCGGGCAGCGCCGCCGGGTCGCGCGTCACCACGATATTGGTGCGCTGTGGAAGCGCGCGCGCGATCGAACGCCAGGTATTGCCGCCCATGACGACAGGATGGCCGCTGGTGAGCGCTTTGAAGTGGCGCAAATCTTCCGGCAATTTCCACGGCAGCGCGTTGCCGGCGCCTATCACGCCATTGGCGGCCAGCGCCGCGATCAGCGAAATGCGCGGTGGCATGGCCTACACCGCGACCGGCGCCGGAATATGCGGGTAGGGGTCGTAATTTTCCAGCGTGAAATGTTCGAATCGAAAATCGGCCAGATTTTTCACAGCGGGATCGAGGCGCATGCGCGGCAGGGCGCGTGGCGTGCGCTCGAGCTGGGTGCGCGCCTGGTCCAGATGATTGGAATACAGGTGGGCGTCGCCGAAGGTGTGCACGAAATCCCCGGGCTGGTAGCCGCACACCTGGGCAATCATCAGGGTGAGCAGCGCATAGCTCGCGATATTGAATGGCACACCAAGAAATATGTCGGCGCTGCGCTGGTATAACTGGCAGGACAGCCGATCGTCCGCGACGTAAAATTGGAACAGGGCATGACAGGGTGGCAAGGCCATGCGATCGACATCGGCCGGGTTCCACGCGCTCACGATGTGCCGGCGCGAATCGGGATTGCGCTGCAAGGCGTCGACCAGCCGTGCAATCTGGTCTATCGTGGCGCCGTCGGGCGCTTCCCAGCGGCGCCACTGTTTGCCGTACACCGGCCCCAGATCGCCCGCTGCGTCGGCCCAGTCGTCCCAGATCGAAACGCCGTTCTGCTTCAGGTAGGCGATATTCGTGTCGCCGCGCAGAAACCAAAGCAGTTCATGGATGATGGAGCGCAGGTGCAGTTTTTTCGTTGTGAGCAGCGGAAAGCCTTGCTGCAGGTCGAAGCGCATTTGCCAACCGAATACCGATCGCGTACCGGTTCCGGTACGATCGGACTTGGGATGGCCGTGCTCCAGCACGTGGCGCATGAGATCGAGATACTGCCGCATGGTGGTCTGCCGCTCGCTTTGAGATGCGCAATTTTATCGAATCGGCACCGCCGCGTTTGCCCAGTGCTTTGTAAAAGGCCGGAAAACGCTATACGATGCAAGGGGAGCGAAAGTGGGCATCGCCGCGCCGGCCTTTGTATAGCGCTCGTGCGGCCGTGTCCGGAAGCGCGGATTCGATCCGCCTAACATGGTGGTATACGGAAATCGGGCCTATGCTGGGCATCTTTTCTTCGACTGACGATTTGTCGCGCGTGAGCAGTTCCGACCTGCGCCAGGTATTGGCGTCGCTGGCGGAACAGGCGCCGCGCGAGGCGGCGCGGCAGATCACGCAGTGGCTGGCGGCCCTGTCGCGCTCCGACAGCCTGCTGGCAGCGCAGCAACTGACCATGCTGCACCAGATCGACGTGGCCGCGCATACCTTGTCGCGCGCGCTCGATCAGGAATTTTTCCACTCCGTCGAACGCGACGACGATGACGTGGAACTTTGGCGCGGCGCACGCGAAATGTACAGCGAGCTGGGCCTCGCCTATGAAGTGTGCATGAACCGGCTGCAGACCGACGAAGCCGGCACGGCGCAGTTCCGCCTGTCCCTGCCGCGTGTGGCGGCGCGGCTTATCCGCGCCTGGCGCACACGGCTGAAATGGGATTATTACCGCTACGGGCCTTATGACCATTCGCTCTGGCAGGCTATCGGCATGGCCTATCTGGCGGCGGTCGAAGCGGGCTTGGCCACGCGTGAAACGAGTGACGCCGGCGGCACTGAAATTACCACCGTCGAGCGCGAGTACATGCATACGATCGCTTACCACACGGCGATTCCCGAGGCCTTGTCGCCGCGCGAAATCGAGGTGGTGGATATTCTGGTCGGGTATTTCGTGCCGAATTTCATTCTCACGCCTGAGCCGGAGCCGTCCAGCACCCATTGGCTGGATGCGGCGCAACCGCAGCCTCCTCTGCGCCTGGTGCGCAAACCGCAGCCTATCGCTTCGCAGCGCTTTGTCTGTGCGGCGGCGGCCAGCGATGCGGCAGACGCTTTGCGGCAGTGCATCGCCGGCGGCGCGGCGCCGCCGGATCTGAAGCTCAATCCGGACATTCCGGCCATCGTGATCGATCAGATTTTGGGCCACCTTGCCATGCACTGGTCGCCGCAGCAGCCGCTGCGGCGCAATCGCCGCCATGCCATGCACGGGCCGCTCACGGTTACCAACGGACTGACGCGTATCCATCACGTGCTGCGCGGGGCGGAAGCACCCGAAACCTCTCTTACGCACCGCTGGGAAATGGCGGATGCCAGCCTGGGCGGAATCGGGGCGATCGCGCCCATCGCCGGGGCGGATTGGGTGCGCGTCGGTACCCTGGTGGGCCTGCAGCCCGATAACGGCGCCTGGATGCTCGGTGTGGTGCGGCGCTTCATGCGCGGCCGCGACGCGCGCGGCACCATAGGCATAGAAACGCTTGCGATGCGACCGACCGCGCTGGAAGTGTTCGGCTACGGCGCGCCCAAAGAGGCGCTCGCGCTGGACGCCATCCGCAATAACGAAGAAGTGCGCATGGCGCTGGGGCGCAAGGAATTTACGCCCGGCGTGCCGCTGCATGCTTCGTTCCAGGGCCGCCACATACGGCTCGAACCTATCGAGCTGGTGGAATCCGGCATCGATTTCGACATCGGACGTTTCCGCGTCGTCGATTTCGTCTAGAAAATCAGGCGCCGGCCTGCCAGCGCTTGGTCATTTCGACCGCTGCGCCGATTTGGGGCGAAAAGCCTTGCATACCGCTGCATTGGTTTCGACGTAAGGGCCGCCGATCAGGTCCAGGCAGTACGGGACGGCAGCGAATATGCCATGCACGACCGTATTGCCGTCGGCATCCTTGAGTCCTTCCAGTGTTTCGCGTATGGCCTTGGGTTGGCCCGGAAGATTCAGGATGAGGCTTTTGCCGCGTATCACGCCGACTTGGCGCGACAGGATGGCGGTCGGTACGAAGCGCAGACTTACCTGGCGCATCTGTTCGCCAAAACCCGGCATTTCTCGGTCCGCGACGGCGAGCGTGGCGTCCGGCGTCACGTCGCGCGGGGCGGGGCCGGTGCCGCCTGTGGTGAGCACCAGATGGCAGCCGGCCACGTCGACCAGGTCCATCAGCGTGTGCTCGATTTGCGCCTGATCATCGGGAATCAGGCGCGTTTCCACCACGAAGGGCGTTGTGAGCGCGCTGGCCAGCCACTCCTGCAGGGACGGCAGGCCTTGGTCCACATAAACGCCCGCTGAGGCGCGGTCGGATATCGATACGAGGCCGATGCGGAAATCCGTGTCATTAGTAGTCATGGCCGATGTCCTTTCCATCTTGCAGCGCGCGCAGGGCGCGAAACAGTTCGCGAAATGCGTGTGGCGGCCGGCCCTGTTCCCGCTCTTTCAGGGCATTACGGCGCAACTGGCGCAGGCGTTGGGTGTCCGCGCCGGGATAGGTGTTGGCGATATCCGTCAGCGCCGCTTCGTCCTCGAGCAGGCGTTCGCGCATGTGTTCGAGTGCGTGCACGCGTGCTGCTTCGGCGCGCGAAGTGCCGTTCAGCTCAGCCAGCGCGGCGCGTATCGGTTCGGCGTCCAGGTCGCGCATCAGTCTGCCTATGTACTGCAACTGGCGCCGCCGTGCCTCATGCTTGGTAATTTGCTGCGCCATCCTTACTGCTTCGCGCAGGGCATCAGGAAGCGGCAGTTTGGCCAGCCGTTCCGTCGACAAATCGACCAGTTGGCTGCCGATGTCCTGCAACTCGTGCATGGCGCGCTTCAAGCGGGTTTTGCTGGGCTTTTCCGGCGGCGGACTGGTGGATTCTGGCTTCAAGGGGGCAGGGCGCGGGTGCGAAAAACGCTATGATTATAGCTTTTGGCCGCCACTCTCCCGAGGGGCGGCATTGCGCGTGCTTTGCCACGCGGGGACGGCGAATGGCATCGGACGGGTTTTTCATCGGCGCGGATCAACTGGCCGACATTGCGCAGGACGCGCTCGACTACGCGCGCTCGCGCGGCGCAACGGCCTGCAGTACGGATGTGTCCGAAGCGTACGGTCAATCAGTGACCGTACGCAAAGGCGAGGTCGAAAGCATAGAGTACAACCGCGACAAAGGTCTTGGCGTTACGGTTTATCTGGGGCGGCAGCGCGGTCACGCGAGCAGTTCCGACCTGTCACGCGCGGCAGTGCATGCGACGGTCGATGCGGCGCTGTCGATCGCCGGCCTGACCGCGGACGATCCCTGCGCGGGCTTGCCCGAAGCGGAACTGCTGGCGAACGATTTCAGCGATCTCGATCTGTACCACCCCTGGGATCTGCCGGTCGAAAATGCCATCGAACTGGCGCAGCGCTGTGAAGCGGCGGCGTTCGACGTGAGCCGCCAGATCACCAATTCCGAGGGCGCCAGCGTATCGGCCCAGCAATCACATTTCGTGACCGCCAACAGCCTCGGCTTCATGGGGGGCTATCCGGCCTCACGGCACTACATATCCTGCGCGGTCATCGCGGGCCAGGCCGACAACATGCAGCGCGACGACTGGTACGTCACGCGGCGCGATCCGTCCGAACTGCCAGACCCGGTGACGATAGGCGATTATTGCGCGCGGCGCGCACTGTCGCGGCTCGATGCGCGTCAGATTGAAACCTGCGAGGTGCCGGTGTTGTTCGAAGCGCCGCTGGCCTGTGCCCTGCTCGGCAATTTCGTCTATGCCGCGAGCGGCGGCGCGCTCTACCGTAAAACTTCGTTCTTGCAGGATTCTTTGGGCCAACAGATATTCGCACCCTGTGTAAATATCCAGGAAAAACCCTTTCTACGCAAGGGCTTGGGCTCTGGCACCTTTGACGAAGAGGGGGTCGCAACGCGCGAGCGGCAAGTCGTCGAAAATGGCGTATTGAACGGCTATTTCCTGTCCGTTTATTCGGCCCGAAAATTGGGCATGCGTACCACCGGCAATGCCGGCGGCGCGCATAACCTGATTTTGGCCGGCGGTAAGCGCAAGCTCGACGCCATGCTCGAACTGATGGGGCGCGGCCTGCTGGTCACCGAACTGCTGGGCCACGGCGTCAATTACGTGACGGGCGATTATTCGCGTGGCGCGGCCGGATACTGGGTGGAAGGCGGAAAAATAGTACATCCCGTGCATGAAATTACCATCGCCGGCAATTTGCGCGACATGTTCCGCGGCATCGTCGAAATCGGCGCCGACCGTATCGTGCGCGGTTCCAAGCAGACCGGTTCAATCCTGATAGAGAAAATGAAGGTGGCCGGCAGCTAGTCGAGACATGCCGTATCTGCCATCGCCTGCCGCAAGGGCACAGGCGCGCGGCGCTCCGACAAACTGGAAACACGCGATTGCCCGTTTGGGGCAGGTAAGGCGATGCCTGCGGAACGCGTGGGGCGGAATGTCACCTGGGACTGCGCGTGCGCCGCCCGCTTGGGGTTTTTCCCTATTTTTGCCGGCGGCCGCCTGACCTATAATCCATGTTTGAATAGTTTTTTTCGCGTGCGAGGAGGAGTCTGAGATGGAGCGTCGCAAATTTCTAAAAAATGCTGCGGGTGCCGGTGTTGCCGCATCCGCGATCGGGTTCCCCGCCATCGTCAAGGCGCAGGCTCAGGTCAAATGGCGGTTGGCATCGAGTTTCCCGAAAAGCCTGGACACGATTTTCGGCGCCGCTGAAGTCATGGCCAAGCGTGTGTCGCAGGCGACCGGTGGAAAGTTTCAGATCGACGTATTCGCCGCGGGCGAAATCGTCCCCGGGCCCGGTGTGCTGGATGCGGTCAAGGATGGCACTGTCGCCATGGGCCATACCGCAAGCTACTATTTCCACGGCAAGGATCCGACTTTCGCGTTTGATTGCGCGATTCCTTTCGGCCTAAATAGCCGCCAGCAAACGGCCTGGATGTTGGATGGCGGCGGCCTCGAATTGATGCGTGAATTCTTCAAGGAATACAACATTGTCAATATTCCTCTGGGCAACACCGGCGCCCAGATGGGGGGCTGGTTCCGCAAGGAAATCAAGACTGTCAATGACCTCAAGGGGCTCAAGATGCGGATCGGGGGGTTTGCCGGCCGCGTCATGGAGCGCGTCGGTGTGGTCGCGCAGCAAATTCCAGGGGGTGACATTTACCCGGCTCTGGAAAAAGGCACTATTGACGCTGCGGAGTGGGTCGGTCCTTACGATGACGAAAAGCTTGGCTTCAACAAGGTGGCCAAGTTCTATTACTATCCGGGCTGGTGGGAAGGCGGGCCGCAGCTTTCCGCCTATGTGAACCAGAAGAAATGGGATGAAATCGGCAAGGAATACCAGACCATACTCGAGGACGCCTGCCTGTACGCCCATGCCGAAATGCAGGCGCGCTACGATGCCAAGAACCCGGCGGCACTGAAAAAACTGGTCGGTGCGGGCACCAAACTATCCGGCTTTTCGAAAGAAATCATGGTGGCGTGCCAGAACGAAGCGTTTGGGCTGTATGAAGAAACGGCCGCGTCCAATCCGAAGTTCAAGAAGGTATATGACCAGTGGCTGAAGTTCCGCGCCGATCAGTTGTTGTGGTTCAGCGTCGCCGAGCGCGGGTTCGACAATTTCGTCATGACTACGCCGGCCCCAACCAAGAAGAAGTGAGCGGCGCATTGCGCTCGCGCTAACAAAAGGCCGCTTGCGCGGCCTTTTGTTTTTCGTGCGGACGGCGCCAAGCGTGGCGGCCGCCGTTGCTTACCAGCGCACCGGAGCCGCCCTATTTCGGCAGGTCCAGCGCGGCAAGATGCGGCGCCGATAGCTGGATCATTTGCGCGTAAATTTTCGGCGGCGCTGCGATGATGTGACCGGTGCTCAAGTAGTTCGATTCGCCTGTCATGTCACCTACCAGGCCGCCTGCTTCGCTCACCAGCAGGGCGCCGGCCGCCATATCCCAGGGGGCGAGGCCCAGTTCCCAAAAACCGTCCATGCGTCCGGCGGCAACCCAGGCCAGATCGAGCGCGGCCGAGCCGGCGCGGCGCATGCCGGCGCACTTCTGCGTGTAGTCCTTGAATAGCGCCAGGTAAGCATCCAGACGCTGCAACTCGCGATAGGGAAACCCGGTTCCGATCAGTGCTTCCGTCAGGCGCACGCGCTTCGCGACGCGTATCCGCCTGTCATTGAGGAAGGCGCCGCGGCCGCGGCTGGCGGTGAATAATTCATTGCGCGTGGGGTCGAACACCACCGCCTGCGTCATCACGCCGCGTTGTGCCAGCGCAATCGAAATGGAATATTGCGGGAAGCCGTGGATGAAATTGGTGGTGCCGTCCAGCGGGTCTATGATCCACTGGAATTCCGAGTTGCCGGAGGCTCCGCTTTCCTCTGCTAGAATCGCGTGGTCCGGATAAGTGTCATGCAACACTTCGATAATGGCCGCTTCGGCGGTCCGGTCCACCTCCGTTACAAAGTCATTCTGCTGCTTGGTGCCGACCTTCAGGACATCTAAATCCATGCTGGCGCGGTTGATGATCTGCCCGGCCCGGCGTGCGGCCTTGATGGCAATGTTCAGGGTGGGGTGCATGGCGTCGAGCGCGCTGCGCGCGCTGGGTGGAAAGTCGAACAGGCCGCATTTTATATGAACTGCCCCGGCGCGCTTCAACGCATACGCATCGTGCTGGCGCAAGCCCAGCATCCCGGCAATATCGGTGCGGCCGCGCGGGCCATGAAAACCATGGGACTGTCGCGGCTCTATCTGGTCAATCCGCGCGAATTTCCGCACCCGCAGGCGACCGCCATGGCGTCCGGCGCCGATGACGTACTGGCCGCTGCCAGGCTGTGTGCAAGTTTGCCCGAGGCGCTATCCGATACCGTGCTGGCCGCCGCGCTCACGGCGCGGCCGCGCGAACTGGCGGTGCCGATGCGTTGGGCGCGCGAGGCCGCGGCGGAACTGGTGGCGGCTGCCGGCAGCGGCGAAGTGGCGCTGGTGTTCGGCAATGAAACGTCCGGTCTTTCCAATGACGAATTGGCGCTGTGCCATTTGCCGGTGAGCATTCCTGCCAATCCGGCCTATTCATCGCTCAATCTGGCCGCGGCAGTGCAGGTGTTGTGCTACGAGCTGCAGCTTGCTGCGCAAGCGCCCGGTGCGGCTCCGGCCATCGAATTCGAGGCCGCGCATCACGAAGACGTGGAGCGCCTGCTGGCGCATTTCGAGTCGGCCATGGTTGGGTCCGGTTTTCTCGATCCGGCGCGGCCGCGCCGGCTCATGCCGCGCCTGCGCCGCCTGTTCGCGCGCGCCCGGCTCGAGCGCGAAGAAGTGAATATTTTGCGTGGCATGCTGGCCGCGTTTGAATCCGCGCGCCAAGACAATCTTGAGTAAAATGCTCGGGTTTATAGTCGCAATCCCAGATCGGAGTTCTACCCATGTTTGCCCATTTGCGCGAAGACATCGCCAGCGTGCTGGAGCGTGACCCCGCCGCGCGCAGCAAGTGGGAAGTGCTGACCTGTTACCCCGGGGTGCACGCGCTGTTGTTCCACCGGCTGGCGCATGCATTCTGGGGCAATGGATTGCGCTGGCTTGCGCGCGCGGTGTCGCAGTTGGGGCGCTGGTTTACGGGCATAGAAATTCACCCCGGCGCCACCTTGGGGCGGCGCGTGTTCATCGATCACGGCATGGGCGTCGTGATTGGCGAAACCGCCGAGGTCGGCGATGACTGCACCATATACCAGGGCGTAACCCTGGGCGGCACCTCGCTCTATCGAGGTACCAAGCGGCATCCGACCCTGGGCCGCGGCGTGGTGGTGGGGGCTGGTGCGAAAGTGCTGGGCGGTTTCGCGGTGGGTGACGGCGCCAAAATTGGCTCCAATGCGGTGGTGGTAAAACCCGTTCCGGCCGGTGCGACGGCGGTCGGCAACCCGGCCCGCATACTTGATCCGGGCCGCGACGAAGCGCGCGAAGCCAAGGCCGAGCAGATGGGGTTTTCCGCGTATGGGGTGACGCGCAATATGGATGATCCGCTTGCCCAGGCCATCCATGCCCTGATCGACCACGCCGTCGAAACCGACCGGCGGCTCGAATGCGTGCTCAAGGAACTGCAAGCGCGCGGCATCGAAGCCGGCAATGCGGCCGAGTGCCGGGACAATTTCAATCCCCAATCCGTCAGCAAAATTGTTGACTGAATTTGTCGGGTACTATATTCTCGACAACGGTACTCGGGTATTTCGCCGGGTAAATGGGAGAAATAGATGCGTCTGACCACCAAGGGCCGTTTTGCGGTGACCGCCATGATCGATCTCGCGCTGCGACAGGAACACGGTCCCGTTACACTTGCGGCCATCAGCGAAAGGCAGAAAATCAGCCTTTCTTACCTGGAACAATTGTTTGGCAAGCTGCGCCGGCACAAACTCGTTGCCAGCGTGCGCGGCCCCGGCGGCGGCTATAACCTGGCGCGCGCCGGCAACAAGATTTCCGTTGCCAACATCATTACCGCCGTGGATGAGCCGCTCGATGCGACCCAATGTGGCGGCAAGGAAAACTGCCACGACGAACATCGCTGCATGACGCACGACTTATGGACCAACCTGAATCGGCGCATGTACGAATACCTGGATTCGATCAATCTGGCCGATCTGGTCGCGCAGCAGCGTGCCAAGGCAGAGCCCACGGTACTGCATGACGAACGCACGCGCAGCCGCGAAGGCAAAGTCGCTGCTGCTTACTGAAACCCATACTAGCCATTCCAATGTTCGCACCCGCCTACTTCGACTACAACGCCACCACGCCGCTCGATGCGCGTGTATTGGAGGCGATGTTGCCGTGGTTGCAGGCGCGCCACGGCAATGCTTCGTCGCGCCACGAATACGGGCGCGCTGCGCGTGCCGCAGTGGATGAAGCGCGTGAGCGCGTCGCCGCCGCAGTCGGTGCGCACAAGAGCGAGGTGGCATTTACCAGTGGTGGATCGGAAGCCAATAATCTGTTCATCAAGGGTGTGGCGGCCGGTTTGAAACCTGGTCTGATCGCGATTTCCGCCATTGAACACCCCTGCGTGCGCGAACCGGCGCGCCAGCTTCGCCGCCTTGGCTGGCGTGTTGCGGAACTGGGCGTGGATGCGCAAGGCACGGTCGATCCTGCGGCGCTCGATGCCGCGCTGGGCGACGGCGCGGCTATCGTGTCGGTCATGCTTGCAAATAACGAAACCGGCACCATCAACGACGTGGCAGCACTTGCGGCGTGCGCGCGCGGCAGGCGCGCCTGGTTTCATACCGATGCGGTGCAGGCCTTGGGCAAGATGGCGGTGAATTTCCGCGCCCTGGGCGTGCATGCCCTGAGCGTATCGGCGCATAAGCTGGGCGGACCGCAAGGCGTGGGCGCGCTGGTGGTCGACAAGCGCGTCGAATTGCAGCCGCTCATTGCCGGTGGCGGGCAGGAACGCGGGCTGCGCTCCGGCACGGAAAATGTTGCGGGCATCGTCGGATTTGGTGCTGCCTGCGAATATGCGCTGGCCGATCAGGCCGAACGCGCCCAGCGCCTGAGCGGGCTGCGCGATCGCATCGAAGCCGGCCTCGCTGCCCGCGGCGCGCGCCTGTTCGGGGCCAATGCACCGGCACGGCTGCCCAACACCACCTTCTGCGCCTTTCCGGACATCGACGGCGAAACGCTGGTGGCGCAACTGGACCGCGCAGGATTTGCGGTGGCCAGTGGCTCGGCCTGCTCCAGTGCCAACCCGGAACCTTCGCACACCCTGCTTGCGATGGGTGTCGCGCCGGATATTGCAAAAAGCGCCGTGCGCGTGAGCCTGGGCGCGCAAACCGATGAGGCGCAAGTGGAACGCTTTCTGCTTGTTTTGGACGAATTACTGCGACGGCTGCAACGCATGGCAGCCGTGGCAGTCTGAAAAATTGAATCTGCGGGAGATGCCCGATGCTGAATGAAAACCTATATACGGCCCTGAAATTTCCGATTTATCTCGACTATTCCGCCACCACGCCGGTCGATCCGCGTGTGGCGCAGAAAATGATTCCGTATCTGGTCGAACAATTCGGCAATCCGGCATCGCGCAGCCACGCTTTCGGCTGGACCGCCGAAGCGGCGGTGGAAGAAGCGCGCGAACAGGTCGCCGCCCTGGTGAATGCGGACCCGAAAGAAATCGTCTGGACGTCCGGTGCCACCGAATCGAACAACCTTGCCATCAAGGGCGCGGCGCATTTTTACGCCGCCAACAAGGGCAAGCACATCGTAACGCTCAAAACCGAACACAAGGCCGTGCTCGACACGGTGCGCGAACTCGAACGTCAGGGCTTCGAAGCGACCTATCTGGATGTGCAGGACAATGGCCTGGTCAATCTCGATCAATTCCGTGCTGCGCTGCGCAAGGACACCGTGCTGGCCTCCGTGATGTTCGTGAATAACGAAATCGGCGTGGTCCAGCCCATCGCCGAACTGGGCGAAATTTGCCGCGAACACAAGGTGCTGTTTCACGTCGATGCCGCGCAGGCGACCGGCAAGGTGGCGATCGATCTGCAAAGCCTCAAGGTTGATCTGATGTCGTTTTCGGCGCACAAAACTTACGGCCCGAAAGGCATAGGTGCGCTCTACGTGCGGCGCAAACCGCGCATCCGGCTGGAGGCGCAGATGCACGGCGGCGGCCACGAGCGCGGCCTGCGTTCGGGCACCTTGCCCACCCATCAAATCGTCGGCATGGGCGAAGCGTTCCGCATCGCGCGCGAAGAAATGGCAACCGAAGGCGAGCGCATACGCATGTTGCGCGACAAGTTGGTGAATGGCTTGTCCGACATGCAGGCGGTGTATGTGAATGGCGACCTCGAGCACCGCGTGCCGCACAATCTGAACATGAGTTTCGCCTATGTGGAGGGCGAATCCCTCATCATGGCGATCAAGAACGTGGCGGTGTCGTCCGGCTCGGCCTGTACCTCGGCCAGCCTGGAGCCTTCTTACGTGTTGCGCGCGCTGGGGCGCGACGACGAACTGGCGCACAGTTCCATACGCTTTACGATAGGGCGCTTCACGACCGAGCAGGAAATCGACTATACGGTCGCGCTGCTGCACGACAAGATCGGCAAATTGCGCGAATTGTCGCCACTTTGGGAAATGGTGCAGGACGGTGTGGATTTGAGCACCGTCGAATGGGCGGCCCACTAACCAGCGCCGCGACGGATTAATTTGCAGGAGACTGACATGGCATATAGCGAAAAGGTACTGGACCACTACGAAAACCCCCGCAACGTGGGCTCTTTCGGCAAGGCTGACGACGATGTGGGCACCGGCATGGTGGGTGCGCCGGCCTGCGGCGACGTGATGAAGCTGCAGATCAAGGTGAATCCGGCCACCGGCCTCATCGAAGACGCCAAATTCAAAACTTATGGCTGCGGCTCGGCGATTGCGTCCTCGTCCTTGGTGACCGAATGGGTAAAGGGCAAGTCGCTAGACGAAGCGCTGGATATCCGCAACACGCAGATTGCTGAAGAACTGGCTTTGCCGCCCGTGAAAATTCACTGTTCGATTCTGGCTGAAGATGCGATCAAGGCCGCCGTGCGCGACTATCGCAGCAAGCATACGGTCGATGGCGCCGTGGAGTCCTGAGCATGATGGGGATAACGCTTAGTGAGCGCGCGGCGCAGCACGTGACGGGCTTTCTCGCCAAGCGCGGCAAAGGTGTGGGGCTGCGCCTGGGCGTGCGCACCAGCGGCTGTTCGGGCATGGCGTACAAACTTGAATTTGCCGACGAAGCTCTGCCGGAAGATTTGGTATTCGAATGCCACGGCGTGAAAGTGCTGGTGGACCCGAAAAGTTTGCCGTACCTGGATGGCACCGAACTGGATTTCGTGCGCGAAGGCCTCAACGAGGGATTCAAATTCAAAAATCCCAACGTGAAGGACGAATGCGGCTGCGGCGAAAGCTTCAACGTTTGAAGCGGCGGACCGGACGCGCATGAGCAAACCGCGTTTCGAGGATTTTTTCGAACTATTCGGCCTGCCGCGCGCCTTCCGCATTGATGACGGTGTGCTCGCTGCGCGTTATCGCGAACTTGCGGCCCAGGTACATCCGGATCGTTTCGCGCACCTGGGCGAAGCTGACCGCCGCGCTGCGGTAAGCTATGCCTCCGACGTGAATGAGGCGTACCGCACCTTGGGCAGCACGCTGGCGCGGGCACAATATCTGTTGCACCTGGCCGGGCAGGACGCCGCGCTGGAATCGAATACCGCCATGGACACCAGCTTCCTGATGGAACAGATGGAATGGCGCGAAGCGGTGTCAGAGGCGCGCGCCGCACAGGACGTGGATGAACTCGATCATCTGCGGCTGCGCCTGCACGATCGCATGGATCTCGGGCTGGACCAGCTTGGCGACGAAATCGACGACCAGCGCGACTATGCCGCGGCGGCTGATTCGGTGCGTCGCCTCATGTTCCTGGACAAGCTCGGGCGCGAAATCGACGCGGCGCTGGAACAACTGGATACTTGACCGGCCCTGTTCCGCCTGCGCAGGCGGCAGCGTGCCGCCATTTGCCGTGACTATGAATCCGTTGGATAGAGGGAAATCGTGGCTTTATTGCAGATAGCCGAGCCAGGCATGTCGACCGCCCCACACCAGCACCGGCTGGCGGTGGGCATAGACCTCGGTACCACGAATTCCCTCGTGGCCACGGTACGTAATGGCGTGCCGGTAGTGTTGCTGGATGAACAGGGGCGCGCGCTGCTGCCTTCGGTCGTGCGCTATGCCGCGGACGGCAAGATCGAAGTGGGCCAAACCGCGCAGGCCGTGCAGGCGCGCGATGCGCGCAACACCATCGTATCGGTAAAGCGCTTCATGGGGCGCGGCCTGCGCGACGTGGCGCACGTCGAAACCATGCCCTACGATTTCGTCGCGTCCGACGGCATGGTGCGTCTGCGCACCGTGCAAGGGGTAAAAAGCCCGGTCGAAATATCGGCAGAAATACTGAAGGTGCTGAAAAGCCGTGCCGAAGCCAGCCTGGGTGGCGAAATGGCCGGCGTGGTCATCACCGTGCCGGCCTATTTCGATGACGCCCAGCGCCAAGCTACCAAGGATGCCGCGACGCTGGCGGGCCTCAACGTCTATCGCCTGCTGAACGAACCGACCGCGGCTGCCATCGCCTATGGCCTCGATAATGCCGCGGAAGGCGTCTATGCGGTGTATGACCTGGGCGGCGGCACCTTCGACTTTTCCATCCTGCGCTTGTCGCGCGGCGTGTTCGAAGTGTTGGCAACCTCCGGCGACGCGCAACTGGGCGGCGACGATTTCGACCAGCGCGTGTATTGCTGGATGCTCGATCACGCGCGCATTTCGCTTCCCAGCCTGGAAGATTCCCGCCGCATGTTGGCCAAGGCGCGCGAAATAAAAGAATCGCTCACCTATCGCGACGAAGCGAACATGCTGCTGCAACTGACCAACCGGGATCGCATAGACCTCATGCTCACGCGCGAGGAACTGGCCGGCATGACGCGCCACCTGGTCGCCAAAACCATGCAGCCCGTCAAAAAGGCGCTGCGCGACGCCTCCCTCAAGCGCGAAGACGTGAAAGGCGTGGTGATGGTGGGCGGTGCCACGCGCATGCCGCATGTGCAGCACGCGGTAGCCGAGTTTTTCGGCATGGAGCCGCTCAATAATCTCGATCCCGACAAGGTGGTCGCGCTGGGCGCGGCGATCCAGGCCAACGTGCTGGCCGGCAACCGCAAAACGGATGAAGACTGGCTGTTGCTGGACGTGATACCGCTGTCGCTGGGCCTGGAAACCATGGGCGGCCTGGTCGAGCGCGTCATTCCGCGCAACTCCACCATCCCGGCCGCACGCGCGCAAGAATTCACCACTTACAAGGACGGCCAGACCGCCATGAGCTTTCACGTCGTGCAGGGCGAGCGCGAACTGGTGTCCGACTGCCGCTCGCTGGCGCGCTTCGAATTGCGCGGCATCCCGCCCATGGTGGCCGGTGCGGCGCGCATACGGGTAACGTTTCAGGTCGATGCCGACGGCTTGCTGGCCGTATCGGCGCGCGAACAGTCCAGCGGCGTGGAAGCAAAGATCGAAGTGAAGCCCTCTTATGGCCTGGGCCAGGACGAAATCGCGCGCATGCTGCGCGACGGTTTTGACCATGCCAGTGACGATTTGCAGGCACGCGCCCTGTCGGAACAGCGGGTCGAAGCAGGCCGCCTGATCGATGCCACAGAAGTCGCCCTGGCCGCCGACGGCGACCTGTTGTCGGATGCCGAGCGCGCTGCGGTTGATGCCACCGTTTCCCGCCTGCGCGATCTGGCGCAGGGCGCGGATCATTGCGCCATCAAGGCCGGTGTGGAAGAGTTGAATCGCGCCACCACCGAATTTGCGGCGCGGCGTATGGACAAAAGTGTGCGACAGGCGCTGGCGGGTCGCAGCGTCGATAGCCTCAAGGTTTGAAAGGGCGGGCACGCGTATATGGTTCAACTGATTGTCCTGCCGCACGTCGAACTATGCCCCGAAGGCACGGTGATCGAGGCCGAATCCGGCCACACGATTTGCGACACCCTGCTCGAACACGGCATAGAAATCGAGCACGCCTGCGAGCGTTCGTGCGCCTGTACCACCTGTCACGTCATCCTGCGTGAAGGCTATGATTCGCTCGAACCGGCCGAAGAAGACGAAGAAGATTTGCTCGACAAGGCCTGGGGCCTAGAGCCCACGTCACGGCTTTCGTGTCAGGCTACGATAGGCAATGAAGCGCTGGTGATCGAAATTCCCAAATACACCATCAACATGGTTTCCGAAGGCAAACGCAAATGAAGTGGACCGATACGCTGGATGTTGCCATCGCGCTGTCCGAAAAATATCCGGAGGTCGATCCCATGAAGGTGAATTTTGTCGACCTGATGCGCTGGGTGACGCAATTGCCGGAATTTGACGACGATCCCAAACACTGCGGCGAAAAAATTCTCGAAGCCATCCAGGCCGCCTGGATAGAAGAGGCTGATTGAACCGCCTCTATGCCTTGGGTTGTGTCGGGACGGAGGGCGGAGGCTGCCGGTGCGACCAGGCAAACATCGCAATCCCGGCCAGCAGCATGGGCACGCACAGCCATTGCGCGGTGGACAAGCCCAGCAGCAGCGTGCCGAAAATGCCCTCGTCGGGATTGCGGAAAAATTCCGCGAACATGCGCAGCAGCGCATAACCGATCAGGAATAGCGCGCTCACCGTCCCGCGCCGGCGCGGCGCCGCGGCGTACAGCCACAGCAGCAAAAACAGCAACAAGCCTTCCAGCCCGGCCTGATAGAGCTGCGAAGGGTGGCGCGGAATGGCATCCACATTGGGGAAAATCATCGCCCAGGGCAAATCCGGACTGGCCGGCCGGCCCCACAATTCGCCATTGATGAAATTGCCGACGCGGCCGGCCGCCAGCCCGGTGGGCACCAGGGGCGCGACGAAATCCATCACCTGCAGAAAGGGGAGGTGCTGGCGGCGTGCCCACAGCGCGCAGGCCACCAGCACGCCCAGAAACCCGCCGTGAAAACTCATGCCGCCATTCCACACCGCCGGAATTTGCAGCGGATTGGAAAAATAATAGCCGGGCTGGAAAAACAGCACTTCGCCCAGGCGACCGCCGATCACCACGCCCAGCACGCCGTAAAACAGCATGTCGTCGATTTTTGCGGCATCGAAGCCCAGTTCCGGCCGCCGCGCTGCATGCCGGCGCCCCAGCACGATCACCAGCACGAAGGCGATCAAGTACATGAGCCCGTACCAGCGCACGGCGAGCGGCCCGACGCTGATCGCGACCGGATTGAAATTCGGGTGTACGAGCATGGGTGGTGCGGCGGTCGATGCGAAAACGCGCAGTGTACCTGCCGCGCACAGGCGAGGGCGCGTGCGGCGCTGCGAAGAATGCGCGGGCCAGGCGCAAAACACCTGTTTTCCAAGCAATCCCGGTTTGACAGTTTTGGCCCGCGGCCGCCATAATTATGAATTACCGTGGATGTTCGGCGCTGCGATCATCGCATCCAGCGCGATTGAACCGGGTGCGCGGTGCGGGCGGCATTCCAGCCCTGCCGGCGCAACACACTCACGCATGATCCCCAGCGCAGGCGCACACCGCGACGCGCACGCTCAATCCGCCGAGGAAAGCATGGAAGCCCAAACGATACGCATCGCCCCGCGCGCGACGAGCGCCACACCGGTAACCGCTCCGCGCTGGAGCGCCGAACAGGTATTGGCGTTATTCGAACTGCCCTTCATGGACCTCATGTTCCGCGCGCAGGAAGTGCATCGCGCGCACTTCGAGCCCGGCGCCATACAGCGCTCCACGCTGTTGTCCATCAAAACCGGCGGCTGCCCGGAAGACTGCCACTATTGCCCGCAGTCCGTGCGTTACGACACCGGTGTGACGAGCCAGGATTTGCTGCCGCTCGACGACGTGCTGGCTGCCGCACAGGCCGCCAAGGATGCCGGCGCATCGCGCTTCTGCATGGGCGCTGCCTGGCGCGGACCGAAACAGCGCGATCTGGACAAGGTCGCCGAAATGGTGCGGGCGGTCAAAGGGCTGGGCCTGCAAACCTGTGCCACCCTGGGCATGCTTAAGGACGGGCAGGCCGAACAGCTGCGCGATGCCGGCCTCGATTATTACAACCACAACATCGATACCGCGCCCGAGTATTACGGCGACATCATAGGCACGCGCGGCATCGACGATCGTTACGATACGCTGGATAAAGTGCGTCAGGCCGGTCTCAACGTGTGCTGCGGCGGCATCGTCGGCATGGGCGAAACGCGCGCCCAGCGCGCCGGCATGATCGCCACGCTGGCCAGCATGGAAACGCCGCCCGAATCCGTGCCCATCAACAACCTGGTGGCGGTGCCGGGCACCCCGCTGGCCGGTGCGGAAACCCTGGACCCGTTCGAATTCGTGCGTACCATCGCCTGCGCGCGCATCACCATGCCGACCAGCTACGTACGCCTGTCGGCTGGCCGCACGGAAATGAGCGACGAAATGCAGGCCCTGTGCTTCCTGGCTGGCGCAAATTCCATCTTTTACGGCGAACTGTTGCTCACCACCGGCAATCCCGAAGCCGGCCGCGACGCGCAACTATTCGCGCGGCTCAATCTGAAGGCGGTCTGATATGCGGGCGCCGCCGGCCGCGCTCGACCCGCGCGCGGTCCGCGCCCATTTTGCGCGGGCGGCCCCCGACTACGACAAACACGACGTGGCGGCGCGCGAAATTGCGCGCCGTCTGTTCGAACGCCTGCAATATCTCAAGATTGCGCCGCGCCGCGTACTCGATGTGGGCTGCGGAACTGGTGCCGATCTGCGCCGGCTCGGCGAGCTGTTCCCGCGCGCCGAGTGCCTGGCCGGCTGCGACGCCAGTTATCCCATGTTGGCCGCCGGGCGTAGCGCGCTGCCCTGGCACAAGCGCTGGCTGCCCCTGCGTGCGCGCGGCGCGCAACAGGTGTGCGGCGACGCCCAGGCCTTGCCGTTTGCCGCGGGCGCCTTCGACCTCGCCTGGTCCAATCTCATGCTGCACTGGATGGGTGAGCCGCTCGCGGTATTTCGCGAGGTGCACCGCGTGCTGAGCGTGGGCGGGGCATTCCTGTTTTCCACCCTCGGTCCCGACAGCCTGCGCGAACTGCGCGGTGCGATGGCCGCAGCGGGTGGCGCGCACGTGCACGATTTCATAGACATGCACGACCTCGGCGACATGCTGGTTGCGGCCGGCTTCGAAGCGCCGGTCATGGATGTCGACTACCTGACGCTTACCTATAGCGATCTTGTTGCAGTGCGGCAAGACATCCGCCACAACGGTGCCTGCAACGCCCTCCAGGCGCGCGCGCGCGGGCTCATGGGGCGGCAACGGGGCGCTCGGGTATACGCCGCCATAGAAGCCGCGCGGCGCCAGGGGCGACTGCCGCTAAGTCTTGAAGTTGTCTATGGACACGCCTGGAAACCCGAGCCGCGCGTGAGCGCCGACGGGCGCGCCATCATCCGCGTACAGCGCGCTCAACGTTAGTCCGCGCGCAGCGGGAATTTGCCGCACGAAGGCGGCCGGCGTTCATGTTGCGCTGCGTGATGAATGTCCTCGTAAGTCACTTTCTACAGCCTTTACGCTACGAGCCGTTAGATGTGTCGTGTGGAGTGCGCGACGGCTCGCGCACCCTCCATCCCGGCGCCCGGGACTGCTCCGGCGTGCGGCGGGATCGGCGTTCGGCACGGGCGCTTGGCCCGCACCGGCGCCTGTGGAATCGCTTCAAATTTTCGTTTTGCAAGGTTTTACAGCCGGCTCCGGAACCGGGGCGCAGGGTAGCGCTCCGACGTCTGTGTGCGGCTGCAGTGGCGTGGATTTGTAGGGAGAGCCCATCCGCTCGCGCGTATGGACCCGCCCGCCAAGGGGAACAACATGGAACTGATGGGCGTTCTGTTACTGACGGTGGTTGCGTATCCGATTTACCGTACCTGTGTCGAATGGCGCCGCCTGTGCGATCCGCAGCGCTGGAAATACGTGGGTGTGATCGTGCGCCGCGTCGAAGCTCTGGATTCGGTGATGGACGTCATCGGCCGCTACATGGGGCGCGACATACACCGGCTGGTGGTATTCCACGGCTTCCGCTACGAATTCAAGGGCGTGGCGCCGCAATCCTACAAGCGCAGGATGCGTGGTGCCGAGTTGTTCCTCGAACCAGGCCTGCTCTACGGCATCGTCTGATTCCGTGTGATGGCGGGCGCACTTCCCGGCGCCTGTTGGTTTCCTTGCGGTTATCCGGCACCCGCGGGCGCGCGCCGGCGCATGCGCAGCGCATTGTTCCGCTACGACATACCCACTCTTGCACCCTTTGATCTGCGTCAAGCGCAGCCTTGCCAATCGGCAGCAGAATTGACGTTGAGAAATTACTGGCCGCTCAACCCATAGTGCCGGAGGTGATCATGGAAGTCACTCGCACACGCGCCCACGAGCCGGTCTGGATGGGGCGTTCCGACTGTTGCGCCTGCCCCATACGGAACCGGGCGTTGTTTGCGCAAGTACCCGATGCCGCGCTGCGCGCCAATGGCTATGCCATCGATCTGCTGCGCATGCGCACCGGAGGAATTCTTTACGAAGAAGGCGCTTCTGGCGAATATGTATATGCCCTGCGCAGCGGCTTCGTGAAATTCGTACAGCAATCCGGCAACGGCAATTCCCGCATCGTGCGCCTGTTGCACGCCGGGGAAGTCGCCGGGCTGGAACTGCTTACCGACAGCACCTACCGCCACACCGCCATGGTGCTGCGCGACATCGACGTGTGCCGCATTCCGCTGCGGCTGTTGCGCACGCTGCGCGAATCCAATCGCGAAGTGTGCGACGAAATTTTGCGACGCCTGCAGCGCTTCGTCGATACCGCCGATTACGGAATTACTTACCTATCCACGGGCACCGCCCAGGCGCGTCTGGCCCGCCTGCTGTTACGCCTCGCGCAAGGCAAGCAGACCGACGAACGCGATTGGCTCATGCGCGAAGATATCGCCGCGCTGCTGGGACTAACCCTGGAAACGGTGAGCCGCACCGTGTCGGAATTCAAGCGCCAGAACCTGGTGGTGGAACACGAACGGTATTTCGAAATCCACCGCGACCGCCTGGAGCGCATCGCCTGCGCCTGAAGCGTTCAGGCTTGGTCCGGAGCCGGTTTCACGAAAGTCGCCGCGGGCCGCGCCGCGAGTTTGCCGCTCGCGGGCGGCGGTGCACGCCGCCGCACCGCCCGCAGCGCGAGCAGTAGCGCCAACACCAGCGCATAGACCAGCGGCAGCGTAACGTCCTTTTTCACCAGCCACCAGTAGTGCAGCACGGCCAGCACGCCGATCGCATAGACGCTGCGATGCAGACGCTGCCAGCGGCGGCCGCCGAGCCAGCGCATCATGGCGTTGGTGGAGGTGACGGCGAGCGGCAGCAGCAGCAGCCAGGCCGCGAATCCGACCGTAATGAAGGGCCGTTTGGCGATGTCATGCACGATGGCGGACCAGTCGAAAAACTGGTCCAGCCAAACATAAGTCATCAGGTGCAGGCAGGCATAAAAAAACGTATACAGGCCCAGCATGCGGCGCAGGCGGACCAGCCAGTCGAGGCCGGTCAATTTGCGCAGCGGCGTCACTGTGAGCGTAATGAGCAGAAAATTGAGCGTCCAGGTGCCCAGCCCGCGCGTGATCGCTTCGATCGGGTTGGCGCCCAGATCGTCCTGCCAGGCAGCCCACGCCAGGTGCGCGAGCGGCACGGCGCAAGCCACGAACAGCAGGCATTTGATGGCCCGCAGCGTGGTCGCCGAGGGCACGGCGGCGCGCCGCGGCATGTGCTGTGCGCTTGCCATCAGAAATTGCGGCGCAAGTCCATGCCGGTGTAAAGACCCGCGACCTGCTCTCCATAGCCGTTGAACATGAGCGTTTTGCGCTTCAGAAATTCGCCCAGACGACGCTCCGTTGCCTGACTCCAGCGCGGATGATCCACGGACGGATTCACGTTCGAATAAAAGCCATATTCGCTCGGCCCCGCGCGCATCCATGAAGTATCGGGCTGGCGCTCGACGAAACGGATGCGTACGATGGATTTTGCGCCCTTGAAGCCATATTTCCACGGCACCACCAAACGTAGCGGGGCGCCGTTCTGGCGCGGCAATTGTTCGCCGTACAGCCCCAGCGCAATCAAGCTGAGGGGGTGCATGGCTTCGTCCAGGCGCAATCCTTCCGTATAGGGCCAGTCGAGCACGCGCGAGCGGGTTTCCGGCATTTGCGCCGTATCGTGCAGGCTCTGGAATTCGATATATTTGGCGTTGCCGAGTGGCTCCACCTGCTTCAATAGAGCGGCGAGCGGAATGCCCAGCCAGGGCACCACCATGGACCACCCTTCCACGCAGCGCATGCGGTAAATGCGCTCTTCCAGCGGTGCAAGGCGCAGCAGGGCGTCCAAATCCAGTGTGCGCGGCCGCGCCACCAGCCCGTCCAGCGTGACGGTCCAGGGCTGCACGCGCAAAGCCTGTGCGTTGTGTGCCGGGTCGCGCTTGTCGGTGCCGAATTCATAAAAATTGTTGTAGGTTGTCACGTCCTTGTACGGCGTTGGCTTCTCGTCGGTGGAGTAAGGGCTGTGCGCGAGGTTGGCGAATTTCTGCGCCGCCCAGGCTGCGCCTGGTGCGAGTGCGCCGATGCCTGCGGCGATACAGCCCAGGCTGGCCACACGCAAAAAGTCGCGGCGGCTTTCATAGAGCGGGCGTGGCGTAATTTCCGTGGCGGGAATGCGATCGGCGATGCGCGTGTTCATGGTGAGTTTTCCGGCATGGTTTGGGGAAAAGACCGCGCACGGGTGCAAAAGCTTACGGCAGATGAACAGGCTGTAGTTTGAAGGGTTATTGCAAGCGGATAGCAAGCTTTCAAACGGGTTTGTGCAAGCCTGCTCGGGCAACATGGCCGGGAATGTTCGGCCAATGTCCACTTTCGGTTTCGTTCACCGAGTCCCTCCCGGTCGGAAAATACCTCATCTGACGCCCTATGACGCGTTGCGGTCGTGCGCTCGCCTGGGATCGATCCGCCGGCGCGTCGATGCGCTTGCCCGCCGCCGGCGGTCGGCGCGATCGCGGGCTATGGCGTTGTTGAGTGCATGGGCGGCGCGCTGGTCGAGGCGTATCCGGCCGTCGACGGGCCGCGGGTGCCCGATCGACGCCTGGATCGTGAGCCGGGCAGCAATTTTTCTGGGGAAGTGAATCATGCGATTACTGGTGGTGGAAGACGATCCCATGCTGCGTGACGGGCTCAAGGATTTGCTCACGCAGCGCGGCTGGGTGGTGGATGCGGTGGGCTACGCCGATCAGGCGCTGGCCGCGCTCAAGCAGGAATATTTTGATCTGATGGTGCTCGACATCGGATTGCCGGGCATGGACGGATTTGAGTTGCTGCGCCGCGTGCGCGCATCCGGCAATAATCTGGGGGTGCTGGTGCTGACCGCACGCGACGCCTTGTCCGAACGTGTGCACGGTCTCGAAGTGGGCGCCGACGACTATCTGACCAAACCGTTCGCACCGGAAGAACTGGTCGCCCGGCTGACCGCACTGGGCCGGCGCGCGCGCGCCCTGGCCACGGAAGCGCTCACGCACGGGCCGCTCCTGCTGGATCGCACTGCGCATCGTGCCAGCCTGAATGGGCAATCGCTGGAATTGCCGGCGCGCGAATGGTCAATGCTCGAATTTCTGGTCGAAAATGCCGACCGTGTGGTGAGCAAGGACAAAATCGTTGCGGCCGTCTGTTCCTGGGAAGAGGACATGTCTTCCAACGCCGTCGAGGTGTACATTTCGCGCCTGCGTTCCAAACTCGAACCGGCCGGCGTGCGCATACGCACTGTGCGCGGCTATGGCTACATGCTGGAGCCGTTCCGCGAGTCGGCGTGAGAGAACGCTGCGCGCCGCTGACCGGGGCGCTGAATCGATGCGCCGGCGCCAATTCTCTGCGAGCCGCCCATGACATCTGATCCGCTCGCTGAAGAAGACCGGCAGCCGGCGCCCGGCGCCTTGCCGCGTCCGCCGCGTCAGGCCAGCCTGCGCGGCCTGCTGCTGCGCCAGCTCATTGCGCAATTACTGGCGCTTTCCCTGGTGAGCGGGCTGGCGGCGTATTCCTTGCTCTACAAGCCGGCCATGCAGGCCTATGACGAGGCGCTGGCAGACGCGGCCTACTCCATTGCGCCTCTGCTGCATGGGGTTCCAGGCAAAGCCCGGCTCGATCTGTCGCCCCAGGCCGAGCGCGTACTGCGCTACGACCGGCGCGATCGCGTGTATTACCTGGTGGTCAATCCGGCCGGGCGGCCTATCGCCGGGGAACTCGATCTGCCGCCGCCGCTTGTCGCACCCGATGCGGATGGGGTGCGCTATTACGACGCGGTCTATCGTGGCCAGGCGGTGCGCGGCGCGACGATCAATCAGACCGTCGATGGCGCGACCTACGCCATCGTGGTGGCTGAAACCCGGCACAAGCGCGATCGCCTCAATCTGGAACTCGCGGCCGGCGTGTCATTTCCGGCCCTGTTCGTGGTGCTGGGCGCGCTGGTGGTGGTCCGGCGTGCGGTAACGGGTGGCCTGCGCCCGCTCGAAACATTGCGCAGTGACATCGCCCAGCGCGCGCCGTCCGATTTGCACCCGCTGCCGACCTTGACTGCCGCATCCGAGCTGCTGCCTCTGGTACGCGAATTCAACCAACTGCTGGCACGCCTGCGCGACACCCACGTGGCGCAACGCCGCTTCATCGGCAACGCCGCCCACCAGTTGCGCACGCCACTGGCGGCATTGCGCACCCAGATCGAACTGGCGTTTGCCGAGCGCGACGACATGGCGCGTGCGGCCTATTTGCAACATTGCCGCGCCGCCGCCGACCGCATGGGGCGTCTGGTGAATCAGTTGCTTGCTCTGTCCGCGGCGGAACCCGGTGGGCGTGGTGAGGGCATGATGCAGCCGGACGATCTGGCGGCGCTGCTGGCGGATGCTGCGCCGGCCTGGGTAGCGCGCTCACAGGCGCACGACCTGGGCCTGGAGCTGGAAAGCGCCAGCGTAGTATGCGATCGTTTGCTCTTGCAGGAAGCGGTAGGCAACCTGGTCGACAATGCCCTGCGCTACACGCCGCCTGGAAGCAGCGTCACCCTACGCTGTGGCCTGCGCGAAGGGCTGCCTTTCATCGAAGTGGAGGATGACGGCCCCGGCCTGAATCCGCACGATCTGGAACGTGTCGGCGAACGCTTCTATCGCCCGGCCGACAGTCCCGCCGGTGGCAGCGGCCTGGGCCTCGCCATCGTGCATGAAATTGCCAGCCGCCATGCCGCGAGCGTGCTGGTCGGCCACGCTGCCGATGGGCATGGCCTCAAGGTGGAATTGCGCTTTCCCACGCCTTCATCAGCGTCCTTTGCTGCCACGGCATGAGTCCGCGGCCAGTGTGAGGCCGGAAGTTTTTGCCGGCACGAGCGGCATTCATCTTCCAAAAATTCGTGCCGCGCGCAAACGCGCGTCGCGAAGTATTCAATCTGCGCAGGAAATGTGCCGTTAATGGCATGCCGCCGAATTCGCCCATCCCCTAAAATTGGAAGAACTTACGCCTACCCAGCGCATACTAGGCCACCATGTTGCCAAATTTCTCGTCATCGATTCGCCGGCTCTGCGCGGCGACGACGCACCTGCCGGGTTGGCCATGGATCGTCTAGCGACCTCAGAGCCGGTGCGCGTGGCGGAACCACCGCGCATGCGGCGCAATCTGGTGCTGTTGTTCGCCTATGCAGTGGTCGGCATTGCCGGTTTGCAACTGGCCATCCCGCCCAGTTTCGCGTCGGCCATCTGGCCCGCCGCCGGGATAGCTGTTGCGGCCATCCTGTCATGGCGGCTGTCAGTGCTGCCGGGCCTGTTCCTGGGCGTGTTGGTGGTCGAAACCTGGATACCCTGGCACGCAACCGGCACCGTCACGCCGCGCGACATGCTCGTCGCTGCATTGGTCAGCCTGGGGCCTTGCCTGCAGGCCGCGCTCTGTGCGCGCTGGCTGCGGCGCCACGTCGGTGACCCGATTTCCCTCGACACGCCGCGCCAGATCGCGCGTTTCGCCCTCATCGGGCCGATTTCCTGCGTGGTCAGCGCAAGTGCCGGCATGGCGGTGTTGTTTTTTGCCGGCATCGTGCCGGCGCCGGCCTTGCCTATCAGTTGGGTTACCTGGTGGGTGGGCGATTCGATAGGCGTGCTGCTATTCACGCCTATCGCGCTGGCCTGGATAGGCGAACCGGCAAATCTGTGGCGGCCGCGCCGCCTGCGCGTGGCCATGCCCATGTGCTGCGCGTTTGCCGGCGTGACGGTGGCTTTCGTTCTGGTCAGCAATGTCGAAACGCGGCGCCTGCATCAGGAATTCGACGCCCAGGGCGAACGCCTCACTCATGACATAGAAGTGCCCCTGCAGCAGGCGCTGGGCGCACCGGAGGCGCTGAAAGATTTGTTCCTCGCCTCGGATGATGTGACCGCGCACGATTTCCGGGTTTTTGCGGGGCGCCTGTTGCGCCGTCAGCCTGCATTGCGCGCCCTGTCCTGGCACCCATTCGTCACGCCGGAACAGCGCGGCAATTTCGAGCGCCGCCAGGCCGGCACTGCGGTGACCGATGCCGGACCGGACGGCAAGCCTATTCCCGCACGCCCGCGCGCGTTCCACGCGCCTATGCAGTACGTGGAACCGGCGACCGATTTTGTCGCCAATCTGGGGCGCGACATGTCTGGTGACCCGGTGTTGTATGCGACGCTGCTGCGCGCCATGAATGCTTCGCAGCTTGCCGTCAGCCCGCCGCTTGCGGGGTGGGTGGGCGCGCGCAGCGGCGAGTCGCTGGTATATGTGGCGGTACCGGTACACCTCAATACGGGTACGCCGCGTGATTGGGGCTTCGCCGTCGCGGCGATCGACGTGGCGGGCGTGTTGCGACAGATAAGCGCGCGCTCCGCAGCGTTTTCGGTCCGCCTGGCGCTGCGCGACGATGACGCCGGTGAGGGGGCTGCGCCGCTCTATGCCGAAGGCGTTGCCGCCAAATCGGATTTCCATACCCAGCGCCGCATCGAGGCGGCCGACCGGCACTGGACGCTGGATATCCACGCGACGCAGGATTACCTGATGGCACGGCGCTCCTGGCAACCCTGGGTCGCCTACATGGCCGGGCTGGTGCTGGCGGCCCTGCTGGGGGCCTTCATCCTCATGCTGAGTGGCTATACCTCGCGCATCGAGGACACGGTGGAGCGCCGCACCTTCGAGTTGTCGCGCAAGAATCTCGCCCTCGAAAACGAAATTGGCGACCGCCGCCTGGCCGAAGGGGCGTTGCGCCGCAACACCGATCAATGGGCCTCGGTAAGCCGCATCCAGGACGCCTTCATCCGCGATTACGACGTGGTGAAGGCGTTCGAACTATTGCTGTCAGCACTGATGCGCGTATCGCAAAGCCCGATCGGCTTCCTGGGCGAAGTGAAATTCGATGCCAAGGGCGCGCCCTATCTCAAGATGCATGGCATGAAAAATGTTGCGCGCAGCGAAGAGGCGCGCCGGTTTTTTGCTGAAAACGCGCCGCCGGGCATGGAATTTCACAACATGGACACCTTGTTCGGCGCCGTCGTGAAAACCGGCGAGCTGGTGATATCCAATGACGTTGCCGGCGACAAGCGTTCGGGCGGGGTGCCGCCGGGTCATCCGCCGCTGGTGTCCTTCATGGGCGTCCCGATCAAACTGGGCGGTGTGCTGATCGGCATGGTCGGGCTTGCCAATCGTGCCGGCGGCTATGTGACGGAACACGCGCAGGAACTGGAACCGCTCGCCTACACCTTCAGCCAGCTCGTGATCGCGCGTCGCAACGAACAGGCGCGGCGCGATGCGGACCAGCGCCGCCTGGACGCCGAAGCCGAACTGCGGCGCCACCGTGACCGCCTGGCGGAAATGGTGGAAGAACAGACTGCCCACCTGCGCCGTGCCAAGGACGAGGCGGAAGCGGCCAACAAATCCAAATCGGCCTTTTTGGCCAATATGAGTCACGAGTTGCGCACGCCCATGCACGCCATTCTTAGTTTTGCCAAATTTGGCGAAAACGGTGTCGAGCGCCTGCCCGGCACCAAACTCAAGGAATATTTCCTGCGCGTGCGCCAGAGCGGGGAACGTTTGCTTACCTTGCTGAACGATTTGCTCGATCTGTCGCGCATGGAGGCGGGCGCCATGCCCATGCAGTTTTCTCCGCAGGCGCTGGAAGACGTGGCGCGCGAGGTGGCCGCTGAACTATCGGCGATATTTGCGGTGCGCCGCCTGCGCCTCATGATGGAATGCGAACCCGGCTTGCCGCGCATCAATATGGATGCCTACCGCATGGCGCAGGTGGTGCGCAATCTGTTGTCCAACGCGGTCAAATTTTCCCCCGAAGGCGGTACGGTAAGCGTGCTGATCGGCTCGGATGCGCCGGGCAAGGGCGTGGTACTGCGCGTGCTGGACGAGGGCGTAGGGGTGCCCGAAAGCGAACTGGAAAGCATATTCGACAAATTCGTGCAAAGCTCCAAAACCCATTCGGGCGCCGGCGGCACCGGCCTGGGGCTGGCGATCTGTCGCGAAATATTGAATGCCCACGGCGCCAGCGTGGTGGCGGGCAACCGCCCGGGCGGCGGGGCGCAATTTACCGTGCACATTCCTTTCGATCGCGTCGCAGCGCTTGAGTCGGCCGCGCGAGAACCGGCCGTCGTGCGTCCGATCCGGCGCGGCTGAGCGCAGCCAAAGGGCTTGCGCACCGGGCCGGTGCCGGGCGCCGCAGGGCGGTATTGATATTCACGGGATATTCATGCGAACCATGGACCTTCACCTATCGAAACAAACTGAGCGGGGAGCCGCAACCATGCCGGGCCGGGCAGAAGCCGATGCGGTCGCGGAGCGAGCGGTCTGATGCGCATCGCCCGCTTCGAATTGCGCCGCATGCTGGGTAAGGGCGCCCAAAGCCAGGTGCATCTGGCCTGGGACCCCCAACTGGCACGCGAAGTGGCGATCAAAACCCTGCGTCTTACCGGGCAAGCCGAGGGGGCCGGCCAGGCCCTCATCGCCGAGGCGCGCGCCGTGAGCCGCTTGCGCCATCCGCACATCGTGCCGGTATTCGAAGCCGGTGAGCATGCTGGCGAGCCCTATCTGGTGTTCGAATATGTCGAAGGCGGCACGCTGGCCGGCCTGATACGGCGCGAAGGTGCATTGCCGCCGGAACGCGCGGCGGCCATGATGGCGGACGTGCTGGATGCGCTGCAGCATGCCCACGACGCCGGGGTGATACACCGCGATCTGAAGCCATCGAATATTCTGGTCGGCGCGGACGGGGCCGCGCGCGTGATGGATTTTGGTATCGCCGTGCGGGTCGAGGCCGCCGGCCGTGAAACTGCTGCCCTCGTCGGTTCGCCCTGTTACATGGCGCCGGAATATATCGCAGGCGCGCCGCCGTCTGCGGCCGGCGACGTATTCGCGGCCGGCCTGGTGCTGTTCGAAATGCTGTTCGGGCGGCGGGCGATTACGGCCAGCGACAATTTTCAGGCCCTGCATCAGATCGCCAATCATCCAGTGGAATTGCCGGCCGCCGCCGCGGGCCTGGACGAACGCCTGCGCGACCTGCTCGCCAAGGCGCTGGCGCGCGATCCGGCCGAACGTTGGCCCAGCGCCGCGCACATGCGCGACGCACTGAGCGCCTATCTGCGCCCGGCCGCCGGCCCCACTGCGGGCGGCGGCACGCTGGATTTCCTGCTGCGCCGCATGCGCCACAAAAGCGATTTTCCTGCCCTGTCGACGGCGGTTGGAGCGGTCAATCGACTTACCCGCTCGGAAGGCGAAAACGTCAATACGGTGGCCAATGCCATTCTCAAGGACGTTGCGCTCACCAGCAAAATTCTGCGTCTGGTGAATTCCGCCTTCTATCGCCCGCCCGGCGCGAGCGACATCAGCACCATTTCACGCGCCGTCGTGGTACTGGGGCTGGATGCGATACGCAATATTGCGGTGTCGCTCATCCTGTTTGAACACCTGGGCAACAAACAGCATGCCGGTACATTGCGCGAAGAATTTCTGCGCGCCATCCTGAGCAGCACCCTGGCACGCGAACTGGCGCTGGCGCATTCCCCGCGCGACGCGGAAGAAGCTTTCATCTGCGCCTTGTTCCACCGTCTGGGGCGCTTGCTCACGCACTATTACCTGCCCGAAGAAGCCGCCGCGATCGCGCGCCTCGCGCAGCGCGAAAATCTGAGTGACGAAACCGCCGCTGGGCGTGTGCTGGGCCAAAGTTTTCAGGATTTGGGCATGGGGGTTGCGCGCGCCTGGGGCTTCCCGGACACCATCGTTGCCAGCATGCGGCGCGTGGCGGCGGACGAAAATCCGGTTGCGAAAGACCGCGAGGGCCGCTTGCGTACCCTTTCGGCCTTGTCGTCCGAGTTGTGCGACACCATAGATAGATTGCCCAAAGCCGAGCGCGCGCGTGAATTCGACCAGTTGCGGCGGCGCTATCGCGAGGCGATTTCACTAAGCCAGAACCACCTGGACGAAGCGCTGGAAAAGTCCACGCGCGAATTTACCGCCTTGGCCCAGGTATTGCGCGTGAGCCTCAAGGAAACCCGCATCGGGCGGCAATTGCAAGGCGAGGGCGGGGCGAGCGCGGCGCCGGCAGCGGCCACTGCAGCACCCGGCGCGTTGCAGGAAACCGGCTTGTTTGCCCAGCCGCCGGCTCAGGACGGGGGCGAGGGCGATGCCCAATCCATCCTGTCGGCCGGTATTCAGGACATCAGCAACGCACTGGTGGAAGAATTTTCCGTCACCGATTTGCTGCGCATCATTCTTGAAACCATGTATCGCGCCATGGGCTTTCAGCGCGTGCTCATTTGCGTGCGCGACGCGCGCTCGAATTTCATGCAGGGCCGTTTCGGCCTGGGCGGCGATGCCGACGACGCGGCGCGCCGTTTGCGTTTCGCGGTGGGCGGGCAAAGCGACATATTCAACCTGGCCCTGGCGCGCGGCGTGGATGTGCTCATATCCGACGCCAACGCGCCGGATATCGAGCGCAGCGTACCCGAGTGGTTCCGCCGCAACCTGGCCGCCGCCACGTTTTTGCTGTTGCCCCTACGCTTGCGCAATGTGCCGGTAGCGCTCATTTACGCCGACAAGCAGAACGCCGGAAGCATAGTCGTGAGCGAAAAAGAATTGGCCTTGCTGCGCACGCTGCGCAACCAGGCTTTGCTCGCCCTCAAGCACTGAGACGGGGGGAGCGGCAGATTCGAGCGAGGGCGCGCTGAAAGGCGCTGTGAAACAGGGGAAGGCCGGTAACTTGCCGCAGCCAGGCGGTGGAAGACTTCAGGCGGCGCAGACTTCCGCCCGGCGCGTCGTGTCGAAGCGGCTGGCGAAATCGCGCAACAGTTTGGCTACCCACGGACCGCTGGCGGGGTCGCCCGCGCGTACCGCGGCGAGCAGGTGCGCCAGGTCGGTTTCCATGGCGATGGAGGCAGACTGAATGGAATCGTCGTCCATGCCTTCATAACAAGCTGCCTGAGATGCCGGGCGCAGGTCGCGTGCCGCCAGATCAAGGAAAAAGCGGCGGTTCGGACGTTCCAGGTGATAGGCCAGATCGGCGCCGAAATAAACGCAGGCATCCGCGCGCGGCCCGACCACCACGACCGTGTCCGCCGTGCCGCTCGCGCCTTCTGCCAGCGGTGCGCCGGCAAAGCCCTGCGGGAACAGGTATACCTCGCATTCGTCGCGGCGCGGGCGCCGCTCGGCGGCACCGCGGCGGGCTGCGACGGCCAGCAAATCCAGTCCGACTGCACACGACAGGGCGATGGACAGATTGTCTAGAGGGTCGCTGCGGTTCATGGTGGCATCCTCCTGGCACGTGGCCGGCTTTCGCCGGCCCTTGCGATCGGGTCGATCCGGCTTGCAGTATTTTCGGCACCCGCAGCAAAAGCTTGAGGCTGCCGGCGTGAATATCTGCACGGCGCTGGCAGGCCGCGCCGGGTCCGCCACCAATGCTGGGTGCGGATTTTTACTGTAGTAAATTCGCGCGGATAGCGCCAGAAGTTAAAGTAATACGTGAGGTATGCCCGGGGCCGGGTTGCGGCGCCGCAACAGCGCCTGTGCCGTGTGCGCGGCGCTCAGGTTCAGGCCAAGCCCAGATCGGCGGCGTAATGCCGGCAGTCGGCGTGAAACGACACCGGCCCGTCCGGACGCGCGTCGATGAACTGGCGCACGAAAGGATCGGTACTTTGCTGCAAGTCCTGCGGCGTGCCCTGGGCGATCACCTTGCCGCCGTCGATCAGGTAAATGTAGTCCACCACCTTGAGCGATTCGTGCACGTCATAGGTTACGACGATGGTGGTCACCTTGAGCGCGTCATTCAGCTTGCGCAGCAGATTGGCGACCACGTTTAGCGAGATCGGGTCGAGGCCGGCGAAAGGCTCGTCGTAAATGATGAGCAGCGGATCGAGCGCGATGGCGCGTGCCAGCGCAACACGGCGCGCCATGCCGCCCGACAGTTCGGTGGGCATGAGGCGGTGTGCGCCGCGCAAGCCGACCGCGTTGAGCTTCATGAGCACCAGATCGTAAATCAGGTCTTCCGGCAGGTCGGTGTGTTCGCGCACCGCGAAAGCCACGTTGTCGAACACGGTGAGGTCCGAAAACAAGCCGCCGGCCTGGAACATCATGCCCATTTTTTTGCGCAATTCGTACAGCGCGTCGGCCGACAGGCGATGCACCACCTGCCCATCCACGCTCACGCTGCCGCGCGCCGGGCGCAACTGGCCGCCTATGAGGCGCAGCAAGGTGGTTTTTCCGCAGCCGCTCACGCCCAGCACGGCACATACCTTGCCGCGTGGAATGCGCAGTTCCAGTCCGTCGAATACCTTGCGCTGGCCGTAGGAAAAATGTACCCCTTCGACCACCACCAGCGCGTCGTCCACGTGCGTCATGCCTTTATCCCGCTCAGCCGCGATCCAGTTCGGCGCGTATGCGCACGGCCAGATCGGCCAAAGTTTGCGGGTTTTCCGGCTGCGCGGCATGGCGGCGCAGGGCGACGCCGGGCGCGCGCGGGATGATGTGAAAATGCACGTGCGGCACACTCTGTCCGGCCGCCGCGCCATTGAACTGGCTGACCACCACGGATTCCACGCCGACCGCCCGGCATATCGCCGGCAGCAGCGCGTGCACGGTACGTATGCAGCGCGCGGCGCCTTCGGGCGACATTTCGGGCAGCGTGGCGGCCGGCTCTTTGGTAAGTACCAGCACGTGGCCGTCGGCCTGCGGCATGATGTCCATGATGGCCAGCGTAGCGTCGTCTTCGTATAGCGGTATGCAGGGAATTTCCTTGCGCAGGATTTTGGCGAATGGGTTGTTCGGGTCGTAGCTCATGATGGTTGAGGCGGCGGCACGGCCGTCGCAGCGAAAAGTTCTGCCAGCCGCGCCTCGGCCATGGCGGCCTGGCGCAGCACGTCGAGTGCGGCATCGTAGCGCATTGCGTCGAGCGCTGCATCGAGCGCCTGCCAGTGCGTCTCGCCCAATGCCGCGCGCAACAAGGGGCCGTGTTCTTCGAAATGTTGTAGCGCGGCGATGGCGCGCCGTTCCGCCAGTGCCACCAGTTTGCGCGCCGCGCTCAAGGCGGCGATCCAGTCCAGGGTGCTGCGATCCAGCGCCGGCGCGTCCGGCAGGGCGGCGCGGATGGCACCCGCCAGGCGCGTGCGTTCGACGTTTACGCGGGCCGCCAGTTGGGCGACATCGGGCGCTTCCGCGTCCTCGCGCAGGCGGGTATTCAGCTCGCCCGCCAGCTTTTGCAGTGCGTGCGCGCCCAGGCTGCCGGCGACGCCCTTGAGCGTATGAGCCAGGCGCTGCGCGGCGTCGAAATCGCGTGCTGCCAGCAATATGTCCAACTCGTCGATATTGCCGTAACGCCCGGCGGCAAATTTGCGCAACAGGCGTGTGTACTGTGCGACGCGCCCCAGCACGGTTTTGAGTCCGGCCTCCGGATTCAGTCCGTCTATGGCCTCGAGTGCGTGCAGGCCAGACGCCGGGGCTGCGGCTGGCGGAGCGGGCGGCGCGCTGCGTGGGCGTTCGGCGGCCAGCCATTTTTCCAGCGCCGCGTACAAGTGCTCCGGGTCTATGGGTTTTGCGATATGCCCATTCATGCCGGCGGCCAGACAGCGTTCGCGGTCTTCCCTGAATGCGTCCGCGGTCATCGCGATGATGGGCACCTGTGCGCACTGCGGCAGCCGGCGAATTTCGCGCGTGGCGGCCAGGCCATCCATGACCGGCATTTGCACGTCCATCAAAATCAGCGAGTAATTGCCGGCGCGCGCCATTTCCACGGCGCGCAGGCCATCGGCGGCCAGATCGGCGCCTAGCCCGACCGCCGCCAGCAATTGCAGCGCAACCTGCTGATTCACGGTATGGTCTTCCACCAGCAGGATGCGGGCCGTACCGAAGCTGCGCTGCACCGTCGGAAAATACTGCAGCACCGGCGCCGGCATGGGCTGACCGCGCGCGAGGCGCGCCATCATTTCCGCACAGTTGCGCCGGCGCACCGGCTGCGCCAGCCAGCCGTCATAGGACGCGGCGAGCAAATCGTCCAGTTGGGGGGCGTTGCCGCGACACAGCGCGATCAATTGCAGCGGGCGTTCGGCCGCTCCGCGCAGGGTGCGCGCCGCTGTCGTGCCATGCCCGTTGTCGGGGCCGGGGTCGAGCATCACCAATAAGGGTGCCGCCGGACCGGCTTGCACCCTGCCCAGCCAGGTGTAGGCGGCGTCCATACTGGACACACACTCCACCCTGGCGCCCAGATTGCCCAGGGCGTGTGCCAGTGCGTCGCGCGGTGCACCCGCCGCATGCAGCAGCAGCAAGGTGTGGCGCGCGAACGGCGGGGCGGCGCTGGGGCCGGCGGGTTGTAGCGTAAGTTCCAGGCGGAAGGTGGTCCCTGTGCCGATTCGGCTTTGTGCCGAAAGCTTGCCGTCCAGCAGTTCCGCCAGCCCGCGCGAAATGGCGAGGCCCAGCCCGCTGCCGCCGAAATGCCGGGTGGTCGAGGCGTCGCCTTGTTCGAAAGGTTGAAACAGGCGCCGCATCATGTCGGGCGCGATGCCCGGGCCGCTGTCCTCCACGTCGAATATCGTGTGCAGGCGTCCATCAGCGGCAGCGTCTGCGCGAATCCGCAAGACGATGTGGCCCTGCTGCGTAAATTTGACTGCGTTGGATAGCAGGTTGGCGAGAATTTGCTTGAGCCGCAGCGCGTCGCCGCGCAGGCTGCCGGGCATGTCGGGTGCCACGTCGAAAATCAGGCCGAGGCCGCGCGCCGCGGCTTGATCCGCCACCATCGCGGCGAGGCTGTCGAGCAACTCGTCGAGGTCGAATTCGCTGGCGTCCACATCCAGCTTTCCGGCTTCGATGCGCGACAGGTCGAGAATTGCATTGATCAGGTCGAGCAGGTGCTGTGCCGACAGGCCTACCTGACGCAATTGTTCCTGTTGCGACTGGCCCTGCGCCGCCTGTTGCAACAGGTGCGTGAAGCCCAGGATGGCATTCAGCGGCGTGCGCATTTCGTGGCTCATATTGGCCAGGAAGGTGGATTTCGCACGGCTGGCCGCTTCGGCCTCGCGGGTGGCGGCCGCCAGTTTGGCGGTGCGCTCGGCCACCAGTTCTTCGAGGTGGTCGCGGTGGCGCAGCAATTCGGCTTCGATGCGCTTGCGCTCGGTAATTTCTTCGATGATGCCGAGAAAATGCGTGATGCGGCCGTCGCCGCCGCGCATGGGCGCCATCAGCAAAGCCTGGGCGTAGCGGCTGCCGTCCTTGCGCAGCCGGCTCGATTCGCGCAGCCACGAACGTCCATTGCGCAATTCGTCCCACATGGCGTCGCTGGCGGCGCCGCTCTCGTCGCCCGCGACAAATTCGGCCGCGTCACCGTATTGGACCTCGTCCGCCTCATAGCCGGTCATGCGGCTGAAACTGGCATTGACGTATTCGATACGGCCGCCGTGATCGGCAATCACGACGCCGACCGGGCATTGTTCGACGGCCATGGACAGCTTGCGCAACTGATCTTCCTGCGCGCGCCTTTCCGTATCGTCCATCACGTAGCCGCGCAATTGCCGCACCACGCCGTCCGGGTCCGGTTGCACCGTGGTCTGGTCGTACAGCCAGCGCGTGCTGCCGTCGGCATGGCGGATGCGGTAGCGGTGCACCCAGTGCTGGCGCCCGGCCGCGATGAACTGCCGCACTTCCGTCGTGATGCGCAGCAAATCTTCCGGATCGACCAGATTGGCGTAGCGGAAATCCGGCGCCTGCATTTCTATCGCGCTGTAGCCGAATATGCTCACCACGTTGTGCGAGGCATACAAGAGCGGTTTGTCCATATCCACCGGCCAGCCCAGCACCGCCACCGGGCCGCGCGCAAATAGCGCGTGCTCGGCCTGCATGGCCATTTCGTCGGCCTTGCGGCGGGTAATGTCCAGGCGTGTGCCGGCCATACGTACCGCGCGGCCGTCACCGTCACGCTCGACCACACAGCCGCGGTCCTGCACCCAAATCCAGTGGCCGTCGCGGTGGCGCATGCGCACTTCGAGTTCGAACAGTGCCAACTTGCCGCGCAAATGATCGAGCAGCATGGCGCGCGCCGGCTCGATGTCGTCCGGATGGGCGTGGCGTGCCCAAAGGTCGATGTGCGGCGGTAATTCGTCCAGTCTGTAGCCGACGATTTCCGCCCAGCGTGCGTCGAAATCGGCCACGCCGGTGGCAATGTTCCAGTTCCACAGACCGGCCCGCGAAGCGTCCAGTGCCAGTTCGACCTGGGCGCGCGACTCGGCCAATGCGGCCTCTGCTTCGGTGCGGGCGGTAATGTCAAAAAACGACAGCACGATTTCATTGGCGCTGCCGTCGCTGGAAATGTCGAGGGGCTCGGCGCTGACCGACAGCCAGGTGGTGGCGCCGTCATCATGACGCAGGCCGTATATCTGGTCGCTGCGTGCTGCGCCGTCGCGCAGCGTGTCGAGGTCGAGCGGGGTGCCCGGATTTAGCGCTGTGCCCTGGGTGGCGGCGTAATGCCAGCCACAGGATTCGATCACCCGCCCCAAAAGCTGCTCGGCGCCGCAACGCAGGATGCGCTCGGCGGCACGGTTGCAGGCGCGGATGGCGCCATCGCGGTCCACCAGCAAAACGCCGGCCGCCAAGGATTCGAACAGCACGTGATAGCGGGTTTCGGCGACGCGCCTGGCAAGTTCGCCGGTGCGCCGCTCAGTAATGTCGCGTGCCACGTTGAGCAGGCCAAGCACGCGGCCACTGGCATCGCGCATGGGCGCTTTGACGGTTTCCAGCAGGCGTCGGCGCTCGCTGCCGGGTGGCCCCAGCCATTCTTCCACCATGGAGGGGGCGCCCGATTCCAGCACCGAGCGCTCGGCGTCACGTATCGTGTCCGCCTGCTGCGGCGGCAGCAGATCGGCCACAGTTTTACCCAGAATGCTTGCCGTGTCATGGCCGATCAGGGCTTCGAAGCCGGCATTGCAGGCGATGAAACGGCCCGCCGTGTCCTTTACCCAGAGCGGATCGGGAATGGCCGCATAGAGCGCGGTGGACCAGGCCTGTTCGGCTTTCTGGGCGTGGTGGGCGAGCGCACCCTGCAGCGACACCGCGAATTTTTCCACCAGCGGGCGCAGCAGGCTCAAC
>JAEUNM010000095.1 GCA_016791105.1 Rhodocyclaceae bacterium | reverse complement strand
GAAGGCCTGCGCCGCGTCTGGCACTTTGTGTGCCGCGAAGAAAACATCAACCCGCGCAACCCGTCGCGCCTGCCGCTATTGTTTGCCATCGACGCCAAACTTGGCATCGAAGATGGCTTTACCTATGTGGCCGATTGCAAGTCCAAGCAGCAAGCGGCGGCTGGCGCCAACTCACGCGTAATTCATTGCGGCAGCGATCTCGGTGGCAGTAGTTTTGACGGGACGGGCGACGGCGGCGCCGGCCACGGCGCGGATTGCGGCGATGGCGGAGGGGGCAGCGACAGCGGGGGCTGTGGTGGAGGCGGTTGCGGTGGCGGCGGCGGAGATTGAAGCGCTTCTCGATGCGCGTGAGCATTTCAAAGAGCGGCTTGGGGAATTTAAGCGCTACATACGGCGGAATGCGCTTTGCTTATCCGCCCTACGGGTTGTAGGTTGGGGTGACATCAGGAACCCCAACAATTACCGGCATGCGGTTAAATCGTTGGGGTTCGCGGGCTCACCCCAACCTACATTTTTCCGCGGGCAGTCGCAGGGCGGATAAGCCGCAGGCGCAATCCGCCGTATGGGGACGTGCCGGCCCGGCTAAGCGCTTGGTGTGTGCGAGCGTTGCAAATGGCGGCTTGGGGAATTTAGCCGCTGCATACGGCGGATTGCGCTGCGCTTATCCGCCCTACGGGCCGCGCCGCCTAGCCTCGTAGCCTCGTAGGTTGGGGTGACATCAGGAACCCCAACAATTACCGGCGTGCGGTTAAATCGTTGGGGTTCGCAAGCTCACCCCAACCTACGTGCCTACATTTTTCCGCGGGCAGTCGCAGGGCGGATAAGCCGCAGCCGCAATCCGCCGTATGGGGACGTGCCGGCCCGGCTAAGCGCTTGGTGTGTGCGAGCGTTGCAAATGGCGGCTTGGGGAATTTAGCCGCTGCATACGGCGGATTGCGCTTCGCTTATCCGCCCTACGGGCCGCGCCGCCTAGCCTCGTAGGTTGGGGTGACGCAGGAACCCCAACATTCGGCCGTTCCGATCCGCCAAATGTTGGGGTTCGCAAGCTCACCCCAACCTACGTGTCTACGTGCCTGCACGGTCCGTAGATTGGAAAAGCGAAGCGCATTCCGCCCTGTGGTTGTTTGGCTCAGGCCATGGAGGGGTACCAGTTGTCGCCGTAGTCGCGGTCGTCGCGGGTGGCTTCCGGCGCGGGGCGGGGGGCGGGCTTTTTGGCGGGCTCGAAGCCGGCCAGATAGTGGTCCAGTTGTTCCGGATCGAACAGGCGGCCGTCCATGAAGCGGTCGCTGCCGAGCAAGAACTGGCGCTTGCTGTCTTCAAGCTGCCACTCGGATTCGTGCGCGCCTTCCGGCTTCAGGTCGCAGCAGGGCGCTGGTACGCCGCGTGCGCGGGCGGCTTCGCGGTACAGCTCGGGGCGATACACGCTGCGCGCGGCATGCTGCAATTCGTGGGTGCTGGCCTGGATATGGCCCCAGCGCCGCATTTGTGCGAGCAGCCAGAGCGCGTGCGAGCGCCACGGAAAATTCGCGCAGTCGCGGTGAAAGGCGTGTAACGGCGGCGCCTGCCCCGTGCCGGCAGGATTCAGATAGACGCCGTCGAGGGCGGCTTCCAGGTCGTCCTGCGGCATGTTGAGATACCGCCCCTGCGACAGGATGCGCGTGAGCTGCGGCCGGCGGTCGTCCTTTTCTATCCACCAGCAGGCGTCCAGCAGCGCCTTGATGACGGCGCGGTGGGTATTCGGGTGGGCGTCGGCCCAGGCGCGCGTGACGGCCAGCACTTTTTCCGGATGGTTGTTCCAGATCGCATAGCTATTCACCACCACGCGGCCGGTGCCATTGCGTGCCACCACGGTGTTCCACGGCTCGCCCACGCAAAAGCCGGATACCAGGCCGGCCTGCAGGTAATGCGCCATTTGCGGCGGCGGGATGACGGCCAGGCGGATGTCGCGGTCGGGGTCTATGCCGGCGCTGGCCATCCAGTAGCGCAGCAAATAGTTGTGCGAGGAAAACGCCGCCACCACGGCAAATACCAGCGGCGGCCGGCGTTCGCGCCGGTTGGCGTCTATCACCGCACGCAGCGCGCGCGCGCTGCCCAGCGGGGTTTCCAGGTCGGCTACGCCGGTGGCCCGCATGCGCGCGTAAATGTCACTAGCCACGGTGATGGCGTTGCCATTGAGGCCCAGGCTCATGGACGTGACCAGCGGCCGGTAGGCGGCGCTGAAATGGGCGCCGAGCAGCATGGGCGCGGGCATTTGCGCGCCATCCAGCAGGCCCATGGACACTTTGTCCAGCACGTTCTGCCAGGACGTTTCGCGTACCAGCGTGATGTCCAGGCCGTAGCCGTCGAAAAACCCTTCTTCCAGCGCCACTGCGAGCGGCGCGCAATCCGACAGCGGCACGTAGCCCAGGCTTAGTGCCGGCTTTTCCAGCACCTTGCCGCTGGGCATGGGGTGGCGCTGCGGGTGCGGCAACATGGCTTCCGGCGCCGGCATGGCTTGCGCCTGCGGCGTGGCGGCAGGCGCGGCGGCGGAAGTTTCGCTGAGCAGCTTGCGCAGCTGCGCCACGTAGGCCTCGTATTCCGGCGTGGTGACGAGCTGGGCGCGGCTGCGCGGGCGCAACAGGTCTATCGTAATGTCGTGTTTTACGCCGCCGCCGCGCGTCAGGATGAGTATGCGGTCGGCCAGCAGGACGGCTTCGGCAAGGTTTTCGGTGACCAGTATGGCGGTGTGCTGGACGCGCTGCTGCATGGCCAGAAAGGTATCGTGCAAGGCGGCGCGGGTGCCTGCGTCGAGCGTGCCGAATGCGTCATCCAGCAACAGCAGTTTGGGGTCCGACGCCAGCACGCGCGCCAATTCGACGCGCAGCCTGAGCGCGGCGGACAGTTTGCCGGGCCGCAGACTGGCGGCGTCGGCGGCACCGGTCAGGTGCAGGTTGTGGCGCACCCATTCGTCGATGTCGCCGCCGGCCTTGCGCTTTTTCCACGCCGCGCGCGCACTGCGGGCGACATAGGCGTGGGCGGTGAGCCACGCGCGCAGGCGCGGTTCTTTGCCGACTATGCTGCGGCCGGCGGCCGGGCCGCAAATTTCGCGGCCATCCAGAATGACGCCGCCGGAGGTGGCGCGCAGATTGCCGGCAAGTATTTGCAGCAGTTCGGCTTTGCCGCAGCCTGGCGCGCCCATGAGGGCGATGCAGTCGCCACTTTCGGCGCGGAAATCCAGATCCGTAAATATCGATGCGCTTGGTTCGCGTTCAGGCGATTCCGCCAGCGCAAGGCGGGAAATGATGAGGTGACTGGCAGCCATCTAAAGCCCTTTCCTGGCACGACGGGTACGACATGGTCGTGCTTCGTAAGGCGAATTGTGCGGTGCAATATATCCATTGTACAGGTTTTTTCGGCCTGTTTTCAGGTATCCCGGGTTCTGCTGGCGTTGGTATGTTGCGTTGCAACATGGAACTGTTGCGCGCGCTCGACATTCAGCCGACCGGCGGGCGATGCCCTGAAGCGAGGCCCAAATGCGATCCCGCAAGCAAAAAATGCGCCGATGGCGAGCGCCCGGCAATCAAGGGGCGTGGCGGGTGGCGGCCACGCGCGCGGTGCGAACTATGGTGCCTGCGGACGGCTGGCGCACCGCAGCAGTGCGCCGGGAGTGGCCGGCCCGGCTCAGGCCGGCTCGCGCACCAGGCGGCCGATTCGTGGCGCCCAATGTTCGCCCGGCCGCTTTTTGAAGGTGACCAGCGTGATCATGGCCGGGTCATACACATTGACGTTGTGCGTGATGGGCGTGGTGATGAGGTATTGCGCGCGCGTGGCTTTGAGGAAGGCGGCGACGCGGTCGATATTGACGATATCCAGGTGCGCGAACGGTTCGTCTATGAATACGAATCCGCCCGGGCGCGCCTCGTCCATCATGAGCGCGATGAGCAGGATGAGCGATTTGATGACCTGCTGGCCGCCCGAAGCTTCACCGTCATTCATGCCGGAAAAGCCTTTTTCGTCGAAATCGAAGCGCACTTCCAGGCCGGCCTGAGCCAGCGTGATGTCGTCGTTTTCCAGGTGCGGCGGCACCAGTTCGACGGCCACGCGCGCCACTTTGCCCAGGTCCTTGAGATTGCGCGCGTAGATGCGCAGGGTGTGGCGCAACACGTCGATATAGGCGGCGCGGGCGTGGTCGGTGTGCTGGGCGGCGCGGCGGTTTTCGTCGCGGCGGCGCTCCAGTTCGGACTGCTGGCGCTGGTGGTCGCCCAGGCGCAATTGATAGAGCGCTTCGACCGTGTCGTCCTTGACCCAATCGCCTTCGTCCAGCTTGCGTTGCAGGCGTTCGAGTTCGCGTTCGACCGAGCGCGCGCTTTCCCATTTTTCGGCCAGCCGCGCGTTGGCCGCCGCATCCAGCCAGGACGCCGCCGGCGCCTGTTTGCGTGCGGCACGCAGGCGCAGGATGCGGCGCACGTTTTCTTCGCGGGCGGGGCGATTTTCGGCCGCGGCGATTTGCGCCGCCAGGGCGCGTGCGCGCGTCTGGTCGCGCTCCAGGGCGGTGGCCAGTTCGACGCGCTCGTCCTGGGTGCCGGCGCGCGCCGCGTAGGCGTCGACCTGGCTGGTTTTGAGCGCGGCAATTTCCGCCGCGGCGGCCGCCTGGTCGGCTTCGGCGCGGGCAAATTCGGCGGCGCGCGCGGATAGTTCGGCCGGCGCGCCGGCCGCGGCCAGCGCGCTTTGCAGGGTGGCGATGGCGTGGCCGCCAGCGGCGAGTTTTTCGTCCAGCGCGGCGATGCGGCCGGCCAGTTCTTCCTGTTCGGCTTCCAGCGCGGCGAGCCGGCCGCGGCCGAAGTGGCGTTCGGCGCCGCCGGCGTGGCGGCCGCCGCGGCGCTCGCGCAAATAACCGGAGCGGGTAATCCAGTCCTGTCCGCGCGGCAGTTGCGCGCCTTCGGCCGGGCTTTCGACGCGCCGCGTGCGATCCAGCAATGCGCTGAGCCAGCCCGGCACGGGCGCATTGAATTGCACCACTTCGAGCAGCGAACCGGGCGTGGCGCTGGCCGGGCTTTGCCGCTCCGGCACGATGAAATGCCGATAGCGCAGCGATTCGCCCAGCGCGAAAGCGCGCGCCTGGTCGTTTGCGTCATGCAGCAGCACCAGGTGGCGCAGCGGGTGGAGCAGGGCTTCGACGGCGGTTTGCCAGGAGTCGTCCAGCACTTCGACGATTTCCGGCAGCAAGTCGTGGCCTATGCGCTCGCGCTGGAACGCGTCGCGCAGCGCCTGCACGTCCGGCGGGTCGGCGCGGTCGCCGCGCGCGAGGCGGGAAATCTGGCCGCGCACTTCGCCCGCGCGCTCGGTCAGGCGCTCGCGCTCCAGGCGCATGCGGTCGCGTTCGGCGAGCAGGGCGCTTTCGCGTGCGGCCAGCTGGCCGGGTGCGTCTTCGCCGGTCATCTGCATGGCATCGACGAGGCGGGTGCGTTGTTCCAGCAGCGTGGACGCGCGTTCTTCGCGCCGCTCGGCGCGGCTGCGCGCTTCCTGCAGGCTTTGCAGGTGGGCGTCCAGAGTGGTGAGCCGTTCGCCGGCGGCGCGCGCGCGCTCGGCCAGGGCCGGCAGCGCGCTCTGCAGGCGCGCCAGTTCCAGGCGTTTGTCACGCCACTCGCGGCGGCGCGGGCGCAGTTGCGCACGTGCGCCGGTGATGGCGTGGCGCAATTCGTGCCATTGCAGGCGTGGCAACACTTCGGCCGCCAGCATGCTGCGCTCGGCCATCAAGCTGCGATATTCCCGATGGCGGTTGAGCTGCCCGTGCAGGCGCTCGACTTCCGCGCCCAGCCTGGCCTGCTGGCCGTCCACTTCGTCCAGTTCGCGCTCGATCTGGCGCTGGTGTTCGTGCGCTTCCTGATAGCGGTCCAACACCTGCTTGTCGCCGAATACGTGGAATACCAGGTCCAGCAGTTCACGCGCCGAATATTCGCAAAGTTTGTCGGTTTGCCCCTGTTCCAGCGACAGCACGCGCGCGATGGCGCGCGACAGCCCGGCTTCGAGCAGGCGCCGCATGTATTCGCGCACGCCCAGCCAGTCGGCGTCACGCGCCAGTTGCTCGATCGACTGGTCGCCCTCGGCGATGCAATATTCGCGCGCCCAGTCGCCGCCCTTTTTTTCTATGCGGCAGGCCAGCGTCACCTGGTCCGCCAAGAGCGGGAAAAACGGGTGGGTGCGGTTGCCGCTGCGGCGGTTGTCGACCACGCCGCGCAGCCAGGTGGTGGCGGCGCCGCTTTTGCGTGCGTAGCGCTTGTAGTCGCGCTTGCGCGAACAGTCCTGCGCCAGCAGCGTGCGCAAGGCGTCGAGCAAGGTGGTTTTGCCGGAGCCGTTGGGTCCGACTATGGTCACGATGGGCGCATCGAGCGGCAGCGTGGCGCGCTGCCAGAAATCCCAGTGCACGACTTCCAGGGTGAGGATGCGGAACATGGCGCGGGCTTGGTAGGCTGGGGGCGGCGTCAGGCGGCGCCGTTGTCGATTGCGTCATCGCCGCTTGCAGCGGCGGGGGTGTCATCTGCGGCGCGGGCGGCATCGGCCAGATCGGCTGCGTGCGGCGCGCGGCGCGCGAGCAAATCACCCAGCGCGCCATCGATGATGCGCGGCGCAATCTGTTCGTAGTCGAACGCCAGGTCGAGCAGCGGGCCTTCATAGACGAGCTTGTTGCGCCGGTCGATGAAACCCAGGCGCGACAGTACGCCCAGATTCATGTTGACCCGCGTGCGGCCGCCCAGGGTGGCGGCATAGTCGTCCATCAGCACCGCTTCGGCGATGGGGCGCGATGCGTCGGCGGCGGCCGGCAGCGGTTTGGCGGCGCCGAACAGGTCGGCCTGGTTCTGTTCGGCTTCGCGCAGCCACTGGCGTTCGCGCTTGGGCAATACGATGAGCGCCCAGATGAGCACCAGTAGCGCCACGCCGTCGCGCGCGAGTCCGAAGTTGTTGTTCACCCAGGTGCCGCCGCCACCGAATACGGCGTTTTCGGCTTCGGTGCGGAATGCCAGTGCGACGTGGGCGGCGAACGGGTTGTCGAGCAGGCGCAGGCCGGTCGGCGCCAGGCGCGCGTCGATTTCGGCCCGAAAGTCGAAATCGATCAGCGCACGCTGCACCAGCGGATGGGTGCGCGGCAGGGCGCGCTGGGCGAGCAGCAGCGCGATCAGTTTGGCAGCCTCATCCACGCGCGGGCTCCAGGGTGAAATCGTCGATTTTCGCTACTCCGGCGCGTTCCACGGCGACCATGCCGGGGCCGTTCTGCGCTACGCGCAGACCTAGCGCGGCCAGTTCCTGCAAGGTGGGGTCGGCAGTCTGTTCGCCTATCAGCGGCAATAGCGAAAAGCGGTAGGCGGTGCGCGGATAGTCGTCCGCCACCACCGCGTCGGCGACTGCCAGCGGCGCTTCCAGCCCGGACAGCAGGTGGATGAGCGCACTGAGCTGCGGCGGTACTTTGCCGGCGCTATGCAGGGTGGGGTCGGCGCCGGCTGCGGCCGGCAAAGTGTCGTCCGGGCGGCCTTGCGCAGCGCGCTCGCACAATTCGTATTCGGCCACGTCCAGCATCACGTCGGGCGTCACGAATGCCGGCTCCGGCACGGTAGATAGTGCGCCCTGCGCAAGTTCGGCCAGTTCGCGCTGGCCCAGGCCTTGCAGCCAGCGCGCCAGTTCCGCCGTGGATAGTCCGCCGCGCGCCAGATGCACGTGCTGCCGCGCCATGGCGGCAAGTTCGCGCGAAAACACGCCGGCCATGCGCATCAGGCGCGACTGGCGCTGGCCGATTTCCTGCGCGACGCGGTAGCCGGCGTCATCCAGTTCGCCGGCTTCGAGAATCTGGTGCAATACCTGCGTGCCTTTTTCCATCCACAGGAATACCGACTCGAGCCGCGACTGCGCGGTTTTGAGCTGGATTTCCGAGCCGGAGCGCACCGCCGCGGCGAACTGTTCTTCCAGTTCGGTCAGGCGGCCCAGCACCTGCTGCAAATGTTCCACCGAGGTGCGGCCGGCCGCCGCACCGCCGGCCAGTTGGGCGGTGAGGAAGCCCAGGCCGTGTTCGTCGCCGCCGGAAAATTGCAGCAGCGAGGCGACCGCCGCGGCAACCTGATGGCCCAGCGGCGACACGCGGTAACTGCGGTCTTCGGCATCCCAGTCGAGCAGGGCGAAATCCGCCAGGCGTTTGATGATGGTGTCGAGCTTGGTGGGGTCGAGGTAGGCGAAATGGGCGCTCATTTCGCGCCGGCTCCAGCGTGGCGCGGCGGCGCGAGCGGCCAGTTCGCGCAGCACCAGCAGGCGTGCCAGCACGGCCGCCTCGCCGCCGTGGAATAGCGCCGTGCAGGCCGCCAGCAAGGGGCGCGCGGCCAGCAGCGGAAACAGCGCCGGCAAATCTTCGGCGACACGGCCCGGGGCCAGAAAATCTTCCAGCCGGCTGTCCAGGGCCTCGCTCTGTACGTGCATGGGATGAATGCCGGTCAGCCCAGGTCGGGCTGCAGGCCGTCACCGGCCATGTACTCGCCCAGGCTGCCTAGCTTGCGTTTGACCGCGTCGATCTGGCTGGCATGAACGCTGGCCACCCGTGTGGAGCCTTCTTCGAAGGATACGACGCGAATTTCTTCCGGCTCGAACATGTCGACCAGTTGCGGGCTGTGCGTGGTGATGATGATCTGGGTGTGGCGCGACACCTGCCGCAGTGCCTGCACCAGCACGCCGAACAGCTGTGGATTGAGGCTTTGCTCCGGCTCCTCTATCACTGCCAGCGCGGGCGCCGGCAACTGGTGCACGGCCAGCAACATCCCAAATAGCCGTAGGGTGCCGGTGGATAGCCGCACCGGATCGAGCGGATACAGGCGCCGGTCGCTCCAGTTTCGCACCATGAATTGCGGCACCAGATAGCCGCCCACGGATTTGACCGTAACCTCTTCCAGCCCCGGCAGCATGAACGACACCGCCTGACGCACCTGCTCGAGCCGGACACGGCCGACTTCGGTCTTGCGCAGGGCGCGCAGTACCGTGGCCCAATTTTCGCCGGATTCCTTGAGGCGCTCGTCGCTGTCGGGGCGCCGTGGGTCGCGCATGGAATCCGGATACACGGTGCAAAAGGCAACTTCGCGCAGCCACTTGCCGAGTGGATTGGCGCCCAGCACGCCCAGCGCGGCGGCGTGCGGCGCAAGTTCCACGCTTTCGGCTGCGGCATCCCCGTCATGCACGTGCACGACGTCCTTGCGGTCGCGCTCGAAGCGATGTCGCGAGCCTTCTGCCCCCTGCGCGTCGGACTGTCCTGGGCGGGTCTGGGCGGCCGCCCATTCCGCTGCTTCGTGGGCGATGCGGAAGCGCGCGTGGCTGTGGCTGCGCACTTCGAGCGCGTAGTGCGCGAGCGGTTGGCCAGCCTCGTCGCTCAGATCGACTTCCAGCCCCACTTGCGGCGGCGGTGCCAGGCCGGCCTGACGTACCAGGGTGATGCCGCCGCGATCGGACAAGGCATGCTCCAGCCCCTCGTCGGCCACGTCGCGCAAAAAGCGCAGCGCGTCCACCAGGTTGCTTTTGCCTGCGGCGTTGGGGCCGACCAGTACGGTGACCGGTCCCAGCCTGTCCAGACGCGCTTCGCCTATGCTCTTGAAATGGGTGATGCGCAGGGCAGCGAGACGGGCGGAAGTTTCATTGGCCACGCGCGCTAAACCCCTTGTTTCAGGCTGGCTTCGATGAAGCTGTCGAGGTCACCGTCGAGCACCGCCTGCGTGTTGCCGATTTCGACATTGGTGCGCAAATCCTTGATGCGGCTCTGGTCCAGCACGTAGGAACGGATCTGGTGGCCCCAGCCTATGTCGCTTTTGGAATCTTCCAGCTTTTGCTGTTCCGCCTGGCGCTTGCGCATTTCGTGCTCGTACAGGCGCGAGCGCAGGGCCTTCATGGCTTCATCCTTGTTGCGGTGCTGGCTGCGGTCGTTCTGGCACTGCACGACGATATTGGTCGGCAGGTGGGTGATGCGCACGGCTGACTCGGTTTTATTGACGTGCTGGCCGCCGGCGCCGCTGGCGCGGAATACGTCTATGCGCAAATCGGCCGGGTTGATGTCGATTTCGATCGAATCATCCACCTCCGGATACACGAACACGCTGGCAAAACTGGTGTGGCGGCGCGCGTTGGAGTCATAGGGGCTTTTGCGCACCAGGCGGTGTATGCCGGTTTCGGTGCGCAACATGCCGTAGGCGTAATCGCCGCTCACCTTGAACGCGGCACTTTTGATGCCGGCCACTTCGCCGGCCGAATCTTCCATGATTTCCGCGCCATAGCCGCGCCGCTCGCAATAGCGCAAGTACATGCGCAGCAGCATGGAGGCCCAGTCCTGCGCTTCGGTGCCGCCGGCGCCGGCCTGGATTTCGACGAAACAGTTGTTGGGGTCGGCGGGCTGGTTGAACATGCGGCGGAATTCCAGCCCCGCCACCTCGGTTTCGAGCGTGGTCAAGTCCGCTTCCACGGCCAGCACCGTGTCGTCGTCCTGCTCGCCGTGCGCCAGTTCGAACAGATCGGCGGCGTCGGCCAGTTTGCCGCCCAGGGTGCGCAAGGTGAGCACCACGGTTTCCAGCGATTTCTTTTCGCGCCCGAGATCTTGCGCGCGCTTGGGGTCGTCCCAGATTTTCGGGTCTTCGAGTTCGCGATCTACCGCGTCCAGACGTTCCGTCTTGACATCGAAGTCAAAGATACCTCCTGAGTTCGCCTGCGCGCGCCTGCAGATCGGTCAATTTATTGGCAATGGCGTTGATTCGTTCGGCGTCGAGGCTCATGGCGCAGTCCAGGCGTTGCGGGGAAACCGGTAATTGTACCCGGCGCGGCCTCCCGGCCGCCAGATTTCCAGAACTCGCCCGCGGCGGGGGGCGCGCACGGCGCCGAAATGCCGGCTTCGCGGCCAGCGGGGCAAGCTTGCGTGCAGCGGGCTGGTGCCATGTCACCTGCGGTAAGGCAAGATGGACAATGGTGCGCGGTCCGGGCGGGAATGCGGATGCCGGGCAGGCTATTTTGCCGGATCACGGCCTGACCCCCAGCGGCCGCCCGCGATCCCTCGTTAAGATTGACTATTTGAGTCGGCGGGTATGTGTTTTCCGCCCCGCTGGCGGCATCTCGGTCGGCACGCCTATTGCGCTCATGGGGTGGTCCGTAAATTTGGAATTAATCGAGATAAGTCAGGCCGGTTCTGAGCCCCGGGCGCGTCGCGCAAACAAGCTTTTTGCGCCTGGTGCGGCCTTGAATCACGCTTGCGCGGCGGCGGCGTGCTCTAGCGTGAGCTGCAGTGAAGCCAGGCCGCGAAACTCGTTAACCGACAGCCGGTAGGCGGCGTCTATGCGCTCCGGTAGTGGTTCGGTGCGGTTGAACCAGATCGCATCCAGGCGTCCGCCAGCGTGGCGCAATCCCAGCTTCAGATGACGCTCGCGCACGAGGCGCTGGCTTTCGACGCGGAACTGGTCGCGGAACAGGGGCGCCGGAAATCCTTGGCCCCATACTTCGCGGTCCACCAGTTGCGCGCCGGATAAGGACATATAGGCGGATTCGAGCGCGCCGTCGGTTTCCAGCGTGCGGGCCAGTTCGGACGGGGCGATCAGTTCGGTACACACGGAGTCGAACGCCGCCGCGAATTCCTCGAAACGTGCCGCCGTAATGCTCATGCCGGCCGCCATGGCGTGGCCGCCGAAACGCAGCAGCAGTCCCGGGCTGCGCTTTGCCACCAGATCGAGCGCGTCGCGCAGATGCAGGCCGGGAATGCTGCGGCCGGAGCCACGCAGGGTGCCGTCGGCCAAGGGGGCGAATGCAAGCGCGGGGCGGTGCGTGCGGTCCTTGATGCGCCCGGCCAATATGCCGACGACGCCCTGGTGCCAGTCCGGTTGATACAGGCATACGGAAGCCCGCCCGGCGACGTCTGCGCAATCGAGTACGGCTTCCGCGGCTTCGCGCATGTCGGTTTCGATTTCGCGCCGCTCGCTATTGAGCGTATCGAGCTTTTGCGCAATGGCGAGCGCGCGGGCCGGGTCGTCGCTGAGCAGGCACTCGATACCCAGGGACATGTCGGCCAGGCGTCCCGCGGCGTTGAGACGCGGACCGAGCCCGAAACCGAGATCGGTCGCAGTGGCGCGCGCCGGCTCGCGTGCCGCCGCGGCGAATAGCGCCGCCACGCCGGCCTGCATTTTGCCGGCGCGCATGCGCGCGATACCTTGCGTCACGAGTATGCGATTGTTGTGGTCGAGGCGCACGACGTCTGCCACGGTGCCAAGCGCGACCAAATCCAGCAGCGCAGCCAGGTTGGGCTCCGCTCCAGCCGCGAATTGGCCGCGCCGACGCATTTCTGCTCGCGTCGCCAGTGCCACGTAAAACATGACACCCACCCCGGCCATGTGTTTGCTCGGGAAGCGGCAGCCTGGCTGATTGGGGTTCACGATCACGTCCGCCGCGGGCAGTTCGGCGCCGGGCAGGTGGTGGTCGGTGATGAGGGTGGCGATGCCCAGTTCGCGTGCGCGCGCCACGCCTTCCAGTGAGGCGATGCCGTTATCGACGGTAATGATCAGCTCGGGCTTGCGCTGGGCCGCCAGATCGACGATTTCCGGCGTCAGGCCGTAACCGTATTCGAAGCGGTTGGGGACCAGATATTCCACGTCAGCGCCAAACCGGCGCAGCGCGCGCACGCCTACCGCACAAGCCGTGGCGCCATCGCAGTCGTAATCGGCCACGATGAGCATGCGCGCGCGGCGGGCGATCGCGCTGGCCAATAGATCGGCCGCCGCGCCGCTGCCGGACAGCAGGTCCGGCGCGAGCAGCGCGTCGAGGCCATAGGCAAGTTCGCTGCGGCTGGCGATGCCGCGTGCTGCAAACAGGCGCGCGAGCAGAGGATCCACGCCCTGGTCGAGCAGAGCGTGCAGGGCGCGCGGCGGCACCGCGCGCACTTTGAGTTGAATCATGGACGGGGCGGACCGCGGTTCGGGACGGCGATTATCCCCGATTATGGGCCGGCCCGCCCGGGCCGGTGCAAACGCGCCGCCGGCCCTTCAGGCCGGGCCGTAGGTGCAGTCAGGGCAATACGCCTGCACCGCCGACGCAGTTTCGCGACCGCTCAGGCAGTAATCCAGCGTCGCTTCCATATGTAGATAACTGGCCGCCACGGCGTGTTCGATGCGTGCGGTTTCGCGCGCCGGCGGGTCTGCACCCAGTACAGTGGCGACGATTTCCAGGGCTTCCCAGGGGTGGGTGTCGTCGTAACGCGCGTGCACGCGCAGCCATTTCATGCCATTGGTACGGTCGCTGCCGAAAAAGCGCGTTTCGTAGCGGCCGTCATCGCAAATGAGTGCGCACCAGTCGCCGGTTGCACCTTCGATGGCGTAATTGGTTGCGGCGATGCCCACTGCCAGAGATTCGCGCTCGCAGGTGTGCCAACACCAATGGCTTAAAGCGCGCGTGCTCAGTGCCGGCCGTGCGAAAACGATTTCTTCTTCGCGTATGCCGCAGCTTGCCGCCCACTGCAGCCAGAAATCGGCATGCTTGGCTTCCACGCGTATGTTCTGCAGCAGGAATTTACGCGCCATATTGTGCCCGGCGGCGCGGCCGTAACGCAGTTTCAGCAGGTTGAGTGCCATGTATTGCGGAAACTGAACGATGACCGGCCATACGTCTATCAGAAAGCGGCGCTCTGCAGCGCGGTCCAGATTGCCTTCGCACATCGCACGGAACAGGCCATGCTGTACCACGCGGGCGCGTGCGCTGGCCGTGCGTTCGACGATTTCGCGCAACCACGCCGGATAGCTCGCTAGTTCCTGCAACGGGCCGTTTAGTATGCGGGTCTGATAACTCGGAACGAATTGTTGCAGTACGTCACCCATCTATGGCCTCCATTTGCTAGTAGGTGTTGAGCGCGCGGCATGTTGCGTCGCAGCAGGTTTATGTTGCCGGAGTGTATGAATACACCTTTGCGGGCGTTTGTCAAACGTTATGTGCGACATTCATACGTGGGTGACTGAGCCAGCGGCGCCAGGTGCCGGCACGTCCGCCACGGGAGTAATGGGTAAGGTCCGGCCCGGGTGCCGAGTACCGGATGCGCCGGCGGTACGTAATACTGCAAACCCGGTAACGAATAACCTAAGGGGCCGACAATCCATATAAATATGGATTGCGTTTTGGCTGCGCGATAGGGTGGTTTATCGTGCCCCGACCGTGCCAAGTACTTGCTTGCGAGGTGACGTTTCCCAAACCTGGCGGCGTTGGGGCGTGACGGGTCACTCCGCTGCGGGCGCGGTGGGCGGCAGGCTACCGGAGTATTTGCGCCATAGCTTCAAACTGGCCATACGGTCCGTGTGCAACGCCAGTGTGCCGCCGTCGCCCAGGCAGGTGAGCTGCAGATGGTGGATTTTTCCGCGCTGCAGCATGGCGAGCGCAGGTGCCAGCCAGTCGCGCTCGATTTTTGCCAGCGCCTCGGTCCATGCGTTCTGATCGTTGGTTTCGGCGGGCAGTGCAAGTTGGTCCAGCCACAGCAAGCTGTCGCGCGACAAATCCAGCGCCTGCGCGCCGTCTGGCGGCGCCGCGCAGTGCGCGCCGGCACGCCGTGCCAAACCCTGCGCGAGCGGGTCGAGCGCCAGGACGGCGGCGGCGGGCGCGCGTACGGGTGTGTCGAGCGCGCCGGCGCCCCAGAACCAGACCGTATTGACGGCGGGCTGGCCACGTTCTTCGCGCGCCCGATTGACGGGGTGATCGAACAGCAGCATCTGGATTTCGTTCATCGCGCGACGCCAGGCCGGGCCGTCCCTGCCTTCCGGCAAGGATCGGCTGGCCCTGCGGCTGGCTGCTTCCGAGCGCGTCGCGCAGGCTAAATCAGCCCGCTGCGCCAGGCGCAGATACCAGCGTGCGGGCGCGCCGTATTCGAAATGGCCCAGATCGGCAAATTCCGCATTCAGTGCGGCAAGAAGGGCCTGTGCGTCGTCCGCAGACAAGTCGGGCGCGTGGCTCAACACCAGGTGCTCATGAAAAAACATGAGGTGTGCGGGGTCTGCGGCGAGCCATTCTGCCGCTCCGGCATCGAGGCCGTCGCCGTTGGCGCGCAGTGCCGCGTAGGGCGCGCGCGCCGGGTCCAGCCCGAAGGCCTGCGCCAGCCATCGCTCCGGCGCCTGCGCGGGCTGCCAGGCGAGCTTGCCGCGCGCGCACAGCGCCGCCAGGGCGGGCATGACCAGCCTTGGGGCGGATTGTTGTGCGGAGTTTGCGATCAGTCCGGGCAGGACCAGATGTAGGCGCATTTATGATCCACTGGACGCGGCGGAAGCGCGGCCGGGCCGGGATGCTACCATAGCGGCCCCATGCGCTATGAACTCCTGATCGGCCTGCGGTATACGCGCGCGCGCCGGCGCAATCATTTCATTTCCTTCATTTCCCTGATTTCCATGCTGGGCCTGGCGCTTGGCGTTGCGGCGCTGATTACGGTGCTGTCCGTCATGAATGGCTTCCAGCAGGAATTGCGCGCGCGCATCCTGGGCGTGGCCGCCCATGTGCAGGTGATGGGTGCGGGGGGCGATCTGGCCGACTGGCCGTCGGTATTGCAGGCGGTGGAAGGGCGGCCCGGCGTGGAGGCGGCGGCGCCCTATGTACACCAGCAGGCCATGTTGTCCTTCGACCAGAATGTACGCGGCGCCATCGTGCGCGGCGTGCTGCCGGAGCAGGAACAGAAGGTGGCCGATTTTGCCGGGCACATGAAATTCGGCCGCCTGGAAGACCTGCAGGCCGGCGGTTTCGGCGTCGTGCTGGGTGCGGAACTGGCGCGCGCGCTACAGGTTGGCCCGGGCGACAAGGTGACCATCATCGCGCCGCAAGGCATGGTGACGCCGGCTGCGGTTCTGCCGCGCGTGAAGCAATTTACCGTGGTCGGGCTGTTCGAAGTCGGCATGATCGAATACGACAGCGGCCTAGCGCTCATCCACATGCAGGACGCGCAGGCACTGTTCCGCATGGGCGAGGCGGTGTCCGGCGTGCGGCTGAAACTGGCCGATCTGTTCGCCGCACCGGCGCTCACGCGTTCGCTCATCGGCAGCCTGCCGCCCGGCCTCATGGTGACCGACTGGACGCGCAGCCACGCCAATTTTTTCCGCGCCGTGGCGATAGAAAAAAACATGATGTTCATCATCCTGTCGCTCATCGTGGCGGTGGCCGCTTTCAACATCGTCTCCACGCTCATCATGGCGGTTACCGACAAGGAAGCCGACATCGCCATTCTGCGCACCCTGGGCGCCAGTCCGGCCAGCATCATGGTGGTATTCGTGATTCAGGGCCTGGTAATCGGCGTGGTCGGCCTGGCCCTGGGCGTGGTGGGCGGGCTCGCGCTGGCAAAAAATCTGGATGTCGCGGTGCCGGCGCTGGAACGCATGCTGGGCGTCACGCTGTGGAACAAGGAGGTGTATTTCATCAGCGAACTGCCGTCCCAGGTGCAATGGCCGGACGTGTATGTGATCGTCGGCGTGGCTTTCGTGCTGGTGCTGGTGTCTACGTTGTACCCGAGCTGGCGCGCCGCCCGCGTCGATCCGGCCCAGGCCCTGCGCTATGAGTGAAGCTGCGGGCAGGGCCGCAGTGCCTGTCATCGAGGCGCGCGGGCTGGGCAAGTCCTTCCAGGCCGGCGCCAATGTCGTGCGCGTGCTCGAAAGCATCGATTTCACGCTGCGCCGCCGCGAACAGGTGGGCATATTGGGCCGCTCCGGGTCGGGCAAAAGCACTCTGCTGCATTTGCTCGGTGGTTTGGACCTGCCTACTTCGGGATCGGTGTTATTGCAGGGGCAGGACGTGGCGCGCGCGTCCGACGCCGAGCGCGGCCGGCTGCGCAACCGTGCATTGGGATTCGTCTACCAGTTCCACCATCTGCTGCAGGAATTTTCCGCGCTCGACAACGTGGCGATGCCGCTCCTGATACGCCGTATGGTGCCGCAGGAGGCGCGCGCGCACGCTGCCGACATGCTTGGCAAAGTTGGCTTGGCGCAGCGGCTCCAACATCGCCCGGGCGAATTGTCGGGCGGCGAGCGCCAGCGCACGGCAATCGCGCGCGCGCTGGTTACCTCGCCGGCCTGCCTGCTCGCCGACGAGCCCACCGGCAATCTGGATCGTCAGACCGCCGAGGCGGTATTCGAACTGATGTTGCAAATCAATGCGGAACTGGGCACGGCCATCGTCGTGGTCACCCACGATGAGCGTCTCGCCCAGCGCTTGGGGCAGGTCCGGCATATTGCCGACGGACGTCTGATTTAGTTTTTCCTCAGATTGCTTAATGCCGGATTGGCGTACGCCGCAGGCGCTGAGCCTGCGGGCAGAGCAGCAATTCCGGAAAGCCCCCTAAATCATGCCGGGACATGCCGCGCCAGGCCGGATTGTTTGCCCGTTAGAGGCAAGACAGAAAAACTGATCGAGAGGCAACAAGCTTGCTGCGCCGGGCGCAGGTTCAGGCCACACCTGCGAGCAACATTTCCAGTTCATGCCGGCCCTGCGGGCTTGCCATGGCGATCACGACTTGCCCCGGCTCCAGGCGGAAACTGGCGGGCGGGTTGAACACCCAATCTGCGCCGCGGCGCACCGCCAGCAACAGGTAATTCTGGCTTTTGAGCGCCAGGCTGCCCAGTTCGCGCGGCTGGAAGCTGTCCGGAACGCCCACTTCCTCGACGCGCAGGTTTTTTTCCGAGCGCAGCATTTCGTCCAGAAAGCTCACCACGTGGGGCCGTATCATGGCCGACGCGATACGCATGCCGCCCGTGAAATCGGGCGACACGATGGCGTCGGCGCCGGCCTTGCGCATTTTTTCGATATTGCGCACCTCGTGGCAGCGCGCCACGACGCGCACCGCGGGATTCAACTGCTTGGCGGTAATCACGATCATGAGGTTGCGCGAATCGTCGCCGGTCACGGCGAACAATCCGCGCGCATCCCCGATGTCGGCGGCGAGCAAGGTGTCGTCATCGGAAGCGTCGCCATGCAGATAGAGCAGGGCGGCGTTTTTTTCTTTCTGCGTTTCCAGCAATTCCTGATTTTCGTCTATCGCGACGAAATGCCGCCCGGTGGATTCCAGTTCCACCGCGATATTGCGTCCGACGCGGCCATATCCGCAAAGTATGTAGTGCTGATGCAGCTTCTTGATGGCTTTTTCCATGCGCCGCCGTCCTATTGCCTTGTTGAGATCGGTTTCCAGAAAGAACACGGTCAGGCTGGAAAACATGAACGTGACGGTTCCAAAACCCGCGAAACCGATAAAAAACGCAAATATGCGCGCGCCCCAGGTGTGCTGCAAGGGCACGTGTTCGCCATAGCCCACCGTCGTGACCGTAATGGCGGTCATGAAAAAGCCGTCCATGACGTTGCTTTCGCCGATGGAAAAGTACGGGAAACCGAACGTCCCGACCAGCATGATGAGGGCCAGCACGACCACCGACCACCAGATGCGCATCAGTACCGGCGGGCGCGGGCGGCTCAGGGCGCGCAATTCGTTCAGATAGCGATCCGGCATGGCGCGGCTTGCCTCCCGTCAGACAGCGCTGCGGTGTGCGCGGCTTTCAGTGGCGTTCTGGTTTGTGGCACGATGGGAACTGGAGCCGGGCCGCATGGCGACGGCAGCGCGACGGGGCGGAGTGCAAATGAGGGTAGGGCCGTTAGCGGCGTTAACGTGTGGGTTGATCCGAAATAAAGGTCCGCATAAGGGCGCAATGCGTGCGGGCGCCATTCTAGCCGATGCGCGGGCGGGCAATTTGACGCGGCGCAAGGTGCTGCCCAGGGATTGAGATGCGGCTCGCCATCATGCTGGCGGCGCTGGGGGTATCGGCCGCCCAGTTTCAGGCCGAGCTGGCGCCCGCGCGCGCCATCACGGCGGCTGTGCTGGCGGGCGCGGCCTGGTGTGCGGCGTTTGCCTGGCGCTCGCGCGCTGACGGCCGCCGCCTGAGCCTGGTGCTGATCGGCGCGTTCTGCGCCGGCTATGCCTGGGCGAGCGGCTACGCCGCCTGGCGCCTTGCCGATGCGCTGGCGCCGCGGCTGGAAGGGCAGGATGTCGTTGTAACCGGGGTGGTGGCCGGACTGCCGCAAAATTTCGAGCGCGGCACGCGCTTCGATTTCGAGGTGGAATCCGCCCCGTCCGGCGTGCCGCGCCACCTGCTTTTGGCGTGGTACCGCAGCGCATTGCACGAGGATGCGGAAGAACAGCCGGCCTGGCGCGGCGTGCGCGCCGGAGAGCGCTGGCGTTTCACGGTGAAGCTCAAACAGCCGCACGGCCTCATGAACCCGCACGGCTTCGATTACGAGGCCTGGCTTTTCGTGCGCGGCGTGCGCGCCACCGGCTACGTGCGTGGCGCGGCCGGTGCCGAGCGGTTGGCGGAATTCGTGTGGCGCCCGGCGCTTGTCGTCGAACGCCTGCGCGAACTGCTGCGCAGCCGTTACCAGGGCGCGCTGCCGGACGCGCCTTACGCCGGCGTCCTGGTGGCATTGGCCCTGGGCGACCAGCATGCAATCCCGCCGGCTCAGTGGCAGGTGTTCGCGCGCACCGGGCTTACTCACCTGATGTCCATTTCCGGCCTGCACATCACCATGGTGGCGGGGCTGGTGTACTCCCTCATCTGGGCGCTGTGGGTGCGACTGCCGCGCCTTGTCTGCCGCTACCCTGCGCGGCTTGCGGCGGCCCTGGGCGGCTGGTGCGCGGCCGGCGCGTATAGCTTGCTGGCCGGTTTTGAAGTGCCGGCGCAGCGCACCTTCTATATGCTGAGCGTGGTGGCCCTGGCGCTGCTGGCGGGGCGCGCCCAGTCCCTGAGCCGCGTACTTGCGCTGGCCTTGGGCGTGGTGCTGGTGCTCGATCCGAGCGCCGTGCTGGCGCCTGGTACCTGGCTAAGTTTTGGCGCAGTGGGCTTTCTGACCTATGCCGCGGCCGGGCGGACGCGCCGGCCACACTGGTTCGCCGAGTGGCTGCGCGCGCAATGGGCGGTCACGCTGGGCGGACTGCCGATTTTGTTGCTCATGTTCCAGCAATTTTCCGTCGTGTCGCCGCTCGCCAATGCGGTGACCATACCGGCCATCAGTCTGGTCGTGACGCCGCTGGTGCTGGCGGCGGCGGTGCTGCCGGCCGACCTTCTGCTGCAACTGGCCCATCTCATTACCGCGCTCACCATGTCGGGCGTGGAACGCCTGGCGGCGCTCCCGGCGGCGGTATGGCAGCAGCACGCGCCGCCGCTCTGGGCGGCGGCCTGCGGCGTGGCCGGCTGCGTGCTGCTACTCCTGCCCCGTGGCCTGCCCGGGCGCGGCGTCGGGCTGGTATTGCTGGCGCCCATGTTGCTGGTACTGCCGGCACGGCCGCAGCCGGGCGATATGCGCGTGACGGTGCTGGATGTCGGGCAGGGTTTGGCCGTGCATGTGGCAACCGCGACGCACGACTTATTGTTCGATAGCGGTCCGCGTTACGGCCTGGATACGGATGCCGGCAATCGCGTCATCCTGCCCTATTTGCGAGCTGAAGGCGTGCGCCGCTTGGACATGCTCACGGTGAGCCACCGTGACAGAGACCACTCGGGCGGCATGAATTCCGTGCTGGCGGCCCTGCCGGTGGCGGTGTTCGCAAGTTCGCTGGCGCCGGCCGAGCGGCCGGCGCCAAGTGCTTCGCGAATGCAGGCCTGTAGCGACGGCCTGCATTGGGAATGGGACGGGGTGCGATTCGACTTTCTACATCCGGCCGCCGCGTCCTATGCGCGGACCGACGTCAAAAGCAACGATATGGGCTGTGTGCTGCGCGTGGCCGCTGCCGGTGGCACGGCGCTCATCGCGGCCGACATCGAAGCGGTGTCGGAAGGGCGGTTGCTCGCGCTGCACCGCGGCGAACTTGCGGCAGACTTGCTGGTGGCCCCCCACCACGGCAGCCGAACTTCGTCGACGCCGGAATTTATTGCGGCGGTGGCGCCGCGTGCCGTGGTGTTTACCGTCGGCTATAAAAACCGTTTCCGGCACCCGGCGCCTGACGTAGTCGAGCGCTACCGCACCCTCGGCACCGCGCTTGCGCGCAGCGATTACGACGGCGCCGTACGGGCCGATTTTTCCTCCGCCGGCATGGAACTGCAGGCCTTGCGCAGCGCGCGACGGCGCTATTGGCAAGCCCTGCCGCCGGAAGGCGGGCCCGGCGCGGCAGCGGCCGGCGCGGTGCTAGAGTAGACGCCCCCACGCCAACGGATAGTGCCATGCCAAATCCCGCCGCCGGCGCTGCGCCGCGCCACAATTTCGTGCAATGCCTGCGCGGCCAGCGCCTGTACAAAATGGCCTATACGGAATGGGGTGATCCGGGCAATCGCAAGGTGCTGGTGTGTGCGCACGGGCTGACCCGCGTCGGGCGCGATTTCGATCACCTGGCGGCTTGCATGGCAGCGGAGTACCGGGTGGTGTGTCCGGACGTATTCGGCCGCGGCAATAGCGACTGGCTGCAGGATTCGAGCGGTTACCAGATTCCCGCCTACGTGGGCGACATGGTTACCCTGCTCGCCCGGCTCGATGCCGCCGAACTGCATTGGGTGGGCACTTCCATGGGCGGGCTGATAGGCATGGCGCTGGCCTGCGTGGCGGATACGCCCATCCAGCGGCTGGTGCTCAATGATGTCGGGCCGGTCATCACGGTTCAGGCGCTGGAGCGCATCGCCCAATACGTGGGCGCAGCCCCGGTGTTCCCCAGCATGGAGGCGGCAGAACAATACATACGCCTGGTCAGTGCGCCATTCGGCGATTTGTCCGATGCGGAATGGCGTCACCTCACGCTGCATTCAGTGCGTCCCGCTAGCGGCGGCGGCTTTCGCATGCACTACGATCCGGCGCTCGCCGAGCCATTCCGCGTTGCTTACGGCGGCGGCCAGGACATCACGCTGTGGCCCATTTACGAGGCGATACGCTGCCCCACGCTGGTGGTGCGCGGCGCCCAGTCGGATTTGCTGTCGTCCGCCACGCTGGCGGAAATGGCGGCACGCGGTCCGCGCGCGCAAACCGTGGAAATTCCGCGCGTGGGTCACGCGCCCATGTTCCTGAACGACGAACAGGTGCGTCCCGTGCGCGATTTTCTGCTCGGTGCCTAAGTGCTGCAAAAACTGCTCGACGTACTGGGCTGGACCGACTGGTTTGCTCTGATCTGGTTCGGCATCTGCTGGATGGGCTATAGCCTGCTCGCCGACCGTGGTTCTGCCGCCACACGCGGGTTGATAGGTGTGGGCCACAGTTATCGCGAATTGTGGGCGCGCCGCATGCTGGAGCGCGAAAATCGCGTGTCCGATTCTGCGCTTACGGGCAATTTGCAGACTTCCGTGAGCTTTTTCGCCAATGCCACGGTATTCGTGATCGGCGGCCTCATGGCCGTGCTGGGCGGCTTGGACCAACTTATGACTGCCACGCGCGATCTGCCTTTTGCGCGCCAGGTGCCGCGCGAAGTTTGGGAAATCAAACTGTTGCTGCTGTTGTGGGTGTTCGTGACGGCTTATTTCAAATTCACCTGGTCCATGCGCCAGTTCAATCTGTACTGCATCCTGATCGGCGCCGCACCGGCACCCGGCGCGCCGCCTGAAGCAGCCGAGCCTTACGCCCGTAAACTGGCGGCGGTGTCCAGTCTGGCCGGCGAGGAATTCAATCTGGGCATACGCGCCTACTATTTCGGTCTGGCCGCGCTGGCCTGGTTCGTCAATCCCTGGCTATTCGTGGCGGCCAATACGGCCGTGGTGCTGGTGCTGTACTTGCGCGATTTTCGCTCGCGTCTGGTGCGCGTGTTGTCGGAACCTTGACCTAAGCGGCATGGGCCGGCCGCCCGGGGCGCGGCGGCCACTGTGGAATTCGCGCTGGCGGGTTCAGTTCGGCGTGCGCGAGGCATCGAGCTGGGCCAAATAGGCCTGCACATTGGCGGCCGTGTCCTGCCGATAAAACTGTGCGAGCTGTTCATACACCTGCGGGTAGCGTTCACGCAGCAGGAGCGGATCCTCGAAAAACACCTCGCTCAGTACGGCGAAAAATTCCGCCGGACATTCTGCGGCGTATGGGTCTATGCCGACATCGCGGCCGGCCCGCACGAGGCCGCGGAAATTGCGGTAAGCCTTGCGAAATGCGGCCGTCCATTGCGCCCGTAGCATGCCCGCGTGCAGTGGCGGCATGCCGTTGGCGCCGCCTTCGCGCATATCGAGCTGGTGCGCAAATTCGTGGATCACGACATTGGCGTCGCCCAGTTCGTCGTTGTCCTCGAACCACGACAGCAACACCGGGCCGCCTTCCCAGGCTTCGCCCACTACCGTTTCGTCGTATTCGTGCACCACCCCGTCGGCATCGGCAATACTGCGCGGCACAACGAAATCGCCTGGATAAACCACGATGCCGGAAAAGCCGGCGTACCAGTCCAGGTCCAGATTCAGTATCGGTAGCGCGGCCTGCAAGGCGATTTCGAGCCGCATGTCGTCGCTCACGACCAGCCCATGCGCCCCGCTGATGTCCTTGTCGGCCAGAAATTCCAGTGCAAGTGCGCGCAATCTATCCTGGTCGGCCGCGCCGAGCAGTCCTTCCAGCAAGGGCAGGCGCGCTTCCACACGTGCCCATTGCTCGGCGGAAACTTCATAGCGGGCGGCCGCGCGCTTGCGCCGCCAGGTACGTATGGACCACATGCGCTAATGCCTGCTCACCAGGTATATGCCGCCGATAATGCAGGCGATGCCGAAAAAGTGGTAGGACTGCGGCACCTCGCCCAGCAGCAGCGTGGACAGAAGCAGGGCGAACACCGGTACCAGATGCATGTACAGCCCCGATTTTGCCGGCCCCAATTCCGCGACGCCGCGGTTCCAGCACAAGTAGCCCAGAAACGCCGGAAAGGTGCCGACATAGGCCAAAGCGAGGAAAGAGACTGGCGTCGGGTGTATGAATTTGCCGGTAGACATTTCCCACAGGTAGAACGGAACCATCGCGACGATACCTATCATGATCATTGCCGCCAGCATGACCAGTGCATCGACGCCGGCCGGGCGGCGCGACAACAAATTGGTGTACAAGCCCCAGGACAGCACGGACGCAAGTATCCATAAATCGCCAATATTGACCGACAGCCCTGCCAGTATCGCCGGGTCCCCGCGCGCCACGATGGCCAGTACGCCCAGCGATGAAATCGTGATGCCTACGGCTTCTGCCCGGCGCAGCCGGCGCCCGAAAAACAGCCGCGCATTGATCACGATCACGATGGGCGTGAACGAATTGAGCACCGCGCCATTGGTCACTTCAGTGTAGGTCAGGCCGATATATGCCAGCGCGTTGTAAAAGCCGATTCCGAGCAGGCCGAAAGGGATCAGAATTTTCCAGTGCGCGGCGAGCGCCGGGAAAATTTCGCGCCGCTTGGGCCACACCAGCGGCAACATGCAGAGCCCTGCCACCACCCAGCGCCAGAATGACAGGGCGATAGGCGGCACGTCGTGGCGTATGGCGCGGCCGACGATCCAGTTGCCGGCCCAGAACAAGGTCGCGGCGGCCAGCAGAAGTTGCGGTGGAATTTTCAGTTTGGTCATGGCAGCCTGTTTGACGGGCCTGGTTGTGCAATGGGGCGGTAATGAAAATCGGGCACTGTGGCGCGTGCACACGGGGTCCGGTTTCCGCGCCGGTTGGGCGATCTTTCAATGATTGCAGGAACTGCAACGGACCACCAGATGCCGCCCGGCGTTCCGTTTGGCGCAAAGTGTTGGCCGAAATCTACCAAGACCGGTTTGCGCGCGCAGATTGCGCGATAATTTTCACATGGTATCCGTGTATCACTCTCTCGCAGCGGCGGACGACCGGCCGCTTGCCGAAGCGCTCGCCGATGGCCTGGGCGACGCGGCGCGCGACGCGATCGCGCGCGCCCTCGACCTGGTCGAGCCGCACTATGCCGACCGTAGTCTGGGCACCGGCGAGCCGACGCAGGAACACGCGCGTGGCATGGTGCTCATTTGCGCGGGTCTGCGGCTGGACCTCGAAACACGCCTGGCCGGCATCCTGTTTGCGCTGTCGCCCTACGTCAAGGAACCGCTGGCCTATATCGAGCGCCATTTCGGCAAGGACGTGGCGTCGCTGGTGGACGGACTGTCGCGACTCAACGGACTGCGCCTGGTTACGCGCGGCCACAAAAGCGCTGCCTCGCCCGAGGACGTGCGCACGCAAACCGAAGTGCTGCGCAAAATGCTGCTCGCCATGTCCGAGGACATACGCGTGGTGCTGCTGCGGCTGGCTTCGCGCGTGCAGACCTTGCGCTGGTATCGCAGCCATGCTGGCGACGCGCGTACCGAAATGGCGCGCGAAAGCCTGGATATCTATGCGCCGCTCGCCAACCGGCTGGGCGTTGCGCAAATCAAATGGGAACTGGAAGATTTGTCCTTCCGTTACCTGGAGCCGGAAACTTACAAGCACATCGCCAGCCAGCTCGACGAGCGCCGCATAGAACGCGAGCAATTCATCGACCAGGCCATCACGCGGCTAAAAGCCGAACTGGCGGCGCATCACGTCGAGGCCGAGGTATATGGCCGGCCCAAGCACATCTACAGCATCTGGAACAAGATGCGCAAAAAGAAAATCGACTTCAGCGAGGTGTATGACGTGCGCGCCCTGCGCGTGCTGGTGAATACCGTAGACGAGTGCTATGCCGCGCTGGGCGTCGTGCATCAAATCTGGATCCCCATACCGAAGGAATTCGACGACTACATCGTCAAGCCCAAAGGTAATAACTATCGTTCCCTGCATACCGCGGTGCTGGTGCCGGACGGGCGTTCGCTGGAAGTACAGATACGCACCTACGACATGCACAAGCACGCCGAAATGGGCGTGGCGGCACACTGGCGCTACAAGGAAGGCGCCGCGCACGACAAGGGCTATGACGACAAGATCGCCTGGCTGCGGCATCTGCTGGCGTGGCGCGACGAGGTGGCAGATTCCGCCGACTGGGTGGAAAAATTCAAGCGTGCGGCGCTGGACGACACCATTTACGTGCTCACCCCGGCCGGCAAGGTGATCGATTTGCCGCGCGGTGCGACGCCGGTGGATTTTGCTTACCGCCTGCACACCGAAGTGGGCCACCGCTGCCGCGGCGCCAAGGTGGATGGTGCGCTGGTGCCGCTCAATACCCAGCTCGAAAGCGGCAAGCGCGTGGAAATCGTGACCGCCAAGCAGGGCGGGCCGTCGCGCGACTGGCTCAATCCGCAGCTAGCCTTCATCACCACCGGCCACGCCAAAGCCAAGGTGAGGCGCTGGTTTGCCGACCAGGAAGCGGCCGAAACATTGGCTGCCGGGCGCAGTTTCATTGCGCGCGAACTGCAGCGCGACGGCGCGCCGCAGGCCAATATCGACAATCTGGCGCACGACCTCGGCTATTCCAATCCGGATGCGCTGTACATGGCCGCCGGCCGCGGCGAAGTGGGGCCGCGCCAGATTCAGGTGCTATTGAAACCGGTCGAGCCGGCGCCGGAACCGCCGCCCATGCCGACGCGGCCTTCGCGCGCGCAGGAAGGCGGCGGCGACCGGCTGCTGGTGGAAGGCGTAGGCCAGTTGCTCACCCAGCTCGGCCGTTGCTGCAAGCCTGCGCCACCGGACAAGGTGGTCGGTTTCGTCACGCGCGGCAAGGGCATATCGATACACCGCACCGATTGCGCCAATTTCCGCCAGATGGCGAACCGCAATCCGGAGCGCGTGGTGGATGTCGATTGGGGCGGCACACCGGCCGAAGATTCGGTCTATCCGGTCGATGTGCTGGTGCAGGCCATAGACCGCCAGGGCTTGCTGCGCGACATATCGGAAGTGTATTCGCGTGAAAAAGTGAATGTGACGGCCGTCAATACCTTGTCCAAAGCCGGCCGCGCGCGCATGGGTTTCACCATAGAAATCCGCGACAACAAGCACCTGGACCGCGTGCTGCATCAGGTGCGCGAGGTAAAAGGGGTGCTGGAAGCCAATCGTTCCGGCAAGCCCGGCAAATAGGCAGCGCGGGCATGTGCGGCCGCTACAACCTGAACACCAGTGCGCGTGCATTTGCCGACGCATACGGTGTGGTGCTGGACGTGCTGCGCGACATCAATCTGGCCCGCTTCAATATCGCGCCTACGCAAACGCTGCCGGTCGTTGCTGCCGTGACAGGCGGTGAGCGGCAGGTGCTGATGGCGCGCTGGGGCCTTATTCCGGCCTGGGTGAAAGATGCAGGCGCCTTGCAGCAGCCGATCAACGCGAAAATGGAAACCGCGGCGGAAAAACCCATGTTCCGCCGCGCGCTGGCGCGCTCGCGCGTGCTGGTGCCGGCGAGCGGATTTTACGAGTGGAAGCCGGGCGGGGCGCGCAAACAGCCATTCAATATCGGCATGGCCGATGGGGGACTGTTTGCGATGGGCGGCTTGCTGGAGCGCTGGCAGGGGCCGGAAGGCGAAGTTCTGAGCTATTGCGTGCTCACCACCGCGGCGAACGATCTGGTATCCGACATCCATGCGCGCATGCCGGTCATCATCGCGCCTGAACATTATGCGCAATGGCTGGCACCGGATCTGGTGCGCGGCGACGCCATCGCTGCCATGGCCACGCCTTATGCGGCCGGGGCCATGCGGGCGTATCCGGTGTCTACGCGCGTCAATAGCGTGCGCAATGACGGGCCGGAGCTACTGGAGCCCTTGCCGGAAATTGAGGACTGAATCGCCGCTGTGTGGCGAGTCCGGAGGACAGCTTGAGTTCGCGCGTCCAAGGCGGACGCCGCACATAAAAAAACCCGCACCCCTTACGGAGCGCGGGTATAAGGACTAGGATCGCTTGATCGCTCAGGCTTTTTTCGAGCGGCGGCGCAGCAGCGCCAGCCCGGTCACGCTCAGGCCCAGCAGCGACAGGATGCCGGGTTCCGGTACCGGGTGGCATTCCGGCCGCGTATCTTCAGGCGTACAGCCACCGAAAATCGCCTTCGACAGGAACAGTTGCTCGTAGCCGTTGTTGAGTGCGCGCCAGTGCGGGTCGGCCATACATATTGCTTCGATGTTGGCATTGCCGGTAATGGACGAGTCGCAACCCAGACGCAGATCGACCTTCATCGTGTAGTCGGCCAGATTTACATGATCGGGGTCGCTGTTGGGCAACGCCGAACGAGCGAACAAGCCTGCAAGTACGCCATTGAGTTCCGGGAAAATTTCCGCATACACGGCCTGGTTGGCGCCCAGGTTGTGATCCACCGGGCCTTCCACGGCGCTGGGGTTGCTACAACTGACCAGCAATTTGAACTGATCGCGGCACAGCGCGCCACCGGCCAGCACATAGTCGGTGTGGTCGTTGTCGCCGGCGATCGGCCCTGCGCCCGTGGAGGTGTAGGTCGTTACGTCGCCGAAAATCGTACCGCCGCCGCCCTCGACCACATTCGCATACTTGCTGTTGTGATTGGTGAGGTCGAAGATCGCGTCATGGGTCCCGCTCGCATCCGTATATTGCACCGGATTGCCATCCGGGCCGATCACACGTACCTGCATCCAGGCCGCGAGGGTTTCCGCGGAAGTTCCGCTGCTCTTGGTCTGGTTGTTGTTGAAATAAAACACCGGCGCCAGACCGGCCAGGAAGGTTTTGAGCGTGTCCAGCCTGGCGTCCCAGGTGTTTTCGTCGTTGTTTGCGATCGTGCCATCATCCGTGCGAGCCGTACTCGGTGAAGTCTGGAAGCGGATCGTTTCGGAGCCCGGCCCCGGATTTTGCGGGCCGTTCGGCGTGTCGTAGGCGTCGTCGAAGCCCGCGCCGTTGCTGGCAATGCCGGCGGGGCTGGTCGCAATGACGATCGCGTCGTTGATTTGCCCGGGCGAGGACGGTACGTAGAACTGGCAGTCGCCGTTATTTACGCCGGCACAGTAGTCGATCACGTTGAACGGCAACGAATAGGACTGCGCATCCCCGTATTGCACGTAGCCGACGTTGTTGAAGTTGGCTACGGCGTGCGCACTGCTGGCGGCAACGGCCGCTGCGGCCAGGGTGAGTGCCCTGAGCGCATTTGCGCGAAACGTTTGCTTCATGAAGATTTCTCCGAAATTCAATTATTCGTTGGTCTCGCAGGCCGTATCCCCTTGACACCCCTGCAGCCGCGGCGGAGTGGTTCGGAAACGCCTCGCGTTTGGCATGCACGTGGTTATAAGCAATTGCTGTGCCATATAAAAAAAATAACTACTATTCAGATAGTTACGCTTGTATTCGGCATATCAGTTGCTTTTGGAATGGTAGTGATTGGTTTTATGGAAATTGCCTGGCTATTTGGTGGTCACCATAAAACTACATAATTAAAACAATTGGTTATATATATTTTTTTTCTTCGTGAGGTGAACTTTGGTGCAGGGTTGTTTAACGTCGCCCGGTGGCTCCGGGGGGATTGCTGGAAAACTTTCCGACACCTTTGTATTTGTATATTTACGTATTACTTGTACGTGAAATCAGTATGTTATCCATTGTGAATGGATACAAATATAAATGAAAACAGGTTTATTGCGGCTGGCGCGCGATCGCTTTGAGAGGCTCGTGTAAATTTTTCCGACAACAAGAATTGCTTTGGGTTTTGTGTATAAGATAATGATATTTATAAATAAAAATATTATTGGCTTGCGTTTTCTTCGGTGGCGTGGGAGATAAACCTTGCAGGAATGAGGTGCAAGGCTTTTTGGCAATTCGGCAGATGATGGAATTTTTTCAGAAGGCGCCGAAAAGAATGTATTTCTATGCTTTTCGAGTGATATCCGTCACGCTCCGGATCGAGTTGTGGCGTGATTCTTTGGGGGATTTTGAGCGGCCAGGCGCGCTATTAAATAAGTGTTTTCCTGCCGATTGGGTAGGCCGGGCGGCTGGCGCCCAGGCCTCTACGCAGGAGCAGATTGGACGCGAACCGGCGTCGCTGATGCTGTGTCGGTTACGGTGATTTCCGGTAGTGCACGGCGCGGGCGAAGGGGGCGGAGCGGCCGGCGCGGGTGATGGCCTGGCCTGGATGGCTCAGGCCACGGCAGCGAATGCAGGCAGGCGGGCGCGCAGCGTGTGGGGAAGGCGGCCCGCGCGGGGTGTGTCAGGGGTTGAAAAACTCGCGCACGCGATCCAGGAAGGATTTTTGGCGCGGATTATTGCGGTCGCCGTCGGAACGCCCGAGGGCTTCGAATTCGCGTAGTAGTTCGCGCTGCCGTTCGTTCAGGTTGACCGGCGTTTCCACCACGATATGACACAGCAGGTCGCCCAGGTTGCGGCTGCGCACACCGCGTATGCCCTTGCCGCGCAGCCGCATCACCTTGCCGGTCTGGGTTTCCGGCGCGATCTTGATCTTGGCAACACCGTCCAGCGTGGGGATTTCCAGTTCGCCGCCCAATGCGGCGGTGGTGAAACTGACCGGCATTTCGCAATGCAGGTCGTCGCCTTCACGCTGGAACACCGGGTGCGGCTTGATGTGGATTTGCACGTACAGATCGCCCGGCGGGCCGCCGCCCATGCCCGCTTCGCCCTCGCCGGACAGGCGTATGCGATCGCCCTCGTCTATGCCGGCCGGGATTTTCACCTGCAGCGTCTTGTGCTGTTTTACGCGCCCGGCGCCGTGGCAGGTCGGGCAGGGGTCGGTCACCATGCGCCCGTTGCCGTGGCATTTCGGGCAGGTTTGCTGGATGGAAAAAAAGCCCTGCTGTATACGTACCTGTCCGGTCCCGCCGCAACTGGTGCAGGTGACGGGTTTCGTGCCGGGCTTGGCGCCACTGCCGTGGCAGGTTTCGCATTCCGCCAGCGACGGGATGCGAATGCGCGTCTCAGCCCCGCGCGCGGCTTCTTCGAGCGTAATTTCGAGGTTGTAGCGCAGGTCGGCGCCGCGATACACGCCGCTGCGGCCGCCGCCACGCTGGGCCTGACCGAACAGGTCGCCAAATATGTCGCCGAAAGCATCGGCAAAATTACCGAAATTGCCCTGGAAGTTGGCGCCGCCGGCGTTGGGGTCCACGCCTGCATGACCGTATTGGTCGTAGGCGGCACGCTTGTCGCCGTCCGACAGGATTTCGTAGGCTTCTTTGGCTTCCTTGAATTTGGCTTCGGCAGATTTATCGTCCGGGTTGCGATCCGGATGGAATTTCATGGCCAGCTTGCGGTAGGCCTTCTTGATTTCTTCCTCGGATGCGTCTCGATTCACACCCAGGATTTCGTAAAAGTCGCGTTTGGCCATGGTTTTTTATCAGGCTGCTACATCAAAGGCTGTGCCGACGGCCGAGGCCGCCGGCGGTGGGGCAGGGGCGCTTACTTCTTGTCCTTCACCTCGGTAAATTCGGCGTCGACCACGTCGGCTTCGTCTTTCCTGCCCGACGCGGCGCCCGCCCCCGGCGCCGCATCGCCCGGCTGCGCGCCGGCGGCGGCCTGCTGCTGCGCATAGACGCGCTCGCCCAGTTTCTGGCTGGCCGTCATCAGCGCCTGTATCTTGGCGTCGATTTCGTCCTTGTCGGTGCCGCGGGCGGCATCTTCGGTGGCTTTGATGGCCGCTTCGATGCTGGCTTTTTCGTCGGCTTCGACCTTGTCGCCAAATTCCGTCAGGCCTTTTTTCACGCTGTGGATCATGGCGTCGGCCTGGTTGCGTGCGTCTGCAAGTTCGTGCGCCTTGCGGTCCTCGTCGGCGTGCACTTCGGCGTCTTTCACCATGGCCTGGATTTCGGCCTCGGACAGGCCGGAATTGGCTTTGATGGTGATCTTGTTTTCCTTGCCTGTACCCTTGTCGCGCGCCGATACGTGCAGAATGCCGTTGGCGTCGATGTCGAAGCCGACCTCGATCTGCGGCATGCCGCGCGGTGCCGGCGGAATGCCCTCGAGGTTGAATTCGCCAAGCATTTTGTTGCCACTGGCCATTTCGCGCTCGCCCTGGAACACCTTGATGGTGACGGCCGGCTGGTTGTCGTCCGCGGTCGAGAACACTTGGCTGAATTTGGTCGGAATGGTGGTGTTCTTCTGGATCATTTTGGTCATCACCCCGCCCAGGGTTTCGATGCCCAGCGACAGCGGCGTCACGTCCAGCAGCAGCACGTCCTTCACGTCGCCCTTCAGCACGCCGCCCTGGATGGAGGCGCCCACCGCGACGGCTTCGTCGGGGTTCACGTCCTTGCGCGGTTCGCGGGCGAAAAATTCGCGTACTTTTTCCTGTACCTTGGGCATGCGCGTCATGCCGCCGACCAGGATCACGTCATCGATCTGGCCTACTTTGACGCCGGAATCCTTGATCGCGATGCGGCAAGGTTCCATGGTGCGCTCGATCAGCTCTTCCACCAGCGATTCGAATTTGGCGCGCGTGATTTTGAGCGCCAGGTGTTTGGGGCCGGTGGCGTCTGCGGTGATGTAGGGCAGGTTGATTTCCGTCTGCTGGCTGGACGACAGCTCGATTTTGGCCTTTTCGCAGGCTTCCTTGAGGCGTTGCAGCGCCAGCACGTCTTTCGACAGGTCTACGCCCTGGTCCTTTTTGAATTCGGTGATGACGTAGTCGATCAGGCGCTGGTCGAAATCTTCACCACCCAGGAAGGTGTCGCCGTTGGTGGCCAGCACTTCGAACTGGTGCTCGCCATCGACGTCGGCAATTTCGATGATGGAAATGTCGAAGGTGCCGCCACCCAGGTCGAACACGGCAACTTTGGAATCGCCCGGCTTTTTGTCCAGACCGAAAGCCAGCGCTGCCGCGGTGGGCTCATTGATGATGCGCTTGACTTCGAGGCCGGCGATGCGGCCGGCGTCCTTGGTGGCCTGGCGCTGGCTGTCGTTGAAATAGGCCGGCACGGTGATGACGGCTTCCGTGACTTCTTCGCCCAGGTAATCTTCGGCGGTCTTTTTCATCTTGCGCAGCACTTCGGCGGATACCTGCGGCGGCGCGATTTTTTTGCCGCGCACTTCCACCCAGGCGTCGCCGTTGTCGGCCTTGAGAATTTTGTAGGGCATCAGGCCGATGTCCTTTTGCACTTCTTTTTCTTCGAAACGGCGGCCGATCAGGCGCTTCACCGCGAACAGGGTGTTGCGCGCGTTCGTGACCGCCTGACGCTTGGCGGATGCGCCGACGAGAATTTCGCCGTCCTCGGTGTAGGCAACGATGGACGGGGTGGTGCGGGAACCTTCCGCATTTTCGATCACCTTGGGCTTGCCGCCTTCCATGATCGCGACACAGGAATTGGTGGTCCCGAGGTCTATACCTATGATTTTGGCCATTGCTTGTCCTTTCTGAATTTCGATTGCCGGCATTACCGGCCTGGCGTTTTATCTGGGGGTGATCGGCGCGGTATCAAGCCGTGCGAGCTGCCATTGCGGGGCCATTTGCGGCTTATTGCTGTGCATTCGGGTTTGCATTTTCGCCGCCGGCGTCCGGCGTGTCGGCGGCGGGCGCTGCCGGGGCGGGCGCTGCCGGGGCGGGCGCGCTGCGTTCGCGGGACACGATCACCAGCGCAGGCCGCACGATGCGCTCATGCAGCAGATAACCTTTCTGCAGCACCGTGACGACGCGATTCGGTTCGCCGTCGGCTTCCACCATGCTGATCGCCTGGTGTTGATGCGGGTCGAATTTGAGGCCCAGCGGGCTCACTTCGGTAATGCCGCCGGCGGTGAAGGCCTGGTCCAGTTGTTTGAGCGTCAGCTCAACGCCATTGCGCAGGGCGTCCGCGGCGGTTGCGGTACCGAGCGCGGCTTCCAGGCTGTCGCGCACGGGAATCAGCGCTTTCACAAACTTTTCCACGGCGAATTTCGCCGCTTTGCTAGCTTCTTCCTGACCGCGCCGGCGCACGTTTTCGGTTTCGGCCTTGGCGCGCAGCCAGGCGTCATGGTGTTCCGCGGCCTTGAGTTCCGCGGTGCGCAGGGCCTCCTGCAGGCTGGGCATGACGTCGGCTTCGGCGTGCGGTGCGGGGGTGCCGGCGCTTTGCTGCGTGTCGTCGGACATCGATATGCTCCCTATGAAAACCCCCAGCATCTGGGGGTGAAAGCGTGCGTTTCAAGAGTATTATTCAAAAATGGGCATTCCCAAGGGCACTCCCGGTGTCCAATGAACGATGGCACTTCCGCAAACGATTGGTAAATATCGCGTAATTCGCGAATTGGGCAAAGGCGCAACGGCAATCGTGTACCTTTGCGAAGACCCGGATCGCACCGAGCCCGTTGCCGTCAAGGTGGTGAGTTTCGGCGACGGCAGCAAGGACGAGGGCAAGTGGTCGCGGCGCATGAAAAAACTGTTCATGACCGAAGCCCAGGTCGCGAAGCGTCTCGATCACCCCAACATCATCCATATTTACGATGCGGAGGTGGAGGAAGATCGGGCCTACCTCGCCATGGAATTTATCGACGGCCGCGCGCTCGACGAGTTCTGTACTTTCGACAAGCTGTTGCCCGTGCACGTGGTGGTGGGCATCGTATTCAAGTGCTGTCTGGCACTCGACTACGCCTATCGCCAGGGCATCGTTCACCGTGACATCAAGCCGGCCAACATTCTGATCGGCGACAACGACATGGTGAAAATTACGGATTTCGGCCTCGCCATGAATGTCGGGCGCGAGGTGGCGCAGGAATCCACCTTCATCATGGGCGTGGGCTCGCCGGCCTATATGTCGCCGGAACAGATCAAGGGCTACCCGCTCAACCAGAAAACCGACCTCTATTCGCTGGGGGTGGTGCTGTTCCATCTGATGACCGGCCGCTTGCCATTTCGCGCCAAGCATCCGGCGCAACTCATTTACCGCATCATCAACGCCGATCCGCCATCCGCTTCGCATTTCAATCCGGACGTGCCGGAAGCGATGGACGCCATCATCCGCAAGGCGCTGGAAAAGGATTTGTATTCGCGTTACCGCAATGGCGCTGAATTCGCCAAGGAATTGTCGTCGGTACGCTTCAAAATCCTCGACGAAAATTACGTCGCGATGGATACCACGCGCTTTTCCATTTTGCGCAAAATGGGGTTTTTCCTGGAGTTCGAGGACGTCGAAATCTGGGAGGTGCTGCGCTTTTCGGTCTGGAAGCGCTATGACGCCGATACCGTCATCATGCGCGAAGGCGAAACCGAAACCCGTTTCGGGCTTATCGTCGAGGGGCGGATCGAGGTGGCTATCGAAGGCCACCGGGTGGCGATGGTCGGTCCAAACGAACTGGTCGGTGAGTTAAGTTACCTGGATCAGGGTAAGACGCCGCGCGTCGCCACCGTCATTACGCGCAGCCCCGTTGTGCTGCTCGAAATTAGTCCGGCAGCGCTGGACATTGCGTCCGATGAGTGTCTGGAGCGCTTTCGCCAGCAATTGGTGTCTTCGGTCGTGCGGCGCTTTGCCGCCGCCGCTCAGGCGCTCGCCAAAACCGGACCGGAGGTCGATATTCCCAAGCCTGTGGAGGGAAAGGACCTCACGCTAGATTTCGAACTTGTCCCCATGGATGCGCCAAATCAGCGTTAAGCCGATGTGTTCGGCATTGTAGTGAAGAAGACCGGCGGCACCCCGCGCGCACCTGCGCGGGATTCCGTCTTGCCTGCCGGTTGCCGCTTGCGTTTCGTCCCCCCTTGCGGATCGACCCGGCGCGAATGCCCGCCGCGCCTGATCCCCCCCGCATTGCAGGCTGATTTTTGCTGGCGCACTGGACGTGTCGCTCGGGCGGTGCCAAATGGGGCGCGCACCCTAAAGATTTCCGCCGCAGGGCCGATTGAACCTTTGTCGCCCTGAAAGCCTTGCAGTTCAGTCACTTCGCGAGATGGATTTGGTCCGTCTCGTGGCATCAGTCACGACACGGCAAGCAATCAGGCGAAGTTTCGGTCGCATTTTCCACACAGGTTTCATAAAATGGGGCACCTGCCTATGTTATGTGTGTGAGACAGCACGGTTTTTTACCAAAAAAGTAAGATTCCGCAGGCCGGAAGTAGGAAGAGCGAGTGCCCGCTGGTGGCACACAACCCAAGGAGAAGATGTTGGCCAAGAAGTCTGTTTATGGAATTAGCCGCGTAGATAATGAGGCCAGCCGCACGCACGGCTGGCTCGTGACGATACAGCGCCGCGGCACCATCCATCGCAAGCATTTCAGCGATGGGGTGTTCGGCGGCAAGCAAAAGTCATTCAATGCGGCCAAGGGGTTCCGCGACGAGATCATCGAGAAGTACCCGCCGTTCTCGCTGCGTGAATATTCCAATATCGTCAAAAAGAACAACAAAAGTGGCGTGGTCGGCGTATGCCGCTACTGCGCCTCTGAAACGCGCGACCTGCCGGAAGAAAAGCAGCGCTGGTTCTGGGTCGCGTCCTGGCCGCTGCCGGATGGCAAGCGCAAGCGTGTGAAATTTTCCGTCAACAAGTACGGCGAAGATACCGCTTTCAAGATGGCACTCAAGGCGCGCAAGGAAGCACTAAAAAAACTCGAGGGTACTTTCGATCCGGGCGCTGCCCGCCGCGGGCGCACGCGCAAACGCAAGCCCGCCGCCGGCGCCGAAGCGGAGTGAGACCGTCCGTCATTACGGTCTGTTCGGTGGTGGCATGCAGGTTGGCCCACCTGTTTGCCCCGATCGAATGCATACGATTTTGAGGCGGCGCTCCGACTTGATTGCGCCGCTCTTTTTTTGTTTCCGGCCGCCGTGTTGCAAAGCGGTGCATATCTGCCGCCTCGCGCCTGCCGCGTTTTGCGCAGCTTAGGCTTTGGCCCCCATCGCGCGGGCGCGCAGGGCCTGCATTTGCAGCGTTTCTGAGTCATTTTGCCGGTACGCCGGCGCGGCCCTGTCCAGCCAGTTGCTCATTTCCCGGCTGGCAATCGAAGCCAGCGCAGCGATGAACTCCGGCCGCTCGTTGAGCGCCGGGATGTAGCGAAATTCCTTGCCTCCCGCGGCCAGAAACGCGGCTTTGTTCTCCAGCCCGATTTCTTCCAGCGTTTCCAGGCAATCAGCCGGAAAGCCCGGACAAATCACATCTACCCGCGTCGTAGCTTTGCGTGCCAATTGTTCCAGCGTTGCCTGCGTGTAGGGCTTGAGCCACTCGGCACGCCCGAAGCGCGACTGGAAAGTCACGACATATTCTTCCGCCGTGAGGCCCAGGCGTTCGGCAAGCAGGCGCGCGGTTTTGTGGCACTCGCAATGGTAGGGGTCGCCGCGATCGAACTGGAGGCGCGGTATGCCGTGAAAGGATATCACCAGCTTTTGCGGCTTTCCGTGCGCCGTCCAGTGCTCGCGCACCGATGCTTCCAGGGCCGCGATATAGCCGGGGTCGTCGCAGAAGGCGCGCACGAGACGCAATTCGGGCTGGTTGCGCCAGCGCCTCTGGCAGTCGGCCACGGCGTCCTGGACGCTGGCGACGGTGCAGGCGGCATATTGGGGGTACATGGGCAGCACCAGAATGCGCGTGCAGCGTTCGGCGCGTAATTTATCCAGTACGGAGGCGACTGAAGGCTCGCCATAGCGCATGGCCCAGGCCACCTGCAACTCGGGGTGACCCTGGCGCCCCAGGAGCCCGCGCAGAAGTTTGGCCTGCCGGGCCGTATGCACGGCGAGCGGTGACCCTTCATCGGTCCAGATTTTGGCGTATTTGGCGGCCGACTTGGCCGGGCGTAACGTAAGTATCGGGCCGTACAGTATCGGCAGCCAGAGCGCGCGCGGAATTTCGACCACGCGCGGATCGGAGAGGAATTCCTTCAGATAGGTGCGCAAGGCGGGCGCCGTCGGCGCCGACGGGCTGCCGAGATTGACCAGCAGGATGGCGGTGCGGGTGGCGCTGCCGTGGGTATGGGCGGGTTCCTGGCTATAACGTGGCATGTTGGTTACGCGGTAACTGAAGCGGGGAAAGGTTTTTGCGCGGCGGCAGTTTATCGGGCGGGGGCGCCGCAATTCCCAGCACGGCGGTGCCCGAACTGGTCCGGGCGGCGGAAAGGTTCAATAACGCGGTGCGCTACGCTCAGGGCTGCGACAGTGCGCTGGACAGTAATCTTGCCGTGATGTCGACGATGGGGATGACGCGTTCGTAGGCCATGCGGGTGGGGCCGATCACGCCTACCGAACCGACCACGACTCCGTTCACGTCATAGGGTGCGGTGACGACGCTGCATTCATCCAGCGGTGCGATGCCCGATTCGCCCCCTATGAATATCTGCACGCCTTCGGCGCGGTTGGACAATTCGAGCAATTGAATGAGCGCCGTGCGCTGGTCGAATAGTGCGAACAGTTCGCGCAGGCGCCGCATGTTGGACGAAAGCTCTTCCACGTCGAGCAGGTTTTTTTCGCCCGAAATCGAGTAGCGCGTGGCAATTTCGCTGATGGCGTCGCTGCCGGCAGATATGGCGGCATTCATCAGTTCCGTCATGTCGCTGCGCAACTGGCGCAGGTCTTCATTGAGGCGGGCGCGAATTTCCAGAAAATCCAGCCCGATGCAATGTTGATTGAGGAAATTGGCGGCCTGTACCAGTTCGGCCGGCGAATAGTTGCGCTCGGTGAACAGGATGCGGTTCTGCACGTCGCCGTCGGCCGTCACCAGAATGAGCAAAATGCGCTTTTCCGACAGGCCCAGAAATTCGATTTGCCGTATGCGCGGAATTTTGATCCGCGGCGCGACCACGATGCCGGCGAAATGGGTCAGGTCGGACAGCAGGCTGGAGGCCTGGTTGATGAGGCGCTGCGGCTCGTCCGGCCGCAAATGGCCTTCGAGTTCCTGTACCTGCGAACTGGCGAGCGGTTTGACGGTGAGCAGGGTGTCGACGAACAATCGATAACCCAAAGGTGTCGGGATGCGTCCGGCCGAGGTGTGCGGGCTCACGATGAAGCCCATGTCCTCGAGATCGGCCATCACGTTGCGTATGGTGGCCGGGGACAACTCCAGGCCGGAAAAGCGTGACAGCGTGCGCGAGCCGACCGGCTGCCCCTCGGCGATATAGCGCTCGACCAGGGTTTTCAGCAATATGCGGGCGCGTTGGTCGAGCATCGGCAGGTGTTGCGGGCTGGTGATGGTGCGATTCTATTGGAAGCCGCTGCGTTCCGCGAGCGTCGCGCGGTGTGGAATAATCCGGCCCGGTAGCGTCCCCTGCATTTGCCCCTTTGCCGCGCTGTGTACGCCGTCATGTCCGGGCCGCTCATGCAGGGTGCCGGGCCGCAGCAAATTTTTCGGGATGGACCGGATTTATGGACAAACGCATCAGCAAGGTTGCCTTGATCGGCAAATTCCGTTCCGGTGAAACGGCCGAAGCGGTGCGCCTGATCGCCGATTACCTGGAGCGGCGCGGTCTTGCCGTGTTCATCGAGCAGGATACCGGCGTTTCGCTGGGCGAACACGGCTGGCGCGTATTGCCGCTCGATGAAATTGGCAAGGCGAGCGATCTTGCCGTGGTTCTGGGCGGTGACGGCACCATGCTGGCGGCAGCGCGCGCACTGGCGCCCAGCGGTGTTGCGCTGGTGGGGGTGAATCGCGGCCGGCTGGGGTTTCTGACGGATATCGCCTCGGCCGGCATGCTGGATTCCCTGGGCCGCCTGCTGGATGGGGAATATCGCATCGAACATCGTTTTCTGCTGCATACCGAAGTGCGCCGGCAGGGCGATCTGCTGGTCAAAACCGATGCGGTCAATGATGTGGTGCTTGCCAAGGGGGGCTTGGGCCGCATGATCGAATTTTCCGTGCGCGTGGATGGCGAATTTATCTACAGCCAGCGTTCCGACGGCATCATCGTGGCGACGCCCACTGGATCGACCGCCTATGCGCTGTCGGCCAACGGCCCCATCCTGCATCCCAGCGTGCGCGGCTTTGCGATGGTCCCGTTGTGCCCGCACGCGCTGTCCAACCGGCCTATCGTGCTGGGCCATGAAGCCGAGGTGGAAATTACCCTGGCCCCGCCTTACGAAGCCGTTGTACACGTCGACGGTCAGTTGCACCTCGATGTACACGGCGAGGACCACATCCGCATCCGCCGCTCCGATCACGAAGTGACTTTGCTCCATCTGCCCGATTACAGCTATTTCGGGATGTTGCGCGAAAAGCTGCACTGGAGCGAATTGCCCAAGGAGCATTGAGGTGTTGCGGCGGCTCGCGATACGCGATTTTGTCCTGGTCGATGCGCTCGAACTCGAGTTTTCGGCCGGATTCGGCGCCTTGACCGGCGAAACCGGGGCAGGTAAATCGATATTGATCGATGCGCTGGCGCTCACGCTGGGCGAACGTGCCGACCCCGGGCAAATTCGTGCCGGCGCCGCGCGCAGCGACATCAGCGCGGAATTCGACCTCGTGGCCGGGACCGAACTGGCCGTTTGGCTGGGGCAGAACGATTTCGATTGCGACGGCGGCGCCGTGCTGTTGCGGCGCGTCGTCGATAGTGCCGGGCGTTCGCGCGCCTACATCAATGGCGCCAGCGCCACCGTGGCCCAATTGCGCGAGGCGGGTGAATATCTTGTCGATATCCACGGCCAGCACGCGCACCACGCGCTGTTGCGCAAGGAACGCCAGCGCGCATTGCTCGATGAGCACGCTGGGCTGGCCGTCCTGGCGCGCGAGGTGGCGCAAAGCTATCGTGGCTGGCAGACCGCTGCCGCGCGCCGGCGTGAATTTGAAGGCCGCAGTGCGGCGCTGGCAGCAGAACGTGACATGCTCGAATGGCAGGTGAGCGAATTGCGCGCGCTCGAATTCGAACCGCAGCAGTGGGAAGATTTGAATCAGGAGCAGCGCCGGCTCGCCCATGCGGCGAACTTGCAGGAGGGGGTCGAAGCGGCTCTGGCGGAACTGGACGAGGGCGAAAATGCCCTGCGCTCGCGCGCGAACGCGCAATTCGAGCGCTTGTCGCGCCTGCTCGATTTCGACGCCGGTCTGGGCGATGCGGCACAATTGGCTGACGCCGCGCGTATTGCACTGGATGAAGCCACCCACGCGCTGCGCCGCTATGCCGACCGGCTGGAAATGGAGCCCGGCCGGCTGGAACAGGTGGACCGCCGCATCGCCGAAATACTTGATTTGGCGCGCAAGCACCGCATCGCGCCGGAACAATTGCCGGCAACCTTGGCCAGCCTCGCCGCGCGCCTGGACGAGCTTGCCGGCCTGGCGGACGGCGGCCGCCTGGACGCGGACGAGGCCTGCGCGCGCGCTGCGTTTTTTACGCGCGCCGAGCGCTTGAGCGCCGGCCGGCGCGAGGCGGCGAGCGCGCTGGCGGCGCGGGTTTGCCAGCTCATGGAAAACCTGGCGCTGGCCGGCGGCAAATTCGAAATTGCCCTCGATAACCTGCCTGACGGATCGGCCGGCGGATTGGAAGACGTGGAATTCCGCGTTGCAGCCAATGCCGGCGTGCCGCCGGGCCCGCTCGCGCGTGTGGCATCGGGCGGGGAATTGTCGCGCATCGGCTTGGCCATCCAGGTGATCGCCAGCAGTACGTCCGGCGCTGCAAGCCTGGTATTCGACGAAGTGGACGTCGGCATAGGCGGTCGCGTTGCCGAAATCGTCGGCCGCATGCTGGCCGATCTGGGCAAAGAACGTCAGGTGTTATGCGTCACCCATTTGCCCCAGGTGGCGGCGCAGGCCGACTGGCAATGGTCCATCGCCAAGCAGGGCAGCGACGGCGCGGTGGTGAGCCGTGTCGATACGCTTACCCCGGCCGGCCGCATCGAGGAAATTGCGCGCATGCTGGGCGGCGTGCGCATCACCGACAAGACGCGCGCGCATGCCGAAGAACTGCTGGCTATGCGCGCCAGATCGTAAGTACGCCGGTCACGCCGAATACCAGCGCGGACAGGCGCCGTATCCACAGCAGAGGCAGGCGCTCGGCAAGTTTTTCGCCGATCAGCACGGCCGGCACGTTGGCCGCCAGCATGCCCAGCGTGGTGCCCAGGACCACCGCCGTCAGCGAATCGAAGCGGGCGCCCAGCGCGATGGTCGCAAATTGCGTCTTGTCGCCCATTTCGGCCAGGAAAAATGCAATGGTGGTGGTGACGAAGGCGCCGTAGCGGCCTGCGGACGAGGGGCTGTCGTCATCCAGTTTGTCCGGCACCAGCGCCCACAGGCCAAATGCAATGAACAGGATGCCGGTTATCCAGCCCATCCAGTGCGCCGGTACGAAACGGGCGGCCAGGGCGCCGACCCAGGCCGCGAGCCAGTGGTTGGCAATCGTTGCAACAAAAATACCGGCCACGATGGCGCCCGGCCGGCGCAGGCGGGCGGCCAGCACGAAGGACAGCAATTGGGTTTTGTCGCCGATTTCGGCCAGCGCGACCAGTGTCAGCGAGGTCAGGAATGCTTCCATGTGGGTTCGCCGCGACGAATGCGCGGCGCAAAGAAAGGTCGTGAGGGAAAGCCGGGGGGGAGTGGCGGCCGTTCAGACGCCGTGTTTTTTGTTCGGGCAGTCGGACTTTACGCAGTCCGCGTAGAGCGTAAGGGCGTGGTCGTGCAGGGCGAAGCCGCGTTCTTTGGCGACCTGGCGCTGGCGTTTTTCGATTTCGGCGTCGAAAAACTCTTCCACCGCGCCGCACTGCATGCAGACCAGGTGGTCGTGGTGGTTACCTTCATTCAACTCGAATATGGCTTTGCCGGATTCGAAAAAATTCCGCTGCAGCAGCCCGGCTTGTTCAAATTGCGTCAGCACGCGGTATATGGTGGCGAGCCCGATGTCGATATCTTCGGCCATGAGCGCGCGGTAGACGTCTTCCGCGGTCATGTGCTGGTGCGGCGCCTTCTGGAACAGTTCCAGTATCTTCAGGCGCGGCAGGGTGGCTTTGAGGCCGATGTTCTTGAGGTTCTGGGTATTCGGGTTCATTTGCTGCGGTCCAAACTTCGCTCTCGAAACCGTATGATATATTCCGGCGCTCGCTCGCGGAAACGCTCTTATTGCGGTGCGGCCGAACGGGTGGCGGTCAAGCTGCCGCGATCGCCCCGCTGGTGAGTGCTGCCATCGTGCCGGCCCGGCGCCGGTTATGGCCCGACCGCTTATCCATCTTTCTTTTTGCCCATGCGATTGAGGCTCATCGTACTCGCGGCCGCCCTGGTGGCCGGCTGTAGCGTGACCGAAAGGCTCAACCCATACCGGATAGACATCCGGCAGGGTAATTTTGTGTCGCAGGAACAGGCGTCGCAACTGCGGCCCGGCATGACGCGCGATCAGGTGCGATTTCTGCTCGGCACGCCCATGTTGGTCGATCCGTTCCACGGCGACCGCTGGGATTATGTGTATTACTTCAAAACGCGCGGGCGCGAGCCGGAAGAGCGCAAATTTGCTGTCTATTTCCAGGACGGCAAACTCGCGCGCGTATCCGGTGACGTGGTCGCCGCGGACAGCGCACATCCGGCGCCGGAATTGCCCAAATCGCGCGTAATCGATCTGGGCGAGGCACCCGCCAGCGCGCCGCCGGCGGATGCGCCCGCCGGCGCGCCCGAAGCGCCGCCAGCCGGCGAATCCAAACCGTAAATTTCGGAGTTGTCATGCAGAAAATGCGTATTGGCGTGGCCGGTGCGTCCGGCCGCATGGGACGCACGCTCATCGAGGCCGTCACGGCTGCGGCAGATGCCGAGCTGGTGGCGGCACTGGATATTGCCGAGGCGCCCCTGCTGGGCACCGATGCCGGCGCGGCGCTGGGCATCGCTACCGGCGTCACGATAGGCGCCGACCTTGCGGGCGGACTGGGCAATGCCGAATTTCTGATCGATTTCACGCGGCCGGCCGGCACGCTGCAACATCTGGAAGCCTGCCGCAAAGCCGGTGTCAAGATGATCATAGGCACGACCGGCTTCGATGCGGCTGGCCGTGCGCAGATCGAACAGGCGGCGCGCGACATTTCCATCGTGTTTGCGCCGAACATGGCGGTCGGCGTGAATCTGGTGTTCCGTCTGCTCGATGTGGCGGCGCGTGTGCTATCCAGCGGCTACGACGTCGAAATTATCGAGGCACACCATAAGCACAAGGTGGATGCGCCCTCCGGCACTGCGCTGCGCATGGGCGAAGTGGTGGCAGCCGCGCTAGGGCGGGATTTGGGCGAGTGCGCCGTGTATGGACGCGAAGGCCATACCGGTGAGCGCGACGCCAGCACGATAGGTTTCGCAACCGTGCGCGGCGGCGACATCGTGGGCGACCATACGGTTTTGTTCGCCGGTACCGGCGAGCGCGTGGAAATTACACACAAGGCGGCGAGCCGCATGCCCTATGCGCTGGGCGCGCTGCGCGCCGCGCGCTTCCTGCGCGATCGCCCGACGGGGCTTTACGATATGCAGGATGTGCTCGGTCTAAGGTAGTTTTTAGCGCCACCGCGGCGGAAATGCGATAGAATGCTGCGGTGCAGAAAAATTGGCGCAGCGGTCCGTTGCGAGCTATAATGCCGGCCAGTTGAAGACGGGAGCGCCTTGTGGCGACTCCCGTTTTTTGCGCCCGCCCCCGCGCGCGGCCTGGCTTCTTCTGCCCCATCGCCCACCCCGTACATCCAGGAGTGAAACTCGTGTCTGACGTTGCCCCCGCCATACTTGCACTTGCCGACGGCACGGTATTTCGTGGCTGTTCGATAGGCGCGGCCGGGGTGAGCGTGGGCGAAGTGGTTTTCAATACTGCAATCAGCGGCTACCAGGAAATTCTGACCGATCCGTCCTACTGCCGGCAGATCGTGACGCTCACCTATCCGCACATCGGCAACGTGGGTGTCAATCCGGAAGACGGCGAATCGCACAAGATACAGGCGGCCGGTCTGGTCATACGCGATCTGCCGCTGCTGGCCTCCAATTTCCGCCAGACCGATACGCTGGACGGTTATTTGCGCGGGCATGGCGTGGTGGCCATCGCCAATATCGATACGCGCCGGCTCACGCGCATCCTGCGCGAAAAAGGCGCGCAAAGCGGCTGCATCATGGCGAGCCGCGTGGATGCCGAAGAGGCCGTGTTGCGTGCGCGCGATTTCCCTGGCCTGGCTGGCATGGATTTGGCGAAGGTGGTTTCCACGCACGAACGCTACAGTTGGGAAGCCGGCGAATGGCGGCTCGGCAGCGGCTACCGCAGCGCGCCCGCGCCGCGATTCAAGGTGGTTGCGTACGATTTCGGCGTCAAGCGCAATATTTTGCGCATGCTCGCCGAGCGCGGCTGCGCGCTCACCGTGGTGCCGGCGCAGACGCCAGCATCCGAGGTGCTGGCGATGCAGCCGGACGGTGTGTTTTTGTCCAATGGTCCAGGCGATCCGGAACCTTGCGACTACGCCGTTGCGGCCATCCGCAAGTTTCTCGAACGCCGGATTCCGACGTTCGGCATCTGTCTGGGCCATCAGTTGATGGGTCTGGCGGCCGGCGGGCGCACCATGAAAATGAAATTCGGCCACCACGGCGCCAATCATCCGGTCAAGGACGTGGATTCCGGGCAGGTGCTCATCACCAGCCAGAACCACGGCTTCGCGGTAGACCCGGCCTCGCTGCCGAGTAATGTGCGCATCACGCACGTTTCCCTGTTTGACGGCAGTCTGCAGGGGCTGGCGTGGACCGACCGGCCGGCGTTCTGCTTTCAAGGCCACCCGGAAGCAAGCCCGGGCCCGCACGACGTGGCGTATTTGTTCGACAGATTCATCGCCATGATGGAGTCCGCAGCTCGTTAGTTTCAAGGCGATGCGCGCCTGCGGCGCGCATCCCGTCGTTCCCACCTTTCGCCCGTACCGCCATGCCCAAGCGTACAGACCTCAAGTCCATCCTTATCATCGGCGCCGGCCCCATCATCATTGGTCAGGCCTGCGAATTCGATTATTCCGGCGCGCAGGCTTGCAAGGCGCTGCGGGAAGAAGGCTATCGCGTGGTGCTGGTGAATTCCAACCCGGCCACCATCATGACCGACCCGGGCCTGGCCGACGTGACCTACATCGAGCCCATCAGCTGGCAGGTGCTGGAAAAAATCATTCAGAAAGAGCGCCCGGATGCTTTGTTGCCGACCATGGGCGGGCAGACCGCACTCAATTGCGCGCTCGATCTGGCGCGCTACGGGGTGCTGGAAAAATATGGCGTCGAACTGATCGGTGCATCGCGTGAGGCCATAGACAAGGCAGAAGACCGCGAGAAATTCAAGCAGGCGATGACGCGCATCGGGCTGGGTTCGGCGCGTTCGGGTATTGCCCACTCGCTCGAAGAGGCCATGCAGGTTCAGGCGGCGCTGGGCTATCCGGCCATCATCCGGCCCTCATTCACGCTGGGTGGGAGCGGCGGTGGCATCGCCTACAACCAGGAAGAATTCGTCGAAATATGCAAGCGCGGGCTGGAAATGTCTCCGACACGCGAATTGCTGATCGAAGAAAGTCTGATCGGCTGGAAAGAATTCGAGATGGAGGTGGTGCGCGACCGCGCGGATAACTGCATCATCATCTGTTCGATCGAAAACCTTGATCCGATGGGCGTGCACACGGGCGATTCGATCACCATCGCGCCGGCGCAGACGCTGACCGACAAGGAATACCAGATCATGCGCAATGCGTCGATCGCGGTATTGCGCGAAATCGGCGTGGATACCGGCGGCTCGAACGTGCAGTTCGCGATCAATCCGCACGATGGCCGCATGATCGTGATCGAAATGAATCCGCGTGTATCGCGTTCGTCTGCGCTGGCATCCAAGGCCACCGGCTTTCCGATCGCCAAGGTGGCGGCGAAACTGGCGGTGGGCTATACGCTGGACGAATTGCGCAACGAAATTACTGGTGGCGCCACGCCGGCTTCGTTCGAGCCGACGATCGATTACGTGGTGACCAAAGTCCCGCGCTTCGCGTTCGAAAAATTCCCGCAGGCCAATGACAGGCTGACTACGCAGATGAAGTCGGTCGGCGAGGTCATGGCGATCGGACGCACCTTTCAGGAATCCTTGCAAAAAGCGTTGCGCGGGCTGGAAGTGAGCGTGTATGGGCTGGACGAGGTCGAGGCCGACGAGGAAGACCTTGAGCGCGAACTGGCCGATCCGGGCGCCAACCGCATCTGGTACATCGGCCAGGCTTTCCGCAATGGCATGACGCTGGCGGAAGTGCATGGGCTCACGCGCATCGATGTGTGGTTCCTGGCCCAGATCGAGGACATCGTCAAGACCGAAAAACAGATCACCGGCCGCAGTCTGAAGTCCATTGACCAGCCGGCCATGCGCGCGCTGAAACGCAAGGGTTTTTCCGATCGTCGCATCGCGCGCCTGATCGGCAGCGACGAAACCGCGGTGCGCCAGGCGCGCCATGCGCTCGGCGTGCGACCGGTGTACAAGCGTGTGGATACCTGCGCGGCGGAATTCGCCACCTCCACGGCCTACATGTACTCCACCTACGAGGAAGAGTGCGAGGCCGGGCCCAGCTCGCGGCGCAAGATCATGGTGCTGGGCGGTGGGCCGAACCGCATCGGGCAGGGCATCGAATTCGACTATTGCTGCGTGCACGCGGCTCTTGCGCTGCGCGAGGATGGCTTCGAAACCATCATGGTCAATTGCAATCCGGAAACCGTGTCGACCGATTACGACACTTCCGACCGCCTGTATTTCGAGCCGCTCACGCTGGAAGACATTCTGGAAATCGTGCATGTCGAGCGCCCGGAAGGCGTGATCGTGCAGTTCGGCGGGCAAACGCCGCTGAAACGCGCGCGCGACCTCGAAGCGAACGGCGTGCCCATCATCGGCACCAGCCCGGACATGATAGATGCCGCGGAAGACCGCGAGCGCTTCCAGCAGTTATTGCATGCACTGGGCCTGAAACAGCCGCCCAATCGCACTGCGCGCACCCCGGAAGATGCGGTGCGGCTGGCGGCCGACATCGGTTATCCGCTGGTGGTGCGGCCGTCTTACGTATTGGGCGGGCGCGCGATGGAAATCGTGCACGAGCAGAAAGACCTCGAGCGCTACATGCGCGAGGCGGTCAAGGTGTCGAACGACAGCCCGGTGCTGCTGGATCGTTTCCTCAACGATGCGACGGAAGTGGATGTGGATGCGCTGTCCGACGGATCGGAGGTGATCATAGGCGGGATCATGGAGCATATCGAACAGGCCGGCGTGCATTCCGGCGATTCCGCCTGTTCGCTGCCGCCGTTTTCGCTGTCGCAGGAACTGCAGCAGGAATTGCGCCGTCAGACCGTGCTCATGGCGCAGGCGCTCAAGGTGTGCGGGCTCATGAACGTGCAGTTCGCGATCAAGCACGATCACGATGCGCCCGAAGTGTATGTGCTGGAAGTCAATCCGCGCGCCTCGCGTACCGTGCCTTTCGTATCCAAGGCTTGTGGCCTGCCGCTGGCGAAAATCGCCGCGCGTTGCATGGCCGGCCGCAGTCTGGCTGCACAGGCCGTAAGAGGCGAAGTGGTGCCGCCGTATTATTCCGTCAAGGAGGCGGTGTTCCCGTTCATCAAATTCCCCGGCGTCGATTCGATACTGGGGCCGGAAATGAAATCGACCGGCGAAGTGATGGGGGTGGGCCGTAGCTTTGCCGAGGCGTTCATAAAGAGCCAGATCGCGGCCGGCGTCAAATTGCCGCGTGCGGGCCGGGCCTTCATCAGCGTAAAGCCGGCCGACAAGGGCAAGCTGGTCGATGTGGCGAAAAAACTGCACGAACTGGGGTTTTCGCTGATCGCCACGCGCGGTACCGCCAACACGATTGCGGCCGCGGGATTGCCGGTTACGCCCGTGAATAAAGTCAATGAAGGGCGGCCGCACGTGGTCGATATGATCAAGAACAACGAAATTGCCTTGATCGTCAATACGGTCGAGGAAAAGCGCAGCGCCATTCTGGACTCGCGTTCGATACGCGTGAGTGCGCTGGCGCAGAAAGTGACGGTCTATACGACGATCGAAGGTGCGCGCGCGGCTTGTGCCGGCATGCTGCACCTCGACGGTATGGACGTTTATGCAATGCAGGATCTTCACGCCGAACTGAACTGATCGAAACTCATGAGCACGATACCTCTGACGAAATTCGGTGCGGAAAAACTCAAGCTCGAATTGCACCGGCTGAAAACCGTTGACCGGCCCAACGTGATCTCGGCGATTGCCGAAGCGCGCGCGCATGGCGATTTGTCCGAAAACGCCGAATACGACGCCGCGAAAGAACGCCAGGGCTTCATCGAAGGGCGCATCAAGGAAATCGAAGGCAAGCTGTCCAATGCCCAGGTCATCGACCCACAATTGCTCGATGCGGATGGACGCATCGTATTTGGCGCCACGGTAGATCTCGAAGATCTGGATGCCGGCAAAAAAGTGCGCTACCAGATCGTGGGCGACGACGAGGCCGACCTCAAGGACAGCAAAATTTCGGTCAATTCGCCGATTGCACGTGCCCTCATAGGGAAATACGCGGGCGACATCGCCGAGGTTCAGGCGCCCGGCGGCCTGCGCGAGTACGAAATCATGGACGTGCGCTACATTTAGGTGCGGCGCCCAGGTGGCCTCTGCAAAAAAGCCGCGCGCGTCCGCGTGCGGCGACGAATGGGCCGAACTTGACCCGTCCCCGCCAGCGGCGCGCGCCGAGCGCAAAGCTGCCGCCGCAACACGCGGCCGGCGCAGCGCCAATACTGCGGCTCGCGAGCGATCCGGCGGCAGCACCGGCTGGGCTGGCCGGGTGTCCGGGTTTGGCTACCGTCTAGCGATTACCCTGTGGATCGGCAGCCTGCTTACCGTGGGTTATCTGGTGGCGCCCAGTTTGTTCGGCATCCTCGCCGGCAATCGCGCCTTGGCGGGGGAAATTGCCGGGGTGCTGTTTGCTCGTGGCGCTTGGCTGGGAATCGCTTGTGCCGCCTACCTGTTGATTTTCCTGGCGCTGCGGCTGCGGGCCGCGTTGTGGAAAAGCCCGGTATTCTGGATCGTATGCCTCATGCTGGCGCTTACCCTGCTGGGCCAGTTCGGTGTTCAGCCTGTGTTGGCCCACTTGAAGGATCAAGCCAAACCGCTCGAAGTCATGAAAAGCGTGCTGGCCGATCGCTTCGCGGCTTGGCACGGCATATCGAGCGTGCTCTACCTGGTGCAGACGCTGTGCGGTCTGGTACTGCTGGGCGTGCAGGGGCGCGGATTGCGCCCGGGCTCACTTTTTGACTAGGCGGCGGCGCGGCGGCTGTGCCGTGCGTGTGCTGGCCGGTTCCGCTCGCATGCCGGATCGCGCAGTGCGTTGATTGGGTCCGGAAGCTGAGCGTCTTGCGGTTGGGGTGGCCGTGGCTGGCGTCCTGGACCGCGCGAGGTTTTTGGTGCCGGGGCGGGCCTGCGTGCGTGCCGGAGTCCGGGCTGGCACTTTGGGCGGGCTCTTTGGCACCACAGCATCGGGCTGCGGACGTTCCCGGAACAGCACCAGTATGTTGCCGATGTGCTGTACCGGCTGGGCGGACAGGGCAGTGCATATTTCCTCGAGGTATCGTTCGCGATCGTCGCGCTCGGCCCCATATATGCGCACCTTGATCAATTCGTGTGCCTGCAGCGAACGATCGATTTCCTTCAGCACCGCGGCGCTAAGTCCTTTGCTCGCAATGGAAACTACCGGCGACAGGGCGTGGGCGCGCGCGCGCAATTCGCGGCGCAGTTCGGGCGTCAATTCGGGCATCGTCATGAGGACTGCAAAAGGGCGGGTATATTAGGCTATGGCCAGAAGCAAATCCAGCAGCGCCTGGCTGCATGAACATGTTACGGACCACTGGGTCAAACGCGCCAAGGCGGAAGGTTGGCGGTCACGTGCGGCGTTCAAGCTGATGGAGATCGATCGCCGGGACCGCTTGTTGCGCTCCGGCATGGCGGTAGTGGACCTTGGCGCCGCACCGGGCGGCTGGTCGCAGGTGGCGGCAAAAGCAGTAGGGGCGGGCGGACGGGTGCTGGCGGTCGACCTTCTGCCCATGCAGGCTATCGCCGGGGTCGAATTCATAGCCGGCGATTTCAATTCGGACGCAGTGCTCGAATTGTTGAACGAAAGTTTGGGCGGACGGCCGGTGGACCTTGTAATGTCCGACATGGCCCCCAATATTTCAGGTATCGCTGCAACCGACCAGGCGCGCGCGATGCATTTGTGCGAACTAGCACTGGAATTCGCCCGGGTTTCGCTAAAGCCCGGCGGCGACATGCTCGTAAAGGTCTTTCAGGGCAGCGGCAGCGATGACTTCCGGCGCGCCATGGCGGGCGTATTCGGCAGCGTGGCGGTGCGCAAACCGGACAGTTCGCGCGATCGAAGCGCCGAGGTGTATTTGCTCGGGCGAGGAAAGCACGCCTGATACAAACCGCAATCCTATTTTGGCGGGCTGCAATTGCCCGAATGAACGTTAGTCATTAGAATCCATCTATGGTGGACGATTGTGCGCACTGTGGCGCGCAGCGTCCTTTTGCCGTCGAGGAACCGAGTTGAACAATCTTTTCAAAAATCTGGCGATCTGGCTGGTCATAGGCGTCGTGCTCATGACGGTGTTCAACCAGTTCAATTCGCGCCAGACCACGCAGAGCGCGATGGATTATTCGCAATTCCTCGAAGAGGTGAAGCAGGGGCACATCCAGAAGGTCGTCATGCAGGGGCGTACGCTGGACGCCACCACGACCGAAAATCGCAAAATTACGGTTTATGCGCCGCCCGACATTTGGCTCGTGAGCGATCTGCTCAAGTACAACGTCAAGGTCATTGCCAAGCCGGAAGAAGAGCAGTCCCTGCTCATGAATATTTTCGTGTCCTGGTTCCCGATGTTGCTATTGATCGGGGTGTGGATATTTTTCATGCGCCAGATGCAGGGTGGCGGCCGCGGTGGGGCTTTCTCGTTCGGCAAGTCGCGCGCGCGCATGCTGGATGAATCGACCAATTCCGTTACTTTCGCCGATGTCGCAGGCTGCGACGAAGCAAAGGAAGAAGTCGGCGAGCTGGTTGAATTTCTGCGCGACCCGTCCAAGTTCCAGAAATTGGGCGGGCGTATTCCCAAGGGCGTGCTCATGGTCGGTTCGCCGGGTACCGGCAAAACCTTGCTCGCCAAGGCCATCGCCGGCGAAGCCAAGGTGCCGTTCTTTTCGATATCCGGTTCCGATTTCGTCGAAATGTTCGTCGGCGTGGGCGCTGCGCGCGTGCGCGACATGTTCGAGCAGGCCAAAAAACATGCGCCCTGCATTATCTTCATCGATGAAATCGACGCCGTCGGCCGCCAGCGCGGCGCCGGTCTTGGCGGCGGCAATGACGAGCGCGAACAGACGCTGAATCAGTTGCTGGTCGAAATGGATGGCTTCGAGGGTAATACCGGCGTCATCGTGATCGCCGCGACCAACCGCCCGGACGTGCTCGACCCTGCCTTATTGCGGCCAGGACGTTTCGACCGCCAGGTGGTCGTGCCCCTGCCGGACATACGCGGCCGCGAGCAGATCATTCGCGTGCACATGCGCAAGGTGCCCGTGGCGCCTGACGTGGATGCAGCCATCCTCGCGCGCGGCACGCCGGGTTTTGCCGGCGCGGATCTCGCCAATCTGGTCAATGAGGCAGCACTATTCGCGGCGCGTGCAAACAAGCGGGTCGTGGATATGGAGGACTTCGAGCGCGCCAAAGACAAAATCATCATGGGCGCCGAGCGCCGTTCGGTCGTCATGCCGGAGGAAGAACGCCGCAATACCGCCTACCACGAATCCGGTCATGCCGTGGTAGCGCGCCTGCTGCCGAAAACCGATCCGGTGCATAAAGTCACCATCATCCCGCGCGGGCGGGCGCTCGGCGTCACCATGCAGTTGCCCGAGCACGACCGCTACAGTCAGGATCGCGACCGGCTGTTGCAGATGATTTCCGTGCTTTTCGGCGGACGCATCGCCGAAGAAATTTTCATGAATCAGATGACCACCGGCGCGTCGAATGACTTCCAGCGTGCGACCGATCTGGCACGCCGCATGGTCACGCAATGGGGTATGTCGAGCAGTCTCGGCCCCATGGTTTACGGCGAAGAAGAAGGCGAAGTTTTCGTCGGCCGCGCCATCACCACCCATCGCAACGTGTCGGAATCGACGATGCAGAAGGTCGATGCCGAAATTCGTCACATCATCGACGAACAGTACGCGCTTGCGCGTCGCCTCATCGAGGAAAACCACGACAAGGTCGAGGCCATGGCGAAGGCCTTGCTGGAGTGGGAAACGCTGGATGCGGACCAGATCAATGACATCATGGAAGGCCGCCCGCCGCGTCCGCCAAAACCTTCGTCGGCGCCAGGAAAACCGTCCTCGAACAATTCTGCCGGGGCGGCACCTACCGCCACAGCACCGGCTTGACGAATTGACTTAAACGGGCCGCAAGGCCCGTTTCGCTTTTTTGGGGCCGATCATCAGCGCACATCTGCAATGCGGGCCCTACCGCCTCGACCTGTCACGTCCGCGCATCATGGGGATCGTGAATGTCACGCCGGACTCGTTCTCTGGCGACGGCCTTGCGCGTGACCTGGGGCGCGCCGAAGAGCAGGCGCTGCAAATGCTTGCCGATGGTGCCGACCTCATCGATATCGGCGGCGAATCTTCCCGCCCCGGCGCGGCGCCTGTGTCGGCACAGGAAGAAATTGACCGCGTTCTTCCTCTGCTCGAAAGACTGTGCAACTTGCCCGTGCCGATTTCGGTGGACACCTGCAAAGCGCCGGTAATGCGCGCGGCCCTGGCCGGCGGCGCAGCGCTTATCAATGACATAAATGCCCTGCAGGCAGAGGATGCTGTCGATACCCTTGCGGGCGTAAATGCTGCAGTGTGCATTATGCACATGCAGGGGGAACCGCGTTCGATGCAGAATGCTCCCCGCTACCTGAACGTCGTCGAGGACATCAAGGGGTTTCTGCAACAGCGCATAGCCGTAGCGAATCAAGCCGGCATCGGCCATGAGCGCATATGCGTCGATCCGGGCTTTTGTTTCGGCAAGGCGCTAAACCACAATCTTGCATTGCTCAAGAATCTGCGGCTGTTTTCCGATCTTGGATGTACGCTGCTGGTCGGCTTGTCGCGCAAATCCATGCTTGGACAAATTACCGGCCGCGCCGTGGCCGATCGCATCGTCGCGAGCGTGGCTGCCGCACTGATGGCGGTGGAAGCTGGCGCGCGCATCGTGCGCGTACACGATGTTGCGGCAACTCGCGATGCGTTCGCGATTTGGCAAGCCATAAACGAACAAGGACAGGACCATGACTAGGAAATATTTCGGTACGGACGGCGTACGCGGATGCGTCGGACAGATGCCGATCACGCCCGAATTTGTGCTCAGACTAGGCTATGCTGCCGGCAAAACGCTGGTGGCGCGCGAACATCTCCCCGCCGGCGACCATCCGGCGGTGTTGATCGGCAAGGACACGCGCATATCCGGATACATGCTCGAAGCGGCACTGGAAGCCGGTTTTACGGCTGCCGGTGTCGACGTGGTGCAGGCGAAGGTGGTGCCGACTCCGGCCGTCGCCTATCTGACCCGAGCGCTGCGCCTGCAGGCCGGTGTCGTGATCAGCGCATCGCACAATCCCTACGACGACAATGGAATAAAGTTTTTTTCCGCCCACGGGACCAAGCTGCCGGACGCCGTGGAGCGCGATATCGAGGCGCGCCTGGAGCAGCCCATGGGCTGCATGCCCTCGGCGCAGTTGGGCAAGGTGCGGCGTGTCGAGGATGCGCGCGGTAGGTATATCGAATTTTGCAAGGCCACCTTCCCGAATGATCTCGATTTGCGCGGCCTGCGTATTGCGCTCGATTGCGCCAATGGCGCCGCTTACCACGTTGCGCCCGCGGTGTTCCACGAACTGGGCGCGGAAGTATTCGTGGTAGGTGGGGAACCGAACGGAACCAATATAAACGACGGCGTGGGGGCGACCGTACCGCGCTCGCTCTCAGACGCAGTGCACCGCTTCGGCGCAGATTTGGGGATCGCGCTGGACGGCGACGCGGACCGCGTGATCATGGCGGATTCGACCGGGCGCGTTTATGACGGTGATCAGCTTTTGTACGTGATCGCACGCTCCCGCATTCGCAGCGGCAAAATCGAGGGCGTGGTTGGAACGCAAATGAGCAACCTCGGCCTGGAGCACGGCTTGAAGCGCCTTGGCGTCGATTTTGCGCGCGCCAAGGTGGGCGACCGCTACGTACTCGAATTGATGCACGAGCGTGGCTGGAAATTGGGCGGAGAGGGCTCCGGGCATGTGATCTGCCTGGATTGCCATACGACCGGCGACGGCATCATCGCGGCATTGCAGGTACTGTCGGCACTGCGCTCGCAGAACATGACGCTCGCGCAGGCATGCGCCGACCTGACCCTGTATCCGCAGACGCTCGTGAACGTGCGCCTGCCCAACGATTTCGACTGGCGGTCCGCGCCATCGATCGAACGCGCAAAAAACGACGCCGAGCGAGAACTGGACGGATCCGGCCGTGTCCTGTTGCGACCGTCCGGCACCGAGCCCTTGTTGCGCGTGATGGTCGAAGGGCGTGACGCAGGCCAGGTGAGCAAGCTCGCAGGCGACATCGCCGAGGCCGTTCGCGAGGCCATGGCAGCCTGAACTTTTGCTGCGGGAGTGCAATCTCCCTCCGCTGATCGTGCCCCATGGCGCCGCGTCTGGAGGCCGGGCCGGATGTACGGCCGCGGGCACTTTGCACGCTGGAGCCAGGGCATGCCTGCCCTGGTGCAAAGCAGGGTCGCCGTTGTTGGGTGAGATGGGACGACCCTCCACGACCCGCTACACGCGAAGCGAGCAATGCCGGGCCGAAGTGGGCGCCCGGCGCCGAAACTTACGTGCCATGCCAGGCTGGCGTGGCTCGCGCGCACTGTCTGTTGCTTTCCCGCCGTTACGGGTTTGCCGCTACCGCCCGCGTGCGTTAGAATCGCGCACTTTTACCGGGGGGGCTCGATGCGACGCAAGCTGGTGGCGGGCAACTGGAAAATGCACGGCAACCGCGCCTCGAACGCGGCCTTGCTGGAAGCATTGAAGGCGTCCCGGGCATTGGATGCAGTCGACGTCGCGCTGTGTGCGCCTTATCCCTACCTTGGCCAGTTGCAGGATTCCCTCGCTGGGAGCGGCATCGCCTGGGGGGCGCAAAATCTGAGCCAACACGCCCAGGGGGCATATACCGGGGAAGTTGCTGGTTCAATGCTGGCCGACTTCGGTTGCCGCTACGTAATCGTAGGCCACTCCGAGCGGCGAGCCTTGTACGGTGACACGGATGCCGTGGTCGCCGAAAAGTTCATCGCCGCGCAAAAGGCCGGGCTCACCCCCATTCTGTGCCTGGGCGAAACGCTCGCCGAGCGTGAGGCGAATCTGACGCTGGAAGTGGTGTCGCGTCAGATCGGCGCCGTGCTGCATGTCACCGGGATGGCCGCGCTGGCGCGCGCCGTCATTGCTTACGAGCCCGTGTGGGCGATAGGCACCGGACGTACCGCAAGCTCTGCACAGGCGCAGGAAGTACATGGCGAGTTGCGCAAGCAGCTCGCCGATCATGACAAACGCATTGCCGCCGAAGTGCGCATTCTCTATGGCGGCAGTGTCAAGCGCGATAACGCGGCCGAGCTGTTTTCGATGGCAGACGTCGATGGCGGCTTGATCGGCGGGGCGTCGCTGGTGGCGGAAGACTTTCTGGCCATCGTGGCGGCGGCCGCGCGCTGAGAGGATTCGAATGAACGGAATGGCTTTTGGTTTGGTATTGACGCTGCACATCATGGTAGGCGTTTCCGTCGTGGTGTTGGTGCTTTTACAACACGGCAAAGGTGCGGACATGGGGGCCGCATTCGGCAGCGGCGCCTCGGGCAGTCTTTTTGGGGCTACCGGCTCGGCAAATTTCCTGAGTCGTACGACGGCCGCGCTTGCCGCTGTATTTTTCGTGACCAGTCTTTCATTGACGGCCATGCATGGGGTGCGCAAGCCGCCAAAAAGTGTGGTCGAGTCGGCTCCTGTAACGCAACCGGCGCCCGCTGTGCCGGAGGCAGGCGGGGGCGCGTCGACCGCGCCGGATTCGAAGATAAAGGAAATCCCTAAGTAAACGAAACGTTGGGCGCGGAATTTCGCATATAATCGTGGCCCGCTGCACGCTTGACCGAAAAAAGGAATTGCGGGGCACGCCATCTTTCGGGGTGGCAATGCAGGCCGTGTGAGCCGGGGTCTTACCGTCGGCGCCATGACTGGCGTGTAGTGTGCTGGGAAATGGCGGTCGAGCCGGTTTGGATATAACAGGTGAAAACATGCTAGCGAATTATTTCCCGATTCTGCTGTTCATAGTCGTCGGCATCGCCATCGGCACTGTGTGCGTGGCCTTGGGCCGGGTGGTCGCACCCAACAATCCCGACGCAGAAAAACTGTCCGTTTACGAATGCGGCTTTGAGCCCTTCGAGGATGCGCGTGTCAAGTTTGACGTGCGCTATTACCTCATCGCAATTCTGTTCATATTGTTCGATCTCGAGATCGCCTTCCTGTTTCCCTGGGCCATCGTGCTCAAGGAAATCGGCTGGTTCGGGTTCGTTTCCATGATGGTATTTCTCGGTATTCTGGTCGTAGGTTTTGCCTACGAGTGGATGCGCGGCGCGCTGGAATGGGAGTGATGCCATGAGCATCGAAGGCGTTTTGAAAGAGGGTTTCGTCACCACATCGCTCGATGCGGTGTTCAACTGGGCGCGCACCGGTTCGCTGTGGCCCATGACCTTCGGTCTGGCCTGCTGTGCGGTGGAAATGATCCATGCCGGCTGTTCGCGCTACGATCTTGACCGCTTCGGCATCGTGTTCCGGCCCAGTCCGCGTCAGTCCGACCTCATGATTGTGGCCGGCACCCTGTGCAATAAAATGGCTCCGGCCTTGCGCAAGGTGTACGATCAGATGCCCGATCCACGCTGGGTGTTGTCCATGGGCTCGTGCGCGAATGGTGGTGGCTACTACCACTATTCGTATTCCGTGGTTCGTGGCTGCGACCGCATCGTGCCGGTCGATGTGTACGTGCCGGGCTGTCCGCCCACGGCCGAGGCGCTGCTGTATGGACTTATACAGTTGCAGAACAAGATCAAACGTACTTATACGATCGCGCGCTGAGGGATAAGATGAGTGCCAGACTTGAGCAGTTGGCCCAAACGCTACGCGAAACTTTCGGTGAGCGCGCAAAGAAGGTTGAAATTGCGCTGGGCGAAGTGTTGCTGGAGGTCGATGCGGGCGATTATCTGGCTGTGGCGACTGCCCTGCGAGACACTCCCGCGCTCGGTTTTTCCCAGTTGATCGACCTTTGCGGGGTCGACTATCTGACGTACAAAAATTCCAGCTGGACCGGACTTCGCTACGCTGCCGTAAGTCAGCTCCTGTCGCTGGACCAGAACTGGCGCTTGCGCCTGCGCGTATTTGCCCCGGACGACGGCTTTCCCGTGATCGACTCGGTCGATGCCGTCTGGCCCAGTGCAAACTGGTTCGAGCGCGAAGCCTTTGACGTCATTGGCATCATGTTTGCCGGCCATCCTGACATGCGGCGCATACTGACCGACTATGGCTTCATCGGGCATCCGTTCCGCAAGGATTTTCCGATCTCCGGTTATGTGGAAATGCGCTACGACCCGGAACAAGGCCGCATCGTGTATCAGCCGGTAAGCATTGCGCCGCGTGAAGTGACGCCGCGCATCGTGCGTGAAGAAAGCTACGGAGACGTGGGATCTGGCCGCCGCTAGGCCAGCATTCCAGCATCTAAACGAACTGACGACGACGCCATGGCAGAAATTCGCAATTACACGATCAACTTCGGCCCCCAGCACCCCGCCGCGCACGGCGTGTTGCGCCTCGTGCTGGAACTTGACGGCGAGGTGGTCGTGCGGGCCGATCCACATATCGGCCTGCTGCATCGCGGTACCGAAAAACTAGCCGAAACGCGGACCTGGATCCAGTCCGTGCCCTATATGGACCGGCTTGATTACGTATCGATGATGTGTAACGAACACGCTTATTGCATGGCAATAGAGCGGCTGCTCGGTATCGAAGTTCCGCTGCGCGCGCAATACGTTCGTGTACTTTTCGACGAAATCACGCGCGTTCTAAATCACCTGCTTAATATCGGCACCCACGCACTCGACATTGGCGCCATGACCATGGTGCTCTACACCTTCCGTGAGCGCGAAGACCTCATGGACGTGTATGAGGCGGTGTCGGGCGCGCGCATGCACGCGGCCTACTATCGTCCTGGCGGCGTGTATCGCGATTTACCCGATCGCATGCCGCAATATCGCCCGTCGATGTGGAAAAACGAGGCTACCGTAAAAAGCCTGAACGAAAACCGGCAAGGTTCCATGCTGGATTTTCTCGAGGACTTCACGAATCGCTTCCCCAAGTATCTCGACGAATACGAAACACTGCTGACAGACAACCGCATCTGGAAGCAGCGCACGGTTGGAATCGGCGTGGTAACTCCGGAAGAAGCCCGAGCCTATGGCTTCTCCGGCGTAATGCTGCGCGGCTCCGGGATCGAGTGGGATTTGCGGAAGAAGCAGCCCTATGAGGTCTATGACCGCATGGAGTTTGACATTCCGGTCGGTGTAGAGGGCGACTGTTACGATCGTTACCTGGTGCGCATGGAAGAAATGCGTCAGTCGAACCGGATCATGCGCCAGTGCATAGAATGGCTGCGCAATAATCCGGGCCCCGTGATCGTGGATAACCATAAGGTTGCGCCGCCTTCGCGTGAAGCCATGAAGTCGAACATGGAAGAACTGATCCATCACTTCAAGCTATTCACCGAGGGCATACACGTTCCGGAAGGGGAGTGCTACGCGGCGGTTGAGCATCCCAAGGGCGAGTTCGGAATCTTCGCGATATCCGACGGTGCGAACAAGCCGTATCGGCTGAAAATTCGCGCGCCTGGGTTTGCCCACCTGGCCGGCATGGAACTAATGTCGAAAGGACACATGCTGGCGGACGTGGTGGCAATCATCGGAACGATGGATATCGTGTTCGGCGAAATCGACCGCTAAGTCGGCGGCGACTTGCACGAGCGAACACGAAAAATGGCTTTGGACAACGGATTCGAGAACCCGGCATGCTGAGCGAACATTCCCGGCAAAAAATCGATCGCGAGATCGCCAAGTACCCACCCGAGCAAAAACAATCTGCCGTCATGGCGTCCCTGGCCATCGTGCAGGAAGAGCGGGGCTGGCTGTCCAACGACAGTCTGCGGGAAGTCGCCGACTATCTGGGCATGCCACCGGTCTGGGTGCTCGAGGTGGCAAGTTTTTACAACATGTACGACCTGCAGCCGACCGGCCTGTTCAAGCTGACGATCTGCACCAATTTGCCCTGCGCGCTGTCCGGCGGCGCTCAAGCGGCCGAGTACCTGAAGCACAAGCTGGGCGTCGAATTCAACGAAACCACCCCCGACGGCATCTTTACTGTCAAGGAAGGTGAGTGCATGGGCGCTTGTGGCGATGCTCCCGTGATGATCGTGAATAATCGGCGCATGTGCAGTTGGATGGATGAGAAGAAAATCGACCAACTTGTGAGCGAACTCGGTGCAGCCGCGGCCGGGAAGCAGGGTGGGAAATGAGTATCCAGAGCATCATACTTGCCGGCCTCGAGGGTGAAAAATCCTGGCGCCTGAAGGACTACGAGGCACGCGGTGGCTATGCCGCCCTGCGTAAGATTCTCAGCGAGAAAATTACGCCCGACGGCGTCATCGCCGAGGTCAAAAAATCGGTTCTGCGCGGTCGCGGCGGTGCGGGGTTCCCGACCGGGCTCAAATGGAGTTTCATGCCGCGGGCGTACCAGGGCGCGAAATACCTGTGCTGCAATTCGGACGAAGGCGAGCCGGGTACGTTCAAGGACCGCGACATCCTGCGCTACAACCCGCACATGGTGATCGAGGGCATGATCATTGCCGGTTATGCCATGGGTTGTGAGCGTGGTTATAACTATATTCACGGCGAGGTGTGGGACGTCTACAAGCGCTTCGAGGAAGCGCTGGACGAAGCACGCGCCGCCGGCTATCTGGGCAAGAACATACTCGGAACGAATTTCGGCTTCGAACTGTTCGCACACCACGGCTACGGCGCCTATATCTGTGGCGAAGAAACGGCGCTGCTGGAATCCATCGAAGGTAAAAAAGGCCAGCCGCGTTACAAGCCGCCTTTTCCCGCCGGCTTTGGACTGTACGGCAAGCCCACGACAATCAATAACACCGAAACATTTGCGGCTGTGCCGTGGATCATCGTCAATGGGGGCGACAAATACCTTGATCTGGGCAAGCCGAATAATGGCGGCACCAAGGTGTTTTCGGTTTCCGGCCACGTAAATCGGCCCGGAGTATACGAAGTCGCGCTGGGCACGCCTTTCTCGGCCTTGCTCGAAATGTGCGGTGGCATGCGCGGCGGCCGCAAACTAAAGGCCTGCATTCCGGGCGGATCGTCCATGCCGGTACTGCCCGGCGATATCATGATGCAGTGCACGATGGACTATGACTCCATTGCCAAAGCCGGTTCCATGCTCGGTTCAGGTGCCGTGATCATCATGGACGAAACCGTTTGCATGGTGAAAGCGCTGGAGCGCCTGTCCTATTTCTACCACGAAGAATCCTGTGGGCAATGCACGCCATGCCGCGAAGGTACGGGTTGGCTGTACCGCATGGTGCATCGCATCGAGCACGGTCATGGTCGCATGGAAGACATCGACGTGCTCAACCAGGTTTCCGACAATATCGCGGGGCGCACGATTTGCGCCCTGGGTGACGCAGCGGCTCTGCCGGTGAAGAGCTTCCTTAAGCATTTCCGCTCCGAATTTGAATATCACATCGAACACAAGAAATGCCTTGTGCCGGTGGACGTTCAGCTTGCGGGCAGCAAGATCTACGTGGAACAGGCATGCTAGAGATCGAGATCGACGGCAAGAAGGTTGAGTTGCCCGATGGCAGCACCGTCATGGACGGTGCCAACAAGTTGGGCGTCTACATCCCGCACTTTTGCTATCACAAGAAGCTATCCATCGCGGCCAATTGCCGCATGTGCCTCGTGCAGGTCGAAAAAGCGCCCAAGCCGGCACCGGCCTGTGCGACGCCTGCGACCAACGGCATGAAGGTGTGGACCCACTCCGAGCAGGCTGTCACCGCCCAGAAAGGCGTGATGGAATTTCTGCTCATCAACCACCCGCTGGACTGCCCGATATGCGACCAGGGCGGTGAGTGCCAGTTGCAGGATTTGTCCATGGGATACGGACAGACTGCCTCGCGCTACACGGAAGCCAAACGCGTGGTGGTGAACAAGAACCTGGGTCCGCTCATTTCTACCGACATGACGCGGTGCATACACTGCACTCGCTGCGTGCGCTTCGGCCAGGAAATTGCCGGCGTGATGGAACTGGGTGTGGCGAATCGCGGCGAACGCTCGGAAATTCTCGCCTTCGTGGATAGGACCGTAGATTCGGAACTATCCGGCAATTCCATAGATCTTTGCCCGGTAGGTGCGCTGACCTCGAAACCATTCCGGTTTTCGGCTCGCACCTGGGAACTGGCGCGCCGCAAATCCGTCAGCCCGCACGATGGACTGGGCGCGAATCTGATCGTGCAGGTCAAGCACGAAGTTGTAAAACGCGTGCTGCCGCTCGAAAACGACGGGGTAAATGAATGCTGGCTGGCCGATCGCGACCGCTTCTCTTACGAAGCCATCAATTCGGAACAGCGCCTGGCTGGACCTAAGGTTCTGGGTAAAGACGTCGATTGGCAGGAGGCGCTCGAAGAAGCCGTAAGACGCCTGGGCGCGATCGTCAGCAAGCACGGCCCAGCTTCGATCGGCGCCCTCGCTGCGCCTCAGGCAACGCTGGAAGAACTGTATCTGTTGCAGAAACTGATGCGTGGTCTGGGTAGCGGGAATGTCGATTTCCGCCTGCGTCAGGCCGATTTTACACTCGACGGCAAGCTTGCCGGCGCGCCCTGGCTAGGTACGTCCATCAGTGACTTCGCCGGCAGCGACCGGGTGCTCGTGGTCGGGAGTTTCCTGCGCAAGGACCATCCTCTGCTCTGCCACCGGCTGCGCCAAGCGGCCAAAAAGGGCACGCTCATCAGTGCCGTCAATAGCGCGACCGATGACTGGGCCTTGCCGGTTTCCAACACGCTGCTCGGTGCCCCCGACCAGTTGCCGTCCCTGCTTGGAGAGGTACTCAAGGCGGTCCATGCCATCGTCGGCGGAAAGACCGAGCTTGCTCTGGACGGGCCCGAGCCTAGCGGCGTCGCGAAAAAAATTGCGGCCGAATTCTGTGCTGGCAAGAAGGCGATGCTCGCGCTGGGGAATTTTGCCCAGCAGCATCCGCGCGCTTCGGCCCTGCATCTGATTGCGCAGGAAATTGCGCGTCTGACCGGCGCCCGCTTTGGCTACCTCGGCGAGGCCGCCAATAGCGTGGGCGGATACGCCGCATCGGCGGTCCCATTCGCCGGCTTGAGAGGTCTCAACGCGCGCGACATGGTGAGCGCGAAACTTCGGGCTTATGTCCTGCTGCATGCGGACCCGGACGCAGACTTTTTCGACACGGCCGCTGCGCGTGCTGCGCTGGCGCAGGCCGATCTGGTGGTCGCGCTTACGCCGTTTGGCGACAAGTTGGCCGGAATGCGCAACGTGATCGCCCTGCCTATCGGCACCTTCGCAGAAACCTCTGGAACCTTCGTTAATACTGAAGGCCGCATTCAAAGTTTCAATGCTGTGGCGAAGCCGGTGGGCGACTGCCGTCCCGGTTGGAAGGTAATCCGCAAGCTGGGCAATCTTCTGGAAGTGGGCGGCTTCAATCTCGATAGCAGTGAGGCGGTGCGCGACGAAGCTTTGGCCGGGCGTACCACCGATCTGGGCGCGCGTGCCAACAACAAGGCAAGCGGCGTAACGTTCGAGGCAGGCGTTCCGGGGTCGGCACTTCAGCGTGTAGCCGATGTACCGATCTATTCCGCCGATCCGCTGGTGCGTCGCGCACCCAGCTTGCAGAAGACGCGCGACGCAGCCACGCCTGCAGCGCGCATGTGTTCCGCAACCTTGGCGAAACTGGGTGTGCAGTGCGGGCAGCCCGTCAAGGTATCGAGCGGTTCCGGTTCGGTGGTGCTGAACGCGATGACCGACGAAGGGGTTGCCGAATCCTGCGTGCGCATCGCGGCGGCACGCGAAGAAACTGCCGCGCTGGGTGCGATGTTCGCAGAAATCACGGTGGAGCGGGCCTGATGGAATTTCTCCAGCAAGTTGGGCAGCAGTGGTTCGGCGCGGCATGGCCCGCGGTCTGGACCACCGTCTGGACCATCATAAAAATACTCGTGATCGTCCTTCCCGTTTTCGGCGGGGTCGCTTATCTGACCCTGGCCGAGCGCCGCGTGATCGGCGCGGTACAGGTACGCATCGGGCCCAACCGCGTCGGACCGCTAGGCATACTTCAGCCGCTGGCGGATGGACTCAAGCTGTTCATCAAGGAAATCATCATTCCGACCGGGGCGGACAAGAAGATATTCCTGCTTGCTCCGATTCTGTCGCTAGGCGCTGCCCTCGCCGGCTGGGCCGTGGTCCCGTTCAGCGAGGACATGGCGGTCGCCAATATCGACGCCGGCCTGCTGTACGTGATGGCGATTACCTCCATGGGTGTCTACGGCATCATGTTGGGCGGATGGGCGTCGAATTCCAAGTACGCCTTTCTGGGGGCCATGCGTTCGGCCGCGCAGGTGGTGTCTTACGAACTCGCGATGGGCTTCGCACTGGTGTGCGTGCTGCTGGTTTCGGGCAGCCTCAACCTGACTGACGTGGTGCACGGACAGGCCAAAGGCTGGTTCGCCGAGCATGGTCTGGGCTTCCTGTCCTGGAATTGGCTGCCGCTGCTGCCGATGTTTGCGGTCTACCTGATTTCCGGGGTGGCCGAAGCAAACCGTGCTCCTTTCGACCTCGCGGAAGGCGAGTCCGAAATCGTGGCAGGTTTCCACGTAGATTATTCGGGCATGGCGTTTGCCGTATTCCAGCTCGCGGAATATGGCGCCATCATCCTCATTTCCGCACTGACCTCCACGCTATTCCTGGGTGGGTGGCTGTCTCCGGTTGGCTTCCTGCCGAACGGACTGCCCTGGTTGCTGCTGAAGATGTTCTTCGTCATTTTCCTGTTCCTGTGGTTCCGCGCAACTTTCCCGCGTTTCCGCTATGACCAGGTGATGCGACTGGGCTGGAAAATATTCATACCCCTGACGCTGGTGTGGCTTACTTTGGTCGCGGCGTGGGTGATGTCGCCCTGGAACATCTGGAAGTGAGGATCTGACCATGGGGTCGATGAAGGATTTTTTCAGCAGCATATTCCTCAAGGAACTCCTGAAAGGGATGTCCTTGACCGGGCGCTACATATTCGCCCGCAAGATTACGGTGCAGTATCCCGAGGAAAAGACGCCGCAAAGCCATCGTTTCCGGGGTTTGCACGCACTGCGGCGCTACCCGAACGGGGAAGAGCGTTGCATCGCATGCAAGCTGTGCGAAGCGGTATGCCCTGCGATGGCGATCACGATCGAATCGGACCAGCGTGACGACGGTACCCGCCGTACCACGCGCTACGACATAGACCTGACCAAGTGCATCTTCTGCGGCTTTTGCGAAGAAGCCTGCCCGGTCGATGCGATCGTCGAAACCCGCATATTCGAATACCACGGTGAAGCGCGCGGTGACCTTTATTACACCAAGCAAATGCTGCTCGCCGTCGGAGACCGTTACGAAGAGCAGATCGCCAAGGACCGGGAGGCTGATGCGCCATACCGCTGAGGTGAGGGGCACCGACAAACCATGGAATTCAAAACTTTAGTTTTTTACGCGCTTTCAACCATCCTCGTGCTGTCCGCACTGTGCACGATCACCATGCGCAACCCCGTGCATGCCGCGCTATTCCTCGTACTCGCCTTCTTTACTGCGGGTGGTGTGTGGATGCTGCTGGAGGCGGAATTTCTCGCCATCACGCTGGTGCTCGTGTATATCGGCGCAGTCATGGTGTTGTTCCTGTTCGTCGTGATGATGCTGGATATCAACATCGAGCGATTGCGTAAGGGGTTCTGGAGTTACCTTCCGGTTGGCCTCATCGTTGCCGGCGGCATCGTGTTCGCCATGCTGAAAGTGCTAGGCGGCATACGCTCGGAAGAGGCCGGCACCGCTGCAGCCGCCAATTACAGCAATACGAAGGAATTGGGGCGCCTGATCTACACGGACTATGTTTATCCGTTCGAGCTCGCCGCAGTGATACTGCTGGTTGCCATCGTCGCCGCGATCGCACTGACCTTGCGGCGTCGTTCGGACAGCAAACACCAGGATCCGGCCCATCAGGTCGCCGTCAAACGAAACGACCGCGTGCGGCTCGTTTCGATGCCTGCGGAAAAACGCTGAACGCGGCACGACAAGTACACGCTCGGGGAGACCAAATTGCAGGCCATATCTTTGTCGCACTATCTGGTGCTCGGCGCCATACTGTTTGCGATTTCGGTGGTAGGGATATTCCTTAATCGCAAGAACCTCATCATTCTGCTGATGGCCATCGAACTGATGCTGCTGTCGGTCAATATGAATTTCGTCGCCTTTTCGCACTATCTGCACGACGTGTCGGGTCAGATATTCGTGTTTTTCATCCTGACCGTTGCGGCGGCGGAGTCGGCGATCGGTCTGGCGATACTTGTGGTTCTGTTCCGTAACCTGCGCACCATCCACGTCGATGACCTCGACAGCCTGAAGGGCTAAGCATGGACATGAAAACCCTTTACCTGGTCGTTCCGCTGGCACCCCTGTTTGGTGCCATCATCGCCGGATTGTTCTGTCGCGTCATACCGCGCTGGGTGGCGCACTCCGTCACCATACTGGGCGTGGCGGTGTCCTTCGTCACTTCGATCGCAATTTTCCGTGACGTGTCGGCGGGTAACGTGTTCAACGGCACGCTTTACACCTGGGCCACGAGCGGCGATCTGCGCTTCGAAGTCGGTTTTCTGATTGACCAGCTGACAGTCATGATGATGCTGGTCGTCACCTTCGTATCGCTTATGGTGCACGTCTATACCATAGGCTACATGGCAGAAGACGACGGCTACAACCGGTTCTTTGCCTACATTTCGCTATTTACCTTTTCGATGCTCATGCTCGTCATGAGCAATAACTTCGTTCAGCTCTTCTTTGGTTGGGAAGCTGTCGGTCTGGTTTCGTATCTGCTGATCGGGTTCTGGTACACCCGTCCGACAGCCATCTATGCGAACCTCAAGGCCTTTCTGGTCAACCGGGTAGGCGACTTCGGATTCCTGCTGGGTATAGGGCTGGTCGCCGCCTACGCCGGCTCGCTCAATTACGCCGAAGTGTTTGCCAAGTCCGGCGAACTGGCGCAGATGAAGGTGGAACTATTCAAGGGCTCACCCTGGGCATTGCTTAGCGTTACATGCATTTGCCTGTTCGTGGGCGCGATGGGAAAGTCGGCTCAGGTTCCGCTGCATGTTTGGCTGCCCGATTCGATGGAAGGCCCGACCCCGATTTCCGCGTTGATCCACGCCGCAACCATGGTGACGGCGGGCATATTCATGGTGGCGCGCATGTCGCCCCTGTTTGAACTGACTGAAACCGCGCTCTCTTTCGTGCTGGTGATCGGGGCGACGACGGCGCTGTTCATGGGTTTCCTGGGCATCGTGCAGAACGACATCAAGCGTGTTGTGGCCTATTCGACGCTATCGCAACTTGGTTACATGACGGTTGCACTGGGCGTGTCTGCTTATTCGGTGGCGGTGTTCCATCTTATGACGCATGCCTTCTTCAAGGCCTTGCTGTTCCTGGGTGCCGGCTCCGTCATTATCGGTATGCACCACGATCAGGACATGCGCAACATGGGTGGCCTGTGGAAGTACATGCCCATCACCTGGATCACTTCCCTGGTGGGATCGCTGGCGCTCATCGGCTTTCCTTTCCTGTCGGGCTTTTATTCGAAGGATTCGATCATCGAAGCCGTCCATGAAGCCCACATTTGGGGATCGGGTTACGCCTACTTCTGCGTCATTGCAGGTGTATTCGTGACTGCGTTCTACTCCTTCCGCATGTACTTCCTGGTGTTTCACGGCAAGGAGCGCTTCCACGACAAACCTGCCGAGGACCACGGGCACGACGACCACGGCGAGGACGAACATGCTCACCATGGCGGCGAGCCGCATGAAACACCCTGGGTGGTATGGCTGCCGCTCGTCGCGCTGGCTATCCCGTCCATGGTGATCGGCTATTACACGATAGAGCCCATGCTGTTCGGCGGCTGGTTCGGCAATGCCATATACGTTGCCGAGGCGCACAACATCGTCGAAGAACTGGGCCATGAGTTCCACGGGGCGGTCGCCATGGCCAAGCACGGCTTCGGCTCGCTGCCATTCTTCCTGGCGATGGGAGGGGTTCTTGCCGCCTTCCTGCTGTACATGGTGTTCCCCAAGGTTCCGGTTTACTTCAAAGCTGCATTCATGCCGATCTACAGGCTGCTGGACAACAAATACTATTTCGATCGCATGAACGAAATCGTGTTTGCAGCCGGTGCAAGGTTGATCGGCAAGGGGCTGTGGAAGGGTGGCGATCAGGGCATTATCGATGGCGTGGCTGTGCACGGTTCCGTGCGCGTGGTCGGTCTTACCGCCGCAATTTCGCGGGCGTTGCAGACTGGCCATATTTATGAGTACGCCTTCGCGATGATTCTGGGGTTGATGGCGGCGCTGCTCTGGTTCTTTTCCTGAACGTGCCCAAGCAAATTTCTAATACTGCGCGCGCGCTAAAGGCGCTGAAGAGTACGAAAAAATGACCGGACTACCATTGCTAAGTCTTGCGATCTGGCTGCCGATTATCGGGGGTCTGCTGGTGCTCGCGACAGGCTCCGACCGCAACGCGCAACTTGCCCGTCTGCTCGCGCTCATTGCCGCGCTATTCGGATTCCTCGTCACCATCCCGCTTTATACGCGTTTCGACATAGCCACTGCTGCGATGCAGTTTACCGAGACGCTGGAGTGGATTCCGCGCTACAACATCAAGTATGCGCTCGGTGTCGATGGCATTTCCATGCCCTTCGTGATGCTGAATGCCTTCATCACGCTCATCGTGGTCATGGCGGGCTGGGAAGTCATTGAAGAGCGCGTTGCACAGTACAACGCGGCTTTCCTGATCATGTCCGGCCTCATGAACGGCATATTCAGCGCGCTGGATGGAATGCTGTTCTACGTGTTCTTCGAGGCCTCGCTGATTCCGCTGTACATCGTGATCGGCGTGTGGGGCGGGCCGAATCGGGTTTATGCCGCGCTGAAGTTTTTCCTATTCACGCTGGCCGGCTCCCTGCTCATGTTGGTCGCCCTCCTGTACCTGTTCGACAAGGCCAGCGGCAGCTTCAGCATTCTGGAATGGCATCACCTGCGCATTCCCATGGAAGCCCAAAAGTGGCTGTTCTGGGCCTTCTTCCTGAGCTTTGCGGTCAAGGTGCCGATGTGGCCGGTCCATACCTGGCTGCCGGACGCACACGTGGAGGCGCCGACGGGCGGGTCAGTGGTGCTTGCCGCGATTGCCCTGAAGCTGGGTGCGTACGGTTTCTTACGGTTTTCCTTGCCCATATTGCCGGATGCGGCCGTGGCCCTGGCTCCGACCGTGATCACACTGTCCTTGATCGCAGTGATCTACATCGGCTTTGTTGCCCTGGTCCAGGCCGACATGAAGAAGCTGGTTGCTTATTCGTCCATTTCGCACATGGGCTTCGTGACCTTGGGCTTTTTCATATTCAACCCCCTGGGCATAGAGGGCGCGCTGGTGCAGATGATTTCGCACGGCTTCGTATCGGGCGCCATGTTCCTTTGCATTGGGGTGATGTACGACCGCGTGCATAGCCGACAGATTGCCGATTACGGTGGCGTGGTAAATCGCATGCCCAAGTTCGCCGCACTATTCCTGCTGTTTGCGATGGCTAATTCAGGCTTGCCGGCAACGAGCGGCTTCGTCGGCGAATTCATGGTCGCGCTGGGCGCCATCAAATTCAATTTCTGGATTGGCTTCCTGGCCTGCACCACGCTCATCATGGGGGCGGCTTACACCCTGTGGATGTACAAGCGCGTCGTGTTCGGTGCGGTTGGCAACCATCACGTAGATGAGCTCGAAGATATCAACGCCCGAGAGTTTCTGTTCCTGGGCATGCTCGCCGTTTGCGTGCTCGTGATGGGTATCTATCCGCAGCCGGTTACCGAGGTGATGCACAGTTCGGTCAACGAATTGCTGAAGCACGTCGCCCAATCCAAACTTTGATCAGCCAAAAATCCGGGCTCAACCTATGATTTCTCCTTTGCCTGATTTGTATCCCGCCTCCGCGGAGATATTCATCGTCATCATGGCGTGCGTGGTGTTGCTGGCAGATCTGTTCTTCGGGCAGAAAAATCGCTGGCTCGGTTATTTTCTGACCCTCGCAAGCTTGGCCGGCGCCTTCGTCATCCAGTACTCGATACAGGAAGCCGAGCCGTCTCGAACCTTCAATGGCATGTTCATTTCCGACCACCTTGCGGTATTCCTCAAGATGGCGGTATATGTCGCGGTCGCCATGGTGGTCATGTATAGCCGGGAGTATCTGGGCGACAAGGGCATGGACCGCGGGGAATTTTATTTGCTCACCCTGTTCGCCACCCTGGGCATGCAGGTGATGATTTCGGCAAATAGTTTCCTGACCGTCTATCTGGGCCTGGAACTGCTGTCGCTGTCGCTCTACGCCATGGTCGCACTTGATCGCGATTCGGTGCGCGCGACGGAAGCGGCGATGAAGTATTTCGTGCTGGGGGCGCTCGCTTCCGGTTTGCTGCTCTATGGCATGTCCATGATTTATGGGGCGACCGGCACCCTGGACATTTACGGAGTTGCCGTGGCTCTGGACGGAAAGGTCGATCAGCGTCTGGTGCTGCAGTTCGGTCTGGTGTTTCTGGTTGCGGGCCTGGCATTCAAATTGGGCGTGGTGCCGTTCCACATGTGGATACCGGACGTGTATCACGGCGCCCCGACCGCGGTAACTTTGCTCATCAGCACCGCGCCCAAACTGGCTGCGTTCGCGATGGTGCTGCGTCTGCTCGTGAATGGGCTCTATGAAACCTGGCACGATTGGCAGCAAATGCTCACTGTGCTGGCGGTATTGTCGATAGGCTTGGGCAACCTGGTTGCGATCGCCCAGACCAACCTGAAGCGCATGCTCGCGTATTCGGCAATTTCGCATATGGGTTTCATGCTGCTGGGACTTATCGCCGGCCAGCCGGATGTCAATGCCGCCCTTTCGTCCGCCGGCGCACCGGACACGACGATCGCCGGCGCGCACGACGCATTGGTAAATTCCTACGGCGCGGCTCTGTTCTACGCTGTGACATATGTGCTCATGAGTCTGGCGTCTTTCGGCGTGATCGTGCTCATGTCGCGGGCGGGTTTCGAGGCTGAAAATATCGATGACCTGAAGGGTCTGAACCGGCGCAGCCCCTGGTTCGCCGCGGTCATGATGATGACCATGTTCTCGCTCGCGGGCGTACCGTTCTTCGTCGGGTTTTTTGCGAAATTTTCGGTACTGTCGGCGGTGGTCAGCGCGCACAAGGTCGGGCTTGCGATTTATGTCGTCCTCATGTCGCTGATCGGAGCGTTCTACTATCTGCGTGTGGTGAAGGTCATCTACTTCGACGCACCGGCGGAAGAGGCGCCCATACGCACTGGCGGCGATCTGCGCATCATGCTCACGCTAAACGGCGCCGCAATTGCCGGGTTGGGCCTTTTGCCGCAAGGGCTGATCCATATGTGCAACGAGGCGATCCGGCAGTCGTTCTGGCATTGATGCCGGTTGGGCAGCGCTGCTCGTTCCGCGCTGCCCTTCATAGGCTTGCATAGCTTGGTCCATGCGCAGTACCTCCCGGTTTTTTCCCTGTCGGCGCAAGCGTTGGCCGGCAGCCCAGGCAAGCGCGCTGAACTCCCCAAATGACAGAGCACCTCGAAGAGACCGAGATCGAATCTCAGTCCGTCTACGACGGTGGATTGCTAAAGGTCCGCCGGGATCAGGTACGCCTGCCTGATGGTTCCGAGGCCTGGCGGGAGTACATTCGGCACCCTGGAGCCGTTGCTGTAATTGCCCGCAGTCCTTCGGGCAATCTTGTTTTCGTCCGACAGTTCCGCTATCCATTGCGGCAAGCGCTACTCGAAATTCCTGCCGGCAAGATCGATAGCGGGGAAGCGCCGTTTTCTTGTGCGCAGCGTGAGTTGCGCGAAGAGACTGGTTACCTGGCGCGGAAGTGGACGCATCTTGGATTGATCCACACCTGCGTGGCATATTCGGACGAGCGCATCGAGCTATACCTCGCTGAGGACCTCGAGCACGTTGGGGCCTGTCTCGACGAAGGCGAATTTCTGGACGTTCTGGAAATTTCCATTGACGACGCTCTGCGGGCGGTATGGGAGGGCGGCATTACGGACAGCAAGACCGTATGCGCAATGCTGTGGGTGCAGAGGCTTTTTGCCACTCAGGATTGAGCGGCAGGGCTGGTGCCTCGTCCTTTTTTCCGGCTTGTCGCGGATGTTCTTCAAAGGCTAGGCCGCGGCTGCCAACTTATTTCGCCGTGTCTGTTCTGATGCCACGCGATGAGTGACAGCAGCATCGCGCTGCGGCCGCCGGTTTCGGTCGCACTTCTCTACGGCGGAACGATTTTCTTTTCCGCCTTCCTGCTTTTTCAGTTGCAGCCCCTCGCGGGCAAAGCAATTTTGCCCTGGTTTGGCGGCTCTGCCTCGGTGTGGACCTGTTGCCTGCTGTTTTTTCAGGCCGTGCTGCTATTGGGGTATTCATATAGCCACTGGCTCGGCAGCCGCCTGCAGCCGCGGACGCAGGCCATCGTGCATACGGCACTTCTACTGTGCGCAGCCATCACGTTGAACGTGCTGCCGGATGCGCACGCGAAGCCTGTTGATGGGGGGCAGCCGGTATTACGCATACTGGTGGTGCTGGCCTCTACGGTCGGCTTACCTTTCTTTGCGCTTTCCACTACAGGCCCGCTCGTGCAGGCCTGGTTCGGGCGCGAGCGGCCAGGCAGTTTGCCCTATCGCCTGTTCGCCCTCTCGAATCTGGGTTCCATGCTGGCATTGCTGGGCTATCCGGCATTCATCGAACCTTACGCGAGGCTTGATCAGCAAGCGCGACTATGGTCGATGGGCTTCGTTCTGTTCTGTGCCGCCGGTGCGGCGCTGGTATGGCGTTCCGCACGGCTTGCCTCGGCTACGTATGGGCGCAGTACTGCAGTGCCCGAACCGCTTATGCCGGGCATGCGGCTCTGGTTGCTATGGGCCGGATTGGCCGCCTGCCCATCGATTTTGCTGGTTGCCACCACCAGTTACCTCACGCAGAACATAGTGCCCATACCCCTGTTGTGGGTGCTGCCCCTTGCCTTGTACCTGCTGTCTTTCATCTTGTGTTTTGAACATCCGCGCTGGTATTGGCGCCGAAGTTTTGCGCTGATGGCGCTGGTCGGCTTGTGCCTGCTCGCCTGGCTGCCGACCCTGGGCCTCAGTGCCATGGATATTCGGCTTCGCGTCGGCGCCTACCTGCTGATTCTGCTTGTGCTGTGCATGAGCTGTCATGGCGAGTTGTACCGGCTCAAACCACATCCACGTCACCTTACCGGGTTTTATCTGATGCTGGCGGCGGGCGGAAGTGCCGGCGGAATTTTCGTCGGCCTCATTGCACCACTCGTGTTTCGCGCCGATTTCGATCTTTCAATAGGGCTCGCGCTGACGGCGGCCGCGCTGGCTGTGGCTCTGATCGCGTCAGCCCAGGGCTGTCTGCCCGTGCGGACCGCGCGACACTGGCGACTGCTGCTTGCCGCGGTGGTGGCGTCCGGCATTTCCGTCGCGCTGTTTTGGGATGCGGCCCACCGCGTGCAAGGCGCAGTCGCGCTCGACCGCAATTTTTATGGTGCGCTGCGCGTATCCGACGCCAGCAACGGAAATGCTGCGGTACGTACCTTGAGCCATGGCCGCATCATCCATGGTCAGCAAATCATGAGCCCGGACCGCTTGCGTTGGCCCACTACCTATTACGCGGAACAATCGGGCGCCGGCGTTGCGCTGCGGCTCACGCAGGGGCAGGACCGCCAGCGCGTCGGGCTGATAGGGCTGGGTGTGGGCACGGTGTTGAGCTATATGCGCGCTCAGGACTATTACCGGGTGTACGAGATCAACCCTTTGGTCGTGCAATTTGCGCGCCGCTACTTCACTTACCTGGCCGATGCGCGCGGACATTTCGACATCGTCGAGGGGGATGCGCGCCTCATGCTGGAACGCGATCTGCCGCAAGCATTCGATACCCTGATCGTCGACGCGTTTTCCGGCGATTCGGTCCCCGCTCATTTGCTCACGCGCGAAGCATTCGCGCTCTACGCGGCTCACCTCGCGCCGGGCGGGGTGATCGCGGTACATGTGTCGAACAAATACGTCGATCTCGCCCCTGTGGTGCGGCTTGCGGCAGAGCAAATCGGCTATTCGGCACTCGCGTTCGACAGCCGCGATGACTATGCGAAGGCCATTTATGGGTCGAACTGGGTATTGGTCGCGAAAGATTCGTCCGTACTGGTTAATGCCGGTGCGCCCAGCAAGGAAATACCTGTGAGGACCAAGTTGCGGCCCTGGACCGACGACTACAGCAGCTTGCTGCCCTTGCTCAAATAGACCCACCGGTTTTTAAGTGCCGTTACGGCAAGGGCAGATGAAGTCCAAACTTGGCGGAAATTTGTCCTGTGTCTTGCGTACCCGCAGGGAACCCATGGGCGCCGGTATTGGGGCGTTAGCGAATACCGCTCCGATGGCCCGCGCGCATAGGCGCGCACTTACCGATTCAGGGTTTTAACAGAGGTTCCAATCCGGTCCACACGTTTTCCAGCATTTGCGGCTGTGCCACCGCGCCGGGATGTATGGTGTCTGCCTGAAATAGCTCAGGTTTTTCGGCAAAGCCTTGCAACAAAAACGGCACAAAAGAAATTTTTTGCGCTTTCGCCACCTCTGCGAAGCTGCGCTCGAAGCCCTGTGTGTAGTCCTCGCCGTAGTTGGGGGGCAGCCGCATTCCGACCAGCAGCACGCGCGCCCCCGCGCCTTGCGCCAGTTTGGCGATGGCGGACAGATTTTCCCGCATCGCCGCCACCGGCTGCCCGCGCAAACCGTCGTTGGCGCCCAGTTCGACCACCACCACGGCCGGTTTGTGCTGCCGCAATAGAGCCGGCAGGCGGGTGCGGCCATTGGCCGTCGTGTCACCGCTAATGCTGGCGTTGACCACCTGCCAGGCTGGCTTGTGCTGGGCCAGGCGCGCCTCGAGCAGGCTTACCCAGCCCTTTTCGCGCGCGAGTCCATACGCGGCCGAAAGGCTGTCGCCCAACACCAGTACGGTTTCGGCGCGCGCTGCGGGTGCGCCCAGAAAAATCGTCATGGTCAACATGAATGCGGCGATAAAACGCATGGCGTGCACCGGAAACATTTGAAAACGTGAAATCGCCGCGACGGCACTGGTCGCGGGCGCCGCGGCCGTGGCGATACCTGCAAGCTCGCGTACACTAGCGCACTATTGTGCGGAGTCCGAGCCAGCCGGCGCGCCCGCCCAGGAACCTTGGCGCAAACGTCAGACGCGGTTCTGCGCCATGCCCTGCTTGTCCGCCGACGCAATTGCCCCCGCGATTCCCCAAGGTCCATCCCGTGCCCCGCTTTTGTGCGCCCAATCCTGACCATGACCGCAGCCACTGATACCGCCGCGCCGCCGGCTTCGACCGAGCGAGCCAATCCTCTACTGCAGGTCCGCGGGCTGGCCAAGCGGGTGGCGTCCGGCAATTCCGAACTGACCATACTGCAGGGCGTGGAATTCGACCTGGCAGCCGGGGCCACCTGCGCCATCGTAGGCGCCAGCGGTTCGGGGAAGTCCACCCTGCTTGGCCTGCTGGCGGGCCTCGACATGCCTAGCGCCGGAACGGTCGAATTGGCAGGCCAGAGCCTGTTCGCGCTGGATGAGGACGCGCGTGCAGCCCTGCGTGGGCGCATGGTGGGGTTCGTTTTCCAGTCCTTTCAATTGATGCCGGCGCTGACCGCGCTGGAAAATGTCATGTTGCCCCTGGAACTGGCCGGCATGGCGGACCCGCGCAGCGTGGCCGCGGCGTGGCTGGGACGGGTTGGGCTTGCCGAGCGCCTCGCGCATTACCCCAAACACCTGTCCGGGGGCGAACAGCAACGTGTTGCGCTGGCGCGTGCTTTCGCAACCGAGCCGAAGTTGCTTTTGGCTGACGAACCGACCGGCAACCTCGACGCCGCGACTGGCGCCGATGTGATAGACCTGCTGTTCGAATTGAACCGCGCCCAGGGCACTACGCTCGTGCTGGTCACTCACGATGAAGCGCTGGCGTCGCGTTGCGGCCGCCAATTGCGTCTTGCCGCCGGCAGCTTGCTCGTTTAAAGCCTCGTTAACCCACTGGCCGGGCGGCCGTCGCGACAGAACATAAGAATTGCCGTCGCGGCCCTGCGGCGCACCGTCATGGCGCATGCAATCGCTTATACTGCGCGGTCCTTCAAGGTACGCGCAACATGTCGGTTTTGGGCTGGATAGTAGTAAGTTCCATCGGTGGCGGTGTGCTCAGCGTGGGGGCGGCCGCTTTCGCAGGATGGCAGGCCAGACCGCACTGGGTGCCCGTATTGATCAGTTACGCCATCGGCGCCCTGCTGGGCGCTGCGTTTCTGGACGTACTGCCGCACGCGCTGGAAAATCACGGCGATCCGGCCCGCGCCACCGCCACGATTTTGGCCGGCATCCTGTTGTTTTTCCTGCTCGAAAAACTGGTGCTGTGGCGTCACTGCCACGAGGAGCGATGCGAGGGGCACGAACATTCGGGCGGCCATGACAACCATCGCAGCAGCGGTGTGCTCATCATGGTGGGCGACACTTTCCACAACTTCGTGGACGGAATTTTGATCGCCGCATCATTCATGGAAAGCATCCCTTTGGGGGCGGTCACCGCGCTTGCCATCATCGCGCACGAAATTCCGCAGGAAATTGGCGATTTCCTGATTTTGCTGCATTCCGGCTACACGCGCGCGCGCGCCTTTGCGCTCAACATGCTGTCCAGTGTGGCGACCCTGGTCGGCGGCGTAATTGCCTATTTCGCACTGGAGCGGGCACGAGGAATGATCCCCGTGCTGCTGGCCCTGGCTGCTGCAAGCATGATTTACGTGGCCGTGGCGGACTTGATACCGGGCCTGCACAGGCGCACGGAATTGCGTGCCACGCTGGAGCAGGTGTTATTCATCGGGCTTGGTGTCGGATCGATCTACTTCGTTCAAAGTGCTCTCTCCGGCCTTGGCGTCTAAGGCACGCTTGGCGCGCCTGCGCGCCGGCGTACCGAATATCCAGAGGAATAAGGCGAGCGGTGCAAGCCCGTAAAAAACAAAGGTAAGCACGCCGGCCACGATGCTTTCTTCGCTGATTGCCATCATCAGCGTGACGTAGCTCCAAGCGATGGCAACGATGTACATGTGGCGCCTGACTCCAATGCGTAGGGGTGGCGGAAACATTTGATTCATCAAGCACTTGACACAAGCTGTGGCAGGGTGCACATTGCGCGGCTCGCACAACGCAATCGGGGACCGCGCCTTGCCGCGGATGGTGTGTGCTGCAGGCGTAAGGGGGAGTCCACGTATGACCCAGAATACAGAACATACGGCCGCAACGCAGAACTTCATGCAGTCCGGCCAGACTTTCGTACAAAACTTTTTCGACATGCTGGCGCGCCTGCAACCAGGCGCCACGCCGCTGGTCGCGGGGCTGCCAGGCATGCCGGCGATGCCTGGCCTACCGTCCATGCCCGCGATGCCAGGGTTGCCTTCCATGCCGGGGCTGGGTTCCATGCCGGGGCTGCCGCCGTTGCCCGGCATGCCGCAATTGCCCTCGGCGCCGGAGCTGCCCGCCGTGCCGGGCATGCCGGCCCTGACCACTGCCGCCGCCAGCGTGCCTGCCATGCAGGAATTGGCAGCGCTGCAACAGGAATTCATGAACCGCCACTCGCAACTGTGGGGCAGTTTCCTGCAGCGTGCGCCCGGCACCAAGGGCGAACGTGTCGTAAAACCGGAATCCGGCGACCGCCGCTTCCAGGCCCAGGACTGGACCGAATCGCCTATTTACGACTACCTGCACCAGGCATATCTGCTCAATTCCGAATACGCCCGCCGCATGGCAGAAGCCGCGCCGGTGCAGGACGGCCACGCCAAGCACAAATTGCGCTTTCTGACGCAGCAATACGTCGACGCCATGGCGCCGTCCAATTTCGCCGCGACCAATCCGGAATTCATACGCGCCGCGCTGGATACGCAAGGTGCCAGCATCACCCAGGGCATACAGAACATGCTCGGTGACCTGGAAAAGCGGCGCATATCGATTACCGACGACACGCCCTTCGAAGTCGGGCGCAATCTGGCCGTCACGCCGGGTTCCGTGGTGTTCGAAAACGAAATGATGCAGTTGATCCAGTACGCCCCGCTCACCGAGGAAGTGTATGAGCGGCCGCTGTTGATCGTGCCGCCCTGCATCAACAAGTTCTACATCATGGACTTGCAGCCGGAAAGTTCGCTGGTGCGCTTTGCCATCTCGCAAGGCCACACGGTTTTCCTGGTTTCCTGGGTCAATCCCAAGGCGCCGCAGGCGCATTTCACCTGGGAAGATTATGTTCGCCTGGGGCCCATCAAGGCGCTCGAAGTGGTGCGCGAAATCACCGGCCAGCCGCAGGCCAACGTGCTGGGGTTTTGCGTCGGCGGCACCATGCTGAGTACCTCGCTGGCCGTGCTGCGCGGCCGCGGTGAAGACCCGGCGCGCAGCCTTACGCTCATGACCACGCTGCTCGATTTCGCCGAAGTGGGCGATCTGGGCTGTCTGGTCGACGAAACTTCGGTCGCCGCGCATGAAGCCACCATAGGCAAGGGCGGGCTGTTTTCCGGTTATGACCTGTCGCAGGTGTTTTCCAGCCTGCGGCCCAATGATCTGATCTGGAATTACGTGGTCAGCAACTACCTCAAGGGCGGCAAGCCGCCGCCTTTCGACCTGCTGTACTGGAATTCCGATTCCACCAATATTGCCGGACCATTCCTGGCCTGGTATCTGCGCCATATGTACCTGCAGAACGAATTGCGCATACCTGGCCGGCTCGAAGTATTGGGCGTGAAGCTCGACCTGTCCAAGCTTGACATGCCGGCCTACCTGTTCGGCGCGCGCGAAGATCACATCGTGCCCTGGCAGTCCGCCTACATGGTGCGCGGGCTGTTGGGCGGGCCGACCACCTATGCCTTGGGCGCGTCCGGGCACATCGCGGGGGCGATCAACCCGGCCTCGAAAAACAAGCGCAGTTATTGGGTCAATGACGCGCCCGCCAGTTCGCCGGACGAATGGCTGGCTGGTGCAACCGAAAAGAAAGGTTCCTGGTGGAATCACTGGGCCGACTGGCTGGTGCAGCACGGCGGTCCGAAAATTCCCGCGCGCGGTGTCGCGGGCAATGCCAAATACCTTCCGATCGAGCCGGCTCCGGGCCGGTATGTAAAGGAAAAAGCCTGAATGCCACTGGATGGTTTGCCTTGCGGCGCGCTCATCGCGCGCGCTTGCCGATTAAGGGGCAAGTAAGCTAACGGCCCTAAAGTGTGCGTGTAACTCGAAGGCGGAGCGGGGCGCCCCGAGTTGAACCAAGTGACCCCGCTTCATCGTGGGAGAGGAGAGATTCATATGGCAAGAGTCGCGTTGGTAACCGGTGGTATGGGTGGTCTCGGCGAAGCGATCTGCATCAAGCTCGCTGCACTCGGATACAAGGTGATTGTGACCTACAGCCCCAGCAACACCAAAGCAACTGAATGGCTGCAAACGATGAACGGCATGGGCTACGGCTTCAAGGCCTACCCCTGTGACGTGGGCGATTTCGATTCCTGCAAGGCTTGCGTTGCAGCGGTCGAAGCCGATGTGGGCCCGGTCGACGTGCTGGTCAATAATGCCGGCATTACGCGCGACATGACCTTCAAGAAAATGACCAAGGCCGATTGGGACGTCGTTATCCGTACCAACCTGGACTCCGCTTTCAATATGGCCAAGCAGGTCGTGGACGGCATGGTCACGCGCAAGTGGGGCCGCGTCATCAACGTGTCGTCGGTGAACGGCCAGAAGGGTGCCTTCGGTCAGTGCAACTACTCGGCTGCCAAGGCCGGGATGCACGGCTTCACCAAGGCGCTGGCGCTCGAGTGCGCGCGCGCGGGTGTTACCGTGAACACCATTTCCCCTGGCTACATCGGCACCAAGATGGTCATGGCGATTCCGCAGGAAGTGCTGGATTCCAAAATCCTGCCGCTCATCCCGCTGGGCCGCCTCGGCAAGCCCGAAGAAATCGCTGGTCTGGTCGCTTACCTGTCGTCTGAAGAGGCGGCTTTCGTGACCGGCGCCAATATTTCCATCAACGGCGGCCAGCACATGTTCTAATCGGCCGAACGGCCATTGCGCAATACAGCATGGCCGGGAATCCCATTCCCGGTCATACTGTGCGCACAGTGGCTGCGGTTTGCCACTGGCATTGTTTTTCACAGTTCCGTTTTTGCAGTGCAAACGGCGCGCTTCCGGGCGGAGCGGGCCAGAACCCGCAGCTCATGCTGCGCTATAATCAGACCAGTCTTGGTCGTTTGTGCACCGCTACGGAAAGGTCTTTCCACATTGCGGATCAGCAGTCTTCGTCGACGTTCGACACTCGGGGTGACAACAAATGGGCGAAGCAGCGAGGAGGAATCAAAACGTGGCAACAGAACACACGCGGCTGATCAAGAAGTACCCGAATCGGCGCCTTTATGACACAAGGACCAGTTCTTACATCACGCTAGCGGACGTCAAGGATTTGGTGCTGGGCAACGAAGATTTTCAGGTTGTAGACGCCAAAACGACGGAAGACCTCACGCGCAGCATTCTGCTGCAAATCATCCTCGAAGAAGAAGCCGGCGGCGCGCCGATGTTCACTTCCGATCTGCTCGCGCAAATGATCCGTTTTTACGGCAACGCGATGCAGGGCATCATGGGTAAATACCTCGAAAACAACATCCGGGCATTTACCGACATGCAGCAAAAAATGCAGGACCACGCCCGCTCCATCTATGGCGAAGGCAGCACCTTCAACCAGGATTTGTGGTCGCAGTTTCTGAAGTTCCAGGGCCCGGCCATGCAAAGCATGATGGGCGCGTACATGGACCAAAGCCAGAAAATGTTTCTGCAGATGCAGGAACAGATCGACCAGCAAACCCGCAGCATGTTGTCCGGTTTCCAGTTTCCGCAATTCCCGACCGGGCACGACGACAAGCAATAAGCGTAAAATCGGGGGTTTTGCGCAGTTTCTTCCCGCATGACTCCCCCTGCAAGTCCACGTAAATCTCCCCGCACCCGCCGCAGCAAAACGCCTACGGTGGGTTTTGTGTCGCTCGGCTGCCCGAAGGCGACCGTCGATTCCGAAAACATTCTGACCCGGCTCGCCGCCGAAGGTTACGCGCTAAGCCCCACCTACGAAGGTGCAGACCTCGTAGTCGTGAATACCTGCGGCTTTATCGATGCCGCGGTTGAAGAATCGCTGGACGCGATCGGCGAGGCGCTGGCCGAAAACGGCAAGGTGATCGTAACTGGCTGTCTGGGCGCAAAAGGCAGCATCGTGCGCGACACCCATCCCGCCGTGCTTGCCGTCACCGGCCCCCACGCCACGGTCGAAGTCATGGAAGCCGTGCATGCCCACCTGCCCAAGCCGCATGATCCATTCGTGGACCTGGTGCCGCCGCAGGGCATACGCCTGACGCCCGAACACTACGCCTACCTGAAAATTTCCGAAGGCTGCAACCACCGCTGCAGCTTCTGCATCATCCCGTCCATGCGCGGCGATCTGGTTTCGCGGCCGATAGGGGAGGTGATGCGCGAGGCGGAAAGTCTGGTGCGTGCCGGCGTCAAAGAAATACTGGTCATTTCGCAGGACACCAGCGCCTATGGCGTGGATGTGCGCTACCGCACTGGGTTTTGGGGCGGACGGCCCTTGCGCACCAAATTGGCGGATTTGTGCAAGGCCCTCGGCGAACTTGGGGTGTGGATACGCCTGCATTACGTCTATCCTTACCCGCACGTGGACGATCTGCTGCCGCTGATGGCAGAAAATCGCATCCTGCCCTATCTGGACGTACCGTTTCAGCACGCCAGCCCGCGCATCCTGCGCCTCATGAAACGCCCGGCCGCCAGCGAGCGCAATCTGGATCGTATACGCGCCTGGCGCAAGCTGTGCCCGGACCTGACCATACGTTCCACCTTCATCACCGGCTTTCCGGGCGAAACCCAGGCGGAATTCGAGGAATTACTGCAATTTCTGGCGGAAGCCGAACTGGACCGCGTCGGCTGTTTCGCCTACTCGCCGGTTGAAGGCGCCGAGGCCAATTCGCTTCCCGATGCGCTGCCCGAACAGTTGCGCGAGGAACGCCGCATGCGCCTCATGCATTTTCAGGAAGACATCAGCACGCAGCGACTGGAAGCGAAAATCGGACGTGAGTACCAGGTACTCGTCGATGACGTCGATGAAGAAGGCGCGGTCGCGCGCACGCCGGGCGATGCGCCTGATATCGACGGCGTGGTTCACGTCACCGATGGCGATCAACTCGAAATCGGCCAGTTCGCGCGCGTGCGCATTACCGATTGCGACGTGCACGACCTGTTCGCCGAACTCGTGCCGGAGTGATGCCGGGGCATCTTCATCCGCCGTGCCGGGCGGCATGGGCCGGTTGCGGCGGGATGGCGTGACATGCAAGCCAGGCCGCGGCTAGGCGTAGTGCTGGGAAGCGGCTCGGCGCGCGGCTGGGCGCACCTGGGCGTATTGGCGGAACTGGGCGCGATGGGCGTGCAGCCGGACCTCGTGTGCGGCTGTTCCATAGGCGCATTGGTGGGCGCCGCCTATGCGATGGACGATCTGCCCAAACTCGAATCCTGGGCGCGCAGCCTGACGCGCAAACAGGTATTTGGCCTGCTCGACCTGAGCTTCAAAAGCGGACTGATACGCGGCGAACGGCTCATGCAGTTTTTCGCCGGCCATTTCGTCGATTGCGACTTTTCCGAGTTGAAGCGCGAATTTGCCATCGTCGCCACCGATCTGGCCACGGGGCGCGAAATCTGGCTGCGCGAAGGCAGCGTGCTGTCCGCCGTGCGGGCGTCCATCGCACTGCCCGGATTGATGCGGCCGCTCCCGCACGGCAAAAGCTTTCTGGTCGATGGCGGCCTGGTCAATCCGGTGCCGGTATCGCTTGCGCGCGCAATGGGCGCAGAAACCGTGATCGCCGTCGACCTGGGCTCCGACGTGGTCGGCCGTCGCCGCGGCGTGGGGGCGGAACTGAGTGCCAACACGTCGGCCAACGGCAGCAACAAAGGGGGGCTGGGCAGTTGGCTCAAAGCGCTGCGCGGCAACAACGACGAAGATACCGCCGAAGCGGCCGAGCTGTCCTTTCCTTCTCTGGTGAATGTGCTCACTACCAGTATCAACATCATGCAGGTGCGCATCGCGCGCAGCCGCCTGGCGGGAGACCCCGCCGATGTGATGATCAACCCGCGCCTAGGTCATCTTGGGCTGCTCGATTACCATCGCGCCGAAGAAGCCATCGCCGAAGGCCGAGCCGCCGTGCGGCGCATGCATGCAGCCATCGAACAAGCGCTCGCAGCGTGATGCGCCTGCGCTGCGCAGCGCGCCGGCGCTGCCCGAGCTAAACTGACAAGCAATGCGCTTTTTCCGACCTCATGATTCCCAATGACGCGCTCATAGAGCGCCTGCGTACCGTGCTTGGGCCTGCGCAGGTACTCAGCGATCACGCCGAAATGGCGCCCTATCTGACCGACTGGCGCGGCCGCTACCACGGCGCGGCGCGCTGCGTCGTGCGGCCCGGCACTACCGCCGAAGTTGCCGCGGCCGTGCACACCTGCACCCAGGCCGGCGTGGCGGTGGTAGCGCAGGGCGGCAATACCGGACTGTGCGGCGGCGCCACGCCGAACGCCAGCGGCACCGAGGTAGTGATTCAGTTATCGCGCATGAAGCGCATGCTGGGCATCGATAGCGCCAATAACACCATCAGTGTCGAAGCCGGCTGCACTCTGGCGGCGGTACAGGAGTACGCCGCCAGTGCGGGGCGGCTATTCCCGCTCAGCCTGGCCTCCGAAGGTTCCTGTCAGATCGGCGGCAATCTATCCACCAATGCCGGCGGCGTACATGTGCTGCGCTATGGAAACATGCGCGATCTGACGCTGGGCCTGGAGGTGGTGCTGGCCGACGGCCAGGTCTGGAACGGCCTGCGCGGATTGCGCAAGGACAATACCGGCTATGATCTGAAACACCTGTTCATCGGCGCCGAAGGCACGCTGGGCATCATTACGGCGGCTACGCTGAAACTTTTCCCGCTGCTGCGCAGCCACGCGCTGGCCTGGGTGGCCTTGGCCGACCCCGCTGCCGCGCTCGCGCTCGCCGAGCGCCTGCGCAACGGGGCGGGCGAGCGCCTGCACGCGCTCGAATTGATTGGGCGTCCCGCGCTCGATCTGGTGCTGCAGCACATTCCGCATACGCGCGACCCGTTTCCGGCGCGCCATGCGTGGTACCTGCTGGTGGAACTGGCGGATAGCAATCCCGCCGCGCCACTGGATGCGGAACTGTCCAGCCTGCTCGAGGGCGCGTTCGCCGCGGCCGAAATTCAGGATGCCGCGCTGGCGCAGGATTCCGCACAGCGCAGCGCGCTGTGGAAATTGCGTGAATCCATTTCCGAAGCGCAGCGCATCGAAGGTTTCAGCATCAAACATGACATTGCCGTGCCCGTCAGCGCCATTGCGGAATTCATTCAGACGGCGGACGCTGCCATCGCACAAAGCTTTCCGCAGGCGCGCGTGGTCGCATTCGGCCACCTCGGCGACGGCAATCTGCACTACAACCTGTCTGCCGCGAGCGCCTCCGAAAATGACGCCATGCTGGCCCGTGCAGTCGAAATTACGCGATTGGTGCACGACCTCGTCGTTCATCTGGGTGGATCGCTGTCGGCGGAACATGGCATAGGTCAACTCAAGCGGCACGAACTGGTACATTACAAGTCGCCGCTGGAACTGGAACTGATGCTGCGCGTGAAGCGCGCCCTGGATCCGCAAGCTTTGATGAATCCGGGAAAAGTGTTGCTGTGAGCGCGCAGACCGCGCGGCGACCTTTACATAGGCCCAATCATGATCTATACTCTTTCTTCTGTCGGGGGTATAGCTCAGCTGGGAGAGCGCTTGCATGGCATGCAAGAGGTCAGCGGTTCGATCCCGCTTACCTCCACCAAACGCGGTCCCCTTCGTCTAGAGGCCTAGGACACCGCCCTTTCACGGCGGTAACAGGGGTTCGAATCCCCTAGGGGACGCCAAGGCGTCTGGCGGCGTGCGCAGCATGAATGCGCGTGCCGGCCAATCAAAAGCAGTACTGCGGGTAATTCCGCCTGGAGTGGTAGTTCAGTTGGTTAGAATACCGGCCTGTCACGCCGGGGGTCGCGGGTTCGAGTCCCGTCCACTCCGCCAACATCCCTTCGCAAAGCCCATCCCAAATTCCATGCCTTTCCCATGCCGGGAAAGCGCCGGCCGCTTTTGTCGCGAGCGCGATCAATGCGGCGCACTCAGGTTCTGTAACTGACCGCGCCCGTTTTCCATCGCCTTAGTCGTTTCTTTTGCCGCTGGCTGCGGCGCAATTTCGCCAAACCGGAAGGCTCGCCAGGCATTCCGTGTCTGCCGCGCAGGCCGAGCGGTTCCACCGTCTGGGCCTGCCGAATGCACCCAGGCGCCCGGCTCAGGCTATCATTGAAGCCGACGCCAGGATGTGGGCGGATTTTCGCTACCCGAGCGCGGTACTCGCGGCTTGGCGTCCCGCTTATCACGACATCGAAAGCAAGTGCGGGCACTCCGGCAAATGGCCGGCTCGTCCCGCAGGGCAAATGGAGGAGAGGTCGCGGCGAGTCCGGCTTGGCCCGGCATATCCGCGCGCGTGGCCGGGATGGCCGTCTAGTCAGGAAGGGGGACCAAGCACATGGATATCCGGATATTGCAGGTCGGGCATTTCACGCCGCCCATGGAAGCCGCACTGGCGGCAGAATTCGATGTACATCCGCTGTGGAAAGAAGCCGACACGGGGGCTTTCCTGGCGCACCGCGGCCACGAATTCGCGGCCCTTACCACGACCGGCCTGATAGGCGCCGACACTGCTCTGATCGAATCCCTGCCGGCGCTGAAAGTCATTGCTTTGCGCGGCGTGGGATGCGACAAGATCGATCTGGACACCGCCAGGCGGCGCGGCGTCGCGGTGAGCAACACGCCGGGCGTATTGACCGACTGCGTGGCCGACACCGCATTCGCGATGATTCTTTGCGCCGGCCGCAACCTGTGTACGGCGGATCGCTTCGTGCGGCGCGGTGCCTGGGTGCAAGGGCGTTTCCCCATGGGCACGCGCGTGAGCGGCAAGCGCCTCGGCATCGTGGGCCTGGGACGCATCGGTCAGGCGGTCGCACAGCGCGCCGCAGGTTTCGACATGCACGTGCGCTATTACGGCACGCGGCGAAATCCGGAAGTGTCCCATGTCTATGAACAGTCGCTGCTCGAACTGGCGCGCTGGGCGGATTTTCTCGTCATCACGGCCGCGGGCGGACCGGGCACTTACCATCTGGTGTCGGCGGACGTCATTGCCGCCCTGGGGCCGGAAGGCTTTCTCGTAAACGCGGCGCGCGGCAGCATCGTCGATGAGGCTGCGCTGGTCGATGCACTGGTGCACCGCCGTATCGCTGGCGCCGCCCTGGATGTGTTCGAAAACGAACCCCACGTGCCGGACGCCCTGCTGGGCCTGGATAACGTGGTATTGCTGCCGCACATGGCAAGCAGCACCACCGAAACGTTCAAGGCCATGGAAGATCTGGTGCTGGAAAATTTGCGCAGCTTTTTCCGCAACGGAAGACTGATTACACCCGTGCTTTAATCAGCACCGGTCGCCCTGGGCCGCAGGGGCGGCCCGACTGCCTCTCACAAGCGTGCGGCCATTCGCGCCCGCACCAATGCTGGCGGTACGCGCACTGACGGCAACTTCGACGGCATTGCCGCACGCCAATTCCCGGCTACCTAAGTCAGCGTCGAACATTTTTACACTGTCAGTAAGTCCCGCCTGAGGCAAATCCACAAGCTGCTGATTTGCATGAACAAAACCGTCGCGCCCTGATATGGCGCAGTTCTTGCGAGGATATGGGACAAGCCAGCCCGCATGCTTGGGAGAATGAAATGCTGCGCAGTGTTGCCGTCGGTACGGTGTGCGTTTTAGTTGCCTGCAATGCCGCTGCGGTGGCCACGCCGCCCTGCACCGACGTGCCCGGCATGGACATCATTCCACTGTCGAATGGCACGGCGACCTATTGCGTGTCCGACTACGGCTGGAGTGATGCCTGGTTCGTGGGCAGCGCGCCCGCTATTTATGACCCGCGCTTCGACGTGTTATCCGGCGACGACGCGCCCAATCTGCACTGGAGCACCGGCGGTGCGCCCCTCGAAGCATCGGGTTTCGGCTGGATTTCGCCCGTCATGGATGGCGGCACTTTGTTGCCCACCATGCCGACCGGCTCGCTATGGAGCGTACTCACGCCGGTACACTTTATCGCCGGCAGCTTCAGCGCCCAGTCCCTGGTGACGCATCCTGTTGGGCTGCAAATGCTCATCACCACCACCCTGGTGCCGGTCGGGCAGCAAATTACACAGACCTTCCGCATTACCAACGCCACAACGGGCACGACTTTCGATGCCCTGCGTTTTGCCGACTATTTCAATTTCCATCCGAACGGTAGTTTCGCGCCGAACCAACTTAAAGGCACGGTGAGTTACGACCCCTTGTCCGGCATCACCATTACCGGTCTGCGCGATGACACGTTCATCGCCGATGGCAATATGCGGGGCGAGCGCGTGGATGACGCGCATGGCCGCAACGGTCCATTCCTGGCCCTGCCCATAGACGTGCTGGACATGGTGCAGACCAACGTCTATCTCGATCCGGGGCCGGCAATTTCGCCCGGGCCGGGTGACGTGGCGGGCGGCCTGGCCTGGGATTTGGGTGCGCTTGCGCCCGGCGAAAGCGTGGAATTCAGCATATTCAAACTGGCTGAGCCGCTGCCCCGCATACCGGAGCCGGCCAGCCTGGCGTTAGTGCTGCCGGTGTTGATGTGGCTGTGGTCGCGGGCCGGCGTAGCGGGTCGGGTTGCTGCGATCCGGTAGTGATCTGAATCTGGCGTCGCGCCCCCCTTTCAGGGCGGGCGCGACGCGCAGCGAAATCTGTCCAACTGGGCATCAGCGCAGGCGGGGGTCAATCCAAACGCGCCATGTGCCGCGGGGCGGGCCGGGCGGGTGCTCCTGGCCCGCCCCGTATTTTTTGGGCGTGGCGCAATCCGGAATCGGCGCAAATGCCGGCCGGGCTTGCCGAAATGGCGGCTTTTGCGGCAAATTCCGTGCATAGTACGCTGCTACCATCTTGCGGCATTGCAGCCGGCGCTACGCCCTTGCCAACCGCACAGGTGGAATCGATGGCGCGGCGCAAAGGTCAAAAGCTCGTCGCATCGCCGCGGAGGCCGCTCCATGAGCACGGAACACGATTTCACTACCGACCTGTCGGCCGAGCGCTCTTACGCCGGCTATCTGTGCCTGGATCGATTGCTCGACGCGCAGCATCCGCGCTCCGGGCAGCATGACGAAATGCTGTTCATCGTGCAGCACCAGGTGGCCGAGCTCTGGATGAAGCTCATGATCCACGAGCTGGGCGCGGCGATCGCTCATGTGCGGGCCGACCGCCTCGAACCTTGCTTCAAAATCCTCGCCCGCGTCAAACAGATTCAGCGCCAGATGTTTGAACAATGGGCGGTGCTGGAAACCCTCACCCCCTCCGAATACGTCAAATTTCGGCCCGTGCTGGGGCCGGCCTCGGGCTTGCAGTCGCAGCAGTTCCGTGCCGTGGAATTCATGCTCGGCAACAAACATGCCGACCTGCTTGCCCTGTTCGCGCACGACCGCGTGGCGCATGCCGGCTTGCAGGGCCTGCTTGCCGCGCCCAGCCTGTACGACGAATTTTTGCGCCACCTGGCACGCCAGGGGTTCCCTGTGCCGGCCGGGCAGATCGAGCGCGACTGGAGCTTGCCGTATCGAGCCGACACCGGCGTGACCGCGGTATTCAAAACCATTTACGAAAATACCGCGCGCTACTGGGCCGAATACGACTTCTGCGAAAAGCTCGTCGACCTCGAAGAAAATTTTTTGCTCTGGCGCTTCCGCCACGTCAAAACCGTGGAACGCATCATCGGATATAAGCGCGGTACCGGCGGCACGGCGGGCGTGGCTTTCCTGCGCCGCAGCCTGGACCTGCGGCTATTCCCGGAACTGATCGATGTGCGCACGGAAATTCACTGAGGAAGAACTTGCCCGCGACATCTGGCCGCGCTTCGCACGCGTGCGCGCGCGGCCCGGCATATATCTGGCCAATCACTCCTTAGGCCGCCCGCCCGACCGCATGGCGGACGATGTCGCCGGCGCGGTGGATGCCTGGTACCGCGACATGGATGCCGCTTGGGATCATTGGCTGGATGCGCGCGAGCGCTTTCGCGCGCTGGTGGCCCGCCTGGTCGGCGTGCCCGATCCCTCTTGCATCGTACCGCGCGCGAGCGCGGGCCAAGGTCTGCGCGCGGTGCTCAACGCCTTGCCAGGACGCCCGCGCGTCCTCACCAGCGTGGGTGAATTCGATTCCATCGCCTTCATCCTGACCAGCTACCGCGACCAGGGCCGCATCGAACTTGCCATGCGGCCCTGGCTCGAACTGCCGGGAGCAGGGGCCGATCTGCTGGTGCTGTCCAGCGTCATGTTTGAAAGCGGTGAAATCGTGGCGGACTTGCCACGCCTCATCGCCACGGCGCACGCCCAAGGCACGCGCGTGCTGCTGGACGTGTACCACCACGCCGGCGTATTGCCGCTGGACCTGGCTGCGCTGGACGCCGATTTTGCGGTCGGCGGCTGCTACAAATACCTGCGCGGCGGGCCCGGCGCGGGCTGGCTGTACGTGCGGCCGGAATTTGCCGAAGCGCTGCATACCCTGGATGCCGGCTGGTTCGCCAAAGCCAACCTGTTCGACTGGGATCGCCGCGCGACACCGCGCCGTGCGCCGGGCGGCGATGGCTGGCTGGAAGCCACGCCAGCCGTGTTGGCCTGGTTTCAGGCCCTGGCGGGCCTGGAGTTCACCCTCGAAGCAGGCGTTGCGCGCCTGCGTGCCCACAATCTGGCGCAAAAAGCGCGATTGGCGGATTTGCTCGCGCAAAAAGGCGTCACGGCCGCGGGAGCCGGCGAAGAAGCTGGTGCGTTTCTGACCGTGTCCGACCCCGCGGCGGCCCGCTTGGCGACCGAAATGCGCGCGCGCGGCGTCGTTTGTGACGCCCGCGGCCAACACCTGCGCCTGGGCCCCGACCTGCTGAACACCGATGCGGAACTGATCCGCGCGGCGGCGGCCTTGGGCGAAATCCGCGCGCAGGCGGCATCAGGCGGCTAGACACGCACCCGAACGCCGGACAAAATTTGCCTTCCCCGCACGCCGGGACTACAGCCGGCGGCGCGTAAAATCCTCCCATGGATACCACCGCTTCCCCCAGCCCCGCGGCGGCCGCGCCGCGCTTCGTGCATCTGCGCCTGCATTCCGAATATTCGGTGCAGGACGGCATCGTGCGCCTCGACGACGCCGTCAAGCGTGCCGCCAAAGACGGCATGCCGGCCCTGGCCTTGACCGATCTGGCCAATCTGTTCGGCATGATCAAGTTTTACAAGGCCGCCCGCTCGGCCGGCGTAAAACCCGTGGTGGGGGTGGATGCCTGGATCACGAACGAAGCCGACCGCGACAAGCCGTTTCGCCTGCTGCTGCTGGCTGCCGACCGTGCCGGCTACGGGCGCTTGTGCGATTTGCTCACGCGCGCCTACCTGAACAACAAATTTCATGGCCGCGCCGAATTGCGCCGCGAGTGGCTGCTCGAAGCGGGCGCCACGGCGGGCCTGATCGCCTTGTCCGGCGCCGCGGCGGGCGACGTCGGGCAGGCCTTGCTGGCGGGCAACCACGCGCTGGCCCAGCGTCTCGCGCGCGCCTGGGCGGGCGCGTTTCCCGACGCCTACTACCTGGAATTGCAGCGCGCCGGCCAGCCGCAGGCGGAAGCCCTGGTGCAGGCCAGTTGCGGCCTGGCGGCAGAACTCGACCTGCCCGTGGTGGCGACCCATCCGGTGCAATTCATGGATGCGGCCGACCACAAGGCGCACGAAGTGCGCGTGTGCATCGCGCAAGGCTATGTGCTTGGCGACAAGCGCCGGCCGCGCGACTTCACCGAACAGCAATATTTCAAATCCCAGGCCGAAATGGCCGAGCTATTCGCGGACATACCCGAAGCGCTGGAAAATTCGGTGGAAATCGCCCGGCGCTGCAATATCGTGATGCAGTTGGGCAAAAATTTTCTGCCGGCTTTCCCTACCCCGCCCGGCATGACGCTGGACGAATTTCTGGTCGCCCAGGCCCGCGCCGGAATGGAAACCCGCCTGGCCGAGCTATACCCGGACCCAGCCGAGCGCGAAACACGCCGGCCCGAATACGAAGCGCGCCTCAAATTCGAGTGCGACACCATCGTGCAGATGGGCTTTCCGGGCTACTTCCTGATCGTCGCGGATTTCATCAACTGGGCCAAACAGAACGGCGTGCCGGTCGGACCCGGGCGCGGCTCCGGCGCCGGCTCGCTGGTGGCTTACAGCCTCGGCATTACCGACCTCGACCCGCTCGCCTATGCGCTGCTGTTCGAGCGCTTCCTGAATCCCGAGCGGGTGTCCATGCCCGACTTCGACGTGGATTTTTGCCAGGACAAGCGCGGCCAGGTAATCGAATACGTGCGCCACAAATACGGCGCCGCGGCGGTGAGCCAGATCGCCACCTTCGGCACCATGGCCTCGAAGGCGGTCATTCGCGACGTGGGCCGCGTACTGGACATGCCCTATACGTTATGCGACCAGTTGTCGAAACTGATACCGGTGGTGCAGAACAAGCCGCTGTCACTGGCCGAGGCGCGCGAAGCCGAGCCCCTGCTCAAGGAGCGCGAACAGAACGAAGAAGAAGTGCGCGAACTATTGCAGCTCGCCGAACAACTGGAAGGCCTCACGCGCAACGTCGGCATGCACGCCGGCGGCGTACTGATCGCGCCCGGAAAACTGACCGATTTTTGCCCGCTCTACCAGCAGGATGGCGACGACGCCGCGCCGGTATCGCAATTCGACAAGGACGACGTGGAAGCCGTCGGCCTCGTCAAATTCGACTTTCTGGGACTGCGCAACCTCACCACCATCGCGCTGGCGCTCGACTATGTGGCACGGCTAAGTGGTGATAAACCGGATCTGATGCGGCTCGGCTTTGCCGACCCGGTCGCCTATCAGGTGCTCAAGGAAGCCAATACGATAGGCATATTCCAGGTTGAATCGGAGGGCATGAAAAAGCTGCTGGCAAAACTGAAGCCGGACCGTTTCGAGGACATTATCGCCGTGCTGGCGCTGTACCGGCCGGGGCCGCTCGGCTCGGGCATGGTGGATGACTTCATCCTGCGCAAAAAAGGCCAGCAAAAAATCGATTATTTCCATGCCGACCTGCAGGGCTGCCTGGAACCCACCTATGGCGTCATCGTGTATCAGGAACAGGTGATGCAGATTTCCCAGATCATAGGCGGCTACACCCTGGGCGGGGCGGACATGCTGCGCCGTGCGATGGGCAAGAAAAAGCCCGAAGAAATGGCCAAGCACCGCGAAATCATGCGCGCCGGCGCCAACAAGGCCGGGCATGAAGAAGCGCTCGCGATGCAGTTGTTCGACCTGATGGAAAAATTCGCCGAATACGGCTTCAACAAGTCGCACACGGCGGCCTACGCGGTGGTGACTTACCACACCTCCTGGCTCAAGGCGCACCATTGCGCGGCCTTCATGGCCGCCACGCTGTCCTCGGACATGGATAACACGGACAGCGTCAAAGTGTTTTTCGACGACGCCCGCGCCAATCGCATCACCATATTGCCGCCGGACGTGAATGCGTCCGACTACCGCTTCGTGCCGGTCGATCGCGCCACCGTGCGCTATGGGCTGGGTGCCATCAAGGGCACTGGCCAGCAGGCGGTGGAACTGATCTTGGCGGCGCGCGCGCGCGGCGGGCCGTTCAAGGATTTATTCGATTTTTGCGCGCGCGTCGACAAACGCCTGGTAAATCGCCGCGTCATCGAAACTCTGGTGCGCGCCGGGGCGTTCGACGGCATCGACGCCGACCGCGCCAAACTGATCGCCAGCGTGGGCCTGGCCATGGAAGCTGCCGAACAGGCGGCCGCCAATGCGCAGCAGGTGGGCTTGTTCGACATGTTGGGCGAGGCCGCGGCGCCGGTCGTGCGCTATGTCGCGGCGCGGCCCTGGGATGAACGCGAGCGCCTGGCGCAGGAAAAGCAGGCGATAGGCTTTTATTTGTCCGGCCACCCTTATAACGCCGTCAAGCACGAAGTGGCGCGCTTCGTGCGGCGTGGGCTGAAAAATCTCGAGCCGTCGCGCGATCCGGTGCTGTTGGCCGGGCTTATCGCTTCTTCGCGCGTGCAGATGACCAAGCGCGGCAAAGCTGCATTCATCGTGCTGGACGACGGCAGCGCGCAGGTGGAAGTGTCGGTATTTTCCGAACTGTTCGACGCGCGCCGCGACGTCGTCAAGGACGACACCGTGCTGGTGGTGGAAGGCCGCGTGCAAAAGGACGAATACACCGGCGGGCTGCGCGTGGTGGCCGACGCCTTATACACCCTGGGCGAGGCGCGCTCGCGCGCCGCGCGCGAACTGCGGCTCGCCATCAATGGCGAGGTGGGGCAGGCAGGCGGCGCGCGCGAAGCCGCGCGGCGGCTGCGTGGGCTGTTGGAACCGTATCGCGCGCGGGCCGGTGAAGCGGCTTGCCCGGTGCGCATCTGTTACCGCGCCAGCGCTGCCGAAGGCGAGTTGTCGCTGGGCGAACAATGGAAATTGCGCCTCGACGACGCCTTGCTGGAAAGCTTGCGCAACTGGCTGCCGGCAGAGGGCGTACAGGTGGTGTATTCGTGAGCGGGCGGCGCTGTGTACATTGTGCCGGTGGAACGCCCACAGGCCCAGGCTCGAGCCGGCCGGGGTTCGTTCGCCAAAATATTTGCCGCGGTCGCCTTCGCTGACCAGCACGTAGCTTGGGGTGACGACGGAACCCCAACACCCACGGTCGAAAAATGCTCCTGCGGGTACTTTGGCGTGCCGGCTGGGTGTTAGCTTGGGATGGGTTAATTGCGGCCGATGTTGGCGTTTGCGGGCTCACCCCAACGAATGGGGCGTGTGCGGCTTAATTTCGTGGTTGGTACGACTAAGGAGCGCCAGGGATCACGCTGAAGAAATGCGCTGTCGCCGTTCCGCATTGCCGCGCAATTTGGATTGTTTATTGCCGGTCGCCTGCTTGCCGACTGCGCCGGCACAAAGAAAAAGCCGCGCGGGTACATCTGCGCGGCCAAGTGGGGTACTTGCGACTCAGGAGATCTGTCGTGGGGCGCGGTCTGTGGCGGCCTTAGTAAGGTTGTGTATGGCGGGTGCGGGGTGCGTTCAGGCGGCGCCGGCTGCGACGGGTTCGGGGTGGTGTTCGACTACCGGCGCCGGGGCGCTGACGCAGGCGTATTTCGCGCAGGCGAACATGATGCCGGCAACCATCAGGTAGCAGGCGGCGACGGCCGGTGTCTGCATGATGCCTATGGCTTCGCCGTGCATGAAGCCGAAGAAGGTGAGCGCCGCCGCGGCCAGCGAAAAGCCGCCGGCTTTGTTGAACTGACGCTCGATGATGAATACCGCGATGGCGCCCAGCATGAGGCCGCCCAGTATCGCGCCGCCGCCCAGTACCGCCAGGCCGTGGTACATGATGCCGACCTGACCCAGCTTGTCCAGGCCCACCGTCATGGCGTCAGTACCGGCTGCGCCCAGTGCGTTGTCGATCTGCAATTTGCCCCAGGCGGCCAGGTGCGGCACCAGCGCCAGCACGATGGCGGGCGCGTGGCTGCGCGGGGTTTCCTGGAACGATTGCGCGCCGATCAGCATGCCGATGTAGAGCAGGATGGGCGCGATGGCCACCACCGGCACCAGCGCCAGCATGAGGGAAATGATGCCGAACCAGGACAGCACGATCACCATCACGCCGGTGGCGGCCGAATAACCGATGCGGCCGCCCATGGCTTTCCAGCCCGGGTGGCCGATATACACGGCGTTGATGAAGGGGTTGCCGAGCAGGCAGCCGATCAGGCTGACCACGCCGTCGGCGGTAAGCACGCGCGTGGTCGGGAAACTGTCGCCCGCCACGGCCGCGCTTTCCACGTTATCCATTGCTTCGACCAGGTCGTATATGCCGAAGGGGATGGCGGTCACCAGGATCACGCCGAGAAATTCGAAGCCGCTGAATACGTGATTGACGGCCGGCAGCGGAATGGAAAATCCGAAATTCGCGAAAGAACTGCTTAGTTTGTCCAGACTCATGCCGCCATAGTTGAGCCCGAAAGCATTCGATCCCCAGGCGATGGCGCTGCCTACCGCGATGGCGATCAAGCCGGCCGGAATGCCGCGGAAGTAGCGCACGCCGCCAAACCAGGACAGCAGGATGATGGCGAAACAGACCACACCGATTACCGGCGTCATGAACATTTCGAGCGCCGGGCGCATCGAAATGAACGCCACCGATACGCCGGCCAGAGTGCCGAGCAGGGCCGCGCGCGGCGTGATGCGGCGTATGAAGGGCGCGATGAAACCGCCCGCCATGAGCACGAAGCTTTGCACGAATACCCAGGTCAGGCCGGCTTCCCAGCCTTTGACCGGATCGCCGGTTTTGGCGGCGATGGGCAGCATGATGACGAACACCACCACGAACATGTGCGGCACGCTGATGCCCGAAGGCAGCGCGCATACGTCGTTGCGCCCGGTGGATCTGGCGAGGCGATAAGCCAGCCAGGCGTAGTAAAACGTGGACAGGCACAGCATGAGCCCGGTGGCCGGCAGGATGCGGCCGAATACCAGATCGTCCGGCATTTTCAGCACGAAGCGCATGAGCGTCGTCAGTACCAGCAGATTGACAAGAATATTGGTACCGAAACCGAAAAAGGCGTTCCAGTCGCCCGGGGTCCAGATGGCCGGCTTTTGTGTCGTCATGGCGCTTACCTCACTGATGATTGAGCTTGCTGCTACCGGAGCGGGCCGGCACTGCCTGTGCTGCGCGCGCCGGCTTCAGGCCGCTGCGCGCACCGCGGGAACTGCTGCGAATGCCGCGCCTATGCGTGCCATGTCGCTTACCCAGCCGAATATGCCGCCCTGCGCGGCGATCATTTTTAATCCGACTTGATGGAATTCCGGGAAATAAGAGGCGCAGCAATCGGCCGGCACGATGCAGCGGTAGCCGCGGTCATTGGCCTCGCGCACGCTGGTGTGTACGCATACTTCAGTCGTGACGCCGCACACGATCAGTGTGTCTATGAATTGGTTGATCAGTATGCTGTGCAGGTCGGTGGCGTGGAACGCGCCTTTGCCCGGCTTGTCTATGACGACTTCGCCGGCAGCCGGATAAAGTTCCGGCACGATGTCGTGGCCCGGTTCGCCGCGCACCAGTATGCGCCCCATGGGGCCGCGGTCGCCTATGCGCATGGAGGGCGCGCCGCGTTCGATTTTGGCTTTGGGCGCGTCCGACAGATCGGGCCGGTGGCCTTCGCGGGTGTGGATTACCAGCATGCCGCTCGCGCGCGCCAGTGCCAGCAGTGCCTTGCAGGCGGGGACCGCGGCTTGCAGCAGGCTCACATCATTGCCCAGGGTTTCGCCAAAACCGCCCGGTTCCAGGAAATCCCGCTGCATGTCTATCATGACGACGGCGGTGCGCGCGGGATGGCACGCAATCGCCTCCGGCACCGCATCTATGACTACACTGCCCATGGCTGACCCTCGCTGCGGCGGATGAAGTACCAAGTGTGGCGAAGCAAAAAGCGATCCAGAATGCGAGTTGGCAAGGCGCCTGGGTTTATTCAAATAAAAACAAATGTATAAGTGGATAAGGTGAGGCGGCTGCGCGGTTGAAGCAGGTGCCAGGTGTTTTAGTCATGCCCGTTATTGGTGCGCGCGGGCCAGTTGGATGCACGGCGTCACGGCGTAGGGCGGATAAGCCGCAGGCGCAATCCGCCGTATGGGGCGGTTCAATTACCGCATACGATGGAATGCGTGCCGGTTCGGGCGGGGGAGACGGCGAGCCCGCGGAGGTTGATAAGCCGGCGGCGCGATTGGGCGCTTGCGGGGCTTGTAAGGTCACGGGCGGCAGATTCGGGCGCTTTCGGGGCTTGATGCGCCACATACGGCGGAATGCGCTACGCTTTTCCGCCCTACGGTCCGGTGGCTTTTTCCGGCTTGGCGGAGGCGATCCGCTGTTTGGGGCGGTTGAATTACCGCATACGATGGAATGCGTGCCGGTTCGGGCGGGAGGGCCGGCGAGCCCATTTGGGATTGATAAGCCGGCGGCGCAATTGCGCGCGTGCGGGCTTGTAAGCTTACGGGCGGCAGAATCGGGCGCTTGCGCAGCGTGAAGGGCTCCATACGGCGGAATGCGCTGCGCTTTTCCGCCCTACGGTCCGGTGGTTTTTTCGGGCTTGGCGGGGGGCATCGGCCGTATGGGGGCGTTGATGGCCGCGCTTAATTTACCCCGACCACCAGCGCGGCACGATGTTTTTGCCAGCGTAGCGGGATCACGTAAGCTTTGGTTTCGCGCGGCATTTGTATGGATTGGGTGCGGCCGCGTACGACGACCGGCACGGAGATCATGAAATCGGGGCCGAAATCGCGGCGGGCGTTGCCGGATATGGTGTTGGCGATTTCGCCGGCCAGGTCGGCCAGGTTGGCTTCGGCTACGTTGGATTCGCCTACGCGCAGCAATAGGTCGCGCAATAGATCGCCAGGGGCGGTGAAATAGACGCAGCCGCGCCGCGCGCCGGATATGCCGATCACGCCGGTATAGTCGAATACCGGCAGGGCGTTGGCTTCGCCCAGGAAGGGCGTGCCGACTTCCGCGGCGCGCGTGGTTTGCCGCTCGAAATAGTTCTGCAGGATGGATACGAATATCCGGAGCTGTGCTTCATCCATTCTGCGCTTCCTCTATCAGTTCGCCTATCGCTTCGGTCAGTTCCTGCTCGGTGAAGGGCTTGCACAAAAACCCCTGTGCACCTTCTTTCAGCGCCTGGATGGCGGTGGCTTTATCGGCCAGTGCGGACACCACCAGAATTTGCACCTTGGGCCGCAGTTTGCGAATTTCGCGTATGCACTCTATGCCGTCCATTTCGGGCATCGTCAAATCCATGGTCACCACGTCCGGCCGCGTCGCGGCGGCGCGCGCCACGGCGTCCTTGCCATTCGCGGCCAGGCCCACCACTTCCAGGCCGTAGGCGCCCAGGGCGCGCGCAATTTTGCTTCGAATGATGTTCGAGTCGTCGACGATAAGCAGCTTCATGTCTGGATTTCCTGATTGGCGGGCTGCGCCGCGGCCACGTCGGGCTGCTCCGCCGGAGCCGGCAGCGCGACGCGAAAATGGCAGTATTCGCCGCGCGTGGTGCCTATGCGTATGCGGCCGCCCTGGCCCACGACCATTTCCTTGACGGCGTCCAGGCCGGCACCGCGTCCGGCGTCTTCGTCGGCCGAGCCCTGGGTGCTTAGTCCGGGTTCGAATATCAGGCCGATCAGTTCGCGGTCGGTGGCGGTATGGGCGCGTTCCGGTGCCAGCCGGCCGCTTTTAAGCGCGGCCTGGCGTATGCCTTCGACGCTGATGCCCTGGCCGTCGTCGCGAAAACTAAGCGCCAACCCGCCTTCTTCGTTGCGCATCACGTACACGGCCAGCCGGCCGGCTACCGGCTTGCCGCGCAGGCGCCGCTCGTCCGGGGTTTCTATGCCGTGCACGATGGCATTGCGTATGAACTGATTGACCACGCTCAGTATGGTTTCGCGCTGCACGGCGGGAAGTTCGGCGAGGTCCAGGCCGCCATAGGATAGTTCCACCTGCTTGTGCCGCCGCTGTGCGATCTGATGGGCAAAGGCGCGCCACTGTTGCACGAAGGCCAGCGCCTGCGCATCCGCGTCCACCGCCGGGCGCGGCGCTTCGACCAGCACCGTGGAACGCATCTGGGCGACGCGCGCCACCACGTTCTGTATCGATTCGAGATCGGCAAACAGCGATTTGACGCGCACGGTGACGGGGAGGAAATTTTCGCCCGTCAGTGTGGCGCGCTCGCGCAATTCGGTGAGCAGGCTTTCCAGCCCATGCACGTTGGCGGCCAGACTGGTGAGGCCCAGGGCAGCCGCGTCACCCTTGAGCCGGTGCGCCACGCGATAAATGCCGTTGATGCGCGTGCTGTGCGCCTCGCGCCCTTCGGTCTGGTCTTTCAGCAAACTATTCATGTGTTCCAGCGCGCTGCCGGCGCCGGATAAAAATTCCTGCATGGCGGCCGGATCGACGCGCAGCAATTCGACCAGCATGCTCATCTGGCTGGCGGAGCGCTCTTCGCTTTCTTTCAGATCGCGTTCCAGTTCCACGCGCTTGGTGATGTCATTGGCGGTGACCAGCAGGTGGGTGACACGCTTGTTTTCGGTGACGCGGTTGAAGGCGAATTTCAGATAGCGTTGGCTGGTATCGCCCGGCGCTGAACTGAGGTTTATTTCCACCCGGTCGAGCGGGTTGAGGCTGGCGACCAGGCGTTCTTTCACGTCGTGTTTGAGCAGCAGATCGATATATTCGCGTGCCGTATCCAGGGTTTTCTGGCTCACCGCCGGGCGCAGCAGGTCGATCAGACTGGCGCCGCCGGGTTTTTCGCTGCCCAGCATGCCGCCCAGCGCGCGCGAGTGCTGGGAGCCGATGCGGTAATCGGGATCGAGCAGGAACAGGCCTTCCTGCGTGGTTTTGAGAATGTCGTCGGTCTGTTTGCGGGCGTGTTCCAGATCGCGGTCGGCGCGGCGCAGGTGGCCGATGAAGTGCACCAGAATGATGACGAAATTGATGGTCGCCAGCGTGATGCCGCCCACCTGCACCATGCGCAGGTTTTTGGCTTTGGAAGCCGCGATGGATTCCATGCGCGTGGTGAGATCGTTCATGAGCCCCAGCAATTCCAGGTTGGCGGCCTCGGCGCGCTGCACCAGGGCGGCGACGGCGTCCGCGTTGGCGCCGGGTGCCAGCGCCGCCTGCATGGCCTGGCGATAAGGTGTCCATACTGCGGCGGCGCGCTGCAGTATGGCCTGCGCCTCGGCATCGTCCAGCGGCGCCAGCGCGAGCGGGCTGCCGCTGCCGCTCACGGTTTCGCCGCCCTGCATGAAGGCGCGCAGGGTGCGGTCGAAAATTTCCGCGGCATTGGCCAGTTCGGCCGGCAGCTTGCGGTCCGGCGTGTCGGAGGCGGCCTGTTTTTCGATCTGCAGCGCGGCTTTGGCGGTGCGCTGCGACAGCATGCGCTGGCGCCCGGCCAGATTGACGGCTTCCGCGTCATGAGCGATCTGGCTGGATATGACGAAATTCAGCACCAGCACGCCAAGGTCGAACAACAGGAACAGGAAAATGGATACGACCAGCGTGCGGTATTTGCCCAGATCAATGCCGAACATGGGAGGCTTTCTGGCGGGGCAAGCCCGCGGCGGAGCGATACGAACACGACGCCGCGAGCGCTGGCCGGGTGCTGCCGTTAGTGCCGGAAAGGCGCGGCGGGGCGCGACGGGCAACATTGCGCGCGGGCGACTGAGCGGCTAGTTTGGCAGTATTGCATTGCTTGCGTCAACCGGTTTTTAATCAATAATTTAGCTTTGGCTTTGCGTGGCTGGCGGGATGCACCGGAATGGTTCGCCGAGGACGTTCTGGCGCGATTTTGGTGCGTTTGGCATGCTTTGAAAGGGTGCGTTGCATGCACCGTTTAGTTGCCAATTTTTGGGCTTTCAAAGTTGTTGGAAGCGTGGGGGCGCGGGCGTCCCGCCCGCGGGAACAGGCGGGGCGGTGAATGCGCGGGCGAGAGGCCCACGCGCCCAAGGGTGCGTGTGATCGGCGCGCGGGTTGGATCAGGCCGGGCGCTGGGGGGGCGCGGGCGTCCCGCCCGCGGGAACAGGCGGGGCGGTGAATGCGCGGGCGAGGCGTCCACGCCCCCAAGGGCGCGTGTGATCGGCGCGCGGGTTGGATCAGGCCGGGCGCTGGGGGCGCGGGCGTCCCGCCCGCGGGAACAGGCGGGGCGGTGAATGCGCGGGCGAGACACCCACGCCCCCAAGGGCGCGCGTGATTGGCGGGCGGGTTGGATCAGGCTGGGCGCTGGGGGCGTGGGCGTCCCGCCCGCGGGAACAGACCTGCGCACTGGCCCGTCTCAGTCGGTTTCCGACTCGGGGGCGGCTTTTTCCAGCCGCCGCGCGAATACCCGCATTTCTTTTGCGGCCTGAATGTCGCCGCGGGCTTCTGCCACTTCCGTGCCGCGCTTGAAGGCGGACAGGGCGGCGGCGGGGTCGCCGGCTTTTTCCTGCGCCTTGCCGAGCAATTTCCAGGCGGCGGAATAATTGGGGTCCTTTTCCAGCGCGCTGGCCAGCATTTGCGCGGCGCGGGCAAAGTCCCCGGCCTTGAAATATTCGTTGCCCAGGCTGTAGCGCAACAGGGCGCCGTCGCGCGGGCCTCCCAGCAGTTTTTCCAGAGCTTCCGGTCCAGGCACGGTATTTCCTTTCCCGGCGCGCAGTGCGCCGACATGGATATATTATTGCGCGCGGCCGGCCGTGCCTGCCGCAATCCATTTTCAGGGGACGAAACCATGCCTAAGCAGATCATTTCCAGCACCGCCGCGCCGGCCGCGATCGGTCCGTACAGCCAGGCCGTGCGCGCCGGTAATACGGTGTATCTATCGGGCCAGATCGGCCTCGATCCCGCCAGCGGGCAACTGCTCGACGGCATAGACGCGCAGATCGAGCGCGTATTCCAGAACCTGCAGGCGGTGGCCGAGGCAGCCGGCGGCAGTCTGGGCCAGGTGGTGAAATTCACCGTGTTCCTGACCGACCTTTCCCACACGCCCAAACTCAATGCGGTCATGGAGCGCTACGTGCCGCAGCCTTTTCCGGCCCGTGCCACGCTGGGCGTGGCCTCACTGCCGCGCGGCGCGCTGATCGAAGCCGACGCGGTGCTGGTGCTGGACGCCTAGTCCGCAGCGCTTGCGCGGCCCGGCACATGAGCGGCAACGCAGGTTCCGCGCCCGCGCGCAGCCTGCGCGAAAAGCTGGAAGCGCTGGGGCTGGTACGCGACATCGATCTGGCGCTGCATTTTCCGCTGCGCTACGAGGACGAAACGCGCGTACTGACGGTGGCCGAGGCGCCGCAAGGCCAGGCGGTGCAGCTCGAAGTCAAGGTGGTCGAGGCCGAGGTGGAAGTGCGCGGCCGGCGCCAGTTGCGCGTGCTGTGCGAGGATGCCAGCGGCGAAATCGAACTGCGCTTTTTCAATTTTTACCCCAGCCACGTCAAACAACTGGCCCCGGGCGCCTTGCTGCGTCTCTATGGCGAACTGCGGCATGGCTGGAACGGCATCGAAATGGTGCATCCGCGCTTCAAGCTGGCGGAAGCCGGCGCGGCCCTGCCCGATACGCTCACGCCGGTATATCCGACCACCGCCGGGCTGGGCCAGGCCAGTTTGCGGCGCGCGATCGATGCGGCTTTGGCGCGCGTGGATTTGTCCGACACCCTGCCGGAAGCCGACCGCGAGCGCTACAAATTGATGAATTTTGCTGCCGCGGTGCGTGCCCTGCATCGCCCGCTGCCCGGCGAAACCCTGCAAGACCTGGACATCCGCCTGCAGCCGGCGCGCGCGCGCGTGGCTTTCGACGAATTGCTGGCGCAGCAAATGTCGCTGCGTCTTGCCTATGCCGAGCGGCGCGCGCGGCGCGCGCCACAATTGGCTGCGCCCGGCGCGCGCGTGGCGGAGTTGCTGGCGGCGCTGCCGTTCCAGCTTACCGCGGCGCAACAGCGGGTTTGGGAAGTCATCGCGGCCGACCTTACGCAGCCCTATCCCATGCAGCGCCTGCTGCAGGGCGACGTCGGCTCCGGCAAAACCGTGCTGGCCGCGCTGGCTGCGCTGCAGGCGGTGGAAAGCGGCTTTCAGGCCGCCATCATGGCGCCGACCGAAATTCTGGCCGAACAGCACTACCGCAAGCTCAGCACCTGGCTGCAGCCGCTGGGCATGCAGGTGGCCTGGCTGTCCGGCTCGCAGACGGCGCGCCAGAAACAGGCGGCGCGCGCGCAACTGGCGAGCGGAGCGGCGCATATCGCGGTGGGCACCCACGCCCTCATCGTGGAAGGCATCGCCTTCGAGCGCCTGGCGCTGGCGGTGGTGGATGAACAACACCGCTTCGGTGTGCGCCAGCGCCTGGTGCTGCGCGAAAAAGGCGATGCCGCGACGGCGCCGCATTTGCTCATGATGAGCGCGACCCCCATACCGCGCACCCTGGCCATGAGTTATTACGCCGATCTCGATTTGTCCGTGCTGGATGAACTGCCGCCGGGGCGCCAGCCTGTGCTCACGAAACTGGTATCGGAAGCGCGCCGCGACGAGGTGATATTCCGCGTGCGCGCGGCCTGCGCGGAAGGGCGCCAGGCCTATTGGGTGTGCCCGCTCATCGAAGAAAGCGAAGCGCTGCAATTGCAGACCGCGCTCGACACCCATGCGAGGCTGGTCGCCGAATTGCCCGAGCTAGGTGTGGGCCTGCTGCACGGCCGCCTCAAGGCCGACGAAAAGTCCGCCGTGATGGCTCAGTTTTCCGCCGGCACGATACAACTGCTGGTTGCCACCACGGTGGTGGAAGTGGGGGTCGATGTGCCCAACGCCAGCCTGATGGTGATCGAACACGCCGAGCGCTTTGGGCTTTCGCAACTGCACCAGTTGCGCGGGCGGGTGGGCCGCGGCGGCACCGCCTCGGTGTGCGTGCTGCTGTATGCCCAGCCGCTGTCGGAGGCGGCGCGCGCGCGGCTCAAAGTGATTTACGAAAACGCCGACGGTTTTGAAATTGCGCGCCAGGATTTGGCGCTGCGCGGACCGGGCGAATTTGCCGGCAGCCGGCAGAGCGGCGAACCGCTATTGCGCTTCGCCGACCTGGAGCGCGACGCCGGCTTGCTGGATGCCGCGCGTGATTGCGCCGAACGTCTGCTGGCCGCGCAATCCGAGGCCGTGGCGCCGCACCTCGCGCGCTGGATGCGTGGGCGCGAGGCGTTTCTGAAAGCCTGAGCGGGCGGCATGGGGTCGCTTTGCGGCGCGGGTATTTGGCCCGTGCGCGGCCGTCCTGCGGGGGATTCGCGGGCGAGACGCCCACGCCCCCAGGGCCGCGCCAGAGCGAGGGCGCTTGTCGTTTTATCCAGGCACGTGGGGCAGCGCGCTGCCGGTTCGCGGGAAGCCCATGCTCGACCTCCGCGCGGATTTTTTCGCCGCAAGCACTGCCTTAGCGACGTCGGTACCGCAGTTCCACGCGCAGCATGGGGGCACGCCCTCTGCCGCAATCAGCCAAGCCGGTTCAAAATGACAATCCGGGCTCTGCGACGCAGCACCAGGCCGCAATTCAACAGGAGATTCGCATGACTGATTCGTCTGCCGCGACGGTATTGCTGGTTGGCACCTCGAAAGGCGCTTTCGTATTCACGAGCGACGCCGCGCGTGCGCAATGGACGCTGGCCGGGCCGTATTTTCTGGGTTCGTCGGTCAACGAAATCCGCGCCGATCCACGCGGCGGCACCTGGCTGATGGCCGCCAAAGCCGGCCACCTGGGGCCGACCGTGTATCGGCGCGCGGCCGGCACGCAAGAGTGGCAAGAGGCGCAGCGGCCGCCGGCATTCCCCAAGGTGGAAGGCGAGGGCGGGCGCAGCGTGGGCCACGTGTTCTGTTTTTGCGCCGGGCACGCGAGCGAGCCGGGCGTGTGGTACGCCGGCAGTTCGCCGGCCGGCCTGTTCCGCTCGCAAGATGACGGGCTCACCTGGGACGGCGTGGCCGGCTTCAACGACGGGCTGTATCCGCAAATCAAGCACGCGGTGATGGAAGTGCCGGGCGGTTCCATTCTGCACAGCATTGCCGTCGATCCGCGCGACGCGGCGCACCTGTATGTGGCGCTTTCCACCGGCGGCGTGTTCGAAAGCACGGATCGCGGCGCGAACTGGACGCCGCTCAATGCCGGCGTCGCGGCGCCGTTTTTGCCGGAACCGGACACGCCTTACGGGCACGACCCGCACTGCCTGGCCGTGCACCCCGCGCAGCCGGACCGCCTGTACCAGCAGAACCATTGCGGCATTTACCGGCTGGACCGCCCGGCTACGCGCTGGACGCGCATAGGCGACGCCATGCCGCGCGACATCGGCGACATCGGTTTCGGCCTCGCGCTGCATCCGCGCGATCCGGACATGCTGTGGGTATTCCCCATGGACGGTACCGACGTGTGGCCGCGCACCTGTCTGGACGGGCGACCGGCGGTCTATCGTTCCAGCGACGGCGGCGCCAGCTGGCAGCGCCAGGACCGCGGTCTGCCGCCGCAACATGCCTGGTTTACCGTGAAACGCCAGGCCTTGTGCGTGGATGCGCAGGATGCGCCCAATGTGTATTTCGGCACCGGCAGCGGCGAGCTGTGGGTGGGCGAAAAGGCCGGCGCCAACTGGCGCCAGATCGCCGCCCACCTGCCGCCCATTCTGTCGGTGCAGGCCGTATCGAGCCCGCCATGCGCGTAATCATCCCCAGCCCGCTGCACGGCTATACCGGCGGCGCCTCCGAATGCGAGGCGGAGGGCGCCACCCTGGCCGAACTGCTGGCCGACCTGGACCGGCGCTACGCGGGCCTGCGCTTTCGCATCGTGGATGAACAGGAGCGCATCCGCGTGCATATCCGCATCTATGTGAATCGCCAACCGGCGCTGACCCTGGCCGTGCCGCTGGCCGCGGCGGACGAGGTGCTCATCGTGGCGGCCCTGTCCGGCGGTTAGTCGCAGCGTGTTCTGCAAGGCAAAGGAGCTTACGCAATGCCCAAATCCTTCCGACTGAAACTGAGCTTGCTGGCACTCGCGGGCGCTGTCTGTACCGGCGCGCTGGCGCTGGAACCGGAGCCCGGCGTGGTGAGCACCGAATTGCTCAAATCCACCACCGCCTGGGACGGCTTGCCCATCGTTTATCCGGCCGGTCCGGCGCAACTGAGCGTTCAGCGCATTAACCTCGCCGCGGGGGCGCGCACCGGCTGGCACGAGGCGGCCGTGCCGGCCGTCATTTACGTGCTGGAAGGCGGCGTGGAATTTCGCCGCCGCGACGGCCAGCGCCTGCAAGTGCAGGCCGGCCATGCGGTCGCCGTACCGGCGCGCGAACTGCACGATGCGCGCCCGACCGGCGGCAAGCCGGCACAAATGCTCATCATTTATGCCGGCGCGGAAGGGCAGAAAACCGGCGTGGCGCTGCCCGACTTCGAAGGCGGCGGCGCCACCCGCATAGGCAACTGAGCGGGCGCCTCAGTCGTTCTGCAGGATGAGGTTGCGTACCACCGGATAGATTTGCGAACGCCAGCGTTTGCCGGCGAATACGCCATAGTGGCCGACCCCGGGCTGCATGTGATGGTGGCGCAGATAGGGGCGCAGGCCGGTGCATAAATCGTGCGCGGCGACGGTCTGGCCGAGCGAACAGATGTCGTCGCGCTCGCCTTCCACGGTGAGCAGCGCGGTGCGCTTGATGGCACCCAGATTGACGCGGCGGCCGCGCCATTCCAGGGTGCCCAGCGGCAGGCGGTATTCCTGGAACACGTAGCGTACGGTTTCCAGATAAAAGTCTGCCGACAAATCCAGCACGGCGAAATATTCTTCGTAAAAATCCTGTAGCGCCTTGGCTTTTTCCTTGTCGCCATTGGCAATCGCGACGTATATGTCCTCATGCGCCTTGATGTGGCGCTCGATATTCATGCTCATGAAGGCGGTGAGCTGCAGAAAGCCCGGATAGACGCGGCGCCACTTGCCGGAATAGGTGCGCGGCACGGTGGCGATCAGATTGCGCTCGAACCACTTGATGGGTTTGGAGGTGGCCAGTTCGTTCACCTTGGTCGGATTGACCCGCGTATCGACCGGGCCGGCCATGAGCGTCATGCTGCGCGGCTGGCAATCGCTGTGCTGTTCGGCCAGCACGGCGGCCGCCACCAGGGTTTGCACGCAGGATTGGCACACCGCCACGACGTGGGTGCCGGGGCCCATGGCCTGCAGAAAGCCGATCACGTGCTCCACATATTCGTCGAAGCCGAAGCGGCCGTGCTGGCGGTCCACGTCGCGCGCGTTGTGCCAGTCGGTGATATAGACGTCGTGGTCTATCAGCAGCGTGGCAACGGTATCCCGCAGCAAGGTGGCGAAGTGGCCGGACAGGGGCGCCACCACCAGCACGCGCGGCTGCGGCTGCGCATCGGCTTTGACAAAACGCAGCAAGGTACCGAAAGGCATGGTGCAGGCCACTTCCTCGTGCACCGGAACGGTGCGCTCGCCGACCTGTATGTGGGGAATATTGAAGGACGGGCGGGTATGCGTGACGCGCGTGCGGGCAAGTAAATCGAGCGCCGCATAAAGGTTGTCCATCCAGCCTTTGGATGAATCCGCGGGGCGCAGGCGCTTCAATAGCGCCACCCCATGCGCGGCCAACGTGCGCACCGGTTCGGCCATATTGTTGTGTGCTTCGTAAGTCATATAAAGCATGCTGGGTTCCCTGGCTCAAATTTTGCATGCGCCTGACGCCCATCACTGCCGCATCAGGCAACACGAGGAGAAATCTGGAAATGGCCGAAGCCACCCTGTCGATCAGTAGCAAAAACTATTCCTCTTGGTCCTTGCGCGGCTGGCTGCTGTGCCAGATGGCCGGACTGGACATAGAAGAAGTGCCCGTTCCGGTGGATGACCCCAACGTGCGCGCGGAACTGCTGCTGCTGTCGCCGTCTTACCGCGTGCCGCTGTTGCAGCACGCCGGCGTGGCGGTGTGGGACACCTTGTCCATCGCCGAATACCTGCACGAAATTCGCCCCAAGTCCGGGCTGTTGCCCAAGGACGTGGGCTTGCGCGCGCATTGCCGCTCGATCTGCGGCGAAATGCATTCCGGCTTCGCCAATCTGCGTTCCGCCCTGCCCATGAATTTGCGCGCCCACTATGCGCAGTACAAGCTGTGGGCCGGCGCGCGCGGCGACATCGAACGCATCGCGGAAATCTGGAACGACTGCCTCGCGGCGCACGGCGGCCCCTTCCTGTACGGCGCCAAGCCGAACATGGCGGACGCGATGTTCGCGCCGGTGGCGACGCGCTTCGCCACTTACGACGTGACCTTGCCCGGGCGCGCCGCGGGCTATGTGAAAACCATCATGCAATGGCCGCTGTTCGCCCCCTGGCTGGAAGCGGCGCGCGGCGAGCCGGAACAGATCGACGATCTGGATATGGAGTTCTGAACGCGGGGCGCGTTACCGTGCGCGCTTCTCTGGGGGCGCGGGCATCCCGCCCGCGGGAAGTGGCCGTGCGGTGATTGCGCGGGCGAGACGCCCACGCCCCCAAAGGTGTGCGTGATCGGCCGGCGGGTTGCATCAAGCCCGAAGCTGGGGGCGCGGGCGTCCCGCCCGCGGGAAGCGGCCGTGCGGTGATTGCGCGGGCGAGACGCCCACGCCCCCAAGGGGTGTGGCTGATCGCCCGGCGCGGTGGATGACGCCAGTCCTCGACCAGGCCGCCGGCGCACCTATACGTGATACGCCCGGTTACGGCCTTCCTGTTTGGCCCGATAGAGCGCCTGGTCGGCGGCTTCCAGCACCTCGGTGTGGCTACGCGGGTCGCCTGGCTCCAGCGTGCAGGTGCCTATGCTCACGGTGACATTGCTGGCGGTGGCAGATTTTGCGTGCGGGATGACTTTCGCGGCGACCAGGCTTTGTATGCGCTCTGCCACTGCGGCCGCGCCCTCGCGGCTGCAGCCGGGCAGGATGGCGGCGAATTCTTCGCCGCCATAGCGTGCCGCGACATCGCCCGTGCGCGGCAGCGCGGCGGCCAGCGCGTCGGCAATTTCGCGCAGGCAGTCGTCGCCGGCACCGTGGCCATAGTGGTCGTTGTACAGCTTGAAGTGGTCCACGTCCATCATGAGCAGGGTGAGCGGGGTGTCCGCGCGACCGGCCCGCTTCCATTCAGCTTCCAGCATTTCGTTGAAGCGGCGCCGGTTGGCAATGCCGGTCAGGCCGTCCAGATTGGCGAGCTGTTCCAGCAGGTCGGTGCGCCATTTCAGATTGACATGGGTGCGCACGCGCGCGCGCACCAGGGCCAGGTCGAAGGGCTTGGTGATGTAATCGACGCCGCCCACGTTGAAGCCGCGCTCCTGGCTTTCGATTTCATTTTTCGCCGTCACGAATATGACCGGTATGTTGCGCGTGGCATCGTTCTCCTTGAGCTTGCGGCACACCTCATAGCCATCCATGCCAGGCATCATGACGTCGAGCAGGATGAGGTCCGGCGGCTCGGCCTGATCCGCCATCTGCAGTGCTTTCGGTCCATTGGTGGCGAAGCGGATTTTGTACTGCGTGGACAGCGCTTCGGCCAATAACTGGATATTGGTAGGCGTGTCGTCGACGATGAGCAGATAGGCGCGTTTGCCCGTCGCGGGGTTCATGTCGTGCTCTCCGCGGCTTGTGCGTCCGTGTCCGGCGCGAGGTTCAGGGTGCGATTTATTTCCGCCAGGCTTTCACAGGCGGCATCGTAATCGAGCTGGTCGATCTGGCGCAGCATGGATTCCATGACGCGTTCCGGCACGTGCGATTTGAGCGTCATGGAAATGCTGTCGATGAGGTCGTGCGACGGGATCGAAAAGTCTTCCAGCACCCGCTGCAGTTGCTGTAGCAGTTTGGCGGCGCGCGCCCGGTCCAGCGTGGCGGCAGCGGCCGGGGCGCCGCCCGGCTGATTGACGATGGGTGCGATGGCGTCCAGCACGCGTTCAAGTTCGGTCAGAAATTCGCTCCGGCCATTGCTTTCGCCGTGCTTGAGCGCGTGTTCGAAACGCATCCCGTATTCCCGCAGGCTGCGGCTGCCGGCACATTCGGCGAGGCCGATCACGGTATGCACGATGCGCTCGGCTTCTTGCGGCCGCGCTTCGTCAAGCGCGCTGCTGATGCGCTTCGGGGCGCCGCTGAAGTCGGCGTGAAAACGCTGCAGCACACGCCGCAAAAATGCCCAGCGGCCGTCCACGAGGTGCACTGCCGTCGCCAGGTCCAGGCCGGGCAGGTCGAAGGGGGCGTTGTCGGACGCCGCCGTGCGCGGCGTGGCGGGCGCGCCGGTTGCGTCTGCGGCGGGGGATTCAGGCTGCGCGCGCGCGGGTATCCATTTCACCAGCGCGGCGGCCAGTTCGGTATCGACGATAGGTTTCGCGATGTGGTCATTCATGCCGGCAGCGCGGCTGGCTTCGCGGTCCTGCAGCAGCGCGGCGGCGGTCATGGCCAGGATGGGCATGTCGTGGCCCTTGGCGGTGGCGCGTATGCGCCGCGTGGCTTCGAAGCCGTCCATGCCGGGCATCTGCAAATCCATCAGCACCAGTTCGTAATTGCCGCCCACTACCATGCCGATGGCGTCGAGGCCGTTATCGGCGACATCGACGACCACGCCGAATTTTTCCAGGAAAGCGCAGGCAACCAGCTGATTGGTGGTGTTGTCTTCCACCAGCAGCACGCTTGCGCCGCGTATCGGGCGCGTCAGTTGCACCAATTCCTGCGGCGCCGGGCGTGCGGCGATGGGGCCGCCGGCGGCACCGCGCTGCAGGCTGATGATGGTGTCGAACAGGCTGCCGGGTTTGATCGGCTTGTCTATCACGGCATCCAGATTGCCGGCTTCGGCCGCGCTCATGACGCGGTCGCGGCCGAATGCGGTCACCATGATGGCGATGGGGGCTGTCGACAATACGCCGGACAGCACGCGGCGCTGCAATTCGGCGGCCATTTCGAGGCCATCCATGCCGGGCATTTTCCAGTCGATCAGGATCAGTTCGAACGGCTGGCCGGCCTGGGCGGCTTCGTCCATGCGTGCCAGGCCTTCGCGTGCGTCATGCGCGGCGGTGACGATGAAGGACCAGGAAGTCATGATATTGGCCATCACCGCCAGCGAGGTGTCCTGGTCATCCACGATCAGGGTGCGCAGGCCGCGCAGGTCGCCCGGGTCGCGCACCCGCCGCACGTTGCGCGGCACCGCCATGGGCACGGAAAAGTGGAAGGTGGTGCCCTGGCCGGGCACGCTATCGACGCCTATGGTGCCGCCCATGAGGCTGACCAGACGGCGGCAAATGGCGAGGCCCAGTCCGGTGCCGCCATATTTGCGCGAGGTGGAGGTGTCGGCCTGGGTAAAGGCGCCGAACAGCCTGGCCAGTTGGTCCTGCGTCATGCCTATGCCGGTATCGCGCACCGCCACGCGCAGCAGCACGCTGTCTTCGGCCGCGTGTTCCGCCGTCACCTTGACGTGTATTTCGCCCTGTTCGGTGAACTTGACCGCATTGCCGACCAGGTTGTTGATGATTTGCGACATGCGCAAGGGGTCGCCGGTGAGCGTTTCGGGCACCGCCGGCGATACGTCGAATACCAGTTCCAGGCCTTTTTCTTCGGCGCGCACGGAAAACAGATCGGAGGTGGTGTCGAGCAATTCGTCGATCTGAAAATCCACCGCTTCGAGGTGCATGCTGCCGGCCTCGATTTTGGAAAAATCCAGAATGTCGTTCAGTATGCCCAGCAGCGCGCGCGAAGAACTGAGGACTTTGCCCATGTAGTCGCGCTGGCGGCTATTCAGGTCGGTGTCCAGCAGCAGTTGCGACAGGCCGATCACGGCGTTGAGCGGGGTGCGGATTTCGTGGCTCATATTGGCCACGAAATCGCTTTTGGCGCGGCTGGCGGCTTCGGCCGCGTCGCGTGCCTGGCGCAGGCGGTTTTCCAGTTCGCAGCGGGCAGTGATGTCCTGATTCACGCCTATCATGCGCACCACCTTGCTGTCCTTGCCGCGCTGGGTGGCGGACATGGCCTGCAGGTAGCGCAGTTTGCCGCCGGGCAGGCGCAGGCGGAAGGTGACGTCGAAGTCGCGCTCGCCGCGTATCGCTTCGGCCAGTCTGGATTTGACCTCCTGCAGGTCGTCCGGGTGCACGCGCTCGCGCCAAATGCGCTGGAAGCCGGCCGGGTTGTGATCCTCCTCCGGTACTTCGTACAGTTCGCACATCCAGTCGTCCCAGGCGACGTCGTCGTTTTCCAGGTTCCACTCCCAGATGCCCAATCCGGCTGCCGTGGCAGCCAGTTGCATGCGGTCCGTGGCGGCACGCAGCGCGGCTTCGGCCGCCTTGCGCTCGGAAATATCGACCAGCATGACCTGTACGAAAGTTGTGCCCTGTTCGGTGAAGGGACTAAGACTGACCTCGACCGGAAATTCGCTGCCGTCGCGGCGCATGGCGTGCAGATCGCGCCCGCTGCCCATGGCGCGTCCGCTCGGGGCGCGCAGGAAACTGGCGCGAAAATCCAGGTGGCGCGCGCGCAATTGCGCGGGCAGCAGGGTTTCCACCGGCTTGCCCAGCAGTGCGTCGCTGTCATAGCCGAACATGCGTTCCAGCGCCGGGTTGGTATACACGATGCTGCCCTGGCTGTCGGCCACCAGGGTGCCATTGACGTTGCCCTCGGCCAGCACGCGATAGCGCGTTTCGGCCTGCTGCAACAGCCGTGCGGCGTCGGCATCGCGCCGCGCCAGTTCGGCGTCGGCTTCGGCGCGCGTGCGCGCCGCCAGCGCGCGCGTCAGCCAGCCGGCCAGGAATAGATGCAGCAGCAGGGCGAGGGCGGCCACCGGTACCACGGTGGCGCGGATGCGGCTTTGAAATTGCTCGATCTGCTGCGGCGGTACGCGCGCTACGGCAGTGAAATAAAGCGCGCCCGAGCGCAGCGCGGACATGGACTTGAGCGGATAGACGCGCTGCCAGGTCCAGATGCCGTCCTCGACGATTTGTCCATCGGCCGCTGCCGAAATGCGCGCCCAAATCTGCGGCGCGGTGGCGGCGAGGCTATCCTCGCGCTTGAACATGAAGCCCCACTCGGCAGCCGGATCGGGGCCTTTGAGCACGTAGCCGTCGCTATTCAACAAGCTTGCGTGGGGGCGCGCGGCGCCGACGTTGGTGGCGAACGCTTCGAGCATTTCGCGCGCGTCGAGGTTGATGATCAGAATGCCGCGCAGTATGCCCTCGGTGTCATAGGTCGGCGTGGCTATCCGCAGCACCGGCTTGTAGGGTATTTCGACCTTGCCGTGCTCCATGTTCAGGTCCAGCGGAGACACGTAAATGGCGCCCGGCGGCAGCGCCGCAGTGGCGGAAAAGTAATAGCGCTGGCTTTGATCCTGCAGCTGCTCCGGCGCAACCAGTTCCGGGGTGCCGTGATGCCCGTTGACGCGCAGGCGCTCACGCCCGTTTGCGTCCAGCCAGCGCACCTGGTCATAGGTCGGGTTGCGCGATGCCAGGGTTAGAAAAGCCGCCTCGGCGGCCGCACCGACCGGCTTGCGCCCCTGTATCAGATCTTGCAGCGGATGTTCTGCCGCGAGTGAAGTGAGGTGGCGCAGCGGTGCGCGCAGTTCGTCGTCGAGGCGCCCTGCGCCCAGTACGATGGCCACTTTTTCTGCTGCCGAAATGCGCGAAATTTCTTCGCCCAGGCGGGTCTGCGCGACATACCAGGCAGTGCCGAAAATGATGCCGGCAACGGGCACGAACAACAACAGGAACAGGCGCAATGGCAGCGCGCTGCGCGGGGACGAGGGCTGCTCTGCTCGGGCGTCTGGCTCTTTCATGATGCGCTTCCTGGCTGGCCGGGTTTCGCATCGCCCCGGGGTGGGGCGTGCACATGGCTGGAGCAGGCGGGCGCTCGCGCCGCGGCGAGTTGCCGCGCGCGCTGCAAGAGCACAGGGGCGAGTGCCGGCCACGCGCGGGGCTGCTTTGCGCGTGACAAAGACGCAGCGGCAGACATGCCGTCGCGTTGGCAGTTCATACCTGTTCTGAACACCTGACCCCCGTTCCGCTATTTGTATAAATTGCGTGATGCTTGTCGCGTGCTACGCAGCAAGTACTGCCGGAACTGCGGCGGAGTGTATCCGCACCGCACCGGCACGGTCAATGCGAAGCGCGCAGGCTGCGGCGCCGAGCTGGAGCCGCAATATTGTCAAGGCAGGCGTGCGCCTGTGATTGTGCTGCAAGGGCAGGAATGAGCGGCTTCCGTGCGCCTGCGCAAGGGCAGCGGATGGATTGAATTTTTTCGGCGTTTTGCCCGCAACTACTGAGCTGGGGATGCGTGCGTGCCGCCCGCACGGACCGGGCAATCCCGACTGCAACCCCGCGGGTGTTTTTGGCTCGCGAGACGGCTTTCCGGAATTCGGGCCAGGCCGCGCACATTGCATCGCGAGCGCGAGCGGATCGGCTGCCAAGGCCGGTGATACAGACTGCAAGCGCAATAAAAAACCCCGCCGGAGCGGGGTTTTGCGGGGGAGGGTAAGTCGTGCTCAGGCGGCCTTTTTGACCGGCACGGCGATCACCGCAGCCTTGCCGACGGCATCCAGCGCGGCTTGCGTAGCCGACTCGAGCCGGGCTTCGGCAACTTCGGTGGCCTTCTTGACGGCGCCCGTCAGATTCGCGTAGGCGGTGTCGGCGGCGCCGAGCACCTGCTTCACGGCGGCCAGCGCGGCGTCGGAACCGACCGGCGCGGACTTGGCGGCGCTTTCCAGCGCGCTCGCAACCGACTTGTTCACTTCGGCGGCTTTCGCTTCGACCATCTTGGCGAGTTCAGCCTGCGTCGCGGCCAGGATTTCGTACACGTTCCTGGAATAGGCGACTGCCTTTTCCAGCGCCGGCTTGGCAGCCGCCGACGCGATGGCCATGTAGCCTTCCGCCTCGGTCACACCGACCACGGCCTTGGCATTGGCGCCCAGGTCGTCGAGGGCGACGCGCGAGGTATTCAGGTTGAGCGCGCTCAGGCGCTCGATGCCGTTAAATCCGACCGTCGCGAAGGCGAGCGCGGAATCGACATTGGCTTTCGCCGCGGCGAGAACTTCTTCGGGATTGACGAACTTGGCTTCCATGGCATTTCTCCTAGCGAAAAGTGATTGTTGCGATGCAACATGGAAGCCATTATAAAAGTTCCAGCGAGGCTGTCAAGAAATTTTTGCAGTGCACAAAACCGCGCTGGGAGGTGCTTGCCGGGCCGGCCCGGCGGCGGTCGCCGCGGGGAGCGTCGAACAAGCCCGTGCGGCGCCCGGAAAATAGCGGTAATTTGCCGTTTTCGGCGCTGCGGCAGGGGCGCGGCGGGGATCGGAAGGAAACTTGCGATACGTCAATTTCTACCTGGATGCGGCGCAACAAATCCCTTGACTTGTTGGGCCAGCGGCCTATAATTCAATTCATTGTTGCGGCGCAACAAAAGGCCGCTGAAAAATCTTTCATCCAGGAGTTTTACCATGAACCTCAAACTTGTTACGCCGGAGGAATGTGTCGCACTTGCCGAAGGCAACGTAGAGTCGTCCGTCTCCGTGATCAATTCGCTCATGGTGAGCGTCGAACGCATCGTTGCCCTGAATCTGGACTTTGGCCGCACCCTGCTCGAACAGTCCATCTCTCACGCCAAAACCCTGTTCGCGGCGAAAGACGCGCAAGCGCTGCTGGCTTTGCAGCACAGCGCCAGCCAGCCCGACGTGGGGCGCATCGTCGAATACTCGAATACCGTGTTCGACATCGTCACGCAGACGCACGAAGACATTTCGCGCGCTTTCGAAGAAAAGCTGGTCGATGCCGGCAAGCGCATCACCAGCACGCTGCAGAATCCGGCTTTCAGGGTACCGGGCGGATCCGATCAGTCCATCGCGGCGCTGCGCGGGGCCGTGGGCGGTGCGGACGCGGCTTATGAACATATGGGCAAGGCTTTCGTGCAATTCATGGCGTTAGGTCAGGCCCAGATCGCCGCCGCAACGCGCATGGCGCTGGAAGCAGTGGGCGAGGGCGCCAAGCGCCAGCCGCGCCTGCGTCTGGCGGCTTGACTAGCGCCCGCCGGCCAGCCGCCGGTGTGCTTGTGCTCCAGCAAGGCCCCGCTGCGGCGGGGCTTTTTGTTATGACGGCGAGGAAAGCCGGGCAGGGCGTTTGCGGAAAATGGAGGCACAAAATCGACTGTACCGCCCCGGCTGCATTCAAGGGACAAGCTTTGCCCCGTAACGCTTACTTGCCGTGGTCGATAATTCCACACTTTTTCAGCCGATAGAGCATTTGCGGCCGGGTCATTCCCAGCAGGCGAGCCGCGGCCGCGATATTTCCGTCCGAACTTTCGAACGCCCTGCGCAGCAGCAGGGTTTCGATTTCGTCGAACGACATGTGATCCTTGTCGTCATGGGTACCGCGCAACAGGTTGGTGATGCAACGTGAGGCCCTGTCGCCGTCGTTTTCCGCCGGGGCTTCGACCAGCAGTTGGGATGGATCTTTGGGCACGTACAAGCCGTCCGGGCCGATCACATAGTGCTTGGAATCGAATGTTTCTCCGCTCGTGAATAGTTGCGGTGCGTCGATCGCCAGATGGTCCGTCGCCAGGATGACGCCGCGTTCGATCACGTTTTCGAGTTCGCGCACATTGCCTGGCCAGTCGTAAGACATGATGGCGTCTATCGCGCGCTGGGTGAATCCGGTCAGATGCCGGTTGTGCATGCGATTGAATTCAGCCAGAAAGTGCGATACCAGCAAAGGGATGTCTTCCTTGCGCTCACGCAGCGGCGGCACGTAAATCGGAAACACGTTGAGCCGGAAAAACAAATCTTCGCGGAAGCGGCCGGCCAGTACTTCGTTTCTCAGATTCAGATTGGTGGCGGCAAGTACCCGCACGTCCACCTTTTGCGAATGTGTATCCCCCAGGCGTTCGATTTCGCCTTCCTGCAATGCACGCAATAAATTGCCCTGGGCGCTGAACGACAGGGACCCGATTTCGTCCAGAAACAGCGTGCCGCCGTTCGCACGTTCAAAGCGCCCGGCGCGGCTTTGCGTGGCGCCCGTGTAGGCGCCCTTCACACAGCCAAACAACTCGGACTCGATCAGTTGTTCCGGGATGGCAGCGCAGTTTACTGCGATGAAAGGCTTGTCACTGCGCGCGCTAAGCCGGTGCAGGGTTTGCGCGAATACTTCTTTCCCGACGCCGCTCGCCCCCTGGAATAAAACCGTCGCATTGGTCGGCGCGGCACGCCGCACCTTGTTCATGACCGATTGATAGCCGGGCGAAATGCCGACCGGCCCGAAATCCTCACGGCTTTCGCTGGTTTTGCCGGCCGGGCTGATCACGACCGGCTCCTGCTGGGTGGCGCTGGTGGTGGCGCGCCCGAACGGAAACAGAAAACTAAGATCGCGCTCTATCTCGTCACCCCAATCGTCCACCTGCTTGCCGATGATGCGGCAATAGTTCTGTCCCATCGATTGGCACTCGACCTCGCGATAGAGAATGAGCTTGCCCATGAATTCGGACGAAAATCCCGACGCATAACCAATCTGCATCCAGCAGGTCGGCTCGTTGCCGATCGGATAGTAGCGCAGGTGTTCTTCGTCTTCTATGGGGTGCGACCAGATGAACTCGCCGTAATGAGTTCCCTTTTTAACGTCGAATTCAAGACGCACCGGTTCGGATAGCCCTATGCCTTCCAGGCAATGCAACTGCGGGCCGACGACGAACATGTCGCGCAGTGATGCGTTGGAACGCACACTGCGGGCCAGGTGCGCATCCTGAACGCCAGCCTGGTAACCCATGCGCGTGAGTAATCCGCGTGCTATATCTGCGCCTAGGGTCTCGATCAGTTCGCGCCGCAGCGAACCGAAAGCGTGTGCATGCATGAGCAGCAGGCGCTGGTTGCCCAAGGTGATACGGCCGTCGGTGGTGGAAAAACGCAGCCGTCCCATCAGGTCGGCCAGATCAGGGAAGCGGACGTCATCCAGTTCGTCCGGTCCCTGCGATAAAACGGGCACCTGAGCGGCCCCCTTCAAATGCCTCTTCGAACCAAGATAAGCGCTCATGGCTTCCCCCTCGGCGATGCGCTGAATGTGCTCTTTCGGCGCGTCATTTTGTTTGATACCGCGCAAAACCGCCCGCGATTGTGTTCAATTTCGCCTCCGCTCGGTCGCGGCCCGGGCGCGCTGCGAGAACGAGGATGGACCGATTGCCGGATGGCGACAAATGGGCTGCGCCGACATGCCGGCAGCCCGGCAGAACCGGATCGCCTCCATTGTGTACGGGAGCAAGCCGCATGGAGCGCGTCTGCGCAAAAACCTCCAACCCGGTTCCTGCCATCCCGCGCACCCCAAGTGGCTCGCGTCCTGCGGCGACTTCTTTGGCCCGCAGCGATGCCATTCATCTGGTGCCGATGCGGCGAGCGTCCAGGGAGAGCCGCAAATCCGATTTACCGAACGAGGGCGCAGCAGATGTGCCACCCAGGGCTTTGGCAAACGCGGGGCGCAGGCGTCGGACCGGTGCACCGGCCGGGCTTTTTGCATTGGTGATGAAGCTGTTGCCCGCCATGGATCGGTAAACGAATCGTGCCCACGCAAGCCCATGCGTGCACTCCCGCTGCTCATTCCCACACGGTTCTGCGCCATCATTCCGCGTCAATTTGCCGAGACGGTATGCAGATCACGAAATTTACCATCGGATCAAACTTGCTTACCCCGGACGGACGGACCCTGCGTGGATGGCAGCGCACGTCGATTACCCGCCTGCGTGCTCGCAACCCGCACATACTATCGCGTCTGCGTCGACTTGCGCAGCAAGGCCAGGCGAATTTCAAATCGTTCCGGCGCTTTGCGTCGCCGGCCTTCGCGATACTCAACTGCATTGCTTTTCCTTCGACTTCAATTTAGACAAGCGCGCGTTGCGGCTTCCTCAATGCACTGAGCGCGCCAAAGCAGGCAATGTTCCATGCGAACCCGCGTCCGGGCCGACCAGGCGTCTGCGCGGGCGTGCCTCCCGATTGCTGTGCCGCAGCGAGCGCAGGGACAACATGCACCGTTGGCCCATGTCCCGATATGTTCGCGAAAATGCCTTCGCTGCGCCGGCTAAGAGCGGCTGCCGCAGGCAAAGGCCGCGAACGCGTGCGGACGCCATCGACTTACCCCGGAATCGGGCGCGGCGTCGGCAGCTCCCGAAGCAAAATCCACGGCAAATGACCCGCTGACGCCACGCCTCCGACCCTCTGTTTGCTCCTTCGTCATTTGCTGAACTCTGACTGGGCGTAAGTTCATCATTTCAGCACTTCGCTGCGATGGCCCGTTTTCCCGTCCAGGGCGCGAATTCTAATCTTCAGAACGCTGCGCTGGTGGCATTGGGCAACGCACGCACCGGCGGAAATTTGCCATTTTGCCTTGGCGTGGAATCGCTCGATGAATTGCGAGCATGTTGTTGCATTGCAACATGTGTGGATGAATCATTTGATCGATTTTCACGAGCCCGCGCGGAACCGGACAAATTCCGATAAATCGCCACAAACCATTGATTGGATGAATATACATTCAACCGATGTGGCCGCTAACGCGCCTTGGCACGCGGCTTGCTCAATATGGCTCCGAACAACAATTTAGACGTCGTTCGCCACTCGAGTTGGGGTTTTCGCCAAACGAGCCTGAGGCGGCGATGCAACAAGGAGGCTTTCCATGTACCAAAGCAGTTCATTGTCTGACTCGCCCTAGCAGCTTCCGGCCACGCATTAGTTTGCGCGCCGGAGGTCGGGCGAAATTTGAGCGTTAGCATCAAGTCCATCGCAATGCATTGCGACGGAGGGGGTGTCGTCTGCCCAAAATTTGGGTTGGCGCATTTGCGATTTTGCGGTGAAGTACCTGTTTTCGATATAGCAAAGGAGATGTGAATGTCACAGGCACAACTGGACAGTCGGTCGGCGATTGCAGCGCTCGAATCGACCTTGCAGGATGATCCAGCAGCCCAGCAGTATCGTCTGGACCGCTCGGTGTTTACCGACGAAGAACTGTTTGAACTCGAAATGAAATACATTTTCGAGGGCAACTGGATCTATCTCGCGCATGAAAGTCAGATTCCCAAGGCGGATGACTATCTGACCCTGCACATCGGCCGCCAGCCTATCGTGATCACGCGCAGCAAGGATGGCCAGCTCAATGCAATGCTGAACACCTGCACTCACCGTGGCGCCACCCTGTGCCGCCACAAGCGCGGCAGCAAGGCGACATTTACCTGCCCCTTTCACGGCTGGACCTTCAACAACAAAGGCAAACTGCTTAAAGTCAAGGATCAGGGCGAAGACGCGGGCTACCCGGAAACCTTTAACCGCGACGGCAGCCACAATCTGGTCAAGATCGGCGCCTTTGAAAGCTACCGCGGCTTCCTGTTCGGCAGCATCAATCCGGACGTACTTCCGCTCAAGGAATATCTTGGCGAAACCACCAAAATTATCGACATGATCGTCGACCAGGCACCGCAAGGCCTGGAAGTTCTGCGTGGCGCCTCGACCTACTATTACGACGGCAACTGGAAGGTGCAGGCCGAAAACGGCGCTGACGGCTACCACGTCACGGCAACCCACTGGAACTATGCCGCCACCATTCACCATCGCAAATCCGTCGGCAAGGACAACATCAAGGCCATGGATGCCGGCGCCTGGGCCAAACAAGGCGGCGGTTCATACGGCTTCGAAAACGGCCACATGCTGCTGTGGACCAACTGGGACAACCCGCAGGATCGGCCCAACTGGGACAAGCGCGGCGAGTGGGCGGCACAGTTCGGCGAGGAAACGGCCGACTGGATGGTCAAGCGCTCGCGCAATCTGTGCCTGTATCCCAATGTGTATCTGATGGATCAGTTCAGTTCGCAGATTCGCGTATTCCGGCCCATTGCGGTCAATAAGACCGAAGTCACCATCTATTGCATCGCACCGGTTGGCGAGTCGGCCGAATCGCGCGCACGCCGCCTGCGCCAGTACGAAGATTTTTTCAATGCGACGGGCATGGCGACGCCGGACGACCTGGAAGAATTCAGAGCCTGCCAGGAAGGCTTTGCCGCGCGTGCGGTGAAGTGGAATGAAATGAACCGGGGCGCCACGCACTGGGTCAAGGGGCCGGACGCAACGGCCGACCTGATCGGGCTGAAACCCAAACTGAGCGGCATCAAAACTGAAGACGAGGGGCTTTACATCGTTCAGCACGAAGCGTGGCTCGAACGCATGAAAAAGGCGATCGAGGCAGAACAGGCAAATGGAGGTGCGTGATGTTGTCGTATGAAAGCGTTCAGGATTTTCTTTTCAAGGAAGCACGTGCCCAGTCTGAACGGCGTTGGGAAGATTGGCTCAACTTCTATGCGGAAGACGTCGAGTACCACATGCCCTCCTGGGATGATGACAACACGCCGACCACCGATCCGCTGCGCGAAGTGTCGCTGATCTATTACCCGAACCGTCAGGGGCTGGAAGACCGCGTGTTCCGCATCGAGACCGACCGTTCCAGCGCCACCATACCGGATACGCGCTACAACCGTTCGATTTCCAATCTGGAGATTGTTTCGCAGACGGAAAATTCGGTCGAGGTGTGTTTCAACTGGACCACCCACACCTTTCGTTATCGCCACACGGACGTCTATTTTGGGGTGTCGCGCTACACGCTCGACACCAGCGGCGATACGCCGCGAATCAAAAAGAAGTACGTGTTGCTGAAGAACGATTACGTCCATCACGTACTTGACGTTTACCAAGTCTAAAGGTGCCTTGATATGGCGTACAACGTAGCGCTGCAATTCGAGGACGGAGTCACGCGCATCATTTCCTGCGACGATAACCAGCTGGTTTCGGACGCCGCCTATCGAGCGAAGATCAATATCCCGCTGGACTGCCGGGATGGTGCGTGCGGCACCTGCAAGTGCTACTGCGAAAGCGGTAGCTACAAACAGGGGTTCTATATCGAGGACGCGCTCACCGACGAGGAAGCGGCAAAGGGCTACATCCTTTCATGCCAGATGAAGCCCACATCGGATTGCGTCATACGCGTGCCGGCATCGTCGCACGCGTGCAAGACGCAGGTGATGTCCTTCGAAGCGCCGCTGACGAAAATATCCCGCGAGTCCCCGACTACCGTGGTGTTTTCGCTGCAGGCGGAGGAGCCGCTGAATTTCCTCCCGGGTCAGTACGTGAATATCAAGGTTCCCGGTACGGATAAGTCGCGTTCATATTCGTTCAGCTCCGCACCGGGGCTGAACCAACTGAACTTTCTGATCCGTGACGTCCCGAACGGCCTGATGAGCGCGTATATGCGGGATAAGGCCCAGATAGGCGAGCAATTCCACTTCGAGGGGCCTTACGGCACCTTCTATCTTAGACCTACTATCCGGCCTATCCTGATGCTCGCCGGCGGCACCGGGCTGGCGCCATTTCTGTCCATGCTGACCTGGATACGCGAAAACCGGACTGACCAGCCCATACTGCTGGCCTATGGGGTGAACACCACGCATGACCTGGTCGAACTGAATTTGCTCGAGGAACTGAAGAAGGACATCGACGAGTTCGATTATTTCACCGTCGTGGTGGATCCGGCCAGTGGACACCCGAAAACCGGCTACATCACCGACCACCTCTCTGTCGAGCACATGAATGGCGGCGACGTCGATGTTTATTTGTGTGGGCCGCCGGCCATGGTCGAGGCAGTTCGTGGCTGGTGCAAGAACATCGGCGCCGAGCCGCGCAATTTCCTGTTCGAGAAGTTCACTTCAACGAACGAAGCGGGGCACGGATGAGTCGGCCAATGCGTTTTACCGACAAGGTGGTGATCGTCACCGGCGCGGCGCAAGGCATAGGGAGCGGCGTCGCGCTGGCCGTGGCCGCTGAGGGCGGCCGCGTGCTGGCGGTTGACCGCTCGCCCCTGGTGCACGATGTGGTGGCGGAAATATGCGCCGGCAGCGGCGAGGCGGTGGCGCATGAAGCCGACCTCGAACAATTCGCCGGGGCGGCCGGTTCGATTGATCTGGCCTTGCAGCGGTTTGGACGCATAGACGTACTTATCAACAACGTCGGCGGAACGATCTGGGCCAAGCCCTTCGAGCATTACGCGGTTGACGAAATTGAAATGGAAATTCGTCGGTCTTTGTTCCCAACCCTGTGGTGCTGTCGGGCCGTACTGCCGCACATGATTGCGCAGAAGCGCGGCACCATCGTCAATGTGTCGTCGATCGCCACGCGCAGTATCCACCGCGTACCTTATGCGGCGGCCAAGGGTGGGGTGAACGCGATTACGGCATCCATTGCGATGGAACAAACGCATAATGGCATTCGCATCAACGCGACAGCACCAGGTGGCACGGATGCGCCGCCGCGCAAGATACCGCGCAATAAAAACGAGCAGTCCGAGCAGGAGAAAATCTGGTACCAGGGCATTGTCGACCAGACCGTTGCGTCAAGTTTGATGCACCGCTATGGATCGATCGCCGAACAGGTGGCACCCATCCTGTTCTTTGCGTCCGACGAGTCGTCTTACATCACGGGTTCGGTTTTGCCCGTGGGCGGCGGCGACCTCGGATAAGTCGGCGACCCGGTCGCAAACGGTGTGGCAAGGAGAGCCCGATTTAAAGCTGCGGCAGAGGCAACACGGCCGGACATGCAGGCTGCGATCGACCAGTGACAGTTGGCGGGGACATGCTCAGTGGCGCCTCCGCATCGCTCGAACCGGCATTGGCACACCGATACATTGCCATTTTCGCGAGGCCAGCCTCTCGTAGTTGGTAATGCCGCAGCGGGCGGTGCGTGCTCGAACGGACTGGACGAAGAGGGAATGGCGATGCAATGGTTTCGGGTGACGATAGAGGAAACCGGAGAAACTTTCGAATGCAGTAAGGATGACGATCTATTGAGCGGAATGCGCAATTCGCTGTGCCGGAAGATTCCCATCGGCTGTTGCAACGGTGGTTGCGGCGCGTGCAGGATAAGTGTCACCTCCGGTGAATATCGCGTTCGCAAGATGAATCGCGCCGTGGTGAGTGAGAGCGAACAGGCAAGTGGTTGTGTGCTCGCCTGCCGCGTGTATCCACAGAGCGATCTGCAACTGAAGGTACTCGGCCGAAAGTGGCTGCTGCGGTCGGCGGCAAGCACACAACCGGCAACGGGTGGGGTAGTCGAGGCGGAGCAACAGCAAACAGAGGCAGAGAGGAGAAACTGATGGCACTGACTGGCGTACTGCGTCCAGGACACATCGTCATACGCGTGCTCGAAATGGAGCCGGCGTTGAATCACTATGTGAATGTACTGGGTCTGATCGAAACGGCGCGAGATAGCGATGGCAAGCGCGTGTTTCTCAAGGGCTGGGATGAACACGACCACCACAGCGTGGTGCTGCGTGAAGCCGACGAAGCCGGCATGGATTACTTCGGCTGGAAGGTGGATTCGCCTGCCACGCTTAAACGCCTGGCCGGCGAAATTTCGGCCAGCGGCTTGTGCCAGGATTTGGAGTGGGTTGCGGCCGGCGATCATCCGGAAACCGGCGAACGTTTCCGCTTCCGCATTCCGACCGGCCATCTGATGGAGCTGTACGCGCAGAAAACGCGCGTTGGCAATAATTGCGGTACCGATGGTCCCGACATCAATCCGGACCCCTGGCCGGATGGCCTCAAGGGCATTGCGCCGTCGCGCTTCGACCATGCCTTGCTGTATGGCGACGACCTCGATGGAACGGTGAAGTTATTTACCGAAGTGCTGGGTTTCAGCATCGCCGAGCGCGTGGTGCCAACCGACAATCCGGACTTCCTGATCGGCGCCTTTCTGACTTGTTCAAACAAGGCCCATGACATTGCGTTCATCCGGCAACCGGTCAAAGGCAAGCTGCATCACGCCTCTTTCGAACTGGGGTCGTGGGAAAAGGTGCTGCGCGCCGGAGACATCCTGTCGCGTACCAAAACCAAGATCGATATCGGCCCCACCCGCCACGGCATTACGCGCGGCGAAACCATTTATTTCTTCGACCCCTCCGGCAATCGCAATGAGGTGTTCGGCGGCGGCTATATCTATTACCCCGACAAGCCGACCATTACGTGGTACGACCGGGCGCTGGGGCCGGCGATTTTCTATCACGACCGCGAACTTAACGAGGCCTTCCTGACCGTGTTCACATGATGAGTGCCCAGCCCATGCGGCTTGCCCCGCATGGGCTGGCGGCCGCCGTGAAGTGCGCGGCGGCCGTTGCAGGCAGGAAAGTGCGGCCGATAGTGAGGTTTATGGTGCGGCGGTCGGCGCCGGGGAACGGCGCTGGACCGAAGTAACAGCGGTAAAGGTGTTTCGGGTGGATCCGAGGCCAATTATGTAAGGTGCGTGCCGGACCGGGTGCGATCGCTATGGTCGCTCGGGGAAAGACGGCGTTGGGCAGCGCAACTACCCAAGAGAGCGGAACATGAAAGAAATTCTGAATTTCATAAACGGCGAATTCATCGGGAGCGCCAGCGGTAAAACCTTTGAAAACCGTAATCCGGTCGATAACAGCCTGATCGGCATGGTGTCGGAGGCCGGTGCGGTGGAGGTCGATAAAGCCGTGGCGGCAGCGCGCGCAGCGCTGCATGGACCCTGGGGCAAATTGTCCGTCAATGAGCGCGTGAATATGCTCGATGCCGTGGCGGGCGAAATCAACCGCCGGTTTGACGACTTCCTTCAGGCCGAAGTGGCCGATACGGGAAAGCCCATCCACCTCGCCTCGCACGTGGATATTCCACGCGGTGCCGCAAATTTCAAAATATTTGCCGACACCATCAAAAATGCCGCCACGGAATCGTTTTCCATGACGACGCCGGACGGTCGCACGGCACTGAGCTATGCGGTGCGCGTACCGCGCGGCGTGATCGCGGTGGTGTGCCCGTGGAACCTGCCGCTTTTGCTCATGACCTGGAAAGTAGGCCCTGCGCTCGCCTGCGGCAACACCGTGGTGGTCAAGCCCTCGGAAGAAACGCCCAGCACCGCAACCCTGCTCGGCGAGGTAATGAACAAGGTTGGCGTGCCGCCCGGCGTATATAACGTGGTGCACGGCTTCGGGCCGAATTCTGCCGGCGCTTTTCTGACCTCTCACCAAGGTGTGAATGGCATCACTTTTACCGGCGAGACACGTACCGGCACAGCCATCATGAAGGCCGGCGCGGAGGGCATACGGCCGGTGTCGCTCGAGCTTGGCGGCAAGAACGCCGCTTTCGTGTTCGCCGATTGCGATTTCGGGGTTGCCGTCGATACCGTGACGCGATCCGTATTCGAAAACTGCGGCCAGGTGTGCCTGGGCACCGAGCGCGTGTATGTCGAGCGCCCGATATTCGAGCGCTTCGTCGCCGCGCTGAAGGAAAAGGCCGAGGGTATGAAACCCGGGCGCCCGGCCGACCCCGACACCAAGATCGGTCCGCTGGTAAGCCAGGAACACCGCCAGAAGGTGCTCTCTTACTACCGCAAGGCGGTCGAGGAGGGGGCGACGGTGGTGACCGGTGGTGGCATACCCGATATGCCGGGCGAGCTGAGTGCCGGCGCGTGGGTGCAGCCGACCATCTGGACCGGTCTGCCCGAAACGGCCGCGGTGGTACGCGAGGAAATTTTCGGCCCCTGCTGCCATATCCAGCCATTCGATACCGAAGAAGAAGCGATCCGCATGGGTAATGACACGCCCTACGGGCTCGCCACCTCCATCTATACGCAGGACCTCAGTCGCGCCAGCCGCATGGCGCAGCGCATAGAAGTGGGCTTGTGCTGGATCAATAGTTGGTTCCTGCGCGATTTGCGCACTGCCTTTGGCGGTTCCAAACAGTCCGGCATCGGTCGCGAAGGGGGCGTGCACTCGCTCGAGTTCTACACCGAACTGCGCAATGTAATGACCAAGTTCTAAACCTGGGGCGAGCCCGCTGCGGGCTCGCAACCGCGCGTGATGCGCCTGGCGATAGCCTTCAACCCAACAAAGTGAAAAGTATGGACGCAGACAAAATCAGACACTATGGCGACGCACTGTATGACGCATTGCTTAGTCGCATACCCATCGATCCGCTTACCGATCAGGAAAGCGACATCACCATTGAAGACGCCTACCAAATCCAGTTGCGCATGATCCAGCGTCGCGTCGATGCCGGTGAAAAAGTGGTCGGCAAGAAAATCGGCGTCACCAGTAAGGTGGTGCAGGACATGCTGGGCGTCGATCAACCCGATTTCGGGCAAATGACCTCGGCCATGGTGTTCAACGAAGGCGAATCCATACCCGTGAGCAAAATGATCGCGCCGCGCGCAGAAGCGGAAGTAGCCTTCATGCTCAAGCGTGATCTGGTCGGGCCGGGCGTGACGGCCGCCGACGTGCTGCGCGCCACCGAGTGCGTCATTCCCTGTTTTGAAATCGTCGATTCGCGCATCAAGAACTGGAAAATTCGCATCCAGGACACGGTGGCCGACAATGCCTCCTGTGGTGTGCTCACCCTGGGCGGATTGCGCAAGGATCCGCGCAAGGTCGATCTGGCTCTGGCCGGCATGGTGCTGGAGAAAAACGGCGAAATCATCAGCATGTCGTGCGGGGCCGCGGTGCAGGGCTCGCCCGTCAATGCGGTGGCCTGGCTCGCCAATACCCTGGGCCGTCTCGGCATCGCGCTCAGGGCCGGCGAAATCATTCTGTCCGGATCGCAATCTCCCCTCGTCCCGGTCGCGGCCGGGGACAACCTCGTATGCAGCGTCGGCGGCCTCGGTGGCACGTCGGTTCGATTTTCCTGAAGGGCACGTGCGATGAACCTGAACCGTGAAACCATACTTCAACTGGCCGCACACCTCGAGGGCGCCGAACTTGGGGTCCACGACGTCCTCAAGATCACGGGCGACCACCCGGACATGGATTGGGACGACGCCTATGCCATCCAGGAAGAAATCCGCCTGCGCAAGGAAGCCCGCGGCAACAAGACCGTAGGGCTTAAATGTGGCCTGACCTCCTTCGCGAAAATGAAGCAGATGGGGGTAGAGACGCCGGTATTCGGCTTCGTCAGCGACTATATGGCCAGGCCCGACGGCGGTGAAATCAAAACCAGCGAATTGATCCACCCCAAGGTTGAAGCGGAAATCTGCATCGTCACCAAAGCGCCGCTCAAAGGGCCGGGTTGTCATATCGGTGCCGTCATGGCGGCGATCGATTTTGTCCTCCCCGCCGTGGAAATTATCGATTCGCGCTACCGCGATTTCAAGTTCGACCTGAAAAGCGTGATCGCAGACAACACCTCGGCCTCGCGCTTCGTCGTCGGTGGGCGCGCGCGCGACGCCGATGAACTGGACTTGCGCACCCTGGGCGTGGTGCTCGAAAAGAATGGCGAAGTCATGACCATGGCGGCGGGCGCGGCGGTACTTGGGCACCCCCTTACCGCGGTCGTGATGCTGGCCAACCACCTCGGCGCGCGCGGTCAGGAAATCCCGGCCGGAACTTTCATCATGACCGGGGGCGTTACCGAAGCCATCGCCGTCAAGGCCGGCGACAACGTCGCGGTGCGCTTCCAGGATTTGGGAACCGTTTCGATGCGCTTTGTCTGACCCCGGCGCAGCGGCAGTTCAACTTACTCGGGAGACCCCTCATGCCCCTGGCCCACATTTACATCCTTGAAGGACGCACGGCCGAGCAGAAACGTGCCGTGATCGAGAAAACCACCCAGGCGCTGCATGAGGCGCTGGGTGCGCCGAAAGAACAGGTGCGCGTGCTCATACACGATGTTCCCAAGTCCGACTGGGGCATAGGCGGGGTTCCGGCCAAGGATTTGGGACGTTGAGTCGTCGACTAAGCCAGCTACATTCCGATCAGGTCTTGTGCATACCAGCGAGCAGGAAACCATGACAGCAAAAGCCGCATCGAAAAAGGATAGCCCCAACCCATTCACGGCCGAAGAAGGTGTTATCGACATCGGCGGTGTCGATGCGCTGGTTCGCCTTACCCTCGACCAGGTGCGCACGGATGCGCGGCGTGGTTTGACGACCGGCATGTTCGTGTCGGGCTATCGCGGCTCGCCGGTGGGCATGCTCGATGCGGCTTTTATCGCGAAACAGAAGTTGCTGGTCGAGCACAACATCCGCTTCGTCGATGGTCTGAATGAAGACCTTGCCGCCACCGCGGTATGGGGCACGCAAATGCTGCATGCCGTCGGCGGCAAGAAATTCGACGGCGTGACGGGCATGTGGTATGGCAAGGCGCCCGGTGTCGATCGCTCCGGAGACGCCCTCAAGCACGCCAATTACACCGGCATCGACCGGAACGGCGGCGTGCTGGCGGTGGTGGGGGACGACCCGAGTTGCAAGTCCTCCTCGCTGTGCAGTCAGTCCGAGCCCATGCTGTTTCACGTCGGGATGCCGTCGCTTTATCCGGGCAATTCGCAGGAAATTCTGGACCTCGGATTGCACGGCTATCAGATGTCCCGCCTGTCCGGTCTGTGGGTGGGGCTCAAGATCGTGACCAATGTGGCGGACGGTTGGGGTTGCGCGGAAGTATCGCCCGATCGGCTCAAGTTCGTCACGCCCGATCTTAGTTTCGACGGCGAGGTGTTTGCGCCCAGAATGAACCTGGGCATGAACGTGCAGGTTGAAGCGCTGGAAATGGAGCGTTCGCTCTACACGCGCCGGCTCGAAATCGCCAAGCGTTATGCACGCGAAAACAATCTCAATAAAGTGGTGTTCCACAATCCGGACGCCTGGTTGGGCATCATTACCGCCGGCAAAACTTACCACGATCTGCATCAGGCATTCTTCGAACTGGGGCTGGACGAGGCGGCCCTGCGCCGCTATGGCATACGCATTCTCAAGATGGGCATGCTGTTCCCCATGGAGCCCAGCGTGGTGCGCGACTTTGCGCGCGGTCTGGAAGAAATTTTAGTCATCGAGGAAAAGCGGCCTTTCCTCGAAATGTTCGCCAAGAACGTGCTGTATGGAATGAGCAATGCGCCCCGTATCGTCGGCAAATTCGACGAGAACGAACAGGAGCTTTTGCCGCATTACGGCGAATTCGAATCCGAACACATCAGCCGGGCCTTGGTAAAACGCCTGTCGCAAAAAGCGAAAGTCGAATCGGCCGAAGCCTGGCTGAATCGGCTGGACGCAATTGCCAATCGCGCCAGTCTGCCGACGACGGTGCGCACGGCGTGGTATTGCTCCGGCTGTCCCCACAACAGCTCGACCAAGGCGGTCGAGGGGGCGGTGGTATCCGCCGGTATCGGTTGCCACACCATGGCGATGTGGATGAACCGCAACGTCACCATGGGCACCCACATGGGGGCGGAAGGTGCGCAATGGATAGGCATGGCACCCTTTACGAAGGTCGACCACATATTCCAGAACATGGGAGACGGTACCTACTCCCACTCCGGCAGTCTTGCGGTGCGCTATTGCGCAGCCACGGATACCAACATCACGTTCAAGCTGTTGCGCAATGCCCATACTTCGATGACGGGTGGGCAGGCCATCATGGGGGCAAACCCGGTGGCCGATACCGTGGCCGACCTTCTGGCCAACGGCGTCAAGAAGGTGATCGTAACCAGCGACCGTCCCGAAACCCTGCCTTCCATGCCGGGCGGTACGGAAGTATGGCATCGGGATCGCCTGGCCGAGGCGCAACAAACTCTGGCCAAAGTCAAAGGCACGACAGTTCTGTTGCACGATCAGGAATGCGCCGCGGAACTAAGGCGCGCGCGCAGCCGCGGCAAGGCCGCGGAGCCGGCCGAAGTGGTGGTGATTAACGAGCGCGTGTGCGAAGGCTGCGGCGACTGCGGCGAAAAATCCAACTGCATGAGCGTGGAGCCGGTCGAGACCGAATTCGGACGCAAAACGCGCATCCATCAGTCGTCCTGTAACAAGGACTTTTCCTGCGTCGAAGGCTTCTGTCCGTCCTTCGTCACGGTCACGCCGAACCCCGTCGCCGACGCGGGCGGCAAGCCGCGCAAGAAAAAAGGACGTATTCCCGCCCTGGAGCAGGCGCTGCCGGAGCCGGTGTTCAAGATCGATGCCAGTTTCGGTTTCGGCGTGCACATCATGGGCATAGGCGGCTCGGGCGGGGTGACGGTCGCGGCGGCCATTTCCAATGCCGCCCGGCTCGAGGGCAAGTACGTGATCGGTCTGAATCAGACCGGTCTCGCGCAAAAAGGCGGGCCGGTCATATCCGACATCAAGATTACCAACCAGCCCTTCGAGGCGGCGAACAAGATTGCCGACGGACGTACCGATCTGTACCTGGGCTTCGACATTCTGAATGCCAGTTCGCAGAAAAATCTGGACAAGTGCCTGCCGGAGCGCACCATTGCCGTCGTGTCGACCTCGCAGCGACCGACTGGCCACATGGTGTCCGATCGCCACGTTCAGTTTCCGGTGGTGAAAGGACTTACCGCCGGGATAGATAAGGTGACGCGCAGCAAGGAAAACGTCTATATCGACGCTGAGGCGCTGGCGCTGGGTTTGTTCGACGACAGCATGGCGACCAATCTGCTCATGGTTGGCGTGGCCTATCAGGCAGGCACCATCCCGCTGCGCGCCGACTCCATCGAATCCGCGATCAGAAATGCCGGTGTAGGCGTAGAGCAGGGGATAGCCGCGTTCCGCTGGGGCCGCATGGCCCTGGTCGATCCGGCCTGCGTGCAACGGGAAATTGCCAAGTACGCGGTGGCGGTGCCGAAACTTCCCGCTTTGAGTGCGGCGGCTCGTGCCATCGTCGATGGCATAGGCGCCGATGGCGAAGTGCGCCGCCTGGTCGAGGTGCGTGTTCCCGACCTGATCGACTATCACGACGAAAATTACGCCCGCCGCTATGCCGATGCGGTGAAGCGCGTGCTGGCCAAGGAAGCTCAGGTCATGCCGGGGCAGTCCGCATTGACGGAAGCCGTGGCGCGCTATCTGCACAAACTGATGGCGTACAAGGACGAATACGAGGTTGCGCGCCTGCATGCCGATCCGGCATTTCAGGCACAGCTTGCGGCCATGTTCCCGCAAGGCTACTCGGTCAAATACAACCTGGCGCCGCCGACCTTCGCGAAAAAAGATCCGCATACCGGGCTATTGCAGAAACGTCAGTTCGGGCCTTGGGTGGAACGTGCGTTCAAGTTCCTCGCCAACATGAAGCGTTTTCGCGGCGGACGTTTCGATCCGTTCGGCAATACCCACGAACGCCAGGTCGAACGCCAATTAATCGAAGACTATCTGGCGCGCGTCGAAGAAATAATGACGGGGCTGAGCAAGGCCAACCACCGTGAGGCGGTGGCCCTGGCTTCGGTGCCGGACGAGATCCGTGGCTACGGCCACGTCAAGGAGCGCAGCATCGAAGCTGCGACGCAACTATACAAAGCGCGAATCGAAGCGTTTCGAAATCCGGTTAAGCGGTCAGCTTCAGTGTTGCCCGTGGAATTGGTCGGATGATGGGCTGGGCAGGGTCTGTTATCTGGATATTGCGCGGCCCGGGAGGACAGCAAATGCCCGTGCGGCATCCAGGTTTTGCAGCGGAGCACGCAGTACGCAGGGGAAGCTCCGGGCTGGATGGCATTCAGGCAGTAAAGCTTTGATCCGAAACCGCGTGGAGGCAAGACCGCGCGACATGATTTTCCGGCACGAACCGGACCAACCAGGAGGAAACACGTGAATAGACTTAACCCATACAAGTTGGCCGCACTGGCCGCAAGCCTGTTGCTGGCGGCGGCGCCGGCATACTCAGCCGAGAAACTCAAGGTTGGCATGATGCTTCCTTTTACCGGCACTTATGCGAAGCTGGGTGCCACCATCAAGAATGGCTTCAAGCTGTATGTTCAGCAGCAAGGCGGCTCGCTGGGCGGGCGGGAAATCGAGTATGTGGAAGTCGATTCCGAAGCCAATCCGGCCAAAGCCGTCGATAACGTGAACAAGCTCATCCTGCAACATAACGTGGACGTGTTGCTGGGTAGCGTACATTCCGGCGTCGCTCTGGCCATGGCCAAACGCGCCAAAGAGTCCGGCAAATTGTTGATCGTGCCCAATGCCGGCGCCGACGGGGTGACCGGGCCGCTGTGCGCGCCCAATATTTTCCGCACCAGTTTCAGCAACTGGCAGACCGGCTATGCCATCGGCAAAGCCATGGCGGAAGACGGCCATAAGCGCGCCGTGGCGGTCACCTGGAAATATGGCTCCGGCGAAGAACAGTTGAAGGGCTTCAAGGAAGCGTTCGAAAAGGGCGGCGGCAAGGTGATCGAAGAACTATTCGTGCCCTTCCCGAACGTCGAGTTCCAGGCGGTGCTGACGCAAGTGGCGGCGGCCAAACCGGATGCGGTGTATTCATTCTTTGCCGGCGCCGGTGCCGTGAAATTCGTCAAGGACTATGCCGCGGCAGGTCTGAAAGGCTCGTTCCCGCTCTACGGTACGGGCTTCCTGACCGACGGCACGCTGGAAGCCCAGGGTGCCGACGCGCAGGGCGTGAAGACCGCCCTGCACTATGCCGATCAACTGGGCACGCCGACCGACAATGCGTTCCGGGCGGCCTATTCCAAAGCTTATGGCGATCAGCCCGACGTGTATGCGGTGCAAGGCTATGACGCCGCACAGCTTTTGAAGGTTGGCCTCACGGCGACCGGCGGCGATCCGAAAAAGTCGGCGGAATTTGCCGCGGCCGTTCGCAAGGCCACCTTCGACAGCCCGCGCGGACCGTTCACCATATCGAAATCGCACAATCCGATTCAGGACATGTACCTGCGGGAGGTCAAGGGCGATGTCAACAAGGTGGTCCGTGTGGTGGTCAAGGCGCTGGAAGATCCGGGCCGTGGCTGCAGCATGAAATAAGGAGCCAGGCGCTGCATCTTTGACTGACAGACTCGCGCCGGATCCGGCGCGGGTCTGCATACCGGTGACTAAGGCATGGACCTGACAACTTTTCTAATTCAATGCCTCAATGCATTCCAGTACGGCCTGTTGCTATTTCTGGTGGCATCCGGCCTGACCCTGATTTTCGGCATCATGGGGGTCATCAATCTGGCGCACGGAAGTTTCTACATGATAGGCGCCTACCTTGCGTATGCGCTTGCGCCCGTGGTCGCATCGGCGATCGGAGGCGGTTTCTTTGCGACCCTGCTCGTGGGCGTGGTGTTGTCGGTCGTCTTCGGCTACCTGCTCGAGTGGGCGTTCTACAGCTACCTCTACGAACGCGATCACCTGCAACAGGTGTTGATGACCTACGGATTGATCCTGGTGTTCGAGGAACTGCGCAGCCTGCTGGTCGGCGACAACGTGTACAGCGTGGAAATTCCACAAGTGCTGGCCGGCAGCATACCGCTTAGCGAAGTGATGACTTATCCCACCTACCGGCTGTTCGTTTCGGCGATTTGCTTGGTGCTGGTGGGCGCCATGTTCTGGGTATTCGCGCGCACGCGCCTGGGCATGATGATACGGGCCGGGGCCAGCAATCGTGAAATGGTGCAGTCCTTGGGCATAGACATCAGTTTCCTGTACCGCGTGGTGTTCGCCGCCGGGTTTGCTTTGGCCGCCTTCGCCGGCATGGTTGCGGCGCCGGTATCGACGGTCTATCCGGGCATGGGCGGCGAGGTGCTCATAATCTGTTTCGTCGTGGTCGTGATCGGCGGGATAGGGTCGATACAAGGCGCTCTGGTCGCCGCCCTGCTCATCGGTTTCGTGGACACCTTCGGCAAGGTGCTGGTGCCGGGCGCGGCGGGGGTCATGGTCTATCTGGCGATGGCGCTCATCCTGTTGTGGAAACCGGACGGCCTGTTCAAGGCGGGTTGAGAAAATGGACAAATCCAAAGGGATTTTCGTGGCACTGGTGTTCATGGCCCTGGCCTTATACCCATTCGTGGGAGGCGGGGGCTACGGCATAGACATCGTGACCAAAATCATGATTTACGCAATCCTCGCACTAAGCCTGGAATTGCTGGTGGGTACGACCGGTCTGGTGTGCTTCGGTCAGGCGGCGTTTTTCGGCATCGGCGCCTATGCGGCAGTGCTGTTTTCGGGCGAGCAGGGGGCGGCTTCCATCCTCTGGCTGCTGCCCGCCAGCATGCTCGCGGCGGCCGTGTACGCGCTGGCGGTGGGGGCCCTGTCGCTACGCACGCGCGGCGTGTATTTCATCATGGTGACGCTGGCATTCGCACAAATGGCGTACTTCGTGGTGCATGACACGCCGCTCGGTGGCGGCACCGACGGCATTTATCTGTACTTTCGCCCCACCCTGGGTGAGAAGTTGAAATTTGACGAGCCCCTGGTGATGTATTTGTTCAGCCTGGGCACCCTGGTGTTCGTGTTCGGGTTTCTGACCGTACTGCTGAATTCCAGATTCGGGCGCGCCCTGGCCGGCATCCGCGTCAATGAACAACGCATGCGAGGCACCGGCTTCACCACTTATCCGTACAAGCTTGCGGCATTCGTCATTTCCGGCGGCCTGGCCGGACTGGGCGGCGCCCTGTTCGCGATCAAGGACGGGTTTGTCAATCCGGAGTTGATGAGTTGGCACCTGTCGGGCGCGGCGCTCATGATGATCATTCTGGGCGGCCTGGGTCACCTGCGCGGCGCATTGATTGGGGCCTTCGCCTTCCTGCTGCTGCAGGAATTTTTCAAGGCCGAGGCCATTTTCGGGGAATTTGCCAAGCACTGGCACCTGGGCATGGGCATCGTGATCATCGCGGCGGTCGCGGTGTTGCCGCGCGGTCTGGTGGGTCTGCCCGAAGTGCTGCGCAAGCGCCTGGCCGGTTCCGGCGGCGGTGAGTCGCGTATCGGCGGCCTGAAAAGCGCACAGGGAGGGGCGAAATAATGGCCAACGACGTATTGCTGCGGGGCAAGGACATTACCCGGCGCTGGGGCGGTCTGGTGGCCGTCAATAAGGTGTCCATAGAACTCGAACGAAATTGCGTGCATGCGGTAATCGGCACCAATGGCGCGGGGAAGTCCACGCTCATCAATCTGTTGTCCGGAGAAATTCCGCTTTCGGACGGTTCGGTGGAACTGCTCGGCAAGGATGTAACGGGGTGGACGCAACCCAAACGGGCACGCGCCGGGCTGGGACGCAGCTACCAGCGCAACACGATTTTCCCCAGCTTCAGCGTGTTCGAAAATTGCCGCCTCGCGGCACAGGCGAAACATCAAAAAGGCTGGGCCTGGTGGGAGCGCGCCGACCGCTGTTCGGTCAGCACCGATTCGGCCCGCGACGCCGCGCACCGGGCCGGTCTGGACAAACTGATGGACCGCACGGCCGGCATGATTTCGCACGGGCAGAAGCGCCAGCTCGAAATCGCCATGTGTCTGGCCACCGACCCCAAGGTATTGCTGCTGGACGAGCCCCTGGCCGGCATGGGCGCGGAAGAAACCGAGCGCATGCTCGCCATGCTGGATGAGTTGCGGCCGGACCACGCCATCCTGCTGGTGGAACACGACATGGACGCGGTATTTCGCGTTGCCAATCAGATTACCGTGATGGTCAATGGCACGGTGATCGCGCGCGGCGACCCGGACTTTATCCGCAATTCGCCGGAGGTCCGCGTGGCCTATCTGGGGGAGGGGCACTGACATGGCGAAAAGTGTCGAGTATCTTCTGGAGGCCGAAGGCATACACGCCTGGTATGGCTCCAGCCACGTGCTGCACGGCATCGATTTGCGCATCGCGCGCGGTCAGACGGTCGGCTTGCTGGGCCGAAACGGCATGGGCAAAAGCACGCTCATCCGTACCTTGCTGGGCCACGTCACGCAGCGCGACGGCCGTATATCTTTCTTCGGTGAGGACTGTTCCCACGCACGGCCACATCAGGTTGCCCGCATGGGCGTGGCTTACGTGCCGGAAGGGCGCGGGGTGTTCCCGAATCTGACGGTGCGCGAAAACCTCATCATGGCGGCGCGTCCCGGGCGGGACGGCCAGAACGATTGGTCTTACGAGCGCGTGCTGGATCGTTTTCCGCGCCTCACCGAGCGCTTGACCAATATGGGAAACCAATTGTCCGGCGGCGAGCAGCAAATGCTGTCTATCGGGCGCGCGCTCATGACCCATCCGGATCTGATCATCCTCGATGAAGCGACCGAGGGACTGGCCCCGCTCATCGTGACGGAAATCTGGAACGTGATTGCCGACATACGCGAGAGCGGCATTGCAACACTTATCGTGGACCGCGATTTTCGTCGCGTGCTGGCGCACAGTGATCATGCGCTGGTTCTTCAGAAAGGCTTGTCGGAACTGGCCGGCCCGGCCGCCGATGTCGCCAACGACCCGGCCCTGACCGGTCTGCTCGGAGTATGACCATGCATACGGATACGCAAGGAGTTGTGCGATGCAGCCAGCACTAACCATCATCAAGGACGAGCACCGGGCATTGGCGGCCGTACTGCGCGGACTGCAATACCTGGTCCAGCAGGTACGCAATAGTCAGAAGGCGCCGGACTTCGCGCTCATGAAGTCCATGCTTGCTTACATCGAGGCCTTTCCCGACAAACTGCATCACCCCAAGGAAGACCAATATCTGTACCGCATTTTGCGCGAGCGGACGGGCGAAGTAACGCAAACGCTCAATCTGCTCGAGGAGGAGCACCGCAAGGAAACGGAATGGCTCAACACCTTGCGCACCACGCTGGAAGCTTACGAGCGCCAGGCGTCCGCTTTCGAGCCCTTTTCCGATGCCGTCGAGTTTTACGTGGCGGCGCATTTTTCGCACATGAACAAGGAAGAGGACGTAATCATGCCGGTGGCGGAAAAGGCGCTCACCGAGGCCGACTGGAACGAGATTGCGACCGCCTTCAGATCCAATCAGGATCCCCTGGTGGGCACCGGGACGCAGCGCGAATTTCGCGACCTGTTCCGGCGCATCGTCAATCTGATGCCCGCGCCCATGGGACTCGGTCCGGAACAAAGCTAGGAGCAGAGCATGAGCTATGAAACCATACTGACCGAGCGCAAGGGCGACGGACCGCTTCAGGCCGGCATCATTACGCTCAACCGGCCCGCCCAGCTCAACGCGTTGAGCGATACGCTCATGACCGAACTGGGCGACGCGCTGAAGCGCTACGACCTGGACGACAGCATAGGCTGCGTCATCCTTACCGGAAGTGCGAAAGCGTTCGCCGCCGGCGCGGATATTTCCGAAATGGCGGATTTCACGCATCTGCAGGCCTTCCGGGACAATTTCATCACGCGCAACTGGGAAGTCGTGACAACCGTGCGCAAACCGGTCATCGCGGCCATCGGCGGCTTCGCGCTGGGCGGTGGATGCGAACTGGCAATGATGTGCGACATCGTGATCGCCGCCGACACTGCCAAATTCGGCCAGCCCGAAATCAAGCTGGGCGTGATACCCGGCGCGGGCGGAACCCAGCGGCTGCCGCGCGCGGTAGGCAAGGCCAAAGCGATGGACATGGTACTCACCGCGCGCCTGATAGACGCTGTCGAAGCCGAGCGTATCGGTCTGGTTTCGCGCATCGTGCCGGCTGAACAACTTATGGACGAGGCGCTAAGCGTTGCCGCCCAGATATGCCGGCTTAGTTTGCCCAGCATCATGCTGGCAAAGGAATGCGTGGACCGCGCTTATGAATCCACCCTGGTCGAGGGCGTGCGTTTCGAGCGCCGCGCATTTCACTCGCTATTCGGTACCGCCGATCAGCGCGAAGGCATGTCGGCTTTTCTGGAAAAACGCAAACCGGCCTTTCGGCACGGCTGAGCGAAGGGGCGATGTTTCAAATGTTCCAACAATTACCAAGCGGTCCGGCGCCTGCCAGGTGCACGTGGCAGGCGCCGGAATGTTTGGCGAACTTCGCGGCGGCCAGCATGGCGGCAGGCCCACACCCCGGTGGCGGCCGCCTTGCCTCGGGCCGTGTAGTACCCATGATGGATGCTTGAGGGCAAGTGTCCGGCGTCAGTAATCAAATAGTCGAAGGAGAAAGAGCATGGCCAAATACATTCTGCTGGGCAACTGGACCGACCAGGGCGCCCGTAACGTCAAAGAAACCGTAAAGCGCGCGCGCGCGGCGCGGGAAGCATTTGCCGCCGTCGGCGTCAGCGCCCGCGAGTGGTTTTTCACGATGGGGCATTACGACGTCGTGCTGACGGTGGAAGCCCCGGACGCGGCGACCCTGGCACGGGCAACCCTGGCATTGGGCACCCTGGGAAATATTCGCGTCCAGACACTGCCCAGTTTCAGCGTCGACGAAATGGAACGCATCATCAACGCGCTCCCCGACGTGAGTTGAAGCGTCGCCGGGCGTTCGGGCCGGTTAGTGCCTGGACCCGCGCCCATCGCGGTGCAGTCGGGCAAATTCGACCCTTGCCCGGTGCAGCAATATCATGCAGGCGGCGCACAAACCGCATTCAGCGGCGCGCGCCGCCTGGCATGCTCCCAGCGGGCCGGGGTATGTACCCCGGCCTGAACGTTTCGGAATGGGATGAGCCAAGAGGCGATCCTGGAGCGGGACAAGGTATGTAGCCCGTACTGAAGGATTTTGAAGGCGATGAACAAGGGGTGCGCTTTGTGTTCG
>JAEUNM010000093.1 GCA_016791105.1 Rhodocyclaceae bacterium | reverse complement strand
CGCCGGCGGCAATCTGGATGTGACCAGCACTGACGGCGACATCAGCCAGGCCAGCGGCAGCACCATCACCGTAGATGGCACCACCACGGCCGATGCCGGCAGCAGCAACATCACATTGGACAGCCCGACCAACAACTTCGTTGGTCCGTTCAACGCCCACGGCAACAACATCACCGTGGTGGATGGCGCAGGCGGGCTGGTGCTGGGCAATGTCAGCGCCGGCGGCAATCTGGATGTGACGAGCACTGACGGCGACATCAGCCAGGCCGCCGGCAGCACCATCACCGTAGATGGCGCCACCACGGCCGACGCCGGCAGCAGCAACATCACATTGGACGGCCCGACCAACAACTTCGTCGGTCCGTTCAACGCCCACGGCAACAACATCACCGTGGTGGATGGCGCAGGTGGGCTGGTGCTGGGCAATGTCAGCGCCGGCGGCAATCTGGATGTGACGAGCACTGACGGCAACATCAGCCAGGCCGCCGGCAGCACCATCACGGTGCATGGGGCCACGACCGCGGATGCTGGCAGCTACGACATCACTCTGGACGGGCCTGACAACGACTTCGTCGGGCCTTTCAACGCGGTCGGCGGCAACGTCACCGTGAATGACGCCAACGACCTGCTCATCGGCGTTCTCGAGGCCCTCAGCGATCTCAATGTCACCACCCAGGGCAATATGACCGAAACCGCGGCAGGCAGCATGACCGTCGGCGGCAACACCATTCTGTTCGCCAATCGGGGCAAGATCGCGCTTAACGCCACGGGCAACATATTCTCGGGAAGCTTCGTCGCCATCGACGACACTACCCGCAACCAGGTGGAAGTCGTCCCTCCGCCGCCGCCGACGGCCTCGGTACCGCCGGCCTCGGCCGATGCCGGCCTGGATGCACCGACAGTCACCAGCCTGGCGGATGTAAACCTCGGTGGCGGCGTCACGTCCGGTGGGTCAGACGCGTCATCAGCGCCTGCGGATGCCAGCGGGTCAAGTACAGGACTGTCCCTGAGCGTGCTGAAGTCCGCATCCGAAACTCAGACCGGTCTCATCGCCGTCTCCGTTCCCAAGGGCACCTCTACATCGGGCAGCGGCTTCAGCTTCCCGCTGCCGGAAAAAATCGTCGACAGCGCCAGCACCCCCATCCAGGTTTCCCTGCCCGACGGCAGCCCCCTGCCTGCCTGGCTGCAGTACGATGCCGCGGAAAAGCGCTTTGTCGCCACGGCGGTGCCCGACGGCGCCTTCCCCATCACGGTCGTGGTCAGCGTGAGCGGCACCCGCACCTTCATCGTCATCTCGGAGCGCACGGCGAAGTAGAGAGGGAACGCGCCAAAAACCACCAGATTTGCAGGCTCCGGGCGGATGTAAGCGCCCCGATGGGCGCAGCGGCATGCGTACGCGGTGAAATCGGGGTGGGAATTTGGGACAAGCACACCAACGCCACGCCCGTCGCGCTGCCCTCACCCGCGGTCAGGAAAGCGCCCCTTGCCGCACGGGTCGGGATATGTGGGCTGTGTGGCAACTGCCGTCGCGGCCGCGCGGCGCATTGAAGGCGGAATTGTCGGGGCTCCGCACCGCCGATCCGTCACCGATTGATCGTGTCGGCGCCCTAATGCAGACCCGAATCCAGGTTCGGCTCACGCTTCTGGTGCGCGGCTGCGCAATCCCGGGGCCACACGCGTTTGCCATGGCGCGTGCAGGGCTGAGATAATTTTCCGACCGCCACTGCCTGTAAGGCCAGCCCCCCGCAACGGGCTGTCCGCGCCCCTTCATCAACCAGGACGAGCGTATGCCCGAACAAAAAGCCGCCGCGCCCTTGCGCGCCTTCATCGCCTACGACTTCGCCCTGGTACAGGGGTCGATGTTCGCGGATGTGCTCGCACACGCCCGCGATACCCAGCCGGCCGGGCTGGATATCAATTACCCCGGCGCACCCGACGACGCAAACCATCAGGGCACGATCTGGCGCAGCGTGGTTCAGCCCGGTATCGAACAGGCCGGGCGCGTGCTGGCGTTCATAGACCTGCCCAACGCCAACGTCGGCTTCGAAATCGGCTATGCCATCGGTTGCGGCAAAGAAGTCGCCGTGTATCGCTACAAGCCCGCCGAACACCCCTGGCACACCGAAGCGCCGCTGCGCGGCTGTTTCCGCACGCGCATCCACAACGCCCGGGCGATCCAGCAGGCCTTCCTGAACGACCATTTCCTGCCGCCTGCCGATCCCGCGCCGGCCGGCGACGGCGTGCTGGTGCTTTGTCCGGACGACGTCGACGGACGGTACTTGAGCGCGCTGAAGCCCGAGTGGGGATGGCGCCTGCTGCCGGACGCAGCCTGGGATATCGAAACCTTGCCCAGGCTATTGAAGGGCGTCGGGCATGTGCTGTGGGTCATCCTGCCGCATGAGGACGGCGCGGCCGAACGCGACGGCCAGGCCAACGCCGCCTTGTCGGTACTGGCCGGCTATGCCACCGCACTTACCGACCGGCAAGTGCAGGTTCTCGTACACCAGAACGCACGCCCGGTGGCGGATGTCGAGCACCTCGCCCGGCGGTTTGCGAACAAAGCGGAATTCGCGGCGGCAGTCGCGCAACTGCAGGCGCAGTGGCAAGCCGCCCGCACCCCGCCGCCGGCCACCGCGGCGGCGGACTTGTCGCCCAAACGCCCCGCGCATCTGGCGCCGCTGCCCGACGATGCATTCGCCGTGCAGGCGGCAAAATTCGTCGGGCGCGAAACCTTGCTGGCCCTGGCCGCCGATGCCGTGACCGGCCTCATGCAACGCCACCGCAAGGCCGGCGCCGCCTCCGGTGCCCAGAACGTGCGCATGATTTGGGCGCACGGCTTCGGCGGCATGGGCAAAAGCTGGTTCCTGCAGCGCGTGCGCCTGGACGCCGAGCGCGCCCACCCGAATATCGCGACCCTGCTCGTCGATTGGGACAAACGCGAGTGGCGCTACCCCCTGGCCGGCGAGCCGCGCACGGCGAACGACCTGTTCGAGGTAGTGGCCACGCGTCTGGCCCAGAAGCTGGGGATGGCCGCGGCCGACCCCTACTGGCTCGCCCTGGCGCGCGTGGAACAACACGCCGCGGCGCACCAGGCCGCCATGCAGCGCTTCGACGGCCACCTGCTCGCGGCCGCGAGCGGGCAGCCGGGTGGCGACGCCCACCTCATGCAGTTGCTGCGCGCCGACCGGCTGTGGCACGAAGATGTGGCCGAGCGCGCGCGCCAGATCGAAAAATTGCGCCAGGACCCGGCACGCCACCGGGAAATGTTTGCCGCCTGGTGCGACGAAGAAGGGCTGACCGAGCCGGCCATCCAGTGCCCGCAACGCGCACGCGCGGCCGGCCTGCGCGACGCGCTGCGGGCTGCCCTGGCGGCGCAGCCGCTCATCCTGATTCTGGATACCTGCGAAGTGCTGGCCGAACATCTGGACGCCTGGCTGCGCGAACTGCTGGCGCCGCTGCTGCATGAGTCCCTGCCGCTGCTGGTGCTGGCCGGCAGCCGGCTGCGGCCGGATTTGCACCAGCCCGCCGCGGCGCGCCAGGGCTGGCGGCAAGAATTGCCCGCGGACGCCTTGCGCGTCGAAGCGTTTGCCGAAGGCATGCGCTTTACCGTCGGCGAAGTGGAGGCCGCACTGGCCACCCTCAATCCGCCGCCCGAGCGGCAGCCAGTGCTGGCCGCCGCAATCCACCGCATTACCCTGGGCGTGCCGCTGGCCGTGCGCGGCCTGCTGGAATTGGAGGGCGAACATGCGCTGGACGCGCTTGCGGACTGGCAGGAAGACGATCTGCCCCTGGCCGAGGCCGACGCCACGCGGCGCGTGATCGCCATCGTGGCCGAGCGCATGCTGCTCAATCTGGCCGGCCGGCCCGAACGCGAGCACGAATTGCACGACATCGTCGCGCTGGCGCTATTGCCGGCGGCCGCGCCGGATCTGCTGCAAGCCCTGTGGCGGCAGCCCGCGCGCCTACGCCTGCGCGAACTGGCGCGGCGCTATTCGCTGCTCGCCGACGGCGATCTGCACCCCACGGTACGCAGCTATTTGCGCCGCCATTGGCGCGACCCGGCCGAGCGCCCCGGCTGTTTCGACGCGGTGCTGGCGGCCCTGCAGCGCGCCTGCGCGGAACAAGCCGCGCCCGCTGCGGCAGACCGCGACGCGGCCGCCCGCCAAGCGGCGCTGGCGCTGAACCTGCGCGCCTGGGTCGAGGACGAGGCCGTGGTGCCGGATATCGCGCGCGCACTAAGCCTCGCCTATGCCTACGAAACCGATGCCGCGCCGCTCGAAGCCCTGCTGCGCGAACTACCCCTGGCCGGCGCGCGCTGGGCCGCCACGCGGCGCCTGTGGCAAACCGGCGACGGCGGCCGGCCGCAGGATGCGGACATCGCGCAATGGCTGCGCAGCCAGCACGGCAACACCTGGAGCGAAGCGGAAAGCGCCGCGCTCGGCCTGCTGCAAGGGCTTGCCGACGGATCGAGTTGCGGGAACGAGCCAGCCCAATTGTTGCGGGCGCTCGACGCCTTGCGCAAGGCAGTGGAGTTCTTTGACGCCGGCGATCTGCCGCTACGCACCCGCGCCGCGGAGGCGTTTTTTGAGATCGGCGTTGGGCTGGCCCCAGGTCTTCAATTCGGCGGCAAAGGCGGGCAGTGGGCCTCGCAGTCTGCGCTCGCCTACGAACGGAGCCTGGAACTAAACCCCGATAACGCCATTGCCTGCAACAACCTGGGCTGCACGTATATGGATCGCCTCGGCCAGCCCGAAAAAGCCGAAACAGCCTATCTGCGCGCCATCGAACTCGACCCGAAAGACGCCTACCCGCACTACGGCCTGGGCAACCTGTATCAGCACCACCTCGGCCAGCCCGAAAAAGCCGAAACAGCCTATCTGCGCGCCATCGAACTCGACCCGAAATTCGCCCACCCGCACTACGGCCTGGGCAACCTGTATCAGGCCCACCTCGGCCAGCCCGAAAAAGCCGAATCAGCCTATCTGCGCGCCATCGAACTCGACCCGAAATTCGCCCACCCGCACATCAACCTGGGATTTATGCACGAAGACGCAGACGAATGGCCGCAAGCGCGGGCCTGCTACCGCGACGCACTGCCCCTGCAAGAGGCTGCGTATGGCGGCGCCGAACGCGGGCTGGGCTGGGTCGCGCTGCGGGAGGGCGGCGATACGGATGGCGCGCGCCCCTGGGCCGAACAGGCGATGCAGCGCGACCCCGGACATCCGGGTTCGCCCTTGCTGCGGCTGGCCGTAGCAGCCTGGGACGGCGCGCACCCATGCATCGCCGCGGAATTCGCCGCCTGGCTGCAAAACCTGAAACGGACCGACGAATGGTTCATGTGGACTAGCCGCCCCCGTATCGCCGCCCTGTTGCGCCGCCTGAACCGGCACGGCCAACTGGCGGACCTGGCGCCGGTCTTGCAGGCCCTGGCCGGCAAACCCTGTTTCCAGCCCTGGGTCGAAGCCGTCACCGCGCTGCTGGCCGGCGCTGCCGCACCCACCGAGCCGCGGGCCGAACAGATTTACCGCCTGCTGTGTCAACCCTATCAAGGTGCTGACACCCCGGCAAACCGGTAGCAAAGCGACACGACGTAGAAGGGCAAAAAGGGGCCGAATTATTCTGAATTTGAACCACGAGAAATCAAAGCCGTGAAGAAATTAATCGACCCTGGCCCCTTTTCGCCTTTTTCGCCTGCTGCACCGCGTCCAGTACGTTAGATCTCTCATGACTGCACATAGCCTCCGATCTCTCATACTCAAAGTTTGCATATTGCTGGCCATAGGCAGCGGCGTCTTCTTGGGCCTCTTTTCCTGTGGTGGCCATTACTGGCATTGGCAGTTTCATGATCTTTTTGAGCTAGCCATGTCTACCGCTTGGGTTGCGGCCACTATCTTCATTTATCGCAACACCCAAAAAACTGGTCGCAGGCGTTTCTCCACTATCGGGTTGTGCGTCGGCTTCTTCTTCGCAATTCATATGCTTTTTTTCACCATCATGGCTTCGGTTGGCCCGTTTTATCCGGCACCACCAAAGTCGCTTGGCGAGTGGTGGCAGGGTTTTCTGTTCACATGGCGAAATGGTGTGCCGTGCTGAGTCCGCGCTCTAACAAGGCCGTCGATAGGGACGGTCAGCAAGCTGCGCTTGCTGCTTGCGTCCGCGCTTCGCGCTATGGCCGCCCCGCACCTCTAGTTTGACCGTCATAACATGGGCTACTCGCTATCCTTGCTTGCAGTTCCAGCCGCCAACGCTGCCGAGGCCATCCAGCAGCTTGGCTTCCTCCGCACCGGTCAATCCTGCGAGTACGCGCGGGAACCGCTATCGAGCTATGTGCTCCCCACAAATTGGTTTCTCGTCGTGGCGCGTGGATGCGATAGCTGCTTTTTGCACCCGAAGATTTTGGTCCTGTTGTCGAAACACTTTCCCGTGGTCGCATGCTCAATCGAAGAGCATGTAATGTTCAGCTCTGCGGAATATTGGGCCGCCGGCATCCAGGTATGGCGTGCGGAACATGTCGGAGAGAATGGTCCCATTCACTTGAAAACGTCCGGCGCACTGCCAGGCGGGTTCGACGCCATGGCTGCTGGGCACAAGGCAGCACAAGAGGCAGATGGAGGCGAAAAGGCGGGCGTCGACCACTATTTCGACATCCCGCTAAACGCTGCCAAAGGAGTAATCGGTTTCAAGCACGACGAAGACATTCCCGGCGTCGACTACGAGGGCTTCGAAATTCTCCGCAAGGCTTCCTCGTCTGCCGATTCCAAGCCTTGGTGGCGCTTCTGGAAATGACGCCCGACCACATGGTCCAGCGGACGCTGGGCGATAATGCGCCGCGCAGCGCCCCTCACCTTAGACATTGACCCCGCTATGAATTCCAGCCTGACGCTCATTGCTGCAATATTGCTTGGCCCGATCGCCATACTCTCGACTCCGGCAGGGGAAGGGAATTCTCGGGGCGCCCCCATGCCGAGCAGCACCATGGATTTACTTCAATCTCGGCGCTATGCAGACGCATATCCGAGCGTCTCCAAGCTTGCATCGTCTGGGAACCAGCAGGCCCAGTTCATTCTCGCGAACTACTACATTTGCGGTCGGGTAGTCGAATTCAGTTGTTCAAGGGCACTGGCATTGTTCAAGAGCGCTACAAAGCCCAGCTCGGGCGACCAAAGCGCGGAAATTGTTCGTCGTTCCAAGAATGAAATCGCCTGGATCAATGCCGCATGCGAAGAAAGCGGTTTCGCACGAGACACGAACCTGGCGATGAAATACGCAATGGAGGCTGCCAATCAAGGCGACCCCTATAGCATTGACTCTGTTGCTGCGGTTCAGGCGCGAATTGGCAACTTCAGGGCAGCGGTCGCGACGCAGCGCGATGCGATTGCCGGCTTGACCGGCTATGCACGAGACAACCCCGTCGATTCCTACACGATTGCTGAGTTTCACGCTCGGCTCAAGCGTTATGAGTCAAATCAACCATCACGCTTTGGCAAGTGGAATGCAGACCAAAACTGCAATGCCCTGCCAAACGGAGAATAATAGCGGACGTACCACTAACTCGTTAGTCTCCGGAGGCGCGAGTCAAAGTGCAGCCCTCTAGCGTGGGCTGACAACAGGCCGCCTCAACCTCCCAAGCAACCAGGACCGCCGCAGGCTTATCAAGCACACGTGCGCAAATTCGTTCCCCAGACTGGCACCCATTCACCAGTGCATGCCAGTTCGACCGCCCCATACGGCGGATTGCGCCTGCGGCTTATCCGCCCTACGCCGCTGTCCAACACACGGTAATTGCTTACGCGCAGGGGCAAGTTACTCGCTAGCGCGGCAAACTGGTCGAACACGGATCGCCGGCAAAAACCCCGGGGCGCAGGCACGCCGGCTCGGCCCTGGCGCCCCCCAAGCCGGGTTGCTCAGCCTGTAAAAGCGCGCGAAAATGGAGGCAGTTTCCGGCCGCTTCGCGGTCCCTCGGCTTCGACATAGACTTACGCCCCGGTCGCCACGCGCCATGACGAACGCACTTGCGCTCATCCTTCCCGGCCTCGGAGGCTCGGGGCCTTTGCATTGGCAGAGCATCTGGGAACAGTCTGAACCGTCGTTCCGGCGGGTGGTCCAGCGCGATTGGGATCAGCCGAAGCTTGCAGACTGGGTTGCGACACTGCAGCAACATGTTTCCGCCTGCCACACTCCGCCCGTGTTGGTGGCCCATAGCCTGGCCTGCAGTCTGGTTGCGCATTGGGCAAGTGGGTTCGGCGGGCAGGTCAAGGCAGCCTTATTGGTTTCCCCATCGGACGTGGAATCGCCCGCGCACACGCCGCCGGAAGTTCGCGGCTTCGGTCCGATCCCGCTCGATCGGCTTCCGTTCCCAAGTACGCTGGTCGCGAGCACCAATGACCCCCATGTAAGTCTTGAACGCGCGGAGTATTTCGCAGGTTCCTGGGGCAGCCAATTTGTTGTCTTGCACAACGCCGGGCATATCAACGCTGAATCTGCGCTTGGTGGGTGGCCGGAAGGCAGAGCATTGCTTGAGCAGTTGCTGCGCGCACGCTGACGAATATGCTGGCGTCGCGCGAAGGTGCAAGCGAGGCCATTGGTTGGACTGTAATGGGGGACGCGCTACGAATTAGTAGTATCCAAGTAGAACTAATTGTGCGGGTCGCTGGTTGGGTTTGGGTGACAGCGGAAGGCCCAACATCGGTGCACAGACCGGGCGACGTGGTTTGTTGGGGTTCGCGAGCTCACCCCAACCTACAATGGGGTCGATCCGAAGGTGCGCGGCAGCAGGGTCATTTTTCGGCTTTGCCGCGCATTACCATGATGGTTTGTTGCATCAGCGCGCACAGGCTTTCGCGATCGCCTTTTACGGCGAATACTTCGGCTTTGGTCACGATTAGGGTGCGGCCGGGACGCACCACTTCGCCGCGCGCGATCAGTTTGTCGCCGTCGGCGGGGGCGACCAGATTCATTTTGTATTCGACGGTTAACACCGAATCGGTCGCGCCGACCAGAGTCATTGCCGCATAGCCGGCGGCCGAATCGGCAATCATGCCGACCACGCCGCCATGTACGAAGCCGTGCTGCTGCTCCACCCCGTCCCAGTGCGGCACGTGGATTTCGGTACGCCCGGCGGCGATCACCGGCATGGTCGCGCGTATCAGATGCATGGCGTTCTGCCGGTCAAAGCTGGCATGCACGCGGGCGGCGAAATCGGGATCGGGGTTACGGCTCACGGGCGGGCTCCGCAATTTGCGTCCAGGCAATCCGGGCAGGCCCGGGGCAAAAGTCGATCTGCGCCGACCGGTTGCGGGCAGGTGCGAACGAGCAAACAAAAAGGCCTGAATCTATCAGGCCTTTTGGTTTTGGTGCCGGCAAGAGGAGTCGAACCCCCGACCTTCGCATTACGAATGCGCTGCTCTACCGACTGAGCTATGCCGGCTTTCCGTGTCGAATCGAGCCCGCGATTCTAGCGGGTTTGCGCCCGCGTGGGAAGGGGCGTGGCGCTCACAGCAAGGCGATGCGCGATTTCGGCGAGGGCGGAACTTTCGCCAGATAGCGCCGGATGCCGCGCAGGATGGCGTCGGCCAGCTTGCCCTGGTAGGCCTCGTCATTCAAGCGGCGTTCTTCTTCCGGATTCGATATGAATGCCGTTTCGACCAGAATGGACGGAATGTCCGGCGCTTTCAGTACGGCGAAGCCGGCTTCTTCCACCTGCCCGCGGTGCAGCGTATTGATGGTGCCAATTTCGCCCAGCACGGCTTTGGCGAGCTTGAGGCTATCGGTGCTGGTGGCGGTTTGCGAAAGGTCGAGCAAGGTGCGCGCGAGATACGGATCGCGCGTATCGACATTGATGCCGCCTATCACGTCGGCCGAATTTTCGCGCGCCGCCAGCCAGCGCGCGGCGGCCGAACTGGCACCGCGCTCGGACAGCACGAATACCGAACTGCCGCGCGCATGCGGCTTCACGAAAGCGTCGGCGTGTATGGATACGAACAGATCGGCCTGCACGCGCCGCGCCTTGGCAACCCGGTGCTGCAGCGGCACGAAAAAATCGGAATCGCGCGTGAGCAGCACGCGCATGTTGGGGTCCGCCTCGATGCGCGTTTTGAGGCGCTTGGCCACCGCCAGTGTGACGTCCTTTTCCTGGCTGCCGCCCTTGCCGAGCGCACCCGGGTCTTCGCCGCCGTGGCCGGGGTCGAGCACGATGGTGGCAAGCCGCGCCACGTCGGCCTGGCTACCGCGCGAACGGCCGCGCACTGCGCGCGTATCGGCACGGCGCTCGGTCCGCGCCTCGGCAGGCGCATCCTGTGCCACTTCAGGCGGCGTATCGGCGCGCGCTTCCTGCACCGGCGCGTCGGTCGCGATTGCCGCTTCGGCGGCTTTTTCGCGCTGTTCCATCAGCGCCAGCAGCGGATCGACCGGTTCGGTCGGGTACAGATCGAGCACCAGGCGATGGCCATATTCGCCCACCGGTTGCAGCGTAAATACCTGCGGCGCCACTTCCTGCTTCAGTTCTATGACCAGGCGCACCACGCCGGGCCGGTTGCGGCCGGCGCGTATAAGTTTGATATAGGGATCGGATTCGAGAATTTTGCCGGGCAATGAGGCCAGCACGCTGTCGAATTCCACGCCTTCCAGATCGACCACCAGGCGGTCCGGATCTTTCACGGCGAAGTGCGTGGCGACCAGGGTGCGCGCGCACTCCAGCGTGACGCGGGTGTAATCGCTGGCCGGCCACACGCGCACCGCCAGCACGCGCACGCCGGCCGCCAGCGCGGCGACGGGCCGCACGGAAAGCAGTAGCGCAGCGCCGGCGTACTGCAGCAGGCGGCGGCGGGAAGGTTGGCTCAACCCGCTGGCAGAAACATTTTCGTCAGACATTGCGCACCTCGCTCGCTCCCCGCGGAAAGGCGCGCCACACGCGCTGCGCCCGCGATTTCCAGGTCGATACGCAGGTCCGGCGCGGGTACGAAAGGAAGGGCTTTATCGGGCCATTCCACAAAGCACACCGCATTTGCCGCGAAATATTCGTCCAGACCTGCTTCGGTAAACTCTTCCGGGTATGAGAAACGATAAAAATCAAAGTGATGGAAGGTTAACCTAGAAATAGCATAAAGTTCAACCAGTGTGTAGGTCGGACTTTTGACTTTTTCCGCAAAACCGAGTCCGCGCAACACTCCGCGCACGAAAGTCGTCTTGCCGGCGCCCAGGTCGCCGCACAGCCAAACCACCAGCGGCGCTTCCAGAACAGCGGCCAGACGCGCGCCCAGCGCCAGGGTGGCGGCTTCGCCGTCCAGTATCATGGGGGCGGGATCAAGATACTCGAAGTCGTTCATTCAGGCCTTCATTTTTCGTGACTATGGACAGCATGGAACTGGCGGCAGCCATCCGCCGCTGGGGTCTGGAACTGGGCTTTTCGGCGGTGGGCTACGCGGGCGTCAATCTGGGCGCCGCGGAACAGCGTCTGGCCGACTGGCTGGCTTTGGGCCGCCACGGCGAAATGGATTATATGGCCCGCCACGGCACGGCCCGCGCGCGCCCGGCCGAGTTATTGCCCGGCACCGCCAGCGTGATAGCCGTGCGCCTGCCTTATGTGGACGCCAGCCACGATGCCAACCGGGTACTCGCCGATGCAGCCCTGGGCTATGTGTCGCGCTATGCCCTGGGGCGCGATTATCACAAGGTGCTGCGCAAGAAATTGCAGGCGCTCGCCACGCGCATCGAAGCGGCGGTCGGCCCCTTCCGCTATCGCGCATTTACCGATTCCGCACCGGTCATGGAAGTGGAACTGGCGCGGCTGGCCGGGCTGGGCTGGCGCGGCAAACATACGCTGTTGCTGTCGCGGCGCGGCTCGTGGTTTTTTCTGGGCGAGCTATATACCGATCTGGATTTGCCGCCGGACGAGCCCACGACCGAACATTGCGGCGACTGCACGCGCTGCATGGCCGCCTGCCCCACCGGCGCCATCGTGGCACCCTACCAGGTCGATGCGCGGCTATGCATTTCCTACCTCACCATAGAACTGGCCGGCAGCATTCCGCTACCCTTACGCCCGCTGATCGGCAATCGCATCTACGGCTGCGACGATTGCCAGTTGGTATGCCCCTGGAACCGTCACGCCGACCTGCCGCCCGCGCCGGATTTCGCGCCGCGCGCTGGCCTGGCGGCATCCAGCCTGATCGAACTGTTTGCCTGGAACGAGCAGGAATTCGAACAACGCACGGCCGGCAGCGCGATACGCCGCATCGGCCACGAACGCTGGCTGCGCAATATTGCGGTGGCGCTGGGCAATGCGCCGCCGGCAGCAGAAATAGGCGCGGCACTGACCGCCCGCGCCGATCACCCGTCGCCACTGGTGCGCGAACACGTGGCCTGGGCGCTGGCGCGCCAGCAGGGCGCCTGACGCAGCCACGCGGCCGGGTCTAAGTCATTAGTCTTCCTGGCGGTCGAAATCCCACAGCCGGTGCGCGTCGAGCAACAGGCGGTAGTGCAATTCCAGCGCGTCGATTTGCGCATTGCGTGCGGCAAGCTGGGCCTCGTGCGCGAGGCGGCGCGCCGCCAGCACGTCGCTCAGGCTGCCCTCGCCCAATTCGTAAGCACGCGCATTCATGGCCGCCGCCTGGACGAGGCTTTGCGCCGCCTGGCGGCTTTTGCTCCAGCCCAGGCGGGCGGCCTCGGCCTCATGAAACAAGCTCGCCGCTTCCGTCGTCACCTTCTGCAGGGCCGCCGCTTCGCGGTTCGCTTCGGCCTCGGCCAGCGCCCGTTCGGCGTCGGCCCCGGCGCGGCGCGCCTGGCCCGGCAAGGGAATCGACAGACTAAGTCCGATGATGCGGTCTTCCCCGCCGCGCTCGCGCATCAGGTGCAGGCCCAGGCTGGGGTCGGGCGTGCGGTCGCGCCCGGCGCGGCTGGCGACGGCGCGCGCACGCGCGGCCTGGCTGCGCGCAACGCCTAGTTCGTGACTGTTTTCGACGATGGCGGCGGTCCATTCCGCCTCGCTGCCGGGCACCGGCTGCGGCTCGGAGAGCTGCGGTTTGTCCGGCAGCTTGAGGCCGGCGTAGCGGCGCCGCAAGCGCTCCGCGGCATTGCGCTCACGCCCGCGGCGCAGTTCGAACTGCGCTTCAGCCTGCGCCAAAGCCGCCGCGGCCGTCACCGCATCCAGCCGCGAAGCATCGCCCAATTGTTTGCGCCGCTCCACCTGGGCGGCGTGGCGGGCCAATAACTGCACCTGCTCCGCCCATTGTCCGGCGCCCGCCTGTTCGCGCAGCCAGTCGAACCACTCGCGCATCAGGGCGCGCGCGCGTTCGTGCATGGCATCGCCCTCGGCCCACTCGGCGCCGGCCACGCCCAGCGCACCGATTTCTGCATCCAGCGCCGCCTTGCCAGGCAGGCGTATGGGGCGCTCCAGCGCCAGACCTTGTTCGGCAAAGCGCTCGTCCACGCCGGCCGGCGGGTAGGCACGGCGCTGCTGGGCGGTCAGGCGCAGCGTCCATTCCTGCGTGCCGGCCTCCAGACCTTGCCGCCTGGCTTGTTCGGCGCGCAGCACGTTGCCCGCCGCAAGCACGTCTGGCGCGGCGCGCAAAATGCGCGCGACCTCCCCATCCGGCGGCAAATCGGTGTCCACGCCGGCCGCCATTGCAGCCCCAGCCAGGGCGCTAAAGGCCAGGCTAAAAAGCGCCCGTTTCATGCGATGCGCCCCACTTCCAGGGCCGGCGCGATCCAGTAAAACACGTTCGCGTGCGGGAACTGCTGCCGCAGGATGTCCAGCACGGCGTGCATGGCCGGCAGTTTGCCCACGATCTGAATCTGCACGCGCGGCGCGTGCCCGCTCACCAGTTCGGCCGGCTCGGCCAGATGCACCGCGGAACCGTGACCGGCGATCTGCGTGCTGCCAAACCCCGGCACCAGCTCCGCATGCTCCAGCAGCAAATCCTCGATGCGGCGCGCCACGTCGGGCGGCATCACGAGGGTGAGCAGCACATCATCCATGCCCTAAGTCCTCCGAAAACGGCCGTGCCGGCGCCACGCCGAAGCGCTGGAACAAGGCCGGCAGCAGCACCAGTGTGAGTGCAGTGGACGTGAGCAGCCCGCCCACCACCACGATGGCCAGCGGCCTTTGCACCTCGGAGCCGGGGCCGCTCGCAAACAGCATGGGCACCAGGCCGAAAGCGGCGATGCTGGCAGTCATGAGCACCGGCCGCAGGCGCCGCCTTGCGCCTTCCACCACCGCCTCGCCAATGCTGCGGCCCTCGGCCAGCAACTGATTGAAATGGCTCACCATGACCACCCCGTTCAGCACCGCGATGCCCAGCAGCGCGATGAAGCCGACCGAAGCCGGCACGGACATGTATTCCCGCGCCAGCAACAGCCCGAACACCCCGCCCACCATCGCGAAGGGCACGTTGGACAAAATGAGCAAGGCCTGGCGCACGGAACGGAAAGTGGAAAACAGCAGGAAAAAAATCAGCAGCAGTGCCACCGGCACCACCACTGCCAGGCGTGCCGCCGCGCGCTGCTGGTTTTCGAACTGCCCGCTCCATACCAGGCGGTAGCCCGGCGGCAGTTGCACCGCGCGCGCCACGGCGGCTTTCGCGTCATTGACGAAACCCACCAGATCGCGCCCGCGCACGTTCGATTGCACCACCGCGTAGCGCTCGGCGTTTTCGCGCTCCACCTTGATCGGGCCGTCCTCGTGCAACAGGCGCGCCACCAGGGTGAGCGCGATGCTGCCGCCGTCCGGCGTGCCTATGCGCAGTTGTTCAAAATCTGCCGGCGATTTGCGCAGGGCGTCGGCGCCGCGCAGCAGCACCGGTATGCGCCGCGTGCCGCGCACCACCACGCCCGCGGTCTGGCCCTCGATGAGGGTTTTCAGCTCGCGCTCGATATCGTCGACATTGAGGCCGTAGCGCCCCGCGGCGAGCCGGTCTATGACTACGCGCAGGTACTGCACGCCTTCGTTGCGCACGGTAAAACTGTCTTCCGCGCCCGCCACCGCCTTCACGGCCGTTTCGATTTCGCCCGCAAGGCGATTCAGCGTCGCCAGATCGGGCCCGTAAATTTTGATCGCCAGATCGCCGCGCACGCCGGTCAGCATTTCCGATACGCGCATGTCTATGGGCTGGGTGAAGGACACGCCCATGCCCGGAAAATCCACCATCACCGCGCGCAACTGGTCGCTCAGCCAGTCCGGGTCGGGCTTGCGCCACTCGGCGCGTGGTTTGAGCACCAGGAAGGTATCGGTCTGGTTCAGGCCCATGGGATCGAGGCCCAGCTCGTCCGAGCCGGTACGCGCCACGATGGCGCGAATTTCGGGCACCTTTTCGAGCACCGCGCGCTGTACGCGGCCATCCATGTCTATGCTGTCCTCCAGCCCTATGGACGGCAGCTTTTCGAGCTGCATGATGAGATCGCCCTCATCCATGGCCGGCATGAAGGTTTTGCCCAGCAGCGCATAGGCGGCCGCCGCGCCGGCCAGCAGCAACAGCGCCACCAGTGCCAGTTTGCGGCCGCTGGCGAGCGCCGGCGCCAGTACGCGCGCGTAGGCGGCATCCAGCTTGCGCACCAGCCAGGGCGTGTGATGGCCGCCGCGCTTGAGCAGAAAGGATGCCAGCACCGGCACGACGGTAAGCGACAGCAACAAGGACGCCGACAGCGCAAACACGATGGTGAGCGCCACCGGCGCAAACATTTTGCCCTCCAGCCCCTGCAGGGTGACGAGCGGCAGAAATACGATCACGATGATCAGAATGCCGGATGCCACCGGCGCCGCCACCTCGCCCGCGGCGCGGTAAATCAGGTGCAGCAAGGGCAGGCGCGGCGCACCGCCGGCGAGCTGGGTTTCCACGTTTTCCACCACCACCACGGCGGCGTCCACCAGCATGCCGATGGCGATGGCCAGTCCACCCAGACTCATCAGATTGGCGCTGAGGCCGAACAGGCGCATCAGGATGAAGGTTGCCAGGGCGGACAAAGGCAAAGTCAGCGCCACCACCAGCGCGGCGCGCAAATTGCCCAAAAAGGCCAGCAACAGCAGCAGCACCAGCACCACCGCCTCCAGCAGCGCCTTGGACACCGTCTGCACGGCGCGCTCCACCAGCGCACTGCGGTCATAAAACGGCTCCACCGTCAGGCCGGCGGGCAGTGCCGCGGCCACTTCCGCGAGCTTGACCTTGACGCCGGCCACCACCTCCTGCGCATTGGCGCCGCGCAGCCCCAGCACCAGGCCCTGCACCGCTTCGCCGCGCCCGCTGCGGGTAACGGCGCCATAGCGGGTAAGACTGCCGCGGCGAACTTCGGCCACGTCACTCACGCGCACCACGCCGGCGCGGCCGGCGCGCACGACGATGGCGCGCAAATCGTCCAGCGTGCGCACGGCACCTTCGGCGCGCACCAGCAAACTTTCTTCGCCGCCGGCCAGGCGCCCGGCACCGTCATTGCGGTTATTCGCTTCCAGCACGGTCTGCAACTCGGCCAGCCGCAAACCGCGCGCCGCCAGCGCCTGCGGCGAGGGCACCACTTCAAATACCTCCACCGCGCCGCCCAGGCTGTTCACGTCAGCCACACCGGGCACGGTGCGCAATTGCGGGCGGATTACCCAATCCAGCAGGGCGCGCTTTTCCGCCAGCGGAAAATCGCCTTCCAGCGTGAACATGAACATTTCGCCCAGCGGCGTGGTGATGGGCGCCAGCCCGCCGGCCGCTCCGGGCGGCAGATTGCCGGCCGCCGCGGCATAGCGCTCGGCGACCTGCTGGCGCGCCCAGTAAATGTCGGTGCCGTCCTCGAAATCGATGGTGATGTCGGTCAGCGCGTATTTGGACGTGGAGCGCAGCAGGCGCTGGCGCGGAATGCCCAGCAATTCCTGCTCCAGCGGCACCGCGATGCGCGTTTCCACCTCTTCCGGCGTCATGCCGGGCGCTTTCACGATGAGCTTCACCTGGGTGGTGGACACATCGGGAAAGGCGTCTATGGGCAGACCGCGCAAGGCGTACACGCCGGCCGCCGCCAGCATGGCGGCCAGCAGCAGCACCAGCAGGCGCTGGGTGAGCGAAAACTGGATCAGACGGACCAGCATTTATTCGGCACGCTGCGGCGGCTTGCCCGCCAGTGCATGCGAGGGCTGCGGCGGTATGGTTTGAATGCAATTCGGAATGCGTGTCACAGAGGCACTTTCTCGTTCATCAACAGGGGTGGAAGGGCGATATGTGAGCGTGCCGCCTGGAAACTGTGGCGGCACCGAAGGACGTGGACTTGCATCGCCCAAGTGAAGCGGGGTTTATCCGGGCATACTCCCGGCGCGCCCACACGACGTATTGCGGGCTTGTGCACCCAGGCCCGACCACAGCAAGTTTCAGGCTGGCGCGGTCACGGTTTCCCCACCCCGCTCCACATCGCCTTGAGCGCCGCCAGGCCGCGCACCGCCACCGGGGTGCCGGCCGCCAACCCTTCGACCATGACGCTGTCGCCGCTTTGTGCCTGCACCTGCACTTCTTGCGGCGCAAAGCCGGCCGGAGCGCCGGCTGCGGCCTCGCGCTGCACCATTGCCCAGGTACGCCCGGCATGGCGAATCACTGCTGCGGCAGGCAGGCGCGCGCCGGCCGCGGCGGTATCGAGTTCCACTTGTATGGCCTGGCCGGGGCGCAGTGCGGCAGCACCCGTTTCGACCAGCGCGCGCAACAAAACCGACTGGCTGCCCGCATCCACCGTGGCGCCCAGGGCGATCAGCTTGCCGCGCGCGCTGCCGCCGGCAACGCGCACTTCCGCCCCCAGGCGGTAAGCGGCGGCGTGCGCGAGCGGCGCCTGGATTTCCAGCCACAGCGTGTCCATGCGCGCAATGCGGTACAGCAGCGTGGCGGCATCCACGCGCTGCCCCAGTTGCACGCCCTGTTCCAGCACCACGCCGTCTATCGGCGCCGCCAAAGCCAGCGCACCGCCCACCTGCCCCGGCCGCGCGCCGGCCAGCGCCAGGCCCTGTGCGCGCTCGCTCGCCATGGCCGCCGCCTGCGCAGCCGCGGTCCGGCTGGCGGACAGGCGCGCGGCGGGAATCAGGCCTTCGGCAAACAATTGTTCGTCGCGGCGCAGATTTTCCTGCGCCAGACTGGACTGGCTCGCCGCCTGCAGCGCCCCACTCTGCAATTCCAGCGCCTGCGGGCTGGCCAGGGTAGCCACGATCTGGCCGCGCCGCACGCGCCCCCCCGCGGCCACCGCCAGACTTTGCACCACGCCGGCCAGAGGCGCGGCGAGCACGCGCTCCTGATCCAGCGGCACCGCCACGCGCGCCGGCAAGCCATCCAGCACCAGTGCCTTGCCGCTTTCGGCGACAGCCACTTCTATTCCCAGCGCCTGCACCTGCGCGGCGGAAACGGCAAGCACGTCGGCCGCCTGCGGTGCTTGCGCGGCAAGCCCCGCGAGGACAAATGACAATATTCGGATCAATGTTTTGCTGGACTTTTCAGAAGCGACGATGGAAGTCTGGGCAGCCCGCATTAACGCGGGCTTAACGGAGCAGCGTGAGCGCCGCGGCGGGCATTCGAAGAACCGCCAAGGCGGTGCGGAATATCAGCCGCGCGCGACCGGCCGGGCCGGATCCGCGCACCACTCGCTCCATGAACCCGGATACAGTCTGGAACCGCTCAAGCCGGCAATTTCCATGGCCAGAAGGTTGTGGCAGGCTGTCACGCCGGAACCGCACTGGTGCACGATTTCATTCGCCTGGCGCGGTCCCAATACGGCCTGCCACTGTTCCCGCAAATGGGCGGGCGTATGAAAATGCCCTTGCGCATCCAGGTTGTCGCGGAAAAAGCGATTCACGGCGCCCGGAATATGCCCGCCGACCGGATCCAGCGTTTCATTTTCGCCGCGAAAACGGTCCGGGCTGCGCGCATCCACCACCAGCATGCTCTCGCTTTCCAGTGCGCCCTGCACGTCACTGGCGTCCACCGTATGCATGGCCGCCGCGCTGCGCCGGAAATCGCCCGGCGGCAGCGCGACGCGACCGGCTTCCAGTGGAAAGCCCGCCGCCTGCCAGGCCTGCAGACCGCCATTGAGCACCGCCACCCGCTCGTGCCCCAGCCAGCGCAGCAGCCACCACAGGCGCGCGGCAAACATGCTGCCGGCGTCATCGTAAGCCACCACCAGATGGTCGGTATTCACGCCCAACTCCGCCAGTCGAGCAGCCAGGCGTTCCGCGTCGGGCAGCGGATGGCGCCCGTTGCGGCCCGTCATGGGGCCGGACAAATCGTCGTCGATATGCGCGAACACCGCACCCGGAATATGCCCATGCAGATAAGCATTGCGGCCGAAGGCCGGGTCGGCCAGGCTGTGCCGGCAATCCACCGCCAGGGCGGCATGCGCCTGCTGCAGGGGATGCAGTTGCGCGGCGTCGATCAGATGGCCGGACAGATTGATCACTCGTGCGGTTCCGCCAGCCAGGCGCGCGCGTCCAGTTCGTCCTCGAACACCCGCACGTCGGCATTCACGAACACCTGCGACACCCAGGCGCTCCAGGCCATCCACTGGCTGGCCGTGAGCACGCCGATCCGCCGGAAATCACTGCTGTGCGCGCGCGCAAAGCGTATTTCTTCCCAGGCCATGTCCAGCGTAAACCCGCCCATTTCGCGCAGATCGAGCAGCAGGTCGAGGCCGTCGGAAAATTTCAGCTTGTAATTCACCTGCTCTTCGAATTCCTTGAAATCCGCGAGCGTGAATTCCCCGAAAACAGTCGTGGAAACCAGGTCATCCTGATGGTCGGTCGTAATCATCGAATCCTCCGTAGCGAGCAATATAGCCCGCTGCACGGCCAGCGGCAACGCAGCCGCTCCGGATTGTTGCAGCTTGGACATGCCGCTGCGCGATGCGAAGGTCGGTTGGGGTGGGCTTGCGAAGGTCAACGCTCGGTGTTCATTCACGCGCGGGAAATGTTGGGGTTCCTGGCGTCACCCCAACCTACGCATGCTGCGGCTAGCCGGCGCAAGTTGCGTGTTGGTCGTCACCTGCCCTGCCCGCATCTGATTTCGAGATCCGGCGGAAATTGCCACACGGCAAAAAATGCTCGAGCCCGCTGTCCGTTTGCATTTTTCCTGCCCCTGTGCGCATTACGTCTTTGGTCCGCTCGGGCCGATGGAGCAAATCGGGGCGACTTGAACCGAGCGCGTAGCGGACGCACAATCGGCAAGCCACGTTGCCTTTCCTGTGTTGCTCGCATAGGATTCAGGCATCGATAGACATAAAAGCGTGTTATTTGCCATGCTTCATCGCCATCTAAACCATCAGCGCTATACCCTCGCAGCGATCGATGACGTGATTTCGCGCGGTCATTGGCGCGATTGGGCGGAACTGCGCCGTGCTGTCTTGTCCGACCCCGCCCTGCTGGACAAGGTAGAGCGCATTTGCCGAACTTACGCCTCCGATCCCTACGCCCAACGCCATCACTTCTGGATGCACTATGCCGAGCAACACCGCTCAGTTGCCTGACTGGGAACTCGTCTTGTCCTCCGCTGCACGGCTCCAACGCATCCTGCCGGACGCCGTGCTGGTCGGTGGAACAGCCTCGGCAATTCACGCCGAGCATCGATTTTCGCGTGACGCCGACCACGTGCTGACCGACCTACGCCACCGATTTGACAACGTGCTGGCACAGCTTGAGTCGGTCGCCGGCTGGAAAACCGCGCGCGTACAACGACCCGTGCAAATCCTGGGCAGCCTCGACGGCATAGAAACCGGCATCCGGCAGCTCATCCGCGACGAACCGCTGGAAACGGAAGTTTTGGACTATCGCGGCGCCCGAATCACTCTGCCCACTCAAGGCGAAATGTTGCGCATCAAGGGTGTGCTAATCCTCAAGCGCAATGCGACGCGCGATTACCTCGACTTCGTGGCCTTGGCCGATCATATGGGCGACGCGAGCGTCGCCCTTGCACTGCGAGTATTCGACCGGCTCTACAGGCAGGACAATGACGAATCCCCGCTCCAGCAATTGCAGGTACAACTTGCCAATGCGCTCCCCTACGACCTGGAAGAATTCGACCTTCGCGAATACAAGAATCTCGACCCACGCTGGCACGACTGGCAGGTGGTTAAAGAGGCTTGCTCGCAACTCGCAACCGTCATTTTCGACCGGGTGTGCGATCTGGACGAACAGCGCTCTGACGCCCCGCGACCCGACCATGGTCCATTGCAAGCAACGTAGGTTGGGGTGAGCCTGCGAACCCCAACGCTCGGCGTTCATTCAAACGCGGGAAATGTTGGGGTTGCTGGCGTCACCCCGAGCCGCTCGAACTTTATCCGCCAGCTCCACGCGAAATAGTGGGCGATTCGCGACGAATCATCGTGCTGAACCCGAAGGCAAAAATCACCGAACGTGCGGGGAAATATTGATCGCGGCCACGCGCGACTTGATCTGTTTCGTTATTCCGAAGCGCCCGACATCCGGGCAAACACCATAGCCAGGGTCCGGCGGCGAATGTCGTTTTGCTTCATGAACTCGGAACTGTCGAGGAGGTCGCGCTTCTCATACGCCTCGAACAATAGTTTCAGCATTTTTCCAAGCACAAGCCGCGGTACTTCCTTGCCGGGCTGATCGAGCAACCACTGATACGGATCTCGCGCACCCTTCGCCGCATTGCACGCGCGGCAGGCACGCACCAGGTTGTCAATCGTGTCCGGCCCACCGGCTGCCAAAGGGATCACATGTTCCCACTCGAGCTTTGCCGTTGCGCCGCAGTATGCGCAAGCCTCTCCTTCGACAATCAGACGCTTGTTCTCGGTGACGATGGCTGAGGGGGTAAGCTTACCAGCACGCAGTTTGTTGTACGTAACCGTCACAAAGCCATATGCCGCACGGTCTCCCATGGCGGATCCGGCAATCAACTTGGCGTACTCCCAATACAAAAGATCTCTCACAGTAGCGAAGGTGCGAGCCATCGTGCGATCTAACCCCCTTGGTTACATGCGGCGGCTAAGCACCACCGAGCCGACGTCAGCTTGATCATCACGCCTGCGCGTATTGTAGCAACGTAGGTTGGGGTGAGCCTGCGAACCCCAACGCTGGGCGCTCATTCAAGCCCGCGAAATGTTGGGGTTCCTGACGTCACCCCAACATACGCAGGCTGCGCATTTGTAGAGTGGGTTGCGAATTTATCGGCACCATACGGCGGAATGCGCTGCGCTTTTCCGCCCTACGCCAGGGTGCCCAACGCGATTGCCGCGTCCAGCGGCCGGGGCTTGCCTACCCGGCCAGAAACTTCTCCACGACAGGAGCGACTTCTTTCGCCCGTGTCATCAGAAATAAATGTCCGTCGTCGATCACGAATAGTTCGGATTTGGGGATGCGGCGGGCCAGAATTTTGGCATTGATGAGGGGCACGATGGGGTCGTCGTCGCCGTGCATCACCAGGGTGGGCTGGCGCAGCGAGCCGAGCCAGAAAAAGCTGGTCCAGCCCCATACCGCGAACAATTGGTAGAGGTAGCCGCGGCCCTGCGGCGAGCGCATGTGGCGGGCATGTTCGCGCAGCAGTTCGGGTTCGCGGCGGTAACTGCCGCCATACAGATCGCCGCCGACGCGATGCAGGTATTCCGGGTCCTTGTAGCGGCGCGGGGCGATCATTTTGCTCAGCGCCGACATGCGGCCCGGCACCATGACCGCGCCGGACGACGTGGACGCCAGCACCAGGCGCCGGCAGCGCTGGCGGAACTGGTGCGCAAACTGTTGCGCCAGCGCGCCGCCCCAGGACACGCCCAGCACGTCGATTTCGTCCGCATAACCCAACTGGCGCATGAGGCGGTCTGCCAGCAGGGCCAGCGAGGCAAATCGATAGGGCAATAGCGGGGTGGTGGAGCCGCCCAGACCGGGCACGTCGAATATGACCAATTCGACGTTTTCCAGCGCGGCGGCGAAAGGCTCGACCAGTTCCAGATTGGCGCCTATGCCATTGAACACCAGCAAGGGCGGCCTGTCCGGCCGGCCGCGCCGTATGCCGACGCGCAGGTCCTGACCAGCCACGGCGATATTTTGAATTTCCAGGACGGGGACGGGCTCGCCGTGTGCTGACGCAGTCATGAATTTGCCTCGTGCAGCGCCCTTATGGCTTGGGCTGCAGCAGGGCTTTCACTTCCTGCATGTTTTGTTGCACGCGCTGGGTAATCACCGCCAGGGCATCGGTCTGGCTTTTGCTGGCCATTTCCGCCAGTTCGCGCATGCTCGCAAAAGTGCGCTGCAGAGCCTGTTGGATGGCTTCGGCGGCATTACCGGGGTTTGCCGCGCCGGCGCTGGACAGTTGCTGCACCAGGGTCTGCAATTCCTGCATGGTCGATTGCAGCATTTCGGCCTGTTTCTGGCCCAGCGCCTGCATGCCTTCCAACGCGCTGCGGTTGGCGGCGGCAAGCGCTTCCATGTCCTCGCGGCGCGCTTCCATGATGGCGCCCAAATCGACGCCGGGTAGTTTGAATTGCTCCATCAGTTTGCCTATGTCGCCCATAAGATTGGCGGGTGCGGCGTGATCGGCGTTGGGTTTTGCCATGTTGCTTCCTCCATTTAAGATTGGTACCGCAATTGATCCATCCGGCGTTTGCGCCGAGCGTAGGTTGGGGTGACGCAGGAACCCCAACATCGACGCACCGACGCCGGAACATGTTGTTACCGGGTTTGTTGGGGTTCGCGGGCTCACCCCAACCTACAAAAACCTACAATTACGTTACGGCTCGCTCACATAAGTACCGGGTGCCGGGGCGCCGGGTTTGTGACGTTTGTTGCCCAGTGCTTTTGGAGCCGGCTTTTGTTCGCCCGAGCGTGCGGCCAGCCATTGCCGCCAGTGGTCCCACCAACTGCCGCTCATGGGCGTGGCGCCGGCCAGCCACTGTTCGGCATCTTCCGGCAGATTCGTGTTCAGGAAGAACTTCGCCTTGGCATTGCCGGGCGGGTTGATGAGGCTTTGAATGTGCCCGCTGGAACTCAGCACGAATTCCGTATTGCCGCCATAACTGCGTGCCGAGTCATATACGCCCTTCCATGGCGTTATGTGGTCGGTGAGGCCCGCTACGACGAACTTGTCGCAATCGACCTTGCTCAGATCGATGGGCGTGCCCAGTATCGTGAGCGCGCCGGGTTGGGTAAGCAGGTTATGCACGAATATGTCGAGCAACTGGGCATGGAATTTTGCCGGCAGGCGCGTGCTGTCGTTATTCCAGTAAAGAATGTCGAAAGTCGGCGGCCGATTGCCCATCAGGTAGTTATTGACCCAGTAATTCCATACCAGATCGTTTGGACGCATCCAGGCGAATACGCGGCCCATTTCCTGGCCTTCAAGCACGCCTTTCATGGCGGAATTCTGTTTCGCCGTGGCGATGGCTTCCGGTGTGGTGAACATGCCCAGTTGTGAATCGGCACGGCTGTCCAGCACCGCCACCATGGCGGTCGCGGCATGCACCAGGCGCTCGCCCTTGGCGGCCAGATGCGCAAGCAGCGCCGAGGCGGTCATGGCGCCGGAACAGGCACCGTGGATATTCACGTCGTCCGAACCGCAGATGTCGCGGATCGCCTGCATCGCCTCCAGCAGCGCGCCGACATACGCTTCCATGTCCCAATCGCGCTGCGCGGCGGTCGGGTTGCGCCAACTGACGGCAAACACCTGATAGCCGCTTTTGACCAGAAATTCGACGATGCTCTTGCCCGGCGACAGATCGAATACATAGAACTTATTCACCTGCGGCGGCACGATCATGTGCGGCCGCGCATACACCTGCGGCGTGGCGGGCGCGTACTGGATCAGTTCCAGCATGTCGTTCTGAAACACCACCGCGCCGGGCGAATTGGCAATGTTCTCGCCCACCTTGAACGCCGTCTTATCCACCTGCGCCGGCATGCCCTGGTTTTTTACGATGTCGGCCAGCATGTTCTGTACGCCGGACACCAGGCTGGCGCCGCCAGATTCGATGATGCGCTTCAATGCGGCGGGATTACCGAGCAAGGTGTTTGTGGGCGCAAGCGCGTCGGTGAGCAGCGACACCACGAAATTGGCACGCTCTTTCGATTTCGTATCCAGCGCGGAACGATCGACGAAGCCGCCCAGCGCCTTGCCCCAGGCCAGATAGCCCTGCAGATAGGCGCGATAGAACGGGTTGTCCTGCCAGGCCGAATCGTTGAAACGCTTGTCGCCGGCCGGGATGGCCGGTTTGGCCTCGCCGGACAGCACGGCCATCAGTTCACGCGCCAGCGCCGCTTCCTGCTCCAGCACCAGCATGGGTTCGCGCATGCCTTGCGCGCCGATCTGGCCGGCGGCAGACAAAATGTCCTGTGGCCGCAGGCCGACGAATGGATTGGGCCCCAGCATGCCCTCCGCGGCGCGCGCGGATAGCTCGCCGGCGGCACCGGCCGGCACGGGTGTTAGTTTTTCCTTGCCTGACGACATGATTCGCCTCCTTGGCGCGCGCGTTCAGCTCATGAGCATGGCAAGCGCCTGGGCGATCAACGCCGGCTTGTCCTTGCCTTCTATTTCCATGCTGTTTTCGGTGGTCACCAGGATGCGGCCGCCGCCCTTGTCCTCCGCCGCGATGAGCTTGATGCGCGTGCGCACGCGCGAGCCGACCTTCACCGGCGCGAGGAAGCGCACCCGGTCCAGACCATAGTTAAGTGCCTGCGTGATGCCCCACGGTCCGACGAACACTTCCAGCGCCGCCGGCGCCAGCATCGACAGCGTCAGGTAGCCGTGCGCGATGGTCGCACCGAGCGGGCTCTCAAGCGCCGCGCGTGCCGTGTCCACATGTATCCACTGGTGATCGCCGGTACTTACGGCAAACTGATCGATGCGCGCCTGGTCGATTTCCATCCAGCTCGATACGCCCAGCTCCTGCCCGATGGCCTGCTGGATGCGCTGCGCGAGCGCAATACCCCCGTCATTCATGTCTCCCCCCTGCCTGGTTGGTTTGCGGTTGCCCGCCAGTCGTGGTGTAGTGCTGCGCAGCGAATGCGCGGTACGCCGCACGCTGCGGGAAGGCGGCCGCGGCCATGCCGGATGGCCGCGGCACAAGTAAAGTCCCCACGGTTGCCCGTGGTTCGCAAGTACTGCCTACCCCCTGCCCTGGGCCTTGCGCACCGGCGGCATCAGCCGCAGGTGCACAAAGCATGTTCGGGGTTTACTCGGCGTCCTGATACAGCTCGCGCAACAGCTTTTTGTTCATTTTGCCGACGCTGGTTTTTTCCAGCGATTTCACGAAGATGACTTTTTCCGGCACGGCGAATTTGGAAATCAGGCCGCGCTCGGCGTAATCCTTCACGTGCTCGCGTATGGCCTTCTTTTCCACCTTGTCCTCGTGCTCGGCTTTCAGCACCACCAGCGCCACCGGCCGTTCGCCCCACTTGGCATCCTTGACGCCGATCACAGCCGATTCGCTCACCGCCGGGTGGCGCGAAATGACGTCTTCCAGTTCCAGCGACGACACCCACTCGCCGCCGGTCTTGATCACGTCCTTGATGCGGTCGGTAATCGTCAGATAGCCTTCCGAGTCGATCACGCCTATGTCGTTGGTGTGCAGATAGCCGCCTTCCCACAGCACTTCGGACGCTTCCGGGTTTTTGTAATAGCCCTGCGTGAGCCAGGGCGTACGCACCACGATTTCGCCCGCGGCCTTGCCGTCGTGCGGCACTTCGCGCATGTTTTCGCCCACGATGCGCAAATTGACCAGCGGTATCGGCATGCCGGCTTTGGTGCGGTAATCCAGCTCCCGCGCGCGATCGCCCTGCAATTCGGTCTTGACCTGCGCCAGCGACAGAATCGGACAGGTTTCCGACATGCCGTAGCCGGTAAATACGTCTATGCCGCGATCCAGCGCCACCTGCGCCAGGCCCTTGGGCAGGGCGGAGCCGCCGATAATGATTTTCCAGCCGCGCAGATCGACGTCGTGCGACAGCGGGCTGCCCATCAGCATGTGCAGGATGGTGGGCACGCAGTGCGAGAAAGTGACCTTTTCGTGCTTGATCAGCATGAGCAGTCCATCCGGCGTGTAGCGGCCCGGATAAACCTGTTTCAGGCACATGGTGGTGGCAACATAAGGCATGCCCCAGGCATGCACGTGGAACATGGGCGTTACCGGCATGTACACGTCATCGCGGTGCAGGCGGCCCTGCGAAGCCGGCGACGCCAGCCCCGCCGACAAGGCCAGGGTGTGCAGCACCAGTTGCCGGTGGCTGAAGAACACGCCCTTGGGCAGACCCGTGGTGCCGCTGGTGTAAAAGGTGGTGGCGCGCGTGTTTTCGTCGAAATCGCGGAATTCGAAATCGGGCGACTTGCCATGCAGCAGCGCTTCGTACTCGGCGTCGAACCCGGCCGGCACGGCTTCGCCCGGCTGGTCGTTGATGAGCACGAATTTCTGCACCGTTTCCAGCTTGTCGCGTATGGTTTCCAGCACCGACAAAAATTCGGCATTTATCAGCAGCACCTTGGCGCCGCTGTGATTGATGGTGTACAGAATCTGGTCCGGCGACAGACGCACATTAGTCGTCATGAGCACGGCGCCCATCATGGGCACGGCGAAATAACATTCCAGGTAGCGGTGGCTGTCCCAGTCCATGATGGCGACCGTATCGCCGTGCTCGACCCCCAGTCCGGCCAGCGCCGTGGCGAGCTGCCCGATGCGCTGCCCCAGTGCCCAATAGTTGTAGCGCTTGATGTCGCGATAGACGATTTCCTGTTCCGGATTAATCGCCAGCGGCGTGTGCAGCAGTTGCTTGATGAGCAGCGGATAGGCGTAGGCGGAGGGCGTCTTTTCGATCAGATTGCCCGGATTGGTATTGCTCATGAACATATCTCCCTTGCGTTATTTGAATGATCCGGCTTGCGCTCAGGCCGGTGCTTAAAACTGTTGTTCGGTCAGAGCCATGGCACCCGCGCCGGTGCACATGACGGTGTGGCGCAAACCGGCCGCCTGCGCCAGAAAGGTGTCGGCATAAAAGCGGGTGGTGGCGATCTTGGCGCTGCAAAACGCGGCATCGGCGCCACCCGCGGCCAACTGCTGTTGCGCAATGAGGGCCGCCCGCGCCATCTGCCAGCCGCCGCACACGATGCCGGCCAGCTTGAGGAAAGGTACGGCGCCGGCATGCACAGCCAGGGTGTCGCTGCGGAAATTGGCGACGATCCAATCGACACAGCTTTCGAATGCCGCCACGGCCTCGGCCAGGGCGCTGCGTATGGCCTGCATGTCACCGCCCGGCGCAGCCGCCAGTTGCTCCAGCAGGCCCTGCATTTGCGCGATGATGGCTTTGGCGGTTTTGCCGCCTTCGCGCGCCGTCTTGCGGCCAATCAGGTCGTTGGCCTGAATGCCGGTGGTGCCTTCGTAAATGGTGGTGATGCGGGCATCACGCAGATATTGCGCGGCGCCGGTTTCTTCCACGAAACCCATGCCGCCGTGCACCTGTATGCCCAGGTTGGCAACTTCCACGCCGGCTTCGGTCGCCCAGCCTTTGTGGATGGGGATCATGAAGTCCGCAAACGCGCGCGCTGCTTCGCGCGCCGCCGGGTCGGGCTCGCCGTGCGCGCGGTCTATCGCGGCGCCCGTCACATAGGCCACGGCGCGGGTGGATTCGGTCAGCGCGCGCATGCTCATGAGCATGCGGCGAATATCCGGATGGTGAATGATGGACACCGACTTGCCGGCCGGGTTGGCCAAATCCTTGCCCTGTATGCGCTCCTTGGCGTAAGCCACGGCGTGCTGATAGGCTCGGTCGGCAATGGCCACGCCCTGCAGGCCGACCGCGAAACGCGCCTCGTTCATCATCACGAACATGTATTCGAGGCCACGGTTCTCGGCGCCCACCAGATAGCCGATCGCGCCTTCTTCGTCGCCATAGGCCAGCACCGCGGTCGGGCTGGTATGGATGCCCAGTTTGTGCTCCAGCGACACGCAGCGCACATCGTTGCGGCGGCCCAGGGAACCATCCGCATTGACCAGAAATTTCGGCACCACGAAGAGCGAAATGCCTTTCACCCCTTCCGGTGCGTCCGGCGTGCGCGCCAGCACCAGATGGATGATGTTGTCCACCATGTCGTGCTCGCCGTGGGTGATGAATATTTTCTGGCCGTAAATGCGGTGATGCTCGCCTTCCGGCTGCGCCCGCGAGCGGATCAGGCTCAGGTCCGAGCCGGCCTGCGGCTCGGTCAGATTCATGGTGCCGCTCCAGGTGCCGGCGATCATGTTGGGCAGATAAGTCTGTTTCTGCGCGTCCGTGCCATAACGCAGCAGGGCTTCGATGGCGCCGCCGGTAAGCAGCGAACACAGCGACAAGCCCAGATTGGCCGCCATCGCCATTTCCATGACCGGCGTGGCCACCAGTTTGGGCAAGCCCTGACCGCCAAATTCCTGCGGAAAATTGAGGCCGTTCCAGCCGCCTTCGATGAACTGCCGGTAGGCCTCCTTGCAGCCGGCCGGGGTTCTTACATGGAAGCCCGGCTCCAGCTTGCAGCCTTCCGCGTCGCCGGACTTGTTGATCGGGGCCAGCACACCGGCACTGATTTTGGCCGCTTCGTCCAGGATGGCATCGACCATTTCAGGTGTGGCTTCTTCACAGCCGGGCAATTCGGCAATGCGGGCCAGGCCCGCCAGTTCGTTCAGCGCGAAACGTATGTCCTGCAGCGGTGCTATGTAATCACTCATGGCGCAATCTCCGGTAAGGCGGCGTCGTGCCGCTCAGCCAAGTTCGGCGGTCAATTGCGGCACCAGCTGGAACAGGTCGCCGATCAGGCCGTAGTCGGCCACCTGGAAAATGGGCGCATCCGGATCCTTGTTGATGGCCACGATCACCTTGGCGTCTTTCATGCCGGCCAGGTGCTGGATGGCGCCGGAAATGCCGATTGCCAGATAGAGCTGCGGTGCGACGATCTTGCCGGTTTGACCCACCTGATAGTCGTTGGGCGCATAGCCCGCATCCACGGCGGCACGGGATGCGCCCAGCGCGGCATTTAGTTTATCTGCAATGGGGTCAAGAAATTTGGAATAGTTTTCCGCCGAACCCATGCCGCGGCCGCCGGACACGACAATTTTGGCCGCTGCCAGCTCCGGCCGCGCGGATTTCGTCAGTTCGCGCCCCACCAGCCGCGACAGGCCCAGATCCGGCCCCGCCGCGATGGCTTCGACCGGCGCGCTGCCGCCCTGCCCGGCCGCTTCGAAGGCGGTGCTGCGCACGGTAATCACTTTTACGCCGTCCGACGATTTGACCGTGGCGAGCGCATTGCCGGCATAGATGGGGCGCACGAAAGTGTCCGCCGCTTCCACACTCACGATGTCGGAAATTTGCGCCACATCCAGCTTGGCGGCCACGCGTGGGGCGATGTTCTTGCCGAAAGACGTGGCCGGCAGCAGCAGGTGCGTATAGGCGCCGGCCTGGGCCAGCACCAGCGCGGCCAGGTTTTCCGCGCCCTGGTCCTGATAGTGCGCGGCGTCCGCCAGCAGCACCTTGGCCACGCCGGCCACCTGGGCGGCGGCCGCGGCGGCCGCGCCGCAGCCGGCCCCGGCAACCAGTACGTGGATGTCGCCGCCGAGCTTGGCGGCCGCGCTAATGGTATTCAAAGTGGCGCTTTTGAGCAACGCGCCATCGTGCTCTGCAATAACCAGAACGGTCATGTCAGTCTCCGGAAAACCCGACTAAGTGAAGCCCGCCCAAGGGCGGGAACAGGGCGAGCGCAGGCGCGCTCAGGGCAGGACTTTGGCTTCGTTCCTGAGCTTGTCGACAAGCTGTTTGACGTCAGGCACGCGCACGCCGGCAGAACGCTTGGGCGGCTCGGCCACTTTCAGCGTACTGAGGCGCGGGCTGACATCGACACCCAGATCGGACGGCTTGATAACCGCGAGCGGCTTCTTTTTCGCCTTCATGATGCTGGGCAGCGCGGCGTAGCGCGGCTCGTTGAGCCGCAGGTCGGAGGTGACCACGGCCGGCAATTTGAGTTCGAGCGTTTCCAGGCCGCCGTCGATTTCGCGCGTCACGCTGGCTTTGTCGCCGGCAATGACGACTTTCGATGCGAAAGTGGCTTGCGGCCAGCCCATGAGCGATGCGAGCATCTGGCCGACCTGATTGGAATCGTCGTCTATGGCCTGTTTGCCCAGCAGCACCAGTTGCGGTGCTTCTTTATTCACCACGGCCTGCAGCAATTTGGCGACCGCCAGCGGCTGCAGTTCGGCCTCGCTTTCCACCAGGATGCCGCGGTCGGCGCCCAGAGCCATGGCCGAGCGCAAAGTTTCCTGACAGGCGGTGACACCGCAGGACACCGCCACCACTTCCGTCGCGACGCCGGCTTCTTTCAGACGTACCGCTTCTTCGCAGGCAATTTCGTCGAAGGGGTTCATGGACATTTTGACGTTCGCCAAATCCACGCCCGTCCCGTCCGCCTTGACGCGAACCTTCACGTTGTAATCGACCACCCGCTTGACCGCTACCAGCACCCTCATTTGAAACCCTCCAAGCTGTTCGCTTCATTCGGCCGATTTTGTGGGCCGCGCACGTGTGGGGCGGAAGATTACGGGCGCAAGGGGAGCGAACCAACCCCCCGAATGGGGGGGAAACCGCGCTTTTGCCGGGGGGCGGTGATCGGGTTTGGGGGTGACAGGCGGGATTCGTTGGGCGGATAAGGACTCGTGGGACTCGTGGGACTCGTAGGACTCGTAGGACTCGTAGGACGCGTGGGACTCGTGGGACTCGTGGGACTCGTGGGACTCGTGGGACTCGTGGGACTCGTAGGACTCGTAGGACTCGTAGGACTCGTGGGACTCGTGGGACTCGTGGGGCGGATAAGCCGCAGGCGCAATCCGCCGTATGGGGCCGCGAATTCACCCGCGCCGCCGGACGGGGCATGCTGCCCCGTCCGCAATAATTCAGACGCGCCGGGCACAAAAGCCGCCAGCACAATCCGCGGCATGGAGCCGCAAAATCACGCCATACCGCGCAATTCACCGCAAGGGCGCATCCCCCCGCCCCATGCTGCGCAATTTACCGTGCGGAGAAAGCGAACCGCCCCATACGGCGCAATGCGCTTCGCTTTTGCGCCCTACGCGCCGCCCCGATCCCCCCGCGGGTGTTGTGACGGCAGGACTCGTAGGGCGGATAAGCCGCAGGCGCAATCCGCCGTATGGTGCCGCGAAATCACGCCATACCGCGCAATTCACCGCAAGGGCGCATCCCCCCGCCCCATGCCGCGCAAATTACCGTGCGGAGAAACCGAA
>JAEUNM010000015.1 GCA_016791105.1 Rhodocyclaceae bacterium | reverse complement strand
AGCACTTCGGTGCCGACGATGTCGCCGCCGGTGACGGACTGGCCCTCCCAGGAGTCGATGCGGGGGCAGCCGGCGCCGCGGCAGGTTCCGTTTGTGCTGCCGCGGGTGAGTTCATTGCCGTTGCCGGAGCCTGCGTCGGCCGAGCGCAGGCCCGGTACGCAGCCGCCGACGATTTTGTAGTTGAAGCGCAGGTCGGTGCCGTCCGGCCACGTTTGCCGCAGCACGCGCTTGGAGGGGCCGTAGTAGTTGGTGAATACGCCGTCCACGCCGGGCAGTTGTATGGTTAGATGCGCGCGCCGCCGCGCACGTTGGCGCAGCCACGTAGGTTGGGGTGAGCCCGCGAACCCCAACAACTCGAGGTTAATCGAGCCGCCGAATGTTGGGGCTCCTTTCGTCACCCCAACCTACGCGCTATTCCGACAAGCTCGCCGACCTGTCCTACCGCAGCCGCGGCTCTTTCTGTTAATTAATTCGTGGTCTGTCCCCTATTACTGCTGTCCCCTATTACTGCGCTTCTCTTCGCACCCAAAATATCTACACCAAAAGTTTAAGTTATTTGCTACCCCATTTAACACCCCGCTCCCCGGCCTCCGGATGCCGGCATCGTTCACGGGGTATTGGCGGGGTATTGGGGTCAGAGCGAGGTAATTTCCAAATGCAAGCTTGGTCCGAAACGGGCCTTTTTCGGTCGGTGGCGAAAAATACCTCACTCTGACCCTAGTTTCCCTTCCGGCAAGCTTGATCTTCCCAATTTCGGGCCGAAAACCGCGTAACCCACTTGAATTTCAAAAGAGCCCGTATTATTCCGCGCCCCCCCTATTATTTAGCAATTATTTTAATTTTCGAGGTGAATCCACGAAGTTTAGCTAATGGGCGGCCTATTTTTTCCTGCCTAATAGGAAATACATCCAGCACCCCTCCATCACCAACAGGACTCCGCCGCCAACGAGCAGCGGCCAAACCAGCCCTTCAGCCAAACTGTAGTATGTGGAGGTCACTCCGATTATTGCACTCACCAAGTGCAAAACGAACGCAAGAAAAGGGTTTTCGAGCACGTTACTGCGGCGACCTTCACTGAATTTCACTTCGAACAGCCGCAATTAGTTCGCTGGAAGTCCGGCAGATGCGGAAAATTATCTCCCAACACCCCTCTTAGAATCTGCTCTGCCGATGCCGCATTCGCGCGATCAACATTATTCAGTGCGTCGCCAAAACCAGCAACGACTCCAAGCGATAAGCCGCCGTATATACCAACCCCAGTAACAGAACTTGTTACGGCGCCGGCAGTAAATCGCCCACCAAGGTACGCCTTATGACCAGTCGCCCAGTACTTTGCTGCAGATAAAGCCTGCCTTCTGACAATTGGGTGGGCCAGTGAGAAAACGCCCGCTCCGAGTGCAGATTCGTTCTCAATCGCGCGCTTCTGCCAACAACTGCCCGCGAAACCCGCACGACGGTACATGTGAACTCCTGCATGCCATAGGCCTCCATAGTATGAGCCAAATCCTTCGAAGTAATCTACGAGGCCCTGCGGCGGCGTTGGCCACTCTGCAGGGTTTGCGATGTCGAACAGCCCAAACGGGTCAGATCTATTCAACGGGGTTCCGCCTACCAAGGCATAGACATTTAACCCACCCACCAACCCAATCGGATCCTCACTCCCAAACCTCTTCCCCACCGGATCATAAAACCTGGCCCGGTAGTAATACATCTGCCCGCCGCCGGTTCCGCCGATGGCGCCGTCGTTCTCGCGCCCGGTATATTGACTAGGGTTTTGCGGGCTATCCGGATCGCTCCCGGTACTCTGCGTCTCCCCATAAGGACTATACGCATACCAGATTTCCGCCGTCTGATCCGCGCCGGTTTGTGCGAGCACGCTGCCCAGCGCATCGGTAATGAGCGTCTTGGTGCGGATGGGATTGGCGCTACTGGCCGTTTCGACATTCACCGTGCGCGCGATGGCTTCGTCTATCGCCAGGCCGGTCAGGTTGGTGGCGGCCAGCCGCCCGTCGTACAGTTCGCCTATGGCTTGCGGGCCGTCATAGACGTAGCGGGTAGTGTGGGTTTCGGTGCCGGTCTGCACGGTGCGCTCCATGCGTCGTCCCAATGCATCATAGCGGAAGCTTGCGCTGCTCGTGCTGCTAGCTCGGGTGGCGGTAACCGCGGCCAGCCGGTTGCGAGCATCCCAGGTATAGGTGGTGGTGTCGGCGGGATCGGCGCGGTTCTGCTTTTGCGTCAGGCTGCCTTGTGGGTCGTAACTGAGGTCGTAGGTCGCCGCGGCTTGGGTGCCGGGGTTGAGCGTGATGCGCGTCATGCGGTTGGCCGTGTCGTAGTCGGCTTCGATGGGCGTTTCGGGCGCACTGGGCAGGTTGCCGGATTTGCGGATGCGCCGCCCTGCTCCATCGTAGTCGTAGGCGAGGCTGGCGAGCTGGGTGCCGTCGGTTTTGAGGTAGTCGATGCGCGTGAGCTGGTTGGCGGCATCCCAGGTGTAGCGCTGGCGCAGGCCGTTGGGCAGGCGCTTTTCGGTCAGGCGTCCGGCGCCGTCCCAGGTGTAGGTGACGGCCAGCGTGCCGGTGGGGCCGTCCTGTTCGATGCGGGTGAGGCGGTTGGCGGCGTCGTACTGGTAGCGGGTGGTTTCCAGGGTGCCGCCGGGATAGCTCACGCTGCGCCGGGTGCG
>JAEUNM010000013.1 GCA_016791105.1 Rhodocyclaceae bacterium | reverse complement strand
CTCCGATTCCGGCGAAATGCAGGATGACTTCGTATTTCAGTTGTCGCGCGAAGAATTCCTGAACATTTTTTTCGACGAGCTGGAATTGCCCAATCTCGTCAAAACCCAGCTTGCCCGCATCACCGAGCACAAAACCGTGCGCGCCGGCCATACGCCCACCGGCGTGCCGGCCAATATCAACATCGTGCGTTCGCTGCGCGGCGCGCTGGGGCGCCGGCTGGCGCTAGGCTCACCGTATCGCGAACAGTTGCGGCGTGCGCTGGAAGAACTCGATCAATTCGAAGCCGAAGGCCGCGCCGAGGACGATCCGGAACTGGTCGCGCTGCGCGAGCGTATTTCCGTGCTGCGCGACAAGATCGCCGCGATCCCGTTCATAGACAGTTTCGACCTGCGCTACAACAACCGCGTCAAGCTGCCCATGCCGTCTACGCAGGCCGTCATGTTCTGCGTGATGGACGTGTCCGGCTCGATGGACGAAGAAAAAAAGCAGATCGCCAAGCGCTTTTTCATGTTGCTTTATCTGTTCCTCAAGCGCAGTTACGACCATATCGAAATCGTCTTCATACGCCACCATACGGCGGCGTCGGAAGTGGACGAAGAAGACTTTTTCCACTCGCGCGAATCGGGCGGAACGGTGGTATCGAGCGCGCTCAACCTGATGAGCGACATCGTCAAGGAGCGGTATGCCAACGGCGCCTGGAACGTGTATGGCGCGCAGGCGTCCGACGGCGACAACTGGGAAAACGATTCGCCGAAGTGCCGGCAATTGCTGGAAGAAGATATCCTGCCTTATGTGCAGTACTTCGCCTACGTCGAAATTCGCGGCGGCGAACCGCAGAACCTGTGGCGCGAATATGCCAAGATCGCCGTCGCCGAAACCCGCTTTTCGATGCAGCAGATCGAATCCGTAGGCGACATTTATCCGGTGTTCCGGGAACTGTTCAAGAAGAAGCTCGCATGAACGCACCAGCGCCCCAACCGTCGCGCCGCACCCGCCTGCCGGCCTCCAGCGAGTGGACGATAGATCTGATCGAGCTGTACCACACGGAAATTCGCCGCGTCGCCGAAGAATACGGCCTCGACACCTATCCGAACCAGGTTGAAATCATTACCGCCGAGCAAATGCTCGACGCCTATGCGTCGATAGGCATGCCCGTGTATTACCACCACTGGTCCTTCGGCAAGCATTTCATCAGCAGCGAAAAGCGCTACCGGCGCGGCTACATGGGGCTGGCTTACGAAATCGTCATCAACTCCAACCCGTGCATTTCCTATCTGATGGAGGAAAACACGCTGGCCATGCAGGCACTGGTGATCGCACACGCCTGTTACGGCCACAACTCCTTCTTCAAGGGCAACCACCTGTTCCGCACCTGGACCAATGCCGATTCGATCATCGATTACCTGGTGTTCGCACGCAATTACATTGCCGATTGCGAAGAACGCCACGGCATCGACCGGGTGGAAGAATTGCTCGATTCCTGCCACGCCCTGCTCAACGTCGGGGTCGATCGCTACAAGCGCCCGCCGAAACTATCGCTGGCCAAAGAAATGCAGCGCCAGAAAGAGCGCGAAGATTATCTGCAGGCGCAGGTGAATGATCTTTGGCGCACCCTGCCCGAGCGCGCCGCCCCGCAGAGCGCCAAAGCCAACGTGCGCTTCCCGGCCGAGCCGCAGGAAAACATCCTGTACCTGATCGAAAAGCACGCCCCGCTGCTGGAACCCTGGGAGCGCGAAGTGGTGCGCATCGTGCGCAAGGTGGGCCAGTACTTCTATCCGCAGCGCCAGACCCAGGTCATGAACGAAGGTTGGGCCACTTACTGGCACTACACGATCATGAACACGCTGTACGACCAGGACTGCATCGCCGAATCCATCATCATGGAATTCCTGCAGTCGCACACCAACGTGGTGATGCAACTGCCGTACAACAGCCCCTATTATGGCGGCATCAATCCCTACGCGCTCGGTTTCGCGATGTGGACCGACATACGCCGCATTTGCGAGCACCCCACCGACGAAGACCGCAAATGGTTTCCCGACATTGCCGGCAGCAACTGGCGCGAAACCTTCGATTTCGCGATGCGCAATTTCAAGGACGAAAGTTTTATCCTGCAATATCTTTCGCCCAAACTGATGCGCGATTTGCGACTATTCGCGGTGCTGGACGACGACCGCAACGCCAAGCTGAAAATTTCCGCGATTCACGACGAAGGCGGCTACATGGAATTGCGGCAAATGCTTTCCGACCAATACAACCTGGGCAGCCGCGAACCCAACATCGCCGTATGGAACGTGGATTTGCGCGGCGACCGCTCGCTCACCCTGCGCCACAGCCAGTATCAGCGCCGCCCGTTGGGCAGTTCGATAGACGAAGTGCTGAAGCACATATCGCGCCTATGGGGCTTCACGGTCCGCCTGGAGGTCGTGCGTGACGACGGAAGCATCGTACTGGCGCACGAGTGCAAGCCCGACAAACGCCGCCTGGCGCGTGCGGATATTTGAGGCTGGCCGCACGCCCTGCTTGACCGATCGCAAGAATTTGGCGCGCAACGCGCGCCCCGTCTCAGTGCTTTTTTCGGCCTGCTTAGTTTTCCCACGCAGCATCAATCCGCCGCAGTGATTTATTAAGAGAGATTTGTTTATTTTCGCAACAGCAGGGGAAGCGTCAGCACCCTCCTCATGACGAAAAGTTAGCGCTGCGACATTGCACGGCGCAAGGCGGACAACTATACTGCGTACGGTGGCAGACTACTGAAGGGCGTTTTTCGACGCGGCTGCGCTGGCATCGGACACTACGGGAAATTCGGGCACAATGAAAAATCCGCCCGCGACGGCGCCCTGCAGGCACTGCAGGGCGCCGTCCGTTTTTTCTGCAGCGGCGTTCAGGCAAGTTTGATCGGCAAACTGGTGATGCGTTTGGCGCCGGCCTGCGCCAGCGCATTGGCAACGGCCGGAGCGATGGGCGGCAAGCCCGGCTCGCCCACCCCGGTCGGCGCGGCCGCGCTGGGCACGATATGCACATCCACCTTGGGCATTTGCGGCATGCGCAGCACGGTGTAATTATCGAAATTCGACTGGTCCACACGCCCTTTGTTGAAGGTGATGGCACCTGACAGCGCAGCCGAAAGCCCGTAGCCTATCCCGCCTTCCATCTGCGCACGCACCACATCCGGATTGATGGCCAGCCCGCAATCGACCGCGCATACCACGCGGTCTACCGTAAATGAGCCATCCGCCTTGATGCTCACTTCCGCCACCTGGGCCACCACGCTGTCGAATGACTCGTGCAACGCCAAGCCGCGGCCACGCTTGTCGCCCGGCGCGCCCTGCGCCAGCGGCTTGGTCCAATCGGCCTTTTCCAGCACGAGGCGCAGCACGGCCAGGTGGCGCTCGCGTCCGGCCAGCAATTCGAGGCGCAGATCGGCCGGATCGCGACCGGCCGCCGCCGCAATCTGATCCAGGAAGGTTTCGACGGCATAGGCATTGTGAGACGAAGCGACCGAACGCCACCACAATACCGGGACCGGCAACTCCGGCATATGGACGTCCACTCGTTGCGTGCCGAAGCCATAAGGCAGGTTGTAGGCACCTTTCACGACGGTCGGGTCGATGCCGTCCTGCACGCGCGCCTTGAACGGCGAACTGGCCAATATGCCCTGGCCGACGATGCGATGTTTCCAGGCCACGATTTTGCCCTGCGCATCCAGACCGGCTTCGAGCGCATGCACGTAGGCAGGGCGGTAATAGCCGGCGCGCATGTCGTCCTCGCGCGTCCAGACCAGTTTCACCGGCCGGCCGCCCAGCGCGCCGCCAGCCAGCGCCTTGACGATATGGCCGCACTCCAGCACGTAATCCGACGCCGGATTGGCGCGGCGGCCGAAACTGCCGCCCGCGTAGAGCATGTTGATTTTGACGCGCTCCGGCGGCAGGCCAAATAGCTCCGCCAGCGCGGCCTGATCCACGCTCTGCAACTGCTCGCCGTTCCATGCTTCGCAGCCGCCGCTATCGAGCCGTATGACGCAATTGAGCGGCTCCATGGCAGCGTGCGCGAGGAACGGAAATTCATAGCCCACCTGCAGCTTTTTCGCCGCGCCCGCCAGCGCCGCATCGGCATCGCCGTCCTGCCGCGCGACGGTGCCGGGCTGTTTGGCCAATTCGCGGTAGCGCGCGTAGATGTCGCGCGAGCTGAGCGCGAATGCCGCGCTTTCGTCCCATTTCACACGCAGGGCGTCGCGGCCGCGCCGGGCGCTCCAGAAATCGCCCGCCAGCACGGCCACGCCGGACGGAATCTGCACCACCTCCACCACGCCTTTGACGCGGCGTGCGGCCTTGTCGTCGAAACTGGCCACCTTGGCGCCGAAGCGCGGCGCGTGCTGGACCAGCGCAACCAGCATGCCGGGCAATTTCACGTCCTGCGTATAGCGCGCGGCGCCGGTCACCTTGTCGCGATTATCGATGCGCGCCAGGGGCTTGCCGATCAGCGTGAATTCATGCGGATTTTTCAGGAACAGGCGCTCGGGCACCGACTCGCGCGCTGCCGCGGCCGCCAGTTCGCCAAAATTTGCGCGGCGGCCGGACGGGTCGTGCAGCACCACCCCCTCACGCACGGTGATGGTGCCGCGCGGCACATCCCATTGTTTCGCGGCTGCCGCCACCAGCATGGCCCGCGCGGCGGCGCCGGCACGCCGCATGGTTTCCCAGGAATTGGCCATCGCCGTGCTGCCGCCGGTGCCCTGCATGCCGCCCATCTTGCGATTGCCGTAGCGCGCAGCGTCAGCCGGCGCGCCCTCCATGCGCACCTGCGACCAGGCCGCATCCATTTCGTCCGCCAGCAGCGTGGCAAGGCCGGTGTAGGTGCCCTGCCCCATTTCGAGGTGCTGGGCGATGATGGTGACGCTATTGTCGGCGCCTATGCGCACGTAAGCCGCCGGCTCGGCGGCCGGCGCCGCCGCTGCGGCTGCCTGTGCCGGCAGCGCGCGGCCCAGCAGAATTCCCAGGGTGAGCGCGGCGCCACCCTGCATGAACTGGCGCCGGCTCAGATTGACGATGCCCTTGCTGTCGATACTTTCCATGGTCGCCGCCTCAGCCGCGTGGCGCAGCCGCCGCTTCGAGGATCGCGGCGCGTATGCGTTGATAGGTGGCGCAGCGGCATATATTGCCGGCCATGGCGGCGTCGATATCCAGTTCGGTAGGCACCGGATTGGATTCGATCAGCGCAATCGCGCTCATGATTTGCCCGGACTGGCAGTAGCCGCACTGCACGACGTTCAGTTTTTCCCAGGCCGCCTGCACGGCACGCCCACGCGGCGTGTCGGCGGCCCCTTCTATGGTGAGCACTTTCTTGCCCACCGCCTCGGCGGCCGGCGTCAGGCAGGCGCGCACCGGCGCGCCGTCCAGATGCACGGTGCAGGCGCCGCACTGGCCGATGCCGCAGCCGTATTTGGTGCCGGTCAGATTCAAGTGATCGCGCAGCACCCACAACAACGGCATGTCGCCGGGCACGTTGGCGGCCAGCGCCTGCCCGTTTACGTTCAGTTTCATGCGGACTCTCCAGGTCGGAACAGGGCCGGCTCGGGCCGGACCGATTCCAGCAGTATAGCCAGCCGCCAGCGCAATCGAGGGCCGGCGCCGTGGCTCAGGAATTCGCGCCGAATTGTTCCGCCGGCAATTCCACCGCACGCCACAAATACCAGGCGGCGATGCTGCGCCAAGGCTGCCAGCGCTGGCCGTGCTCAGCCAGGGCGCGCGGCGTGGGCAGATCGGTCAGGCCGTAAGCGCGGCGGAAGCCATTGCGCACGCCGTAGTCGTTGGCCGGCAGCACGTCGGGCCGGCCCAGCGTGAATATGAGCAGCATTTCCACGGTCCACGGGCCCACTCCGCGCAATTGCGTGAGCCGCTCGATCACGGCTGCGTCGTCCAGCCGCTGCAGCGCGCGGCGGTTCGGCACGGTGCCGTCCAGCGTGCGCGCGGCGATGTCGCGCAGGGCTGCCATTTTGGCGCGCGAAAAACCGCAGCCACGCAATTCCTGGTCGCCCATCGCAAGCAGTTGCGCGGCTTGCGGCAGGTTCTCCCCGTCGCCGCCCAGCATGGACAGCCGTTTCAACATGGCATTGGCCGCCGCTGCATGCAATTGTTGATGGGCAACGGCGTGGGCGAGCGCCTCATACGGGCTGGCGCGGCGCTTCACTACCAGACGGCAGGGGCCGACGCGCTCGATCAAGGCTGCCATGACCGGATCCGCCGCACTGAGCGCCTGCTGCGCGGCACGGTAGGCAGCTCTGGCCATGCCGCTTCAGCGCGCGGCAGGGGTGCGCAGGGCGCGCAATTGGGCCAGCAGCCAGTCACGGCTGGGTTGTGCGGGCGCACCTCCGCACTGCACGGCATAGGCTTTGCCGCTGGCACTGCTTGCGGAAGCAGCCAGTTCGATAAACCGTTCCGTACTTTCCACCTGGCCGCGACGCTCCAGATAGTCCAGCTTGCCGAGCAGATGCGCGCTCGCCGCGGCGCCGTCGTGCCAGCTTCCGTTGCGGTTGAAGCGGCAGTCGGAGGTACGCAGCACGGCCATGAGCGCCTCGATTTCCGAACGCACGGCCGGCGCGGTGGCGGCCGCATGCGCCGCGCCCAATACCAATGCGAGCAGCACGGCCGGCGCAAAGCGCCAGCCGAACCACCCGCCAGGCAGGAAACGAAGTTTCTTAGCGATCGACATGCACCACCACGCGCCCGCGCACCTGGCCGGCGAGAATTTGCGGCGCCACATCCAGCGCCTCGGCCAGACTGATGTCGCGGCTGATCGCGCCTAGTTTGCCCAGATCGAGGTCGCGCGCCAGTCTTGCCCAGGCCTCCTGGCGCACCGCCAACGGTGCCATGACGCTATCCACGCCGTACAGTGTGACGCCACGCAGGATGAAAGGGGCCACGCTGGATGGAAAATCCATGCCCTGGGCAAGCCCGCAAGCCGCCACGGCGCCGCGATAGCGCGTGGTGGCACAGGCATTGGCGAGCGTGTGCGAACCCACGCTATCCACCACCCCGGCCCAGCGCTCGCGCCCCAGGGGCTTGCCGGGCGCGGACAGTTCGGCGCGATCGATGATGTCGGCCGCCCCCAGCGACTTCAGGTAATCCGCCTCCTGCATACGCCCGGTGGAGGCGATCACCTTGTAGCCCAGTTTCGCCAGCAGCGCGATCGCCACCGAGCCGACGCCGCCATTGGCGCCCGTCACCAGCACTTCGCCGTCGCCCGGCTCGAGGCCATGCTTTTCCAGCGCCAGCACGCACAGCATGGCGGTATAGCCGGCCGTGCCTATGGCCATGGCTTCGCGCGGGGTAAGGCCGGCCGGCTGCGCCACCAGCCATTCGCCCTTCACCGACGCATATTGGGAGAGCCCGCCCCAGTGCGTTTCACCCACGCCCCAGCCATTCAGAATGACCGCGTCGCCGGCTTTCCAGAGCGGGCTGTCACTATGCTCGACCACGCCGGCAAAATCGATACCCGGCACCATGGGCCACTTGCGCACCACCGGTCCTTTGCCGGTAATCGCCAGCCCGTCCTTGTAATTGAGCGTGGAATGGGACACTCGCACGCGCACGTCGGCGGCGGGCAATTGGGAAATTTCCAGATCGGCCAGCGCCGCCTGCGTGGCGCCGCTTTCTGCACGATTCAACAAAATGGCTTTAAACATATCTGATTCTCCTCTTTGGGGGATGCAAGATTAGCACTGTGGCGCCGCCGTATAATCGGCCACTCGCCCGGAGGAAAGTTTCATGCGCTTCGAAGGTACGTCCGCTTACGTCGCCACGGCCGATCTGATGCTGGCCGTAAATGCCGCCATACGCCTGCAGCGGCCGCTACTTATCAAGGGCGAACCGGGCACCGGCAAAACCATGCTGGCGGAACAGGTGGCCGCGGCGCTCCAGTTGCCGCTCATCGAATGGCATATCAAATCCACCACCAAGGCGCAGCAAGGCCTGTACGAATACGACGCCGTCAATCGCCTGCGCGACTCGCAACTGGGCGATCCACGCGTGCAGGACATCGCCAATTACATCGTACCGGGCGTGCTGTGGCAGGCATTCGAAGCGGCCGAACCGACCGTGGTGCTGATCGACGAAATCGACAAGGCCGACATCGAATTCCCCAACGATTTGCTGCGCGAACTCGATCGCATGGAATTCCACTGTTACGAACTGCACCGCACCGTGCGGGCGCAGCACCGGCCGCTGGTATTCATCACCAGCAATAACGAAAAGGAATTGCCGGACGCCTTTCTGCGCCGCTGCTTTTTCCACTACATCAAATTCCCGGACCGGGACACCATGCAGCGCATCATAGACGTGCATTTTCCCGGCCTCAAAAAAGCCCTGCTGCGCGAGGCGCTGGAAGTGTTTTTCGAACTGCGCGACATTCCCGGGCTCAAAAAGAAGCCTTCCACGTCGGAACTGCTGGACTGGCTCAAACTGCTGGTAGCGGAGGACATCCCGCCCGAAGTGCTGCGCAGCAAGGATCAAAAAACGTCGCTGCCTCCTCTGGCCGGGGCGCTGCTCAAAAATGAACAGGACGTGCATTTGTTCGAGCGCCTCATATTCATGGCGCGCCAGGGGCGTTAGGGGCCGGCATTGAAATCGATCTACCTGGTCACGGCCATCGCGTCTGCCGTGCTCGCCATGTGGGGGCTCACGCTCACCCTCATCAACTTGGCCAGTGATACCGGCGTGCCGGGCCGCCCGCTATGGCTCACCTTGGGCATGCTGGCGGCCGGATCGGTCGGTTTCGCAATGTGCCTGGTACGGCTGATCCGTGCCATGGCGGCGCGCAAGTAGGAGTTCCGCCATGACGGAACAGGACGACGGCGTACTCGACATCTGGCAGGCTGCGCTCTCCGTGGCGGTATCTTACGGCTTGGCCACCTTGTACTTTGCTGTGTTGCAGGTACTCTGCCCGCAGGTTGGCGGGCGTGCGATGGGCGTCACGGCGCAGCTTTTGTCCTACGGCACGATCATCGCCTTCCTGATGTCGCGCGGCGGCATAGGCTACCGGCGCCTGCTGCACGACACGCGCACACCGGCACGCACCGTGGCTGCCTATTTGTTGGTGCCGGTACTGCTGGTGGCCGGGGGCGGCGCTTTCGTCGCGGCCGACGTCGTGAATATGCTCGAAACTTTGCTTCCCATGTCGGACGGCAATCGCGCCCTGTTCGCGTCCATGCTGGATGGTTCGCCCGAGGCCCTGGCGGCCACGCTGGCGGTGGCACCCTGGGCCGAAGAAATGCTGTTCCGCGGCCTCATACTGCGCGGCCTGCTCAAGTATTACCAGCCCGGGCCGGCGATTTTCCTGTCCGCCCTGCTGTTCGCGCTGGCACATCTGAACGTCTATCAGGGCTGCGTAGCCATGCTGGTCGGCCTGGTTTGCGGCTGGATGTACTGGCGCACGCGCACCCTGCTGCCCTGCGTGCTGGCGCACTTCACCTTCAACGCCGTCGCCATGTTCTACGACCCGGCGCCGCTGAGGGAAGCCGGCAGCCGGGCACTGCAGGCCGCGACCAGCTATACCGCGCTGGCAGCAGTGTTGATCGGCCTGGGCCTGCTGTATCGCATCCTGGAACGCCGCAAGGTGTAATCCGCCATGCTGATCGACTTTTTCCTGCATCTCAAGTCGCACAAACTGCCGGTGTCGACCAAAGAACTGCTCACGCTGCTGGAAGCCGTGCGCGAGCGTGTGTGCGGCCATTCGCTGGATGAGTTCTACTATCTGGCGCGCACCTGCATGGTCAAGGACGAACGCAATTTCGACAAATTCGACCGCGCGTTCGGCGAATATTTCAAAGGCGTCGAATCCATTCCCGGCCTGGAAGCGGAAATTCCGGAAGACTGGCTCAAGCTCATGTTGCAGCGTCACCTGACAGCGGAAGAAAAGGCGCGCATCGAAAAGCTGGGCTGGGAAAAGCTGATGGAAGAATTCCGCAAGCGCCTGGCGGAACAGGATGGACGCCACGCCGGCGGTTCCAAATGGATAGGCACGGGCGGCAGCAGCCCTTTCGGCGCCCACGGCTACCATCCGGAAGGCATACGCATAGGCCCCGAATCGGCCGGCAACCGCACCGCCGTCAAGGTGTGGGATGAGCGCGTGTACCGCAACCTGGACGACAGCGTGGAACTGGGCACGCGCAATATCAAACTTGCACTGCGCCGCCTGCGCCGCTTCGCGCGTGAAGGCGCGGCCACCGAACTGGATCTGGACGGCACCATAGGCGCCACGGCGCGCAATGCCGGCTGGCTGGATTTATTGCTGCGGCCGGAACGCCACAATCAGATCAAGGTGCTGCTGTTCCTCGACGTGGGCGGCTCCATGGACGATCACGTGCGGGTGTGCGAAGAACTGTTTTCCGCGGCGCGCGTGGAATTCAAGCACCTGCAATATTATTACTTCCACAACTGCGTGTATGAGTGGCTCTGGCAGGATAATAACCGCCGCCACCGCGACCGCATTTCCACCTGGGACGTGATCCACCGCTTCGGCCCCGATTACAAACTGATATTCGTGGGCGACGCCAGCATGAGCCCTTACGAAATTCTGAACCGCGCCGGCAGTGTCGAATATAACAACGAGGAGCCCGGTGCCGTATGGCTGCGCCGCCTGCTGGAACAATACCCCTCCGCCTGCTGGCTCAATCCGGAACCGGAGCGCTATTGGGAGTACCGGCAGTCGATTGCGGTCATCCGTCAAATCATGGGCCAGCGCATGTTTTCGCTTACCCTGGACGGACTCGAACGCGCCATGCGGCAGTTATCCAAATCGAATTGATTTGCCGGCACGGCACTTGTCTCACAGCGTCGCCGGGCGGCGCCAAGCAGGGGATTTCATGCATAACGAGCGCAGAAAACTGATCGCGGCACTGGCTGCCAGTCCGCTCATGCTGCCCGCCTGGCTGCGCGAGGCCGCTGCGGCCGGCACGCTGGACCAGGGCATACGCGGCTATCGCGGGCAGGTGACGGTAAATGGCGAGCCGGCGCGCTTTCGCATGCCGGTGGGGCCGGGCGACACGGTGCGCACCGGACCGGGCGCCGAAGCGGTGTTCGTATCCGGCAACAACGCCTTTTTGCTGCGCGGCAATTCCCACATGGCATTTGGCTCGACGTCGGCGGCGACGTATTTGCGGGTAATTACCGGGGCGCTGTTGTCGGTATTCGGACGCGGACCCAAGCGCCTGGAAACGCCTATCGCGACCATAGGCATACGCGGCACCGGCTGCTATATCGAAGCGCAGCGGCGCGAAACCTACTTCTGCCTTTGCTATGGCGAAGCCGACCTGCAGACGCACTCGGACACGCCCGAAACCATGCACATTGCATCGCGCCACCACGACATGCCGCTCGTGGTACGAGGTGGCGGCGTGGAAACGCCCATGGAACTGAGCAGCGTGCGCAATCATACGGACGCGGAACTTACGCTCGTCGAAGCCCTGGTCGGCCGCAAGCCGCCGTTCCAGGCGGGGTCCGACTATCGGTACTGAAGGGCGGCGCAAAGCCGCACTTCAAGTTCTGCGCCGGCAGACGCTCAGCGGCCGATCACGCAATCCACGTAATAGCGCGTGTGGCCGTCCACGGTTTCGTCCACCAGACCGTGGATATCCGTTTCGAAGCCCGGAAAGCGCTGGTTGAATTCGCGCGCGAAGCGCAGGTAGTTGACGATGGTGCGGTTGAAGCGCTCGCCCGGGATGAGCAGCGGAATACCGGGCGGATAAGGCGTTACCAGCATGGCCGTGACGCGGCCTTCCAGCTGGTCTATGGGCACGCGCTCGATTTCGCGGTGCGCCATGCGCGCGAAAGCGTCGGCCGGCTTCATGGCCGGTTCCATGTTCGACAAATACATTTCGGTAGTAAGCCGCGCGATGTCGTTTTGCGCATACATGGTGTGGATTTGCGCGCACAGGTCGCGCAGGCCGACGCGCTCGTAGCGCGGGTATTTGGCCACGAATTCCGGCAGCACGCGCCACAGCGGCTGGTTGCGATCGTAGTCGTCCTTGAACTGCTGCAATTCGGTCACCAGGGTATTCCAGCGTCCCTTGGTGATGCCTATCGTGAACATGATGAAAAACGAGTAAAGCCCGGTTTTCTCGACGATGATGCCGTGTTCGGACAGATATTTGGTGAGGATGCCGGCCGGTATGCCCCAGTCGGCAAAATCGCCGTCCACGTCCAGTCCCGGCGTAATCACCGTGGCTTTGATCGGGTCCAGCATATTGAAGCCGGGGGCCAGATTGCCAAAACCGTGCCAGCGGTCGTTGGGCGTGAGCACCCAGTCCTCGCGGCTGGCAACGCCTTCCTCGGACAGAAAATCCGGTCCCCACACCTTGAACCACCAGTCGGTGCCCCACTCCTCGTCCACCTTGCGCATGGCGCGGCGAAAATCCAGTGCTTCGCAAATGGATTCTTCCACCAGCGCCTTGCCGCCCGGCGGTTCCATCATGGCCGCCGCCACGTCACAAGAAGCGATGATGGCGTACTGCGGCGAGGTGGAGGTGTGCATGAGGTAAGCCTCATTGAACACGTCGCGGTCGAGCTGCCGGGATTCCGAATCCTGCACCAGTATTTGCGAGGCCTGCGACAGCCCGGCCAGCAGTTTGTGCGTGGATTGGGTGGAAAACAGCAGTGAATCCTTGCAGCGCGGCCGCCCCGCGCCTATCGCGTGCATGCCGGAATAGAACTCATGGAAGGCCGCGTGCGGCAGCCAGGCTTCGTCGAAATGCAGGGTGTCCACCTCGCCATCCAGCAGCCGCTTGATCTGTTCGACGTTGTAGACGATGCCGTCGTAGGTGGACTGGGTGATGGTGAGGATGCGCGGCTTGCCGCGCGCCTGGCGCGCGAAGGGGTTGGCGTCTATCTTGCGCTGAATGTTTTCGGGCTTGAATTCGTCCAGCGGGATAGGCCCAATGATGCCGAAATGGTTGCGTGTGGGCGTCAGGAACACCGGCACCGCGCCGGTCATGGTGATGGCGTGCAAAATCGACTTGTGGCAATTGCGGTCCACGACCACCACGTCGTCCGGCGCCACGGTGGAATGCCACACCATCTTGTTCGAGGTCGAGGTTCCGTTGGTCACGAAAAACAGGTGGTCGCAATTGAATATGCGCGCCGCGTTGAGTTCCGAAGCCGCCACGGGGCCGGTGTGGTCCAGCAATTGCCCGAGTTCGTCGACCGAATTGCAAACATCCGCGCGCAGCATGTTTTCGCCGAAAAACTGGTGGAACATTTGCCCCACCGGGCTTTTCAGAAAGGCCACGCCGCCCGAATGGCCCGGGCAGTGCCAGGAATACGAGCCATCCGCAGCGTAGTGCGTGAGGGCGCGGAAAAACGGTGGCGCCAGCGAATCAAGATAGGCACGCGCCTCGCGCACCACGTAGCGCGCGATGAATTCCGGCGTGTCCTCGAACATGTGGATGAAGCCGTGCAGCTCGCGCAGCACGTCATTCGGAATATGCCGCGAGGTGCGCGTTTCGCCATACAGAAAGATCGGTATGTCGGCATTGCGAAAGCGTATGGCATGAACGAAAGTGCGCAACTCGCCTATGGTTTCTTCGGCTTCGCTGGTCAGTTCCTCGTCGTCTATGGACAGGATGAAACAGGAGGCCCGGCTTTGCTGCTGCGCGAACGAGGACAGGTCACCATAGGACGTAACCCCCAGCACTTCCATCTGCTCTTCCTTGATCGCCTCGGCCAGAGCGCGCACGCCCAGCCCGGATGCGTTCTCGGAACGGAAATCTTCGTCGATGATGATGATGGGGAAATGAAAGCGCACCGCAATCTCCTGCGCCGGTAAGGACGCGCGAGTATAAGCCCTCGCGCAAGGCCCAGCGTTACGCGCTTATTACAGCCGCGGCAAGGTAACGCCGCGCTGGCCCTGGTATTTGCCGCCGCGGTCGCGGTAACTGGTTTCGCACACCTCGTCCGACTCCAGAAACAGCATTTGCGCGACGCCCTCATTGGCGTAAATTTTGGCCGGCAGCGGTGTGGTGTTGGAAAATTCCAGCGTCACATGGCCTTCCCATTCGGGCTCCAGCGGCGTCACATTGACGATGATGCCGCAGCGCGCATAGGTGCTTTTGCCCAGGCAGATGGTCAGAACGTTGCGCGGGATGCGGAAATATTCCACCGTGCGCGCCAGCGCAAACGAATTGGGCGGCACGATGCAATACTCGCCCTGCATTTCGACGAAAGAATTCGGGTCGAATTGTTTCGGATCGACGATGGTCGAGTTGATGTTGGTGAACACCTTGAATTCGGCCGCACAGCGCACGTCGTAGCCGTAGCTGGAGGTGCCGTAGGACACGATGCGGCGGCCATCCACGGCGCGCACCTGGCCAGGTTCGAAAGGCTCGATGAGCCCGTGCTGCTCGGCCATGCGGCGGATCCACGTGTCGGATTTGATGCTCATGTCGGGGCTAGCGGAGTGATTGCGAAAGTGCGTGATTTTTCCAGCGATGGCGCCGGAAGTCACGCGATTTTGCAGGGTTGGGCGACGCCGCACGGCGCCGGGGCAAGCCCGGCGCAGACTTGGGTTTGCCGGAGGCGGGGCGAAGCCCGCGTGGAGTCAGGCCGTAGCGCCCGAAGTGAGCTTATGCACGGCCTTGAGCTTGCGCACGTCGCGCACCGACAGTTTGCCTATGGCTTCCGACCACATCGCGAAGCCGTCCTGCAACTCCTGGATGTCGGCCGCCAGCGTGGATAGGCGCTGCAGCTCGAAATACATTTTCATGCCGTCCACGCGCTTGCGATTGGCTTTGATGTAGCGCACCACCGCGGCTTTGCCCTGACCGGCCGGAACCAGTTCGTCGATCAGCCCCAGTTCGTGCAGGCGCGCGGCGCTGGCGCGGCGTTCTGCGAGGATGAGGCGGCGCGCCACGCCGGGATTGGCTTTGCGCGATATGAGCGCATGAGCGGAGGCCGGCGAAATCCCAAGGTCGGTTTCCGGCAGGCCGAAGGACGCGTTGTCGGTCGCCACCAGCAACTGGCAGGCCAGCGCCAGTTCCATGCCGGCAGACAGGGCGAGCCCATCGACCAGACTGATGGTCACCAGGCCGCGGTCGGCACCTTCGAGCAGACTGAAAAATACCGCTGCGCATTCGTCCGCGTAGCGCGACAGGCTGGCAACGTCCTGTTTCGCGGCCAGGCTGGCCAGCGCATCGACGTCGCCGCCCAGTAAAAACGCGCCCGGGGTGGCGGAACTGAGGATGAGCCATTTGAGCGGGCCGGCGTCGAAGCGGCGTATGTCTTCCAGCGCGGCACGCAATTCACGCGCCAAATCCCAGGTCAGGAACGGCGTGTCGGGCGCCATTTCGAGCCAGATTGCAGCCAGCTCGGCATCGTAAGTCCAGCTTACGTGGGCGGCGGGGGCGTTGGGCATGAGCTTCACCTGCTGGGAAAGATTGCGACGGGACGAGAAGTGTAACGCTGTGGAGGACTGACAGGTTGCGCGCACGGGCGCCATGCAGGCGGGCGCCCCACGCGGGGCGCCCGGACCGCCGCGCCGGCCTTGCAGCCGGCTGCGGCAGCAGGATCAGGACGCGAGCGCGTTCTTGATCTGCTCCAGCGTGCTGGGATCGTCGATAGTGGTCATATCGCCCGGATCGCGGCCTTCCGCCAGCGCCTGGATGGAACGGCGCAGCATTTTGCCGGAACGGGTTTTCGGCAGACCGCTCACGAAGTGCACGCGGGCCGGACGGGCGATGGCACCCAGAATGCCATCGACAGTACCCATGACTTCTTTTTCCAGCGCCTTCACGCGCTCCGGCGTGGACACCGAATCGCCGTTCTTGACCACCGCAAACGCGACCGGAACCTGGCCCTTCAGCTGATCGTTCACGCCCACCACCGCCACTTCCGCGATTGCGGCGTGCGACTGAACGGCTTCTTCGATTTCGCGCGTGCCGAGGCGGTGGCCCGCCACGTTGATCACGTCATCGGTGCGGCCCAGTATCTTGTAGTAGCCGGCGTCGTCCTTGATACCCCAGTCGAAGCTGGAATAGACGAGCGGATCCTTGAACAAGCTGAAGTAGGTGGATACGAAGCGCGCATCGTCACCCCACACGGTGGTCAGGCAACCGGGCGGCAGCGGCGGCACGACGCCGACAATACCCTTCTCGTTGGGACCGCACACCGAACCGTCATCACGGAACAGGCGCACGTCGTAGCCGTAGACCGGGAAGCCGGGCGAGCCGAGCTGGACTTCGTGGCGCTCCACACCGGGCATGAGCGACAACATGGCCCAGCCGGTTTCGGTCTGCCAGTAGTGGTCGATGACCTGGATGCCCAGTTCGTCCATCATCCACTGGTGGGAGGTTTCGTCCATCGGCTCGCCGGCGCAGTACAGGGCGCGCAGTTTGGACAGATCGTACTTCTTGAGGAAGGCCGGGTCCTGCTTCTTCAGCACGCGGATCGCGGTCGGTGCGCTGAACATGACGGTCACTTCCTGCTCCTGGCAGATTTTCCACCAGATGCCGGCGTCGGGGCGCAGCGGCGTGCCTTCGTACATGACGGTGGCCATGCCGGCGATCAGCGGGCCATAGATGATGTAGGAGTGGCCGACCACCCAGCCGATGTCGGAGGTGGAAAAGAAAGTTTCGCCGGCATTACCGCAGTAGATGTGCTTCATCGACGCGGCCAGGGCGACGCAATAACCGCCGGTATCGCGCTGCACGCCCTTGGGCTTGCCAGTGGTGCCGGAGGTGTACAGGATGTAGCTGGGCTCGGAAGACTCCATCCAGGTCGGGGGAACCTGAGCATCCATGTTCTGGGCACGCAGGGTTCCGTAATCGACGTCCCGCCCTTCCACCACCGCCATCGCCTTGTCGAGACCGCGATTGACCATCAGCACCTTGGAGGGTTTGTGCTCGGCCAGGCTGATGGCCTCATCCAGCAAGTGCTTGTAGGGCACCGGCCGGCCGCCGCGCATGCCGGCATCGGCGGAAACGATGACCGTCGGCTTGGCGTCATCGATACGGGTCGCCAGCGATCCGGAGGCAAAGCCGCCGAACACCACCGAGTGGATCGCCCCGATGCGCGTGCAGGCCAGCATGGCGAAACAGGCTTCGGCAATCATGGGCATGTAGATCAGGACGCGATCGCCCTTCTTGACGCCCAGGCTTTGGTAGATCGCCGCCATGCGCATGACTTCGGAGCGCAGTTCGGCAAAGCTGTAGGTTTTTTCCTCGTCCGTTTCGGTCGAGATATAGACCAGCGCCTTGCGATCCGGGTGGGACTCCGCATGGCGGTCCACCGCGTTGTAGCAAAGGTTGGTCATGCCGCCGGAAAACCATTTCGCAAACGGCGGGCGCGAATAGTCGCAAATCATTTCCGGCTTTTTCTGCCAGTGGACCAGCTCGGCCTGTTCGGCCCAGAACGCGTCACGATCAGTTATGGAACGCTCGTGAAATTCCTTGTATGAAGCCATTCGGTATCTCTCCCAGATTACCCTGCACCATTATTGAAAAAGTCGCTTTCTTGTCGTTCGACTACTTTGTTGCCGCGCCGGGCGGCACGGCAGCGGCCCGCCGCATGGGCGGACCACGTTCCACCGACCGCGCGTGCCACGCAGGGCCTGCGCGCAGTCGGACGCCGCGACGTGCCAGGCACGCCGCGCTCATTCTTTTCCCGCCAAAGCCCGCTCTATGGCTTCCAGCGGCATGGCAATCTGAAATTCGGTGGCCGCCATTTGCAACAGTGGCAGCACGCGCCGCATCAGTTCGGGCAGTATGGGCCGCACGGCATCGGGATCGCCGGCGGATATGAGCAACAGCGCCCGCTCTATGCTGGCCAGACCGCTGGACCACACGCGCCGTTCCGCTTCGCCGCCGGAACTGGCCGTGCGATTGCCGCCCTCTTCCGCGCAGGCGCTGGCGCGCTGCGCCGCCAGCCCGATCAACTGGCTCACCGTATGGCAGTTGTCAGCGCGGTTATTGGCGAGGCCTATGGATAAAGACAGGCGTATCACCTCGCCGCGGTATTGCATCCCCGTATTGGCAATCAGGGTACGCAGGCGCTCAGCAAACACGCCCGCGGCGGGCATGTCCATATTGGGCGCGATGATGGCGAACTGGCCGTCGCCCACCTGCGCCAGCACGTCTTCCTTGCGCACGCGCAGAGCCATCATTTTGGCCAGCTTGCGCATCACCAGATCGGCCACCATGCGCGAAAACAGGCGCTCGACACGGGCAAAATTGTCGATCGAAACCAGTAGCGCACTGGTTTCGTGATCGTGCCGCTTGGCCGCCGACAACACCTGGTCGCCGTGCATATGCAGGAACTGCGGCGTCGGCAAACCCGACTGTTCATCCACCGGCGCCTTGCTCGCCGCCGCCGCGCGGCTGGCCGCAAGTTCGCGCGCCTGGTTGGAAAAGCGCACGGCCGATTCGATGCGCGCCAGCAATTCGACCGTGCCTATGCCTTTGGTGATGAAATCGGACGCGCCCAGGGTTTTCGCCTTGGCGCGCGCCTCGTCGTCCTCGTCGCCGGAAATGATGATGACCGGCACGTCGCGCACGCGCGGCAGGTTGGATGCGCGTATGCGCTGCAAAAGTTCGAAGCCATCCAGGCGCGGCATGGACAGGTCGGAAATCACCACGTGTATGGAGTGGTCCACCACCAGCGCCTGCCAGCCCGCTTCGCCGTCGGCCTCTTCGCGGAAATCGTAGCGCTCGCGAATGTGGCGTATCAGGGACGCACGCACCATGCGCGAATCGTCCACGATAAGTACGCGCGGCAACGGTCCCACCTCGCGGGACGGTGCCGTCGGCGATGCCACGTTCATGCGCGCTCCATCAGGCCGCCATGCGCACGACGGTACGTCCGCGCACCTTGCCGTCAAGGTACTCCTGAAACACACCTGGCAGGGCGTCGAATTCGATCACGCGGGTAATGTCGCCCAGATGGCGCGGCCGCAAATCGGCCGCCATGCGCTCCCACAGCCGCTGCCGCGCCGGCATGGGCCAATAGCCGGAATCCACGCCGAGCAGGCTTACTCCGCGCAATATGAAAGGCATTACCGTGGTGTGCAGTTCGTGGCTGGCGGCCAGACCGATGCTGGCGATGGTGCCGGCCTGTTTCATCGTGGCGGCCATCCAGGCCAGAATTTCGCCGCCGACGTTATCCACGGCACCGGCCCAGGTCGCGCTTTCGAGCGGGCGCACGCGCGACAGGTCGATGGACGAGCGTAATTTCACCTCGGCCGCGCCCAGCATCTGCAGATAGGGGGTTTCCTGCGCCTTGCCGGTGAGCGCCACGACGTGGTAGCCGCGCGAGGCCAGCATATCGACGGCGATGCTGCCGACGCCGCCGGTTGCACCGCTTACGATGACCGGACCTTTATCCGGCTGCAGGCCGACCTGCTCCATGCGCTCGACCGCCAGTGCGGCGGTAAAGCCGGCGGTGCCCAGCGCCATGGATTGCAGCAATTCCATGCCGCGCGGCAGCGGTACTACCCAGCCGGCCGGAATGCGTGCATATTCCGCGTAGCCGCCGTGGTGCGACACGCCGATGTCGAAACTGGTGGCAATGACGGCATCGCCCGGACGAAAACGCGGCGATGCACTTTGTTCCACATATCCGGCCAGATCGATGCCGGCGATACAGGGGAAACGGCGGATTATCTTGCCGGCACCGGTGGCGGCCAGCGCATCCTTGTAATTGATTCCGGAATAGGCAACGCGGATAAGTACTTCGCCCGCGTCCAGGGCGTCCACGGTGTATTCGGTGAAACGGCTGCGTACCTTCCCGGCATCCTGCTCGACGAGCAAGGCCTTGAATCCCTCCATGTCGCGCCCCCCAATGCAGCAGTGGTCTATCTATGTTTGCAGACCGCGAGTATAGCCGATGGCAAGGGCCAGGATAATTATGAATTACGGGAATGCCACACCCGGCACTTGAGCCAATTCAAGTTCGCCCACTTTACAGTCGGCACTTTGCCACGTATAGTCCTGCGTTTTTCGCAGCATCTGCCATTCATGGCGAGGCACGGCACACGAGGAGGCGCCGTACCTTCGCTCTACTGTCTCCGCCCAGAGCGGATCAACCAATAAAGACAGCAGCCATGAAATCAATCTACGTTTCCAAGCAGCACTGCGCCGAAGTTTTGCGCAGCGTATTTTTCGCCTTGGCTCTGTGTTCCACAGCCGGCGCGTTCGCCGCCGATCCGGCACCCGACACACAGCTCATCGAGCGCGCGCGCAAAACCGCCGTGGCGCTGCTGGATCGCACCCAATCCGCGGCCGAAGATTTGGCTACCCACGCGCTGTCGTTTCTGGGTATTTATTACCGCCGCGGCGGACAGTCGCCGGAAAGCGGCTTCGACTGCAGCGGGCTGGTACGCCACGCCGCACTGGAGGCCCTGGGCCGTACCCTGCCGCGCACGGCGCGCGACATGGCCGGCGTAGGTACGGAAGTCGAACGCGACGAACTGCGTCCGGGCGACCTGGTGTTTTTCAATACGCTGCGCAGGACCTTTTCCCATGTCGGCATTTACCTGGGCGGGGACAAGTTCGTGCATGCGCCCTCGGCCGGCGGCGTGGTTCGCGTCGAGGACATGCGTGAGTCCTACTGGCTGTCGCGCTACAACGGCGCCCGCCGCATTTCCATGCAGTAAGCGCCGCGCGGTAGGCAGACGCATCCTGCGCGCACTGGCCGCCGCTTGCGGGCTGACCGCAAGCACCTGGGCGGCCGCAGAACTGCCGCCCTCCCCCGCATCCAACACCATCGCAGAGGCGCCGCAATTTCTGGCGCGTCGCGCCGGCCAGCCCGGCGTGGAGCGCAATGCGACGCTGGTACTGCAAGCCGATACGGCCAAGGATGGCTGGGCCGACGCGTACGAGTGCGACAACGTACCTGCCGACGCCACGGTCATCGTTCCGCCGGACAGCCCACGCTACCGCGCGCTGCAGCCCATACCACCGCTGGCCGGCCCCGCATTGGCTCCCCAAACCCCGGCGCCGTCCTGCCGCGGCGGGCAATGGCGCGTGTTCAGCACCTTTGGTGATGCAGACCTGGTATTCGAATACGGGCCGCTGGGAACAGGAAATGCTGGCGGTCCACCACTGGCGCTCAGCCTGCGCATCAAATATGGGGCAAGCGGCCTGCGCGCACGCGCCACCCAAGACGATTTGCCGGCAGAAGTCGAATTTCAGGCCGGTCCGGAAGAGTGCCTGGTGCGAGCCCTGTATCGGGGGCAGTTCACTCTGCGCTTGAACTTCCAACGCGCGGAATGAGCGGGCCTTTTGCCCGCGTCTTATCCAGTGCAGCCAGGAGCGCGGAAGCGCTACATACGGCGCAATGCGCTACGCTTTTGCGCCCTACGAGTTGCGGAGTCGTCGCGGCCCCGCCTGGGGATTAGCCGCCGCCGCGGAATCAGGGTTGCGCCACCCAGTTTTCCAGCGTCAGCCCGGGATAGTCCCGGAAATCGGCTTCGTTGTTGGTAACCAGAACGGCGCCCAATTGCAGGGCGTGGGCCGCGATCAGGCGGTCCAGGGCGTCGCGGCGACGCACGCGCGTGGCGGCGGCAAGCAGGCCGTAGCGCTCGGCCGCGCGGGTGTCGAATGGCATGACCGGTATGCGCGCCGCAAAGCGCGCCAGAGCCCGTTCCGCGCGGGCACGATCGTCGCCGCCATAGCGCTCCACACCGTGACACAACTCGGCGTAGGTAACGGCCGATATCAATACTTCCCCCTGCCGCAGCCCTGCAAACCGGGCCAGAACCTGTGGCGGACTGGCCTGTATCAGGTGTATGCAGATATTGGTGTCGAGCAGGTAGAGCATGTTCAATCGCGGCCGAAATCGGCCCGGTCAGGCAGCGCCCAATCCCGCTCGTCCTGCTCCTGTTCGCCGCGCCCCTCGGCCATGAATCCGGCCGGAAAAGCCGCCAGAATTTCTGCCATGTCGGCCAAGCTGTCAGCCGCCACCGGCCGCACGACCAGCGTGCTGCCGACGCGCTCGACCTCCACCTCCTGCGCGGCCTGAAACAGGGCCAAATCCTTGGGCAGGCGCAGGGCGAAAGAATTGCCGCTTTTGAAAACACGCGTACGCATGGGAATTTTCCGGGTTATGTATATCCAGTATATACACAACCCGAGTGAGTACTCAATTGGATGCCCAAAATCCGCTTTTGAACCCGCCCCCGCCCGGAAACGCCGCCCAGTTGGGCGCGGCGCCGATGGCAATCGGACACTATGAATTGAAGAAGAAGCCAAATCACACCCGACCGGCCGGGCACACGGAACGCAATGACGGCCAGGATCTACGGCGGCGATGTCTGCACATGATTGTGCGGCGTACCGCGGCACGGATTGCGCCTGCGTGTTGGCGGCGGTGAATCTCCGTTGAAAATTGGCGACGAAAAGCGCTGGTCTAAATGGCTGTAAGCGCACAACTGCTGCGCTTACAGCCATGCCCAAGCATACCTTGGTCGTTGCCGTGTCGAGGGTTCGCTTCGCCGGGCTAAAGCCCGCCCTTGACACGGCAACGACCAAGCAAAACATGCACCCGATTTTTTGCCGCCGCCGCATTTCGGCGGATTTTGACCGCCGCTGACACCTGCGTCCCGGTCAAGGCCGCCAGGGGCCTGGAAGCGCTCCATACGGCGCAATGCGCTACGCTTTTGCGCCCTACGAGTTGCGTCGGCTTACCGCAGCCGGGTAAAACCTGGCCCGGCCCCACCCAAACTCCGGCCGCAGGCCGCCGAAATTCTGTCCTCTGTCCTCAGTCTTCTGTCCTCAGCTACGCCAACTTGCCGTGACAGTGCTTGTATTTCTTGCCTGAGCCGCAGGGACAGGGATCGTTGCGGCCGACCTTGGTCGGCGGGCGGTGGGCAGGTGCCGGCTTGCGTGTGGCGGAGGCGCTGGCTGCTGCCAGCGCCTCTTCCTGGTCGGCGTGGTGGTATTGCACGTTTTCGACTTCTTCGCGCATATCCGCCTGCTCGGCTTCGGCGGCAGTCTGGATTTGCACGGTATAGAGAATTTTCGTGACTTCGCTACGCACCATCTGCAGCAGGTTTTCGAACAATTCGAACGCTTCGCGCTTGTATTCCTGCTTGGGATTTTTTTGCGCATAGCCGCGCAGGTGTATGCCCTGGCGCAGGTGATCCAGGGCGGCTAGGTGTTCGCGCCAGTGCAGGTCGAGGTTCTGCAACATCACGTTGCGCTCGAACATATGCCAAGGCTCAGCGCCCACCAGATCCAGCTTGGCCTGGTAAGTTTGCGCAGCAGCTTCCTGTATGCGCTTCAACATGTCTTCGTCGGACAGGTTGGTTTCGGCCTTCATCCAGTCAGCCAGCGGCAAGGGCAGGCGGAACTCGGCTTCGAGCACCGCCTGCAGGCCAGCCACGTCCCATTGTTCTTCGACGCTTTCGGCGGGCACGTAGGCGCGGAACATTTCGGCCAGCACGCCTTCGCGCATGGCCGTGATGGTTTCGGAAATGTCCGAAGATTCGAGCAATTCGTTGCGCTGCTGGTAAATCACCTTGCGCTGGTCGTTGGCAACGTCGTCATATTCGAGCAACTGTTTGCGGATGTCGAAATTGCGCTGTTCCACCTTGCGCTGCGCGGATTCCAGCGAACGCGACACGATGGGCGCCTCGATGGCCTCGCCTTCGGGAATTTTGATGCGCTGCATGATGCGCTTGAAGGTATCGCCGGCAAATATGCGCAGCAGCGGATCTTCGATGGACAGATAGAAGCGCGAACTGCCCGGGTCGCCCTGGCGCCCGGAACGGCCGCGCAACTGGTTGTCGATGCGGCGCGACTCGTGGCGCTCGGAGCCTATGATGTGCAGCCCGCCTTCGGTCACCACCTTGTCGTGCAGCGACTGCCACTCGCTGCGCAATGTTTCTATGCGCGCGTCGCGATCGGCCGCTTCCAGGCTTTCGTCCTTGTGCAGAAATTCGATCTGCTTTTCGACATTGCCGCCCAGCACGATATCCGTACCGCGGCCGGCCATGTTGGTGGCGATCGTGATCACGCCCGGGCGCCCGGCCTGGGCCACGATTTCGGCCTCGCGCGCGTGCTGTTTGGCGTTGAGCACCTGGTGCGGCAGCTTTTCGCGGTTGAGCAGTGTGGAAAGCAGTTCCGAATTTTCGATCGAGGTGGTGCCCACCAGCACCGGCTGGCCGCGCTGATGGCGCTCCTTGATGTCCGCAAAAATCGCGTTGTACTTCTCTTTTGCGGTCATGTAGATCTGGTCGTGCAAATCCTTGCGCACCATGGAGCGGTGGGTCGGAATCACCACGGTTTCCAGACCGTAAATTTGCTGGAATTCGTAAGCTTCCGTGTCCGCGGTCCCGGTCATGCCGGCCAGCTTGCCGTACATGCGGAAATAATTCTGGAAGGTGATGGACGCCAGGGTTTGGCTTTCCGTCTGGATGCGCGCGCCCTCTTTCGCTTCCACCGCCTGGTGCAAACCTTCGGACCAGCGCCGGCCCGGCATCAGGCGGCCGGTGAATTCATCGACGATGATCACCTCACCGTTCTGCACCACGTATTGTTGGTCGCGGTGGTACAGGTTGTGCGCGCGCAAGGCGGCGTACAAGTGATGCATCAGCAAAATGTTGGCTGGCTCGTACAGGCTGCGGCCTTCGGCCAGCAAGCCGACTTTGGCAAGAATTTCTTCGGCGTGTTCGTGGCCGGATTCAGACAACAGTACCGTGTGCGCCTTTTCATCCACCCAGTAATCGCCTGGTCCGTTCTCTTCGGCGCAGCGGGTGAGCAAGGGCGCCACCGAATTCATGCGCACGTACAGTTCGGAATGATCTTCGGCCTGGCCGGAAATGATGAGCGGCGTGCGCGCCTCGTCGATCAGGATGGAATCGACCTCGTCCACGATGGCGAAATTGAGGCCGCGCTGTACCCGGTCCCCGCCCTCGAACACCATGTTGTCGCGCAGGTAGTCGAAGCCGAATTCGTTATTGGTGCCGTAGGTAATGTCGCAGGCGTAGGCGGCCTGCTTTTCGTCGTGCGGCATTTGCGACAGGTTGCAACCCACCGACAAACCTAGGAAGCGGTAAATGCGGCCCATCCAGTCGGCGTCGCGGCTGGCCAGGTAGTCATTCACGGTGACCACGTGCACGCCCTTGCCGGATAGCGCATTCAGGTAGGCGGGCAGCGTCGCCACCAGGGTTTTACCTTCGCCGGTGCGCATTTCGCTGATTTTCCCGTTGTGCAACACCATGCCGCCGATGAGCTGCACGTCGAAGTGCCGCATGTTCATGACACGGCGGCCTGCCTCGCGTACCACCGCGAATGCTTCGGGCAACAGATCGTCGAGCGATTCGCCATTGGCACAGCGCTGTTTGAATGTGTCCGTCTTGCCGCGCAGCGCTTCGTCGGTAAGCGACTGCATGGACTGTTCCAGCGCATTGATGCGTTCTATCGTGCCGCGGTACTGGCGCAACAGGCGATCGTTTCGGCTACCGAATATTTTTCTTAGCAATCCAGAAATCATGGGATGGGTGCCCGGATAGTCACTGTGCCGCCACGCCTGTGCAATATGGACAGGCCGTTCATGCCGGCACGGTTGGAGTCATTTGGCCGCAGAGCCTAGGCAAAATTGGCAAACAACTCATATTGGGATGGTGATGGGGGATATACAAGAGGCCTCGCCGGCATTTTCAGCTGCGCAGACGTACAAGTTCCCCGGGGATAGTCTCCTGCTCGTGCGCTCCGCTGCTGCAGCCCTTGCCGGCCCGGCTGGATGCGATGCAGGAAACGCAAGCCGCGCGCACGACCGCGTGGCAAAACAGGCAGGCACCTGGTCGCACCGCGCCCAGCCACAGCACTTATGCGACGAAGCCATTGATTTTAACACGCGGGGCCAAGCCGCCGCGTGCAGTAGTACTGCGCCGGAAGGACGCTTAGCGGCGCGCCTGCAGGATGTTCAGGTCGGCCGTTTCGAGAAAGCGGGTCGGGTTGAGCGCGACGCCGTCCTGGCGCACTTCGAAATGCAGGTGCGGGCCGGTACTGCGGCCGGTACTGCCGATTTCCGCGATTTTCTGGCCGCGCCGCACGAAACTGCCGGCCACCACGAACATCCGCGAGGCATGGGCGTAGCGCGTGGTGAGGCCTTTGCCGTGATCGATTTCGATCAGGTTGCCATATTGCGCATGCCATTCGGCCGACACCACCACGCCGGCCGCGGCAGCCACGATGGTCGTGCCGGTGTCGCCGACAAAATCCACCCCCTCGTGCATGGCGGCGCGATGCGTGATGGGATCCACGCGCACCCCATAGGACGATGAATTCCAGGTTCCACCCACCACCGGCAGGGTGGTCGGCAGCAAATCCTTCTTGAGCTTGCGCCCCAGCAATTCAGCGTCGATGAGGCCCAGGTAGTCACCCCGCACTTCGATCTGCGATGCCAGACGGTCCAGTTCCATCTGCATCTGCAGCGGACTCAGGCTGACCGGCACGGGCACCAGCGGCCCACCTTTGCCGGCGTCGGTGCCGGGTTTCACGTCCTGCGGCTGTATGCCCACTTTTTGTCCCAGGCGTGCGCCCAGAAAATCGAGTTGCAGCATTTGCGCCTGCAACTGGCCCAGGCGCGAGGTGATGGCTTTGAGGTTTTCGCGCAGCAAACCTTCGCTCTTGGCGTGTTCTTCAGCGCGCACCGAGGATACGAGCGATTCGACGAAGGGCAGGCGCAATTCCAGCCCGTGCCGCAAGGTCACCCAGGAAAACAGCGTGGAAGTCGCGACCACCAGCAGCGCCAGCGCCACTAGCGCGAGCACCACGTGCAGGCCGGTGATGGTGATCGTGCGCGCACTTGTCAGGCGGCTCGATACGAGAATAATCTGCACCCTCACTCCTTTGGTATCTTGCATCCATGCCTGCACGCAAATTCGATCAGATCGTGAGCGAATCCGACGCCCTGGCGCGCTTTCGCGCACAAACCGAGCGCATCGCCCGCATGCAGCGGCACTACGAAAAAGTGGCGCCCACGCCCCTGAAGGAGCTGAGCCACGTTGCCAATTTCAAGCAGGATGTTCTTGTACTCTGCGCTTATTCGGGCGCAGTTGCGGCCAGGTTGCGGCAGTTGACACCGAGTTTGTGCGGTGCATTCGAGAAAAACGGCGTGAAGCTTAGCGGAATCACGGTAATTGTGCAAGCGCCGCGGCCCGCCGATGCTTCGAGCGGGCGCTTGGCGGAGCCCCGCCTCATCCCCGCCGAGGCACGCGAACACATTGAAAACCTTAGCGAAAGTTTGGGCGAGCAGGATTCCCTGGGACAAGCGCTGAAGCGACTGCTGGAGCGTTCGCGCTAGCTCGCTGCGGACGGCAAAACAGTAAGGTTTACTTGCAGCAGTGTGGCGCGGGGGGGCGGGTGATATGGGGTTTCACTGCCGGTCGCTGCCCTGCGGCAGATGTACCCACAAAGAGAGAGCGGTCGCCGCATCCGGCTAACCCGCAATAGGTAACAGGGCTCGCTCGAAGAAAAACAGCGCCGCCATGATGAGCGCGAACAAAACCGCAAACTGCGCGATGCGCCAGGCGCGCTGGAGGTGGCGCGGGTCGCGCTGCGACAGAAACAACACCAGATTTACGCCTATCGCAATGACGGCAATGACCGCTACGAGGCGTAGCAGCAGCATTTTTCGTCAGGCAGGCGCAAAGGCGAACAGACTGGACACCCCGGCCGGCGCGGCGTCCTCCGCAAAACTCACGATTTCGTAAGCGTCGGATTGCGCGAGCAAGGCGCGCAACAGCGCGTTATTGAGCGCGTGGCCGGATTTGTGGGCGGAAAATGCAGCCAGCAGCGGGCGGCCGATCAGGTACAGATCGCCAATCGCATCTAGCACCTTGTGCTTGACGAATTCATCCGCGTAGCGCAAGCCGTCGGCATTGAGGATGCGGTATTCGTCCATCACGATGGCGTTATCCAGGCTGCCGCCCAGGGCGAGCCCGGCATTACGCAGCATTTCCACGTCCTGCATGAAGCCGAAGGTGCGTGCGCGCGCCACGTCGCGCACGTAAGAATCTTTCTCGAAATCGATTTCGACGCGGGTGCCCGTGCTATCCACGGCCGGATGGTTGAAGTGGATGGAAAAGCTCAGTTTGAAGCCTTCATGCGGATCGAGCCGCGCCCACTTGTCACCCTCCTTCACTTCCACCGGCTTCAGCACGCGTATGAAGCGCTTGGGCACCGGCTGTTCTTCGACACCCGCGGACTGCAGCAAAAACACGAAGGTCGATGCACTGCCGTCCATGATGGGCACTTCGGGCGCATCCAGATCGATATAAAGATTATCGATGCCCAGGCCATACAGCGCCGACATCAGGTGCTCCACGGTTCCAACCTTGGCACCGTCGCGCTCCAGGCAGGAAGCCATGCGCGTGTCGCCGACGCCGGTGGCGTCGGCCGGCAGATCGACCGGCGGATCCAGATCGACGCGCCGGAACACGATGCCCGTGTCGGGCGCGGCAGGCCGCAGCACGAGATTCACCTTGGTGCCGGAATGCAGGCCGACGCCGGTGGCGCGTACAAGCGATTTCAAGGTGCGTTGACGCATGGTCGGTAATTCGGCTAGCCCACTATGGAATGACTATCATCATATCACAGGGATTTTGTGCAGTGCAACATCGTTGCAATAAAGCAGCACTGTATGTTTTCCCCCGTGTTGCGCAGACCTGATTCGAGCAAACGGACAGTACGAAGCCGGCGCCAGTTCCCGGCTTGCCGTACAAACCGGCGCATCGGCCTGGCCGGACGCGATTCACGCTGCGCGCAGTGCCTCGACGATATTCATGCGCGCAGCGCGCAAAGCCGGCAACAAACCGCCGGCCAGCCCCATGACCAAGCTGAACGCCAGGGTTTTCAACACGATGGCGGTGGTAAGCCGAAAGCCGAACGCCAGTTCCGAAAAGGACTGAAAATTCATGGTCGACACCGTATACGTTTGCAGCAGGCTGGCCGCCGCGAGGCCTACCGCGGCGCCGACGAGCGACAGCAGCAAGGATTCCAGCAGAAACGCCAGCAGCACCCCACCGGCGCGAAAACCCAGGGCGCGCAGCGTGCCTATTTCGCCCACGCGCGCGGCCACTGCGGCATACATGGTGATCATCGCCCCGATCACCGCGCCGACCGAAAAAATGATGGACAGCGCAAGCCCCAGCACGGTCAGAAAAGTCGACATGGCCTGCGACTGGTCGGCATAGAACACCGGTTCGCGCTTGGCTTCGACGGTGAGGCGGGGGTCGGATTCTATGCCCAGCAGGAACGCATCGAACGCCTCCGGGTCATTGAGCTTCACCACCAGCGCCGAATAACCATTGCGCCGGAAAGCCTGCATGAATTGGTCGGCATCGCCCCACACTTCCGAATCGAAACCACTGCCGCCGGCATCGAACAGCCCCACGATGCGCCAACTGCGCCCGCCGAAACTAAGCGTCTGGCCCAGATCTGCGCCTTCGAAGCGGCGCCGGATATTGTGCGCGACGATAATTTCGTCCGAGCCGGGGCGAAATTCCCGCCCTTCCGTAATGCGCAGTTGCGGCCGCAAGCTGAGGCCCACGGCGCCCACGCCGCGCACCACCACGTTGGCAACGGAATCGGGTGCGCCGCGCTTGGCCAAGCCGATCAACACCACCACCTCGCGCGATGCCAGCGCGGTGCCGCCCGCACCCAGCGCCACCTGGGGCTGGGCTTCGACGATGCCGATCTGCGCGCGCTCTATGCCGCTCTGAATTTCCGTGCCGGAGCCGCGGCGTATGAGCACCGCGTTATCCACCGCGCCGGTCGCAACCAAGGTGTCCTTGAGCCCCTGGTCCAGCATGAGCACGGCCGCAAACACGAATACCACCAGCGCCATGCCGCCCGCCGTCAGTACCGTGGTGAGGCGGCGCGTCCATAAATTGCGCAGCGAATAGGCCAGCGGAACTGCCCTCATGCCACCGCCCGCAGTCCGCTCACGATATTCACCCGCGCGGCGCGCCAGGCCGGGATGAAGGCTGCCAGCAGGCCCACCGCCAGCGCCGCGGCCATCTGCAGCAGCGGGGTTTGCGGCCCGACCACGAAATGCGGAATGAACTTGCTCACCGCAGCGCCGAAAAACGCCGCCACCGGATAGGTGAGCACGACCGCCAGCACACCGCCGGCCAGAGCCAGCAACAAGGATTCGGCAAATATGAGCGCTGCCAGAAAAGGCGGCGCGAAACCCAGCGCACGCAAGGTGGCATATTCCGCGCGCCGCTCGCGTGCCGTCATGGCCATCGTATTGGCCATCACGGCCAGAATGATCAGGATGACCAGATAGGACACCGCGCGTATCGCCGCCACCAGGGCTTCGCTCATCGCCACGAAGCCGAGCTGAAACGACTTTTCCGTTTCGCTGCGTGTTTCGGCATGGGAATTGGCGAACTGGGCGTCTATGGTCTGGGCGATGCGCGCAATGTCGTCGGCGTCCTCGACTTCGCTCACGAACAGGCCGATCTGCGCCGTGCGGCGCCCGCCATAGCGCTGGCGCACGGTTTCGTCCAGATATTCCCAGTGGAAAAAGAACAGCGACTCGTCGGTGGATTCGCGCCCGCCGCTATAGATGCCGCGCAGCACGAAATTCCACTCGCCGGGGAAAATCGTCCCCTTCAAGGTGATGTTGTCGCCCACCTTGAGTCCGTAATTTTCCGCCGTGCGGCGCCCCACGATGGCGCCCTTGCGGTCGCGCAGGAAGGCGTCGCGCTCGGCGTCCGTCAGGCGAAATTCCGGATACACCTGCAGATAGGTGCGCGCATCGACAGCAAATTGCGGAAAGAAATTTTTCGGCTCCTTGTAGATGCCGCCGAACCAGTTCTCGTAGGTGGTGAGGCGCACGCCATCCACGGCGCGTATCTTGCCGAGGTAATTTTGCGGCAGCGTAAATACCAGCGATACCTTGTGGCGCGTCACCAGGCGCTTGTCGGAGGATGCATTGACGCCCTGGTACCAGGCATCCACCACCGTGAGCAGCAGTCCGAAAGCCAGCAGCGCCACCACCAGGCCCAGCAGCGTGAGCGCGCTGCGCAGCTTGTGCCGCCAGGCGTTGCGCCACACCATGCCGAGCAGAAACACCTTCAGCCCTGCCCGGCCGGCTGCACCGCGGCGGCGTCATCCGGGTTGGACCACAGCACGCCCTTGTCCAGCCGCATGATGCTGTGGGCGTGATCGGCGGCGCGCTGGTCGTGCGTCACCATGATGATGGTTTTGCCCAGTTCGCGGTTCAGCGCCTGCATCATGTGCAGTACGTCGGCGGCCGATTCGCGGTCCAGGTCACCGGTAGGTTCGTCGGCCACGATGAGCGGCGGGTCGGTAATCAGGGCGCGCGCAATCGCCACGCGCTGCTGCTGGCCGCCGGACAATTCGTTCGGATAGTGGCTCATGCGGTCAGCCAGTCCCACCAGGGACAGGGCGTGTTCGACATGGGCACGCCGCTCGCGCCGCGGCAAATCGGTCAGAAGCAGCGGCAACTGGACGTTTTCGTATGCCGTGAGCACAGGCATCAGGTTGTAGAACTGGAAAATGAAGCCCACGTGGGTGGCGCGCCAGTCGGCCAGAAGGCGTTCCGGCAGCCGGGCCAAATTTTCGCCGGCCACGATCACGTCACCGGAATCGGCTTGGTCTATGCCGGCGATCAGATTGAGCAGCGTGCTTTTGCCCGATCCGGACGGCCCCATCAGCGCCAGAAATTCGCCCGCCGCGATGTCGAAAGTAATGCCGGCCAGCACCGGCACGCGCTGCGCGCCGCGCCGGTAGGCCTTGTGCACTTCGACCAGGCGTACCGCGGGCGCCTCGCTCATTTTTTTGCCGCCGTAACCGCCTGACCGTCGCGCAGGCCCGCGTCCGCGCGCATCACCACCTTGTCGCCCGGCTTCAGCCCGCCGGCGTCGCCGGCCAGTTCGACCAGCTCATCGATGCGCGCACCGGGCGAGACGCGCACGTAACGCGCCGTGCCGTTTTCAACCGCAAATACACCCGCCCCGCCGTCGCGCTCAACCAGCGCGGCGGCATGCACCACCACCCGCGCACGCACATCGTCGGCCGCAGCCGGGCGCGACAGGAAAGCCACTTTGACGCTCATGTCGGGCAGCACGCGCGGGTCGCGCTCAATGAATTTCACCTTGGTCAAAACCGAGGCCTTGGCCCTATCGACGGTAGGCACGATGCGGCTCACTTCGCCGCGCAGGCGCAGTTCCGGGAAGGCGTCGAACTGAATTTCGCAGGCCCCGCCCGGACTGATTTTCGCCAGACTGGATTCCGACACGTCGGCCTCCACCTCCAGCGTACTCATGTCGGCCATGGTGACCACCGCGCCCTTGGTATCTGCCGCCGCCGAAAAAGGCGTGATGTTGTCACCCACGTTGGCGTTTTTGGTCAGCACGGTACCGTCGAAGGGCGCGCGGATATTGGTTTGTTCGAACGCCACCTGGGCCGCGCGGAAATTCGCTTCAGCGGCAGTCGCCGCCGCTTCGGCACTGGCCACGGCAGCCTGGGCGCGACGGTGGCGTGCTGCCGCGCTATCGACCTGCGCCGGCGCGATGAACTGTTTCTGCGCCAACTCTTGCGCGCGCCGGAATGCCGCACTGGCGTCAACCAGTTCGGCCCGCGCCTGATTGATGGCGGCTTTTGCCACCCCCACGTTGGCGCGCGCCTGGTCGGCCTGGGCGCTCACGTCGCGCGATTCCAGCCGCGCAATCACCTCGCCCTGTTTCGCCGTACTGCCTTCCTGCACGCCCAGCCATTCGAGGCGGCCGGTGGCTTTGGAGCCGACCGCCGCCTTGCGGTTGGCGACCACGTAGCCGGTCGCATTGAGCACGGCCAGGGCCTGGTAGGGATAGGCGGTGGACACCGACGTCGTTTCCACACTCACCGGCGCGCTACGCCGGTGCCACCACAGCGCCGTTCCCACCAGCACCAGCAGCAGTGCCGCAATCAACCAGCCGCGGTAGGGCGCGCGGCGGCGCCGCACCGCGCTGCGATCGATTTTCAGTTGGTTCAGATTGTCCGTCATGCGTGCGCTTCAGACCTGGCTTGTAAGCGGGGCGGGCGTGACAGCGTGGCGTGGCCGCGCCCGAACACGGCGATCGAATGCGGCGGCACGGATCAGACGTTCAATTCCCGCGCACTGATGCGATAGGAAAATTTGTCCGGCACCAGTCCTTCGCGCAAACCGCGTGCGTCTCGCACATTGGGGTACATCAGATAGTTCACGCGCTCGCCGGCATCCGGTACCAGCGTGAAATCGCGCGCGCTATTGAATGCGACCCAATTCATTTCCCATTGGCCGAACAATTTTTTGCGCAGCGCGGCCACGCGCGCATCATCAACGGGCAGATTTTCTTCCAGCACCGCCTTGCGCACGTCGGCCGGATCGGCCGCGACCCAGCCGCGCCCAGCGACGAAAAACTCCGCCCGGCAGTGCTGCGCCCGGCTGACATCCCCGCTTTTGCCGAGGCTTTTGAACTGCCGCGAATCCGCCACGCGCAGGCCATACACCTCGCGCGCCGGCACGCCGGCCGCGCGCAGCAAGCCGACGAATAGCGCATTGATGTCGGCGCACTTGCCGCCCAGCGTGCCGTTTTCCAGCATGGCCTTGATGTCGCCGGTGCCGCAGCCCAGCACCTTGGGCTCGCGAAAGGTGTTGTCGACCACCCACTCATACACGGCCTGCGCGCACTGCATGGGGTCGTGCAGACCGCGCGTGATTTCGCGCGAGCGTTCCCGCACCACCCCGTCCAGCGGCATGTGCGGCGTGGGCAGCAGATACAAATCCGGATTTTCGCCCGCCGCGGGAGCGGCCGGCGCGGCACGGTCGCAAGTCATCGCGTGCGTCGTCACGATGGCGTGGCGCGCGCCCTCGCCCTCCCAGCGCGCGGCAAACATGCGCGCGCCGTATTTCGCGTCGCGATGGATGCCGGCTTGGGAAAAATTACCTTCATACCGGGTTGCCAGCGCGGTTTGCCAGCCGGGCGCATCCTGCGGCAAAGGAATCCACAGCGTCGCCGGGCCATCCCCGGCAAGCTCGACTTCATAGCGCACTTCAAAACTGCGCCAGGGCACGGCATCGGCACCGTTTGTAGCAGCGGAAGCGCGCCGGAGCACGGCAGCCGCCGCTGCGGCGGCGCCTAAGCGCAAAAAATTGCGACGTTGCACTTGGGCTACTCCTTCCGGTTGGCGACAATCGAGGCGCCGGCAAATGCGCCGGCCAGGGCACGCGCTGCGCCACGCATGGCGACCGCTGCAGTATCGAACACGCGGTCGAGCGCGAAAAATCCGTGGATCATGCCTTCGTACACGACCAGATCTACTTCGCAGCCCTCGCGTTGCAGGCGTTCGGCGTATGCCGCGCCGTCATCGGCGATGGGATCGTGCGATGCCAAAAGAATATATGCCGGCGGCAAACCAGAAAGGTGCCCCGCGAGTAGCGGCGAGGCTCTCCAGTCCGTATAGTCGGTAATTTTCGGCATATAGCACTGCTGGAAATGACGTATCGTAGACTGTGTGAGCAAATGATTTTCGGCATAGCGCTGGTGCGAAGGGCGTTCGCCGCGCTGGTCCGTGGACGGATAGATCAAAAGCTGCAGGCAGACGGGAGGGCCACCGCTGTCGCGCGCATGAAGCGCCGCTACTGCGGCCAGGTTGCCGCCCGCGCTGTCGCCACCGACGGCGATGCGCGCCGCGTCAACCGACAGCGAAGGCGCGTGATCCGCCAGCCAGGACAGCGCGTAACAGGCGTCGTCGACCGCGGCCGGAAACGGGTGTTCCGGCGCCAGCCTGTAGTCCACCGACAGCACGGCACAGCCGGCCTGGTGCGCCAGTTCGCTGCAGGTGCTGTCATAGCAGTCCAGATCGCCGACGGTCCAGCCGCCGCCGTGAAAAAACAGCAGCACCGGCAGTGTGCCGGCAAGTTCGTCCGGACGATACAGGCGCGCGTCCATGGGCGCGCCGGGGCGATCGATTACAAGGTCGCGCAGCATTACAGTTTCGCGCCGCGGTTGCCGAAATGCGAAGTACAGCTTGCGTGATTCACGCCGTGCTTCGGCCACCCCCAGTTCGTGGAAGGGGCGTGCGCCAGGGCGATGGATCATCTCCAGAAAGGCAATTGATTGGGGATGCAGGGACATGGTGGCTCAAAATGAAAAATTTCAGCGCCGCCCGAGCGGGCGGCCGGAATGCCGGTAAGCCGGAGCCGGCGGATTGTACACAGTTGCCTGGGCGCAGGTTTCACGCCACGCAGCGCGGCCGCACCGACGGCGCCACGCCGCACCAAATATGTTTTTGATTTACTAAGCGAAAAGACCGACATGAGAACGCACTTTCATCCCCAAGTTTCAGCCTGGCGGCGCAGCCTGCAATTGCTGGCCTGGTTCGCCATCTGCGTCACGCTGGGTCAGGCCAGTGCGTGGGCGCAGGCGCGCTGGCTGCTGGACAACACCCAGGTCACGGCAGTCAAGTCGTACAAGGAATTCGACCGCGGCACCCCGTTCGACCACAACGCCCCGCCGGGCAAGGATTTGGTCGAAGTCCGCGGCACCCTGGCGATAGAAGAAGGTTCCGTATTCGGCCCCTTCAAAATGTCCGATATCGCGATTTCGAGCGTGGACGAACGCGGCCGGTTGTGGCGCGAAACCGCCGTTGCGGTGGGCAGCGAAACACCGACCAAACTGTGCACCTACATGTCCACGCGCCTGCCCATGGGCAGTTCGATGCACGTCGATCTGGAGGGGGGCGGCGCGCTGCAGCTCGATCGCGACGAGGCCGACGCGCCCCCGCTATTCATGACCAACGCGCGCCAGTTGCGCCTGTGCCTCATATTCGAAACCGAAGGCACGGTGCCGGAAAAACTGGTGTTGGAAGTCCCCGGCCGCATCGTACCGATCAACAACAATGCGCTCACGCCGGATAACGAAGCGGTGCGCAAGGCCGTTCAGGACCACCCCGCCCACCGTGCGGAGAACCTCAAATTCTGGTTGGTCACCGGCGTGATGGGCGTAACCGTGATACTGGGCATACTGCTGCTGGCGCGCGGCATGCTCACCGAGCGCTCCAACATCATGCCCGAAGAGGCCACGCTCAAAATTTACGAAAAACGCGAATCGCCGCAGCTATACGCGCTTGCTGCCGGCCACGAAATGAGCTTTGCGCCAATTCCGCGTTCGGGCGACATCCACGTGCGCAAAACTTTCAGCAACATCGGCTCCGATGGCGGGCCGGGCGCGGATGACTTTCATCTGGCGCTGGCTTCGCTGCACCAGCAGGACTGTGCGCACGCCGACACCCTGTTCGCGCAGGCACTAGAAAAGGGCCTGACCGACAGTTACGAATCCGGTGCCTGGAGTTTCCGCGGACAGGCCGCCTATGCGCGCGGCGACGTCGCGCGTGCGGCGGAATATTTCCTGCGCGCGCTGGAGTCGCCCAAACTGACGCTGGAAGCAGCGCGCTGCGCGGCCAGCCATCTGGCCGTGCTGTACCGCGTGATGGGCATGAGCGCCGACGAAAAGCGCATGCGCATCGTCGAAACAGCGTCCACGCCACCCGGCGTGAAAGCCGACAACGTCCGCACCGAGGCCATCGCCCGCATCGCGCGGGATTACAAAGCCGCGTCCGGCAATGCCAAGCGCGGGCGCTGGAAATCCTGGTTCCACTGGAAACACGCCTGAACCCTGTGAGCTTGCGGCGTCCGCCAGGGCGCCGCAAATGAATAGGCCGCGCCCTTACGAGCGCGGCCTTTTTCGTGACAGCTCAGCCGCTAGCGCGGCGCAACCGGATCAGGTGTTCTGCACCACGATGCTGGGAAAGCGCGCACTCATGTCGCGCGCCTTTTCGGCCACCTTGACGCCGATGAGGCGCGCAATTTCGCGGTAAATGGCGGCCACGCGCCCGTCCGGATCGGCCACCACGGTCGGGTGGCCCGAATCGGCCTGTTCGCGTATGGCCAGGTCGAGCGGCAAATGCCCCAGCACCTCGACTTCATAATCGGCACCCATGCGGGCGGCACCGCCGGAACCGAAAATATGGCTTTCGTGGCCGCAGTTCGGGCAGATGTGAACGCTCATGTTTTCCACGATACCCAATATCGGAATACCCACCTTCTCGAACATTTTCAGGCCCTTGCGGGCGTCGAGCAGCGCGATGTCCTGCGGCGTGGTGACGATCACGGCACCCGTCACGGGCACCTTTTGCGACAGCGTGAGCTGGATGTCGCCGGTGCCGGGCGGCATATCGACGATGAGGTAATCCAGGTCGTTCCAGCCGGTGTCGTTCAGCAATTGTTCGAGCGCCGAGGTAACCATGGGCCCGCGCCACACCATGGGCGTATCCACGTCGATCAGAAAACCGATGGACATCGCCTGCACGCCCCAGGCTTCCATGGGCTCCAGGGTTTTCTCGTCAGTGGCGTTGGGACGGCCCGTAATGCCCAACATTTGCGGCTGCGACGGCCCGTAAATATCGGCATCGAGTATGCCCACCCGCGCGCCTTCGGCCGCCATCGCCAGCGCGACATTGACGGCGGTGGTGCTTTTGCCCACGCCGCCCTTGCCGGACGCAATCGCAATGATGTTCTTGACGCCCGGCACCCGTTTCACGCCGCGCTGCACCGAATGCGCAACGATTTTCTGATACACGTTGGCGCTCACGTTGCCGGCACCGGGCAGCGCCTTCAGGCTCTGGATCACCATGCGGCGTATCGGGTCGATCTGGCTTTTGGCGGGGTAACCAAGTTCCACGTCGAGCGCAATGTCCGCGCCGTCTATGCGCACGTTGCGCACCGCGCGGGAGCTGGTCAAATCCCTGCCGGTATTGGGATCGATGACTTCCTTGAGCGCGGCCTGTACTTGTTGTTCGGTCACCGCCATGTTGAATGCTCCTGATGCAGAATCCGTAAGGGAAGCCTCACATTGTAGCTCGGCCGGGGCCAGTCAGAGCTTTGTTACAATGCCCGGTCCGTTCGAGGTAGTCCATGAATACGTCCCCCAGCGGCCGTCGCCGCATACTTGTCACCAGCGCCCTGCCCTATGCCAATGGCGCCATCCACCTGGGCCATCTGGTCGAATACATACAGACCGACATCTGGGTGCGCTTCCAGAAAATGCGCGGCCACGAATGCTGGTACGTTTGCGCGGATGACACCCACGGCACGCCGGTCATGCTGCGCGCCGAAAAGGAAGGCATTACGCCGGAAGCGCTGATCGCCCGCGTATGGGACGAACACCGGCGCGATTTCTCAGGATTTGGCGTGCAGTTCGACAATTACCACAGCACGCACACGCCGGAAAACCGCGCCTACTGCGAGGACATCTACACCAAGCTGCAGGCTGCCGGGCTGATCGAAGCGCGCGACATCGAACAATATTTCGACCCGCAGAAACAGTTATTCCTGCCCGACCGCTACATCAAGGGCGAGTGCCCCAAGTGCGGCGCGAAAGATCAGTACGGCGACAATTGCGAAGTATGCGGCGCCGCCTATACCCCGGCCGAGCTGAAAAACCCCTATTCGGCGATTTCCGGCGCCACGCCCGTACTACGCCCTTCGCGGCACTACTTTTTCCGCCTGTCCGATCCGCGTTGCCAGGATTTTCTGCGCCGCTACACGCGCAGTTCGGGCGCGCTGCAGCCCGAAGCCGCCAACAAGATGCAGGAATGGCTGGGCGAAGAAGGCGAAACCAAACTGAGCGACTGGGATATTTCGCGCGACGCGCCCTATTTCGGTTTTGAAATTCCGGGCGCGCCGGGCAAGTACTTTTATGTGTGGCTGGACGCGCCGATAGGCTATTTCGGCAGTTTCGGCAACCTCGCCGCGCGCAGCGCGGCCGCCGGCAACGGCATCGACCTGGCCGCCTTCACGGAAGCCGGCGCCGCCGCCGCGGCTGGCACCGAAATGGTCCATTTCATCGGCAAGGACATTCTGTATTTCCATGCGCTGTTCTGGCCGGCCATGCTGCACCACGCCGGCTACCGCGTGCCCACCCGCATCGCCGCGCACGGCTTCCTGACGGTCGATGGCGCGAAAATGTCGAAATCGCGCGGCACCTTCATCACCGCCGAAAGCTGGCTCAAACTGGGGCTCAACCCGGAATGGCTGCGCTATTACTACGCCGCCAAACTGAACGGCAGCATGGAAGACGTCGATCTGAATTTCGACGACTTCATTGCGCGCGTCAATAGCGACCTGGTCGGCATATAGATCAATATCTCCAGCCGCTCGGCCGGCGTCATCACCACGCGCTGCGATGGCCGTCTGGGCTCCAGCGCCGCGCTGGCGGACCTGCCCGGCTGGCCCGGCGCCGGCCTCGCGCAAGCCGTCGCGGACGCCTACGACGCGCGCGATTTCGCGCGCGCGCTGCGCGAAATCATGCGCTATGCCGATTTCGCCAACCTCTACGTGAATGACAACAAGCCCTGGGAACTGGCCAAACAGCCCGGCAACGAGGCGCGCCTGCACGAGGTGTGCAGCACGGCGCTGAACCTGTTCCTGCACCTGACGGTATTCCTGAAGCCGGTGCTGCCGGCCCTGGCGGCTGCCGTGGAACAGTTTTACGGTCTTGGCGACCTGCTCTGGCAGGACGCCGAACGCCTGCTGCCGGCCGGACACGCCATCAAGGAATACAAACATTTGATGACCCGCGTGGAGCGCAAACAGATCGACGCGCTGATCGCCGCCAACATGGAGTCGCTCGCGCCCGCCGCAGCCGCGGCGCCGGAGCCGGCTCCGGTGCAGGTGGAAGACATCGCGCCGCAAATCGGCATCGAAGACTTCGCCAAAATCGATTTGCGCGTGGCGCGCATCGTCAATGCGGAACAGGTGGAAGGCGCCGCAAAATTGCTCAAGCTCACGCTCGATCTGGGCAGCGGCGCGCCGCGCACGGTGTTCGCGGGCATCAAATCGGCCTATGCGCCGGCCGATCTGGTCGGCCGCCTGACAATCATGGTGGCCAATCTGGCGCCGCGCAAAATGAAATTCGGTCTGTCCGAAGGCATGGTGCTCGCCGCCTCGGGCGGCGGTGAGCAAAATACCGGGCTGTTCCTGCTTGCGCCCGATGCCGGGGCAACACCCGGCATGCGCGTGCGCTAAAACATCGGAATCTGACGCGGCAGGCTGCGGGCGACGCCATCCGCTGCATGCCGCCTCCTTGCTAGCGACCAACCCGACATGCTGCGACGCCGACGCCGACCCTTTCGCATCACGCTACCCATCCTGGTGCTGATTGCGCTCGACGTAACCGGCCTCACGCTGTGCAGTGCCGCGCTCATGTTTCTGGTGCATGGCGTGCGCTTTCTGAAAGGACACCCGGCCAGCACGGTCGAAGCCGTCATCATGCTGGTGGCCGGCACCGCCATCATGCTGGGCGCGGCGATGGGCCTATTGCGCAATTTCGCCGCACAGGGCAACGAACCAGATCAGCGCGACGAAGGCAGGCCGCCGGCCTGAAATGTGCCGCGCGGCTTGTGCCGGCGCGCAAACCGGGAGTATCCACAATGAGCATGGAAGCACGCCAACTGCGCATTCATGGCCTCGTGCAAGGCGTCGGATTCCGCTGGTCCATGTGTGCAGAGGCACGCCGCCTGGGGCTCGCCGGTTGGGTGCGCAACCGCCGCGACGGCAGCGTGGAATGCTATGCCTGCGGCTCGAGCGCCGCGCTCGATGCCCTGCAAGCCTGGGCCGGTCACGGTCCGCGCGGTGCGCGCGTGGAACGTGTCGATGCGGCCAGCGCCGAGGTCGACGCCGCCTTGCAGGAGTTCGAGCAGACTGCTACGCTCTGAGGCCGCCGCGGTGCAGTGCAAACGCGGCGTGCACACGCGACTAAACCTGCGGCAAATTCATTCGATACTCAACAAATGGCCGCGACGCTGTCCAGGCTGGCGGCCAGAATTCTGCTTTGCAGATCGCACAGCAACCCATTTACCGCTCACATTTCTGTTCCTGCTCACCATGAATAACTCGAAACAGCGTTTATTTAGTTTCCTCTTCGTACTGCTAGGCCTGATCGCCGCCCCGATGGCCGCCCTGAGTGCCGATGGCGACGCCAGCGCGCGCATCCAGGCCGAAATCAACGCGGCGTTCGAAGCCGCCAAGCCGGTCGCGCAACACGGCCCGGTGGACATCAAGCTCATCGACCAGGCCGTGCTCAAACTGCCCGCGGGCCACGTATATATTCCATCGCAACAGGCCGCCGCGCTGCTGCGCGCGATGGGCAATCACCCCGGCCCGGACCTGATAGGGCTCATATTGCCCACCGGCGACGGCGAATGGATGGTGGTCGCCCGCTTCGAAAAATCCGGCTACATCAAGGACGACGACGCACGCGACTGGAATTCCAAGGAATTGCTCGATTCGCTCAAGGAAGGTACCGAAGCGGGCAACCAGGAGCGGCGCGAACGCGGCTTTCCCGAACTGGAAGTGCTGGGCTGGATAGAAGCGCCGGCCTATGAATCTGCCACGCACCGCCTGGTGTGGTCCGCCAGTTCCCGCCACAAGGGCCAGAGCGGCGGCCCGCAGGGCGTCAATTACAACACCTATGCGCTGGGCCGCGATGGTTACATCAGCCTGAATCTGATTACCGACGAAGCCAAGATCAATGGCGACAAGCCGGTCGCCAAGGCCTTGCTGGCTGCGCTGGACTACAACGACGGCAAGCGTTACGCGGATTTCAACGCATCCACCGACAAGGTAGCCGAATACGGTCTGGCGGCACTGGTAGCCGGCGTGGCGGCGAAAAAGCTCGGGCTGTTCGCGATGGCCGGCCTGATGATCGCGAAGTTCTGGAAAATTGCACTACTGGCCCTGGTCGGAGCAGGTGCCGGGTTGAAAAAGTTCTTCGGACGCAAGAACGATAGCGCCTGAGCCAAGTACGGCAAGCCGGCCATGAAACTGCTGATTCTGCTGTTTTCCTTCCTCAAATTCGGCAAGGTGCTGTCCACGGGCGGCACCATGCTGTTGTCCATCGGCGTCTATGCGCTGATCTGGGGCTGGCGCTACGCGGTGGGGTTCGTGGCTTTGCTGTTCGTGCATGAAATGGGCCACTACCTGGCCGCGCGCCAGCGCGGCCTGCCGGTGGGCGCGCCCACTTTCATTCCCTTCGTGGGCGCCTGGATAGAACTGAAGGCACTGCCGCACGATGCCGAAACCGAAGCTTATGTCGGTCTGGCCGGGCCTCTGGTCGGAACGCTGGGGGCACTGGCGGTGTATTTTCTGGCGCGCGACCGCGCCAGCGACCTCTTGCTGGCCATCGCCTATTCCGGCTTTTTCCTGAACCTGTTCAACCTGATTCCGCTTTCGCCTTTCGATGGCGGACGCATCACGGCAGTCATTTCGCCGCGCATCTGGCTGCTGGGCGTGCCGCTCCTGATCGGCCTGTTTTTCTGGCGCCCCAGCCCCATGCTCATCCTGATGGCCATCCTTGCCGCGCCGCAGGTCGTGAAAGCCTGGCGCCACGATCCCAACGACCCGCAGACCGCCGCCTATTACGCCGCCAGCGCCGAAACACGATTCACCTACGCCGCCTATTACCTGGGCCTGGCGGCATTTCTCGCCGTCATGACGCACGACGTGCACGAAATGCTCGGCAATAGTTCCGGCCGCCTCTAGGCATCCCGCCAGCGTCGCCTGCGCAGCAGGTGTACGCGCAACGCTGCGGCGGCGATGCTGCCGCCATGACATTGCGCAAGCCTTTACGGCAGCAAGCTGACACAAGTCAAAGCCACCGCTTCCGCTTGGCGAAATAATTGACACAAGCACCCCCGCATGCGCGCAGCGCCGCGCCACGGGCCGATCTGCGTGCAATGCGGGGGGCATCACCCGGCCCGCGCACCTGCAAGGTATCGATGCTCCGCCGACGCAGTCGGGACCAGCCCAGCGGTATCGACGTATTGCACGCAGGAATTCGGACCATGGTCACGCACGCCAAAGACAAGACGGTTCCGCCCGATCTGGCGGTTTGGCATGGAACGGGGCCGGTACGCAGCCGCCGGCCGATTTACCGTAACCAGTTGCCGCCCTGCAACCATGCCTGTCCGGCCGGCGAAAACATCCAGGCCTGGCTGGCCGACGCGCAGGCCGGCCGCTACGAGGCGGCGTGGCGCACCCTGGTGCGCGACAACCCGCTGCCGGCCGTACATGGCCGGGTTTGTTACCACCCCTGCGAATCCGCCTGCAATCGCACCAGCGTGGATAGCGCGGTTTCCATACACGCAGTCGAACGTTTTCTGGGCGACCTGGCCATCGCCCAGGGCTGGCAGTTGCCGCAGGACGCCGCGCCAAGCGGCAAAAAGGTGCTAGTGGTAGGCGCCGGCCCGAGTGGCCTGTCCTGCGCCTGGCAACTTAAGCGGCGCGGCCACGAGGTGGAAATTCGCGACGCCGGGCCGCTCGCCGGCGGCATGCTGCATTTCGGCATTCCCGCCTATCGGTTGCCGCGCGATGTGCTGCAGGCGGAAATCCACCGCCTCGAACAGGCCGGCATCAACATCGTGCTGAATCAGAAGGTCGAGGACGTGCTGGCGGACATGCGGCATGGTGGCTTCAATGCCGCATTCATCGCCATCGGCGCACATATTTCGCGGCGCGCCGACATTCCGGCACGCGACTGCGCGCGCGTACTCGACGCGGTGAGCTTTTTGCGCGACGTGGGCCTCGCCGCGCCGCCGCAAATCGGGCGCCGGGTAGCCATTTACGGCGGCGGCAATACCGCCATGGATGCGGCCCGCACGGCGCGCCGGCTGGGCGCCGAAGAAGCGCTCATCATTTACCGGCGTGACCGCGAGCACATGCCCGCACACGCCTTCGAAGCCGACGAGGCGCTTGCGGAAGGCATCAAAATCCACTGGCTGCGCAGCATACGCGACATCGCCGCGGACAGCCTGCAGGTCGAGGTGATGCAACTGGACGCCGAGGGCCGCGCCCAGCCCACCGGCCGCATCGAAAATCTGGCCGCCGACACGCTCATCCTGGCGCTGGGCCAGGACATAGACAGCGCGCTCCTGCAGCACCTGCCGGGCATGCGCATCAAGGCCGACGGCACGGTGGAGGTGGACGCCAACATGATGACCGGCTATCCGGGCATCTTTGCCGGTGGCGACATGGTGCCTTCCGAGCGCACCGTCACGGTGGCGGTGGGCCACGGCAAGCACGCCGCGCGCTGCATCGACGCCTGGCTGGCCGGCGCCCGCTACGAGCGCGCACCGGCGCGCGACACGGTGGGCGCGGAACGCCTGCATGTGTGGTACCTGGCGGAAACCGCGCGCACGCGCGAGCACCTGCTGGACCCGACGCATCGCATGCATGGCTTTGCCGAAATCGTCGCCAGCCTGAATGCGGACGAAGCCCGCTTCGAAGCCGGGCGCTGCTTTTCCTGCGGCAATTGTTTCGAGTGCGACGGCTGTTATGCCGCCTGTCCCGAAGGCGCCATTCAGAAGCTCGGTCCGGGCCGCCGCTATGACATCGACTACGCGCGCTGCACGGGCTGCGCGGCCTGTTACGAGCAATGCCCCTGCCATGCCATCGAAATGGAAGCGGAGCCGGTAGCGGCCGAACCCGCCACGCGAGAACTGCCATGAACGCCCCGCTCATGGCCGTGCTGGACGGCAACGAGGCGGTCGCCCGCGTCGCCTACCAGTTGAATGAAGTGTGCGCCATCTATCCGATCACGCCGTCATCCAGCATGGCCGAACTGGCCGACCAGTGGGCCACGGAAGGACGCCCCAATCTATGGGGCCGGGTGCCCATCGTGGCGGAAATGCAGAGCGAAGGCGGCGCCGCCGGCACCGTGCATGGCGCGCTGCAGGCCGGCGCCCTGACCACCACGTTTACGGCATCGCAGGGCCTGCTGCTCATGCTGCCGAACATGTACAAAATAGCCGGCGAGCTCACCGCCACGGTATTTCACGTCGCCGCACGCGCCATCGCAGCGCAGGGCCTGTGCATATTCGGCGACCACGGCGACGTGGCGGCGGTACGGCCGACCGGCTTTGCCCAGCTCGCCTCGGGCGGCGTGCAGGAAGCGCAGGACATGGCGCTCATCGCGCAGGCCGCCACGCTGGCTGCGCGCGTGCCTTTCCTGCATTTTTTCGACGGCTTTCGCACTTCGCACGAAATCAACAAGATCGAACTGCTGCAGCCATCGCATTTGCGCGCCCTGGTGGATGACGCGCTGGTGCGCGCCCACCGCGCACGCGCGCTGAATCCCGACCAGCCCAGCATGCGCGGCACGGCGCAAAACCCCGACGTGTATTTCCAGGGCCGCGAAACGGTCAATCCGTATTACGCGGCGCTGCCGGGCATCGTGTCGGACACCATGCAGCGCTTTGCGCAGCTTACCGGGCGCCGCTATGCGCTGTTCGATTATCACGGCCACCCCGACGCGAAGCAGGTAATCGTGGTCATGGGCTCGGCAGCCGATACCGTCGCCGCCACGGTGGATTGGCTCAATGCGCGCGACGGCCGCTGCGGTGTCATACAGGTGCGGCTCGCGCTGCCGTTTTCGGCGCCGCACTTCCTCGCCGCGCTGCCGCAATCGGTACAGTCCATCGCCGTGCTGGATCGCTGCAAGGAGCCCGGCGCGCAGGGCGAACCGCTCTACCGCGACGTGCTCATCTGCCTGTCCGAAGCCGTCGCGGCCGGCACCCGCGAGCGCATGCCGCGCGTGCTGGGCGGGCGCTATGGACTGGGGTCGAAAGAATTTACGCCGGCCATGGTGCGCGCCATATTCGCCGAACTCCATGTGGCACAGCCGCGGCGGCATTTCACCGTGGGCATACGCGACGACGTGGCCCAAACCAGTCTGCCCGTGGACGAGAACTTCGACCTCGAAGCGCCGGACGTGGTACGCGCGGTATTTTTCGGGCTGGGCGCCGACGGCACCGTGGGCGCCAACAAAAACAGCATCAAAATCATAGGCGAAGACCCGGCGCTCCATGCCCAGGCCTACTTCGTCTATGACTCGAAAAAATCCGGCTCGCAAACCGAATCGCATCTGCGCTTCGGGCCGCGCCCCATACGCGCGCCCTATCTGATACGCCAGGCTGGTTTCATCGGCTGTCACCAGTTCGCCTTCTGCGAGCGGCCCGATCTCACCGCGCGCGCCGCGCCGGGCGCCACCCTGCTCATCAACAGCCCGCACGCGCCGGACCAATTGTGGGACGAGTTGCCGCGCCATTTGCAGGCCGACATACTGGCCAAGCGCCTGCGCGTCTACACGATAGACGCGGCACGTGTGGCGACTGAAAGCGGCATGGGGCGGCGCGTCAATACCATCATGCAGACCTGCTTTTTCGCCCTGTCCGGCGTGCTGCCGCGGGAGGCTGCCATCGCCCGCATCAAGGACGGCATTGCCCACAGCTATGCGAAAAAGGGCGAAGCAGTGGTGAAGCGCAATTACGCAGCGGTCGATTACACGCTGGAGCATCTATTCGAAGTGCCGCTGCCGGCGGCCGTGAGCACCCAGCGCGAAGCCGCACCGGCAGTGCCGCCCAACGCCCCGCCTTTCGTGCAGAAAATCAGCGCCATCATGATCGCCGGGCGCGGCGACGAACTGCCGGTAAGCGCAATTCCCGCCGACGGCACCTGGCCGACCGGCACCTCGGTATGGGAAAAGCGCAATCTGTCCGACAGCGTGCCCGTCTGGGAACCGGAACTGTGCATACAGTGCGGCCGCTGCGCCTTCGTGTGTCCGCACAGCGTGATACGCGCGCGCTTTTATGAAGCCGGCCGGCTGTTCCAGGCGCCGCCCGAATTTCCGTCCGCGCCGCTGTCGGCGCGCGGCTTTCCGGACCTGCGCTATACGCTGCAGGTGTATGCCGACGACTGCACCGGCTGCGGCCTGTGCGTCACCACCTGCCCGGCGCGCAGCTTGCGCAAGGCCGGCGTACGCGCACTCAACATGCGGCCCAAGGCGCCGCTCATCCAGAAAGCCCGCGCCGAGCGCGAGTTTTTCGAAACTCTGCCGGTAAACGACCGCTCGCGCGTGGATTTTTCATCCGTGCGCGGCACTCAATTCCTGCAACCCCTGTTCGAATTTCCGGGCGCCTGCAGCGGCTGCGGCGAAACGCCCTATCTCAAATTGCTGTCGCAACTGTTCGGCGACCGCCTGCTGGTGGCCAACGCGACCGGCTGTTCCAGCATTTATGGCGGCAACCTGCCCACCACGCCGTGGACCACCAACCACGAAGGGCGCGGGCCGGCCTGGTCGAATTCCCTGTTCGAAGACAACGCCGAATTCGGCTACGGTTTCCGCCTCGCCGCCGACCATCAACTGGGTCTGTCGCGGCAACTGGCGGAACAATTGGCCGGCGAACTGGGCGCCGAACTGGTGCGCGAAACTTTGGCCGCGCCGCAACAGACCGAATCCGAATTGCGCACCCAGCGCGCCCGCGTGGCGCAACTCAAATGTACCGCGCGCGCCAGCCAGAACGCTTTGGCAGCGGACTTTCTAGCCGTGGCGGATCAACTCGTGCGGCGCAGCGTATGGCTGGTGGGCGGCGACGGCTGGGCTTACGACATAGGTTCGGCCGGACTGGATCACGTGCTGGCGAGCGGGCGCGACGTCAATGTGCTGGTGCTCGATACGGAGGTGTATTCCAACACCGGCGGTCAGGCCTCCAAATCCACCCCGCTCGGCGCGGTGGCCAAATTCGCCGCCGGCGGCAAGCCGCTGGCAAAAAAGGATTTGGCGCTACAGGCCATCGCCTACGGCAACGTGTATGTGGCGCGCGTCGCTTTCGGCGCCAACCCGCAGCAGGCCCTGCTGGCCATGCGCGAAGCCGAGGCCTATCCGGGGCCATCCCTCATCCTTTGTTACAGCCACTGCATCGCCCACGGCATAGACATGAAAGACGGCCTGGAACAGCAACAACTGGCGGTCAAAAGCGGACACTGGCCGCTCATGCGCTTCAACCCCTGGCTGCGCAAGCGCGGCATGAATCCGTTCGCGCTCGACAGCCTGCGCCCCAGCGTGCCGCTCAAGGATTATCTGTACCGCGAATTGCGCTACACCATGCTGGCACGTTCCAACCCCACGAGCGCGGCGCGCATGCTGGCCGCGGCGCAGGAAGTGGTGAACCAGAAATGGGGCGTCTACGAACAGATGGCGACGCGCGACGGCAGCCAGTTCAGCCCGGACGCCGCAAGCTGAGCGGCGCCGCGCGCATGACATGAACCCATAGCAAGCAAACCGTAGGGAGGCAGCATGAAACTCGACACCAACTACATGGGATTGAAACTTGCCCACCCCATCGTCGCATCGGCCAGTCCGCTGTCGGCCGACATCGGCCGCCTGCGCCACATGGAAGACGCCGGCGCGGCCGCGGTGGTGCTGTTTTCCCTGTTCGAGGAACAGATAGAGCGCGACAACGCGGCCTTCGAACACTATCTCAACGCCGTATCCGACAGCCACGCCGAATCGGCCGGCTACCTGCCGGCGGCGGACAGCTATAGCATGGGCCCGGAAGGCTATCTGGAACTGATACGGCGCGCCCGCGCGGCAGTGGATATTCCCGTCATCGCCAGCCTGAACGGCGTGAGCGCGGAAGGCTGGACCGACTACGCGCGCCAGATCGAACAGGCCGGCGCCGCCGCGCTGGAACTGAACGTGTATTACGTGGCCAGCCCGGACGAGGACGGGCGTGCCGTCGAACAGCGCTACGTCGACGTGCTGGCGGCCGTCAAACGCGCGGTGTCGCTGCCCGTGGCGGTCAAACTATCGCCCTACTTCAGTTCCGTTGGCCACGTCGCGCACGCCCTGACCGAAGCCGGTGCCGACGCTCTGGTGCTGTTCAACCGCTTCTACCAGCCGGATTTCGACATCGACCGCCTGGAAGTGGCAAGAAGCCTGGAACTGTCTTCGCCGGCCGACATCCGCCTGCCGCTCACCTGGATCGCCGCGCTATACGGCCGCCTGTCCGCCTCCATTGCCGCCTCGGGCGGCGTGGACAGCGCACGCGAAGTAATCAAATACCTGCTCGCCGGCGCCGACGTGGTAATGACCACGGCCGCCCTCTTGCGCCACGGCATCGGCCACCTGGGCGTACTGCGCAACGGCCTGCTGCAATGGATGGAAGAACGCGGCTTCGAATCGGTAGGCGATTTCCGCGGCGAACTGGCGCAGCTCACACTCGCCAACCCGGCCGCATTCGACCGCGCCAATTACATACACATCCTGGAGAGCTACCGCGCCTGACGGGGGCTGGACGCATCGGGCACCGATACGCCCGGTTCAGGTTCCGGCCCGGGCGCCATGGCAACCCGGCCTTCGGGTACCGGGCGCGCTATGCGGCACGCAACAGAAACTCGACTTTCACGGCATCGAAAGGAAACACGATCTGGCCGTTTTCGGTGCGGACAAGCACGCCAATATTCAGCAGGCCGGTCACGTCGCCGTGAACCGCCTTCACGTCGCGGCCAACGCGACGGGCAGCTTCGCGAATCGACATTGGCCCGGCCCCGCACATTGCCTTCAGCAGCGCCCACCGCTTCTCCGTTAGAGCCTTCCAGAGCAATTCCGGGGTGGCAAAGCTAATTCGGGCGGAACCTTGCGGCTTGCCGGTGTTCCAGGCCTGCGCGAAATCCGCCATCGCTGGCGCGGGCGGGCGGACATCAAACGTCACGGTTTTCATGGTTCCACCTGTCGATGTCTTGTTGGAAATCGGCAATCAATTGTTCGGGCGTCGTGAAGGCGTACCTGGTTTCAATTTCACCCACATGGCGATGATCGCCTTTTCCGATCGCGTTGTCGTACCGAAGTACGCACTCGCCACGAATTCCGTAGGTAACCAACTCCGTAGTCTATCGTCACCAAGCACCATTTTGATTCCCAGAATTTGCAGCGCAACCTCATCCCCGCGTAGCCCCGCTATATGCGCGTAGCGCCGCTGTCCGTCAAGTATCGACACCATCCAGGTGCCCAGTACGTCGACCACTTGCGGCGCGTTCGGACTCCAGCGATTGCAGCAAGAGCCGCCGCAGGAACCCCCTGCAAATAGTGGCGGCGAACCCACGTATCCTCTGCATTGAAGTGGCTTTTGCTGGAATAGGTCGCGTCTTCCTCGATTCGCGCAGCCGCGCGGGACAAAGCTGAAATCAGCGCCTGATCGGAACCTGGTGCTTCGCTCATCTACGCCTCCCTACCGGTGGCATTCTCACCTCCCGACCTGCGGCGGTGCCTTTGGCGGCACGGCACCTGGCTGGTAGGTCGCATCGAACACGGTGTCCGTCAGCCAGCGCTTGAAATTGGGGTTATCGCTGAACTGCTTGAACAGCTCGGTGTGGTCGGACAGCAGCTCCAAAACTACGCGGTTGAGCGCCTTGTCGTGCTCCAGCTTGGCGTTCTGCTTGTCCGAGTTTGCCTGTGCGTTCTGGTATGCCTTGTCCTGAGCAACGCGCGCAGGAATCTCTTCGGCGATGACTTTGCGGATCTTGTCTTCGTCCTTCCAGTCGATGTTGCCAAACAGGTCGTTGAAGGTCTTGATGATCACGGAGAGTCTGTCGATGTCGGCTTCGCCCTTGCCGCCACCGCCGCCG
>JAEUNM010000001.1 GCA_016791105.1 Rhodocyclaceae bacterium | reverse complement strand
CTACGCACCCGATGGCACGACGGGCGCGCCGCCTGCCGTTGTTGCTCCTCGTTGCAGGGGGCGGCCCTGCCGCCTCGTCGCGCCTAGGCAGGCAACGCGCCCGCCGCACCCTCAGGCGCGTCCAACTGAGGAATGTAGGATGATGCGCACCCGCAGGCGGCCCAACCAGTCCCAGATGGGCTGGATATGGCCGCCCTGGATGCCATTAATGCGATCGACGCCGCGCGCAATCAGAAAGCGCGCGACCAGTTCGGCAACGCCTTTTTGCCGCCGGCGGTTTCGGTAGACATGCGAACTCCTCCTTTTGATTTTCAGGACATGCCGCGCGCGCGACATGTGGGCCGCGCACTCTCCTCTGCGATACCCGGCCCGGCTGGCGCCGGCAAAGCCGGCGTAACACAAGGCTAATAAATCGATACGTGGCAGGCAAACACGGTAAGCTGGCTGGTATCCGGAACAGCCGGGCGGCAGATCATGACGGCAGTGTTGCGGCGATGCAGCAGGAGCGGCGGCAGCCTGAACCAGCATGTGACGCGCGCACCACGCCGACGGGCGCAAGGGTAATATGCGCAACATCATCGCCGCGGCCGCCGGCGCTCCGATTGCCGGCAACACGCGGCCGGGCTGACACTGCATCGCATGATTGCACCGGTCAGAGGCCGCGGACGCAATGCGCGCAACTCGATGGAATCATGCCGTCTGGCTGATTTCGGGATTGCAAACGCATGCCACCGTAGCTGACTGCGCCGGCGCAAGCAGTCTGCCGACATTTACCTTACCGCACCGCACCAATACCAACCAAGGAACCCCCATGAGCCAATGCAATTTGCCCGCGCTGGACCCCGCACTGCGCGTCGTTCCCATGCCGGCGGACACCAATCCGCACGGCGACATTTTCGGTGGCTGGATCATGGCCCAGGTCGATGTCGCCGGCTCGATCCCGGCGGTACGCCGTGCGCAAGGGCGCGTCGCCTCCGTGGCGGTCAATTCCTTCCTGTTCAAACAACCGGTGGCAGTGGGTGACCTGGTGAGCTTTTTCGCCGAAGTGGTGAAGGTGGGCCGCACGTCGATCACTGTGGACGTCCAGGTGTTCGCCGAACGCGGGCCGGACTGCAAGGAGGTCGTGAAAGTCACCGAAGCCACGCTGACTTACGTCGCCCTGAACGCCGACGGCAGCAAGCGCGAACTGCCGCCGGAGTCGTAAAAACCCCCAAGAGGCGCGCTCGACCAGGGCCGTTTGCGCAGCTTCCGCTTGCACGGCGCCGTAAACTGGTTTGAAATTTGCCACAAGGGGCTCGGTTGCGCCGGCCGTGCTCCGCACCCTGCCGGCGCCTATAAAGATTCAATCCTGGAGGAGAACGAAATGTCCGTACAGAACTTGGCACGCCGTCTGTTACCCACACTGATCGCCGGCAGCTTTGCCGGCAGCGCCGGCGCGGCCGGCTTTGCATTGCTCGAACAGAACGCAAGCGGGATAGGCAATGCATTCGCCGGGACGGCAGCATCTGCAGAAGACGCCAGCACGATTTTTTCGAATCCAGCAGGTATGGCATTTCTTCCCGCAGGGAAAATGCATTTTGCGGGCAGCATCGATCTCGTGCGGCCCAGTGCAACGTTTCACAATGCCGGTAACAGTAGCCCTGCAACGCTCGGACTGGCGCCCCCGGGTCCATTCCCATACGGCGGTAATGGCGGCGACATCGGAAGTTGGAATATCGTGCCGGCCGTTTATTTCGCCATGCCCATAAATGACAAGATCAGCGTGGGCGTGGGAGTGGGGGCTCCTTTCGGCCTGAAAACCGAATACGACAAAGACTGGGTTGGCCGCTTTCAGGCTACGCGCTCCGAAATCAAGACAATCAATGTAAACCCTTCCATTTCGTTCCGCCCCAACGAACGGATGGCGTTCGGGTTTGGTATCAATTATCAGCGACTGGAAGCCGATCTGCGAAATCAGGTGGTCACCGGAGCCCCGGCTGAGGCGGCGGGAAAAATCGAGGGAGATGACAATGCCTGGGGTTACAACCTCGGCGCCATCTTCCAACTTTCACAAAACATGCGTCTGGGTTTGGCTTACCGTTCTGCCGTCAAGTACGACCTGAAGGGCAATTTCAAACTCGATGCATTCGGCGGCGCCCTGAATGGCGACATCCAGGCAAAAGTAAAGTTACCCGACAGCTTTACGATCAGTGTTGCGCAAAAGCTCAGCGACAAGTGGGAAATGCTCGGCGACCTGCAATGGACCGGTTGGTCGAAGCTGCAGGAACTCGCAATTTACCGCACCAGCGGACCGCTACTAACCCGCGAAGTTCTGGAATGGCGCAATACCGTCCGCGTTGCTTTCGGCGGCAACTATCTCTACAGTCAGGCGTGGAAATTCCGTTTCGGGCTTGCTTACGACCAATCGCCCGTTGGGGATACGCATCGCCTGTCACGTTTGCCCGACAACGACCGCTTTTGGCTGTCGGCAGGCGCCCAATGGAAGCCGGCCGGCATGCCCGGGGCGGTCGATTTCGGCTTGGCCTATCTGTTCATGCGCAAGCCGACAATCAACAATAACCAGGGCAGCCCCGCAACGAAAGGTTTGCTTAGTGGCGACTACAACGGCGCCAACGTAATCATCCTGGGCGCGCAATATTCGCAAAGTTTCTGAGCTTTCCACGCGCCTGCGGGCGCGTGGCGCATAATTTCAGGCCGCGCCGTGAGCGCGGCTTTTTCATTGCACTTCGCCAGGAGCCCCCGCCATGAACGATACCGTCCGGATTTCCGTTGCTGCGGGCGTCGCCACGCTGCAACTTAATCGCCCGGCGCAACTGAATGCCTTGTCCAGCGAAATGATGCAGGGCCTGCGCGCCGCCGCGGAACAGGCCACTGCCGATCCATCGGTGCATGTGATCGTGATCGAAGGCGCCGGCAGCCATTTCATGGCCGGCGGCGACATACGCGAATTTCATTCCCACCTGCACCTCGACGCGGCGGCTCGGCTGGAAACTTTCCGGGCCATGATAGAACAGTGGATCAACCCGGCCATCGCCGCGCTGCGCAACGCGCCACAGCCGGTGATCGCGAAGGTGCGCGGCGCCTGTGCGGGTTTCGGCTTGTCGCTCATGCTGGCTTGCGATCTGGCGCTCGCCGCCGAAGACGCCGTATTCACGACTGCCTATGCGCAGATCGCGCTGGCGCCGGATGGCGCGCAATCCTGGTTTTTGCCGCGCATTGCGGGCAGCCGCAAGGCAGCCGAACTGCTGCTGCTGTCGGAGCGGCTTTCTGCTGCCCAGGCGCTCGAATTGGGGCTGGTCAATCGCGTCGTGCCGGGCGCAGACCTGGACGCCGCGGTGGCGGCAATTGCCGCGCGGCTGGCGAACGGCCCACGCCAGGCTTATGCCGAAATGAAGCGCCTGCTGCAGTCCACGGCAACTTCCACGCTGGCAGAACAAAGTTCGGCCGAAGCACTGGCATTCGCGCGCTGCGCCGCCACCGGCGATTTCACCGAAGGCATCACGGCTTTTCTGGACAAGCGCAAGCCCTCGTTCAAGGGCCGTTGAGGGCGGCCTGCGAATTTGTTGCGCCCCAAGGCGTGCAGGATCAGCCTCTGGGCGGTTTGCGATTTCGGCTCGCAGGCATGCCCTCGAATCCATGACGGCGCCGGGGGCGTCGGCGCCGCTCCCGTGAATTGACGCCCGGCGGCTGCAACCGCGGGCGGGACCCCCACGCCCCCAAGGTCGGCGTATATCTGCCCGCCGCGGTGCTCGCCTGCCTGGGGGCGTGGGCGTCTCGCCCGCGCGGTTGCCGCCCGGTGCCTTCGTTCGCGGGCGGGATGCCGGCAGCCCCAAAGCCAGGCGTGAACGCCCCTGCCCCGAACTTGCGCTTCCGCGGACGGGAGGAAGCCAAATCGCTGCAATGTGGCCATGCGGATGCAGGCAAATCCTGCGCAGTACAGGTCAGGCCTGCTCGACGCTGCCGGAAATGTCCTCGAACACTTGCGCGGGCGTCGCAATGAAATCCAGCGTCTTCAGTATCAGCCCCCGTCCGGCTTCGCTTGCGGCCAGCAGCCAGTCGCCTTCGGGCGTGCGGCGGAATACTTCTATGCTCAAGCGATCAGGATCGATCAGCGCGTATTCCTGCAGGCTGGCGATCTGACGGTAGGCGGCGAATTTTTCGCCGCGGTCGTAGGCGGCGGTGCTGTCGGACAGCACTTCGATGATCGCGCGCGGATGTTGCATGCTCAGGTCGGCTTGCAGATCGCCGGGGTCGCAACTCACCAATACGTCCGGGTAAAAGATGTTCGTGGCGACCTGCAGTTTCATGTCGGACGCGAAAGCACGGCACGGCGTGGCGCGGAGATGTTGCTTGAGTAGCGCGAAACAATTCCCCGCCACAGCCACATGCACACGCCGCGCGCCCACCATTGCAAAAACTTCCCCATGCACGAATTCATGTTTGTCGGGCTGCTTGTTTTCCCAGGCCATGAATTCGGCAAGTGTCAGGGCAGGCTTTTCAGCAGGGCGGCCCATTTTTTTCTCCCGATTCAACCTTGGTTCAAGCTTACACCGCTTGGGCAGGCTGCGGCGCGTCCGACGCCCTGGCCGATGCCAAGCATGGCTCGGCCTTGGTCCCGCGGCGCATCCTTGCACGCAGCGAGCAATTCGGCTTACCTGACGACACCCCATTCGATTTTGCACGCTACGCCTATGCATGGGCTAACCACAAGTTTCACCGCAGCAGGCCAATCATCGAAATTTCGGCCATTCATTGGCAATTCTGTATGACCTATCCACCTTACATAGCTCGCCAGACTGCCGGGGCAGCAGAAAGCTGGCGCCAGTATGGCTTTCGTTACCGTTTTTGGGCGAATGAGGCCGCTGGCGCGGCGTTAGCGAAAAAACGTAGGTTTCTTACATTGGCCGCCCAGTCATGCCTTTCGGCGCAAGCCGGATGGTATGTTCATGGGCATAGTTTTTTCGTGTCGAATATTTTTACACAAACAAGAACATCAGAAATACATCAGTATATTTTTCAACTACTTGTAGTGTTGGCACAACATTTGCAATACGCATGACATAGTGTATTTGAATAGGGAGTTACCCATGCAAGGAATGAATCGGTCTGCGAAAGGGGTTTTGTCGGCCGCGCTGGCTGCAGTCGGGCTTGGCCTGTCGGCAACGGCCTCGGCTCTGGACGTAACGGTTTATGCGAATGACTATGACAGTCCGGCAACGGTGGCGGGCGGCATCACGGCCACCGGTCTGACCAACGGCAGCCTCGGCACCGTGGCGGGCGGCCCCTATGCGGGTCTGGCGGGCAAGTCCTGGGCCGGAAGCTTTTTCCAGAACCAAAGCACCGGCAATCCGGCCACGGGATCGACGCTCACGCTGACCGGGCTGCCCACGCACACGGGCGTGCACATCGACTTTTTGCTCGGCTTGCTGAATTCCTGGGACAGCCGCAACGGCGGTTGCTGTTCGCCGGACAACGTGGATCTGTACATCGACGGTACCGCGGTGGCGCACTACACCTACAACACTGCACTGGGCACGATCAAGGATATCGGCGGCGGGACGCTGCTGGTCGAATACGGCCAAATCGATACGAACTTTTTTTACAGCGACGTGTTGGCCGATATGTCGACCGAAGGCGTGCTGACTTTTGCGCATAGCGCGTCTTCGCTCACGCTGATGCTGCAGGCGTCCGGCGCCGGCTGGCAGGGTGGCGGGGACGAATATTGGGGCGTGGATGATTTGTCCGTCACGCTGACCGGCGTAGTGCGCACGCCGCCCACCAATCAGACGCCGGAGCCGGCGATGCTGGGTCTGCTTGGACTGGCGGCGATTTTGGGTGGCGCCGCGCGCCGCCGGGCGCGCTTGCAGGCTTGATATCGGCGGCTTGGCCGCTGCGTGGGAAAAGCCGCCGTGAGGCGGCTTTTTTTATGGCTCTTGGGGCGATCTCGGATTGGGTTGGGTGCGGAATCTTCGGCACTATTTGAACGGATCGTGTGGCGAACATCATGCGGGACGAACCGGGCAGCTCGGATAGCCTCGCCCGCGCTTTTCCGGCCCGGCGTGTGCGCTCGCGGGCGGGACGCCCGCGCCCCCAGATTCGGCGCGAACCGCCGCGCTTGCTGTTTGGTGCCGCTGTTGTCGGCGTAAAGCGGACCACCTATGGCTTGCGGCAACCGCTTGGGGGCGTGGGCGTCTCGCCCGCGCATTTGTGGGCTTGTGCCTGCGCTCGCGGGCGGGACGCCCGCGCCCCCAGATTCGGCGCAAACCGACGCGCTTGCTGTTTGGCGCCGCTGTTGTCGGCGTGAAGCGGACCACCTATGGCTTGCGGCACCCGCTTGGGGGCGTGGGCGTCTCGCCCGCGCATTTGTGGGCTTGTGCCTGCGCTCGCGGGCGGGACGCCCGCGCCCCCAGATTCGGCGCAAACCGGCGCGCTTGCTGTTTGGCGCCGCTGTTGTCGGCGTGAAGCGGACCACCTATGGCTTGCGGCAACCGCTTGGGGGCGTGGGCGTCTCGCCCGCGCATTTGTGGGCCTGTGCCTGCGCTCGCGGGCGGGACGCCCGCGCCCCCAGGTTCGGCGCAAACCGGCGCGCTTGCTGTTTGGCGCCGCTGTTGTCGGCGTGAAGCGGACCGCCTATGGCTTGCGGCACCCGCTTGGGGGCGTGGGCGTCTCGCCCGCGCATTTGTGGGCCTGTGCCTGCGCTCGCGGGCGGGACGCCCGCGCCCCCAGGTTCGGCGCGAAACAGCGCGCTTGCCGCTCAGCGCTCCGACAGTGCAATTTCACGCGTTACCGCCCGCGCCGCGACGCCGGCGCTCCAGATGCGCGCCTGTTCCGCATCCGTGGCGAGCACTCGGTTGGCGGCGCTGACCAGTGCAAGCACCGAAGCCGTCACGATATTGGCGTGTATGCCCACGCCGTGGCGGCTGCCGGCCTGGCCGTCGCCGGCCACTTCCACGAATGCCACGGCGGCAGCGTCGGAGCCGCTTTGCAGGGCGCGCTCTTCATAGTTCTGCACGCGCATGGGCGCGCCGAGGGCGGCCAGGGCGGCGTCTATGGGACCATTGCCGCTGCCCGTCAATTCGTGCGTCTGCCCGTCCATTTCGACCACCAGGCGTATGCCTTGCTGGGTGCCGCGCTCGAACAGGTGATGCGCCACGTAGCGCATCGGCGTGCGCGTTTCGAGGTAGGTGCGGGCGAACATGGACCACAGGCCGGCGGCGTCGATTTCCCCGCCCGATGCGTCGGTGTGGCTTTGCACCAGCGCGGAAAATTCCACCTGCAGGCGGCGCGGCATCACGATGCCATACACGTGTTCGAGCAGGTAGGCGATACCGCCCTTGCCGGACTGGCTATTGACGCGAATGATCGAATCGTAAGTACGGCCGACGTCGGCCGGATCGAGCGGCAAATAGGGCACGCGCCAGGCGCTGTCCGCCCCTTGCGCGCCGAAGCCTTTTTTGATGGCGTCCTGATGCGAACCGGAAAAGGCCGTAAACACCAGGTCGCCCACATAGGGGTGGCGCGGGTGTATGGGCAATTGCGTGCAATATTCGACCATGCGCGCGATGTCGCTGATATTGGAAACGTCGAGCCCGGGCGGCACGCCCTGGGTATACAGATTCAAGGCGAGGGTGACCAGGTCAACATTGCCGGTGCGCTCGCCATTGCCGAACAAACAGCCTTCCACGCGCTCGGCGCCCGCCATCAATGCAAGTTCGGTCGCCGCCACGGCCGTGCCGCGGTCATTGTGCGGATGCACGGAAAGAATCACGCTGTCGCGGCGCGCCAGATTGCGGTGCATCCATTCGATCTGATCCGCATACACATTGGGCGTGGCTGCTTCCACGGTGGCCGGAAGATTGAGTATCACCTTGCGTTCGGGCGTAGCGCCCCACTCGGCCGTGACGGCATCGCAAATATCGCGCGCAAAATCCAGCTCGGTCATGGAGAACGTTTCCGGGCTGTATTCGAGCATCCACTCGGTTTCCGGATGTTGTTCGGCCAATTCCTTGATGAGCCGCACGGCCGCAGTGGCCATGTCCATCACTTCGGCTTTGCTCATGTGGAACACGGTGTCGCGGAATACCGGCGCCGTAGCAGTGTACACATGCACGATGGCGCGCCGGGCGCCGCGGCAGGACTCGAAAGTGCGGCGTATGAGGTGTTCGCGCGCCTGGGTGAGCACTTCGATGGTCACGTCCTCAGGGATGCGGCCGCCTTCGATAAGGCTGCGCACGAAATCGAAATCGGTCTGCGAGGCAGACGGAAAAGCGACTTCTATTTCCTTGAAGCCCATTTTTACCAAGGCGTCGAACATGCGCATTTTGCGCTCGACGTTCATGGGCTCGAACAAGGCCTGGTTGCCGTCGCGCAGATCGGTGCTCATCCAGATCGGTGCCTGACGGATGGTGTTGTCCGGCCAGCTGCGGCGGGCCATGACGGGTTGCTGAAACGGCTGATATTTGACGGCGGGGTTCTGCAACATTTTGGCTTTCCTTTAAATTCGTTTGCGACGGGTCGATGTGGCGCGCACAGGGCCGCCGGGCGGCCACTTGCGCGTGGCCCGGCGACCGCTCGGCAGTCGCAGTTGCAGATCTGAGTTTTTGTATGGGCAGCCGGTCATGGCAGCGCTCCGTAGGGGGAATGACAATGATTTCTACCGCGCCTTCTGGAGGGGCGGCAGGTACTACCGGGCGATGTGGGGGAAAGTTATGTGCGCGCGATGCGCAGCAGCAGACCCAGGCCGGACAGGGCGGCGCTGAGGGGGAACAACTTTTGGGTCTGTGCGGAATACATGCGGCCGAAATTAGCACAGGGCATCGCGCGCGGTCAAGCGCCGCGGCACTTCCATGTTGCGCCGCAATGACGCGGGCCGCGGCGACGCCACCTCATTTTGCGCCGCGCCGCGCCTGGCTTGCGGCGCGCGCCGGGCGCTCGGACGCATCACTAGTGCCGGCGCGGAACAAATCGCTGCGCGCCGCCGAATTGATGGCAAGAACGGCCGGATGGGTAATTTTGCGCTCCACGCCTATTGCATAGTATTGCTCGGTCACGGCCCGGGTGGCGCCGATCTGCACGACATTGGACTGACGGCAAACATCCTCCACCACGGCGCTGGGCGCAACGAACACGCCCGCCCCGGCTGCGCCGAATGCCACCATGAGGGCGCCGTCGTCGAATTCGCCGGCAATGGCAGGCTGCACGCCCTGATCTTCCAGCCAGCGCAACAGGCGCGGGCGCGAATTTGCATCCTCGCCCGGAATGAGCAGCGGCGCGCCGTCCAGGCAGGCCGGAAAACTGCCTTTCAGCCCCTCCGCCACGGCCGGCGTGGCAAGGAAAGCCAGGCCGCACTCGCCCAGCAGGTGGTTGTAGGCGCGGATGTTCACGCGCGGCGGCAGCGGCGTATCGGATATGACGATATCCAGGCGCTGCACGGCCAGGTCGGCGAGCAGATTGACCAGTTTGCCTTCGCGGCACACCAGTTGAATCGGCGCATCGCCTTTCATGGCCGGTTCGAGCAGGCGATAGGCGAGGGATTTCGGCACCGCGTCGGCGACGCCCACGCGCAGCGGCAAATTGTGTTTGCCGCGCTGGGCGCCCAGCGCGTCCTGCAGCGAGCGACCCAGCGCGAATATGTTGTCGGCGTAGTCGAGGGCGAGCTTGCCGGCTTCGGTCAGTTCCAGGCGCCGGCCGGTGCGGCGGAACAAGCCGTGCCCCAGGGTTTCTTCAAACAGGGTGAGCTGGCCGCTGATGGTTTGCGGTGTCAGATGCAGGCGTTCCGCCGCCTTGACCACGCTGCCGGCCCGCGCCACCACCCAGAAATAGTGCAGATGTTTGTAATTGAGTGCTGCCACGAGGCGCTCCTGTTCGAAAAAACCGAATCACTGCGCGAGTATATTCGACTTTTCCTTAGGCTGTGGGCGGGTTATCTTGCTCCCCTGTAGCGGCCGCGGGCCAGCGGCCAGGATATTTCTCTAAAAGGATCAAGGACATGCTTGAAAGTATCGGCACGCCCTGGCTATGGGGCACGTTCGCGGCGATCACCCTCGCCGTTCTGGCGCTGGATTTATTCGTTCTGGGCGGCAATCGCGCCGGCCGCATGAGCCTGCGCTCGGCGGCCGGGTGGTCGGTGGTGTGGATCGCACTCGCCAGCGCGTTTGGCGCGGGGTTATGGGTGTATCTGGACGCAAGCGCCGGCCGCGCCATCGCCAATGCGCGCACGCTGGAATTTTTCACTGGCTATCTGATGGAAAAGGCGCTGGCGGTGGATAACGTATTTGTGTGGATCATGCTGTTCGCACATTTCGCCGTCCCGGCCGAATACCAGCGCCGCGTGCTGTTGTGGGGCGTGCTGTGCGCCATCGTGTTGCGCGCCATCATGATAGGCGCCGGTGCCTGGCTGATCGGGCAATTCAGTTGGGTGCTCTACCTGTTCGGCGCCTTCCTGATCTATACCGGCATCAAAATGGCACTGGCCCATGATGCCGCGCCAGACCTGGAAAATCAGCCGCTGCTGGTCTGGTTGCGGAAACATTTGCGCATGACGCCGGAACTGCACGGCGAGCGCTTTTTCGTGCGCCGCGACGGCCTGCTGTACGCCACTCCGCTGCTTCTGGTGCTGGCGCTGGTGGAATTTTCTGATGTCGTGTTCGCGGTCGATAGCATCCCCGCCATTTTCGCGATTACGCTCGATCCATTCATCGTGCTCACGTCCAACGTATTTGCCATCATGGGGCTGCGCGCCATGTATTTTCTCCTGGCCGGCGTGCATGAGCGCTTCCATCTGCTGAAATACGGGCTGGCGATCGTTCTGGCTTTCGTCGGCGCCAAAATGCTGCTGGTGGAATGGCTGCACGTACCGGTCGCGCTATCGTTGGGTTTCGTGGCGGTGGCACTGGCCGGCGCAGCGGTGGCCAGCGTGCTCATCCCCCCGCCGGGTCCGAAAGCCGCACGGCAGGGGTAAATGGAGTGCGTACCATGGCAGGGGGGCATCTTGCCCGCCTGTCGTTGCGAAGGCGTCGGTGTGCGGGCGGGACACCCGCACCCCCAAGGACCGTCGACGCTCAACCGCCACGCCACGCAGAAAGCTCGCTCGCAGCGCTATCACCAAGGCGCGTCGCTGCACAATCCACGCCGGGGGGCCGGGCGTCTCGCCCGCCTGCATTTGCCAGCGCGTCGATGTGCGGGCGGGACGCCCGCACCCCCAGATTCAAGTAGAGCAGCCGCGCCGCATCCGATTTAATAGCGCGCCACTCATACGTATCGCGCACTCCCAAAAGAGGAAATCAAAATGACACAAGCCGTCGCCGGTCTATCCCCGGTGCAATTGCTGGAACGCCTCGCCGAAATCGCGCGCGCGGCGGGCGAAGTCATCATGCAGATTTATGCGCAGGATTTCGCGGTGCGCACAAAAGCCGACGATTCGCCCGTCACACAGGCGGACGAACTGGCCGAAGCGCTCATCACGCGCAAATTGACTGCGCTCGCGCCCGACATTCCCCTGGTTGCCGAAGAAGCCGTCGCGGCGGGCAACATACCCGCCGTAGGCGAGCGCTTCTGGCTGGTCGATCCACTCGACGGTACGCGCGAATTTCTCGCCAAAAATGGCGAATTCACGGTCAATATTGCGCTCGTGGAACAGGGCCGCCCGGCCGCCGGCCTGGTATTCGCGCCGGCGCTGGACGAGTTGTACGCGGGCGCACCCGGCCACGCCGCCTGGCAGGAAATTCGCGGCGCACGCACGCCACTCGCGGTACGCGTGCCGCCCGCCGAAGGTTTGACCGTACTCGGCAGCCGCTCGCACGGCGACCCGGCGGAACTTGCACGCTTCGTCGCGGCGCACAAGGTGGCGCGCGTGATTCCGGTCGGTTCCTCACTCAAGCTGTGCCACATTGCCGCCGCCCGCGGCGACCTCTACGCCCGCCTGGGCCCCACCATGGAATGGGATATCGCCGCCGGTCACGCCGTGCTGCTGGCCGCCGGCGGACATCTGAACGCCATCGATGGCGGCGATTTCCTGTACGGCAAGCCGGGCTTCCGCAATCCGCAGTTTGTCGCGCGCGGCTTGAATTAAGCGCGACCATTGCTGCACCGCAAGGCGGCGATAGCGGTTATGATGCATGCACGGTCGGGCCTGCTCCCAGGTTGCAGTGCAGCCCACGCCGGGTGCCGTCATTTTCACCGGGGATAAACATGAGCCAAGGGCCGCAACACAATCCGTTCGCCGTTCCCGCGACGCGCGTCGAAGACGTGCATTTCGCAAGTTCCGGCAACCTGGCCAGCGAACCCAGGCAGGTGCCGGCCGGCAATGGCACGGCCTGGATCGCGGGCGGCTGGACAATGTTCAAGCGCGCGCCCGGTACCTGGATAGGTATTTACGTCGCGCTCATGGTGATCATGTTCGCCCTGAGCATGGTGCCCCTCGTAAACCTCATCGCCAACCTGCTGTTTCCGGTATTCATGGGCGGTATCGCGCTGGGCTGCAAAGCCCTGGACGACGGCGATGAAATCCAGTTTTCCCACCTGTTTGCGGGCTTTCAGAACAATGTCGGCCAGCTCGCCATGGTGGGCGTGCTGTATCTGGCCGGCATGGTCGCCATCGGCGCGGTGGTGGCCGTGCTCGCTGCGGTATTCATAGGCGCGGGCATGAGCGCCGGATTGTCCGCCCTGCCCGTACTTGGCACGGCGCTGGTGGTTTTGATCGGCGTCCTGCTCGCCTTTCCGCTCGGCATGGCGATGTGGTTTGCGCCCACTTTGGTCATTCTGGGCGGTGTGCCGGCCTGGGATGCGATCAAACTGAGTTTTACCGGCAGCCTGCGCAACATCATGCCGTTTTTGCTCTATAGCCTCGTGCTGCTGGTGCTGGGCGTGCTGGCCATCATTCCTGCCATGCTCGGCACGCTGGTATTGGGGCCAGTGGTATTCGGCTCGATTTACATGGCATATCGCGACATTTATCTGGAGCCCTGAGCCGGCGCGTCCGGGCTGCCAATTTCGATGCCTGCTTGAAGCGCGACGCGATGGCCACCAGCCTCGATACTTTGCGGCTCGTCGAAACACCCGAAGGCTGCCGCCTCAGCCTGCGCCTGGCCGGCCCCTTGAGCCGCGCGCGCGCCTGGTTTCTGGATTTGCTGCTGCGCATCGTCATCCTGATGCTGGTCGGCCAGGTACTCGGCTTTCTGGGCAAATTCGGCGCCGGCATCATGACCGTGATCGCCTTCGCGCTGGAATGGCTCTACCCGGTACTGTTCGAGGTGCTGTGGGACGGTGCCACGCCGGGCAAGCGCATGCTGGGTATGGCCGTGCTGCACGACGACGGCACGGCGGTCGGTTGGGGCGCGTCATTCGTGCGCAATACGCTGCGCGCGGTGGACTTTTTGCCCTTTCTATATGGCGTGGGCCTCAGTTCCACGCTGCTTTCCAAAGACGGCAAACGCCTCGGTGATCTGGCCGCCGGCACGGTCGTGGTGTGGCGCCCGGCAGAATCCACCAAACCACCGGCCGTGGCCCAGGTGAGCCCGGAACCGCCGCCGCTGCGGCTCACACAGGATGAGCAGCGCGTGATACTCGAATTCGCCGCACGCGCGCGCACGCTTACCGACGAGCGCGCACAGGAATTGGCCGACCTGGTGAAACCGCTGCTAGGCGATGCACCGGACAGCGTGAGAAAATTGCTGGCCGTCGCGGCCTGGCTGCAGGGCCATCGCACAGCCGGAAGCGCGGATAACGCGGAAAAACCTGTCACCAACAAGGCGTAGCGGTGCCGCTCGTAGGCATGCTTGAATGCTGCACACAAGTTCCGCGCCTTGGAGCGCGGGAGGCCCCGGCAGCGCCGGGGGTATTCCCGTGTACGCGTAACCTCAACGTGGAACGCCACTTTGCTCCGCACAGCTTGCGGGCGGGACGCCCGCACCCCCAGGACGGGCGCGGCGCCAAACGGCGCGTGCGCATTACGGAATCCGCCTGCCCTTGCCGCGGCGGGTGCCGCAATTGACTCGCTGGCCAGGTAGCAAGCCCGGTTCAGAAAATGCCGAAAGGCCGCGTCATGTGACGCGGCCCTGTATGGAACCCATAAAATCAGCCGATGGAGCCGGCGAGCCCCGGCCTAGCGAAAACTGCGTTCGGACGCTGGCGTCCGCAGCATGTGCGACCACGGCACCAGCACGTCGTCCTCGGCAGAATCGCCCGGATCGGGCTCGCCGCAAAGAATTTCGTTAAGCCTGTCGAGATAGCTGTCCGCTACCTTGTCGAACATTTCTATGCTGGCAAATTCGAAATCGTCTGGCACGTGCATGGTATCCCTCCGAAACACGTGCGTTGACGGCAAACGCAAGCGTAACTTTAGCGCGCCGCCCGCCCTGTAGAAAAATACCGGGCGGCGCGGATGCCTGAAGCAATCAGCAGCCGCCGTAGGGCCCCAGACTGGAATGGGTCCAACGAAACGGCAGTTCCATGTCGGCGGACAGCTCGCCGGCTGCGGCCGCATCGGGCTCGCCACACAGAATTTCGTTGATCAGATCGAGATAATCGGAAGTAAGGCCGGCAAAAAAATGCGGCGACGCAACAACAAATTGTTTCGTTTCAGACATGTCCATAGATTGATCCCCCACAAACCTGGTCGCCACAAACAGGTGGCGTATTGGAAAAATTTGACGAACCGCAAGCCAAATCCGCGCAACGACAACTCGTCACGTCGCCTGTTTTTCTGACTGCCCTATTGCGCCTGAACGAGTGGGCCGCAGTATACAATTACCGCGCCCGCATTACAAGCCTTCGACACCCACTACGAGTTAAACCAGCAGCCTCGCGCATCAGGAATTTTTTCCTTTATTTACCTAACCTTGGACTACTTTCGCGGCACCCCGTCGGGCAGCCGCCGGCAAAGCCGGCCGTCACGTTAATTCACGCGTCATCAAGCGTTAAGGGGCATCCGCAGTGCGCCGCGCGGCGAGGCTTGGCGCGCGCCGCTCGTGGCGCGAAACAAATGTTTATGCACACTGACGCGGCGGGCGGGCGCGGCGGGCCGTAAATTCCGCAGGCGCCGCGTGCGCAAGGCTTCGACCAGCTCAATTTTCACGCCAGGGTGTCGGGGGCGAGGGAAAACCGTGCGGCCGTCGCATGCACCGCCGCGCGCAACGGGTGCGCGGCATGAAGTACCGTACCGGCGGCGCGAAAACCGGCCGCCCGTTGCAGGCAGCCGGCACCGGTCCAATCACCCGGCATGTCCGGCGAATACTGATAAGATGCCCCCGGCGCCCAAAACCATGTTCCGGATCACCTTTTCCAATCGCTGCGAATACCTGCTGGAGCGGCTGTGCGACGAACTCGCGGCGGCGCGCGGTGACCCGTTCGAGCCGGCGCAAATCATCGTGCCCGGCGCGGCACTGCGGCGGCGCATCGAACTCGCCCTGGCCGAACGCGCCGGCATTTGCGCGAATATCGAATTCAGCTACCTGGGCGCCTGGCTATGGCACCAGATCGGCCGCCTGGTGGCGGTGGAGCAGGACAGCCCCTTCGCACCGGAACGGCTGCTGTGGCGCATCTACGCGCTATTCGGCGATGCCGGATTCACCACGCGCCACGCCCGCCTGGCGGCTTACCTCGCCGCGGCTGACGCCTCGATGCGGCTTGAACTTGCGCGCAAAGCCGCCGCGCTGATCGAGCAATACACCACCTACCGCCCGGACTGGCTGGATGCCTGGCAGCAGGGCAAAAGCGCCGCTGTCGCGACCGCGCAACATGCCGACGCCGGCTGGCAAGCCGAACTGTGGCGGCGCATTTGCGCGGATTTGGGCGTGCCCCCGCAGCACCCGGCGGAAGCGTTTTTCCGCCGTCTGGAAACCGACCCGCAGGCCGTAAATAAACTGGCGCCCTGCGTGCATGTGTTCGGGCTGCCGACGCTGCCGCCTTTCCACCTGCACCTGCTGGGCCGGCTCGGGCAGCACGTGGAGGTGCGCGCCTTCATGTTGAATCCCTGTCAGGAATTCTGGTTCGACCTGGTGGACCCCAAGCGGCTCAGCTATTTGCGCGCGCACGACCGTGCCGACTACCACGAAAGCGGCCACGCCCTGCTCGCGGCCTGGGGCAAACAGACCCAGTCCTGCCTGGGCATGGTGCTGGCCGACGAAGCCGCGCAGGCGGTGGAAGAACATAGCCTGTTCCTGCCGCTCGCCGCCAGTCATCGTCTGGCGCACCTGCACAACGCCATACTCGATCTGGCCGAACCCGCGCCGGGCAGCCAGCCCGCCGCGGCGGACGACCGCAGCGTCGAAGTGCATGTATGCCACTCCGCGGCACGCGAACTGGAAGTGCTGCACGACCAGTTATTGGCCCGCTTCGCCGCCGACGCCAGCTTGCGCCCGCAGGACATATTGGTCGCCACGCCGGACATCGAAGCCGCAGCGCCGCTCATAGACGCGGTATTCGGCCAGGCGCCGGCCGAGCGGCGCATTCCGTTCACCATTACCGGCCGCGCCGCGAGCGGCGAGAACCCGGTCGCGCGCGCGCTGTGCGAGCTGCTCGGCCTGGCGCGCGGCCGCCATACCGCCAGCGCGGTATTCGGCCTGCTGCAGCAAATGCCGGTCGCCGAACACTATGGCTTCGGCGCGGCCGATTTCGAATTGCTGCGCGAATGGATGAGCGATGCCGGCATACGCTGGGCGCTGGATGCCGCCGAAAAACGCGAATTCGGCCTGCCGCCCAGCGCCCGCCACAGTTTCGACGACGGTTTGCAGCGCCTGTTCCTGGCCTACGCCCTGGGCGATACGCCGGCCCTGTGCGCGGGCCGCCACGCCGCCGGCAACCCGGAAGGGCGCGCCGCGCTGCTACTGGGGCGATTCGCAAGCTATATCGAATGGCTGCACGGCCTTGCCGGCGCATGGGCCGCCGCCCTGCCGGCCGCCGCCTGGCGCAGCCAGCTTTACGCCGCGCTGGAATCCCTGGTGCCACAGGACGGCATCTGGCTGGATGCCGTGGCCGAAGTGCGCGCCGGCCTGAGCGAGCTGTTCGACGCCATCACTTCCGCCACGCCCGATCTGCCCCTGCCGCTGGACGTGGTACGCGAAGCGGTGGCCGATCTGTTCGCGCGCGCCCCGCGCGGCGGCGTGCCGTCCGGCGCCGTCACGTTCGCGGCGATGGGCGCACTGCGCAACCTGCCCTATCGCGTCGTGTGCCTCACCGGCATGAACGACGGCGTATTCCCGGCCACTGCGCGTCCGGTCGAATTCGACCTGATGGCGGCCGAGCCGCGCCCAGGCGACCGCCAGCGGCGCGAGGATGATCGCAATCTGTTTCTGGACCTGGTGCTGGCCGCGCGCGACGCGCTCATCATTACCTGCACCGGGCGCAGCCAGCGTGACGCAAGCCCGCTGCCGCCGTCGGTGCTGGTATCCGAATTGCTGGATCAGCTCGCGACCGCCGCCGCCGACCCGGCCGACACCAAGGCCTGGCAGGCGGCACGCCGCGCCATGCTGGTGGAACATCCGCTGCAGCCGTTCGCCGCGGAATATTTCAGCGCCGGCCACGACCCGCGCCTGGTGAGCTACAAGCGCGAATATTTCGACGCCAGACTAGCCCTGTTCAAAGCCGAAAGCGCTGGCCCGGCAAAGGCCGGGGAGCACGAAGTTGCGGCCGCCGCGGATGATGAAGAATTCCAGCAAAGCGGTGGCGCAAGCCCGGCCGCGCTGTTTTTCCGCTCACCCCTGCCCGCCTTGCCGCCGGCGCAGCGTATGGCCGACATAGAAGGCCTGCAGCGCTTTTTCCGCAATCCCTGCCGCTGGCTGCTGCAGCGGCGGCTGGACATTGCGCTCGCCGACGCACCGGAACAACTCGCCGACGACGAAAGCTTTCTGGCCGATTTCCCGGCTCGCCAGGCATTGGCGGAACGCCTGCTGCCAGCCGCCCTGGCTGGCCGGCCGCTGGACCAACTGCTGAGCTTGGCGCGAGCCGGCGTGGAATATCCGGAAGGCAATCTGGGCGCCCTGCAGCTCGAACAGGAACTAGCCGTGCTGGGCAAATTTGCCGCCGGCATCGCCGAGGCTGTCGCAGCGCCGCCCCTGCCGCCGCTGACGCTGAACCAGACTTACGACCTGGCCGGCGAAACCTGGCGCCTGGAAGGCACGCTGGTCGGCCTGCGCGCGGCCGGGCAAGTGCTGTGGCGCTACGACGACACCCGCGCAACAGACTACCTGACGGCCTGGATTCGCCACCTGTTCGCCTGCGCCGCGGCACCGCAGGCGCCGCCGCGCACGGAATGGCACTCGCGTGACGGCCGCTTCGGCTTCCGGCCGGTGGAAGACGCGCACGCCCAGCTTGGCGCGCTGCTCGATCTGTATCGCCGCGGGCAAACCGAGCCCTTGTACTTTTTCCCCAAATCCGCCTGGGCGTTCATGATCAACGGAGAAAACTCGATCAAGGCGCAGCAGCGCTGGGCCGGGCGCCCCGGTTCGGACCACGGCGAATGTCAGGATCCGGCCTACCGGCTGGCTTTGCGCGGGGTGGCCGATCCGCTCGCCGAGCCGGCTTTCGAGGGCTGCGCCAAGGCCGTATATGGGCCGCTGCTGTACCACCTCGAAGACGAACGCCTGGCATGAACACGGCTAGCAATCTGGACGCCTTCGCCTGTCCGCTGGACGGCGCCGCGCTGATCGAAGCATCCGCCGGTACCGGCAAAACCTGGAACATTGCCGCGCTATACCTGCGCCTCGTGATCGAACGCGGCCTGGGCGTGGAAAAGATACTGGTGGTCACCTTCACCAATGCCGCCACGGCGGAATTGCGCACGCGGCTGCGCGCGCGCCTGCAGGAAAGCCTGTTCGCGTTGCAGCATCCCGCTGCGGCCGATGCCCACGCGCAGAAATTGTTCGACGCAGCGAAGTGCGCGGGCATTACGGACCGGCAGGTGATAGAGCGCCGCCTGCAAGCCGCACTGGCAAATTTCGATGCCGCCGCGGTGCATACCATCCACGCCTTTTGCCAGCGCGCGCTGGCCGAAGTGCCGTTTGCGGCCGGTCTGCCCTTCGCGCTGGAACTGCTGCCGGACGATCTGGAAATGCGCCTGCGCGCCACCGCCGACTTCTGGCGCCGCGAAGTCGCCGCTGCGCCGCTGTCGCGCACGCTGGCGGCCGAACTTGCCAAAGCCGACAGCCCGCTGTCCTGGGCCGAATTGCTGCGCCGGCGCGTCGCCAAGCCCCTCGCCCGTGTGGAGTGGCCCGCCCCCCAGACCGGCGAGGATGCGGACGGCCTGGCTACCAAGCTGGAGGCGGCGTATTCCCGCGCGCGCAAAATCTGGCAGAAAGCATCCCCCGCCGTGCCCGACGTGCTGCTGGCGGGGCTATCGCAACTGAACGGAACCACCTACAAGGCCGCGGCGGTAGAAACGGCGGCCGCAGCCTGGGCGGAATATTTCAGCCAGGACGCCGTGGCCATGCCGCAGGGCGACGATGCCAAAAAAATGCCGCTGTTTGGCATCGCGCAGCTCAGCGAGCGCACCAAACAAAAGTGCGTAACGCCCAGTCATGAATTTTTCTCCGCCGCACAAAGCGTGCTCGATCTGCACGCCGAACTGGCCCAAGCCCTGATCGGCGCCCGCCTCGACCTGCTGCGCCGCATGCTCGACGCCGGCCTCGAGGATCTGGCGCAGGCCAAGCGGCAAAGCCGTATCGCCGCCTACGACGATCTGCTCGGCAATCTGCACCACGCGCTCGCGAGCGGGCGCTGCCCCTGGCTCGCCGCCCGGCTTGCCGAGCGCTACTCGGTCGCGCTCATAGACGAATTCCAGGATACCGATCCGCTGCAGTTCGCCATATTCGATCGAATTTTCGGCGCGCACGGCGGGCGCCCGGGCAATCTATTCCTGGTCGGCGACCCGAAACAGGCCATTTACAGTTTCCGCAACGCCGACCTGCACACCTACCTGGGTGCCAAACAGCAGGTCGCGACCAGTTATACGCTGGGCGAAAATCAGCGCGCAGTGCCCGGGCTGATCGCCGCCTGCAACAAGCTGTTCGCAACCAATCCCGCCGCCTTCATCCTGCCGGGCCTGGATTTCCAGCCCGTGCGGGAGGGCGCCAGGCCGCGCCCGCAACTGGTCGATATCAGTGCCGGCAGCCGCGCCGACCTGGTGGTGTGGCGCCTGCCCCAGGCGGACGGACAGGCCATGCTGCGATCCAGCGCAATGGCCGGCGCGATTAACGCCACCGCGGCAGAAATCGCGCGCCTGCTGGCCGCCGCGCAGGCCGGACAAATCCACATCGACGGGCGCCCACTGGCGGCAGGCGACATCGCCGTACTGGTGGTAAGCCATGCCCAGGCCGCCAAAATAAAACGCGCGCTGGCGGCACTCGCCATAGGCAGCGTGGAATTGTCGCAAGCCAGCGTATTCGCCAGCGCCGAAGCGGAAGAATTGGAACGGGTGCTGGCCGCCATGCTGCAACCGGGGCGGCGGCCGCTGCTGCTGGCCGCACTATCCACCCAGTGCATGGGCGCCGACGCGGCCGCACTGGCGGCGCTGGCGGAAAATGAAACAGGCCTGTCGGCGCTGGTGGCGAAGTGGGAAACATACCGCGAACATTGGCTGCAATACGGCCCCGGCATGGCGCTGCGGCGCTGGATGCTGGAACAGGATGTCGCGGCACGCCTGCTCGCCCTGCCCGAGGGCGAGCGGCGCATGACCAATTTGCTGCACCTGATGGAATTGCTGCACCAGGAAGCGTCCGTACAAACCACGCCGGACGCCCAACTGGCCTGGCTCGCCGCGCAGCGCGCCGCCCCGCAGGCCGGCGACGCGGCGCAATTGCGGCTGGAATCGGACCGCAATCTGGTGCAGATCGTGACCGTACACAAATCCAAGGGGCTGGAATATGCCTTCACCTTCTGCCCCTTTCTGTGGGACGGTTACGACAGACAGCCCGCGCACGGCGATGCCATCGAATATCACGCCGCGGGCGGCGGTCTGGTCATGGATTTCCGCCCGCAGTCGCGCGATGACACGTCGATCAAGGACGCCCGCCGCCGCGAGCGCCACGCCGAAAAAGTGCGCCTCATGTACGTGGCGCTCACGCGCGCGGTGCTGCGCTGCTACTTGGTTATCGGTGTCTATGACAAGCCGTCGTTCGGGCGCCCTTCGCTGACTGAAAGCACGCACAGCTTGTTGAACTGGCTGGTTGCCGGCGCCAACACCACGCACGAAACCTGGCTGCAGAACAAACTGTCCGGCGACGCTATCGACGCCGCCTGGAAGGCCTACGCGGAAAACCTGCCGGGCGTGGAATTGCTCGATCTGCCGGGCAGGCCGGGCACAGCCCTGGCCGCAGGCGCGGACGCATCGGCGCATCTGCAGCTCGCAGCGCTGCCCGCAGTGCCGGGCCCGGGCTGGCGCATGGCGAGTTTCAGCAGCCTGCAGCACGGTGCCGGCACGGAAGCCGCCGCCGACCACGACACGCATGTGACGCCCGCGCCCCGCGCCGCCCTGCCGCCGGAACTGCCGCCCGACGACGTGCTGCGCTTTCCGCGCGGCCCGGCGGCCGGCGATTGCATGCACGCCGCCTTCGAGGCCATCGACTTCACCCAGCCGCAGGGCTGGGATGCAGCCATCGCCGCGGCGCTGGCGCGCCACCCGCAGCCGCAGCGCGAACGCGAGCAGGCCGCCCAGCACAGCCAGATGTTGCGTCGCATGCTGGGCGACGTATGCGCCACACCGCTCGCCGACGGACTTGCGCTGCAAAAGATAGCCCGGTCCGAGCGCTGCGTGGAAATGGGCTTCCACCTGCCCGCCCGCCCCGCCAGCCTGGCCGCACTGCCGCAATGGGCCGCCCGCCACGGCTACGCCCTGCCGCGGCTGGGCACGGCCGAATTGCAGGGCTATCTGAAAGGCTATATGGATCTGGTTTTCCGCCACGACGGACGCTACTACCTGCTCGACTGGAAATCCAACCATCTGGGCCACGCCGCCGAAAATTACGCCGCGCCGGCGCTCACCGCGGCCATGCACGAACACGGCTACCACCTGCAATACCTCATTTACTGCGTTGCGCTGCTGCGCCACCTCGCGCGCCGCCTGCCGGATTTCGACGTGGAGCGCGATTTCGGCGGCGTGTTCTACCTGTTCGTGCGCGGCGTGCGGCCGCACTGGAAAGACGGCGCTGGCCGGCCGCTGGGCGTGTATGCCCATCGCCCGGACGCCCAGGCCCTGGCGAGCCTGGACCAATTGCTCACCGGAGATGGAGCATGAGCCGCGGCGCCGATCCCGCCACCGAACTGGCGCAGCACTTCGCGCGTTATGCCGGCCGCTGGGCGCAAGAACTGGGCGCCGACGAGGGCTGCTGCAGGCTCGTCGAGCGTGCCGCGCAGGCAGTGAGCGTGGCGACCAGCGCGGGACACGTCTGCGTGCACCTGTCCGATCTTGCCGATACCGCCACGAGCGCCGCCGCCTGGCGCGCCGCCCTGTTGGCGAGCGGCGTGGCCGGCACGCCGGATCAGACGGAAATACGCCCGCTGCTGCTCGACGCCGGGGATAGGCTTTACCTGCGCCGCTATTACGACTACGAGTGCCGGCTGGCCGAAAATCTGGTGCGCCGCGCGCAGGTAAACATCGCGCTCAGTCCAGACGCGCGCAAAACTGTGGCAACCCGTCTGGCCGAACTTTTCGCAGGCAATCCGGCGCAGCCGGACTGGCAAAAATTGGCCGCCGCGGCAGCCGTCACGGGCCGCTTCGCCATCGTGAGCGGTGGCCCCGGCACCGGCAAAACCCATACCGTGGCGGCGGTACTGGGCGTGTTGCTGGAGCTGGATCCTGAATTGCGCGTGGCGCTCGCGGCCCCCACCGGCAAAGCCGCCGCGCGCATGCTGGAAGCACTGGCCAAAGGCGCCCAGCGCCTGCCCGCCGAACTGGCCGCCCGCCTGCCGACCGAAGCCTATACGGTGCATAGGCTGCTCGGCGTAACCCGGGCCAGCGGCCGTTTCCGCCATGATGCCGAGCACCCGCTGCCTTACGACCTGATCGTGGTGGACGAAGCGTCCATGCTGGATGTTGCCCTGGCTACCCGGCTTGCCGACGCTGTGCGGCCCGACGCCCGTCTGGTGCTGCTGGGCGACAAGGACCAGCTCGCCGCCGTGGAAGCCGGCGCCGTATTCGCCGAACTATGCGCCGAGCCGGTGTGGCCGGCCGCGCGCTGGTTGGAACTGGCCGATCTCACCGGAACGGGCGCCGCCGCGCCGGCCGCCGGCGGCAGCGGTAATGCCGCGCTGGCGGGCAAGGTGGTGTTCCTGACCGAAAGCTGGCGCTTCCCCGCCCATTCCGGCATAGGCCGGCTTGCCGCCGCATTGCGTGAGGGCGATGCCGACACGGCCAAACAGGCCATCGACGCGGCAAATCCCGCGGAACTGTTGTGGCTGCAGGACGACCGCAGTGCGCCGCTACGCGAAGTCGAGCCGAAATTACTGGAATTGATGCTTGCCCGCTACCGCGCCTACGCGCAAAGCGTACGCGAGACACCCTCCGACCCGGCCAGACTGTTTCGCGCTTTCGAAATGTTCCGCGTACTGTGCGCGGTCTATGCCGGCGCACAGGGAGTGGATGCGCTCAATACCCTGCTGGAGCGCCACATGCGCGCCGCCATCGCCCACGCGGCCGATCCCGGGCTGCCGTCCGCCTGGTATCCGGGCCGGCCGGTACTCATCCTGAGTAATGACTATGGACTGGGCTTGTTCAATGGCGACATCGGCATCTGCATGCCGGCCGGGGCGCAAGGCCTGACCGTGCAATTCCCCCGCCGTGACGGCAGTTTCGCGGCCTTCGCGCCGGCACGCCTGCCCGAACATGCCAGCGCCTGGGCCATGAGCGTGCACAAGGCGCAAGGGTCGGAATTCGACCACGCCTGCGTGGTGCTGCCGGACCCCGCCAGCCCGGTATTGACGCGCGAATTGGTCTATACGGCCATTACCCGAGCCAGAAAAGTACTGACACTGGCCGGCTCGGAAGCCGCCCTCAGCGCCGCCTGCCAGCGCCCCACCCGGCGCGCCAGCGGCCTGCGCGCACGCCTGCACGAAGCCCTGCACCGGGTAGCGGCTTCCGCCCCGGAGTGACCCGCAGGCCGGGCGCCATGCAATGCGCATTGCGCCGCACGCGCCGCCACGCTGAATATCCACTTACGCAATTCCCGACTTTGCGACAAACATTCCGCAACAACTTGGGGCGGTCGCGCGTCATCATTGCAACCGGGCCGCACGTTCATTGGGCTACGGCAAGCTTGCGGAGACTTTGCAATGACCACTTTCACCATCCTGCAGCAGCGCTTGCTGGGACTGGCACTATTCCTGATCTGCGGCACCGCCCTCGCCCAGGCCGATCCGCCCGGACGGGTTGCGCGCCTGAACCATTTCGACGGCAGCGTCACCTTCGCCCCGGCCGGCACGGACGACTGGGCCTACGCGGAACTGAATCGTCCGCTCACCACGGGCGACCGCATCTGGGCCGACCAGGGCGCGCGCGCGGAATTGCACGCCGGCTCCAGCGCGCTGCGGCTAGGCAGCAATACCAGCCTGGAAATTCTCAACCTGGGTGACGACATCACCCAGCTCAAACTGGCGCAGGGCACGCTGAACCTGCGCGTGCGCGATCTGCGGCCGGGCCAGCCGTTTGAAATCGACACCCCCAATCTGGCCTTCGTGCTGCACGAACCGGGCGAATATCGGCTCGACGTCGCACCCGATGGTTCCATGACCACGGTGCGCGTGCAGCGCGGCAGCGGACGCGCCTATGGCGACGGCAACGAATATCCCATCGCCGCACCGCAACTGGTCAGCTTCACGGGCACCGGGCTGATCCAGATTGCCGCCACCGATTACCCGCCGCGCGATGCTTTCGACGATTGGGCGCAACAACGCGACCGCATCGAAGATCAGTCCTACGCCGCGCGCTACCTGCCGCGCGAAGTGGTCGGATACGAACAACTGGACAGTTACGGCAATTGGCTGGACACCAATGACTACGGCCCGGTGTGGATACCGCGCAATGCCGCGGCGGACTGGGCGCCCTACCGTTACGGCCACTGGGCCTGGGTAGCGCCCTGGGGCTGGACCTGGATAGACGATGCGCCCTGGGGCTTCGCGCCCTTCCACTACGGGCGCTGGGTGCAGTTCGAAAACCGCTGGTGCTGGGTGCCCGGCCGCGGTATCCGCCACGAACGGCCGGTGTATGCGCCCGCACTGGTGGCTTTCGTGGGCGGCGGGGGCAGCCACAGCAGCTGGAGCCTGGCTTTCGGTTCCGGCAGCGGGGTGGCCTGGTATCCGCTCGGGCCGGGCGAATCCTGGCGGCCCGCCTACGCCGCCAGCCCGCGCTATGTGGAGCGCATCAACAGCACGGTCATCATTCAGGGCAGCGGCAACCGATACGACAACCCCTACGTCAATCGCCACCGCCACCAGGCATTTACCGCCGTCGCGCCGGACGCATTCGTGCGCGGCGAACCGGTCGACCGGCATTTCCACCGCGTCGATCGCGAACATATCAACGATGCGCGAATAGTCGGCGGCGCGCCGGCCATCGCGCCGGTACAACAAAGCCTGTTCGGCGCAGCGCGCTTTGCCCGCACACCGGCCGGCGTGCGAGCGCACGAACGGCCCGCCGTAGCGACCATGACGCCGCCCCAGCCAGCCGCCGCAAACGATGCCCTGGCGCAAAGCTATGCCCGACAGGGCGGACAGGTGCCGGGCGCCGGCGCACCGCTGGACGCCCGCCGGCGCGACTGGCGCGAGCGGCGTGGCGAACCCGGGCGCGACGCCGCAGGCAATACCGGCGCCGCGATTGGCACGGCCGCCACCCTTCCCGCCGTGCGCGTGATCGACACCCGGCGCGAGCACGGCAACGGCGGACGCGAGGCGCCTGTCGCCGGCAGCCCCGCCATGGAAGCGCCGGATCGGGCGCCGCGCATACAGCGTTACCAGCCCGAGCCGGTCAATGTACGGCGCGACGGAAGCGCCACGCAGCCCGATGCAGCACGGCCGAATCCGGTTCCGGGACCGTTTGACCGGGCGCAGCGCGAGGCCGCACCGCAAGCGCCGGCGCAAGCGGAGCGGCGAGGATTCCCGGCTCGCGATGGAAACGATGGCAATCCCCCCGCCGGCGAAACCTGGCCACGGCGTTACCAGCCCTACGGCGCCGGCGCAGCACCGGCCGCACAACCCCAGCCGCAGCAAGGCGAAACGCCGCGCGGCCCGACACATTATGCGCCCGCCCCACGCGCCGACAGACCCGCCCCGCAGCCACCGGACGCGGCACCCAACCCCTTCGTGCGCGACGGCCGGCGCGACAGGCCGGCCAATCAACCGGAGGCGGCCAACCCACCCGCGGCCGCGCCCCAGCCTGCCCCGGCAGGCGTCCCGCAAGCGCCCGTGCGCTACCAGGACAGCCCACCACGTCCGGCATCGGCGCAACCGGAACGGCGCGTATTCCCGGCTCGCGATGGCAACGACGGCAATACGCCCGGCGGCGAAAACTGGCCGCGGCGCAACCAGCCCTTCGGCGGCGCCGCGCCCGCTGCGCCGCCTCAGCCGCAGCAAGGCGAAGCGCCGCATGCCCCGCGGCCCTACGCGCAACCGCCCGTACCACACGAGGAGCCGCGCGCGTCGGCGCCGCAGGGGTCGCCGTTCGCGCGCCCGCAACCTCAGGCGGCGCCCGAACCGATGGCCGCGCCGCGGCGCGACACATTCCAGCCCGCAGCCAGACGGGAACCGGACGCCCCCGCGCGGCCCGAACGACGCCACGACGAAGCGCCGGCCCCGGCGCGTCAGGCATCGCCCTTCGCCGCCCCACAATATCAAGCGCCAGCGGCCCAGCCCGCCCCGCGCCACGAAGCAGCCCAGGCCGCGCCCAGGCGCGAGGCGCCCCCACCGGCACAGCCGGAGCGACGCCAGGAACAGCGCGACAAACAGGATCGACGCGGCGAACGACAGGATCGCTAGTCAAAAATGCCCGGCTGCGCGTCCTACCGGCACCGCCAGGCACTTGGAGCGGCGCCCGAAGGGGTGCCGCACGCCGGCAAATTGACGGTCAGGCGCTTTGCTAGCTAGCAAGGGATTCAGTGCCTTGTTGCAGCCAAACCCAGTCCACGATACCGCCGTTGGGGTCGTAACCAGTAACGAGCCGTTCAAGCAAATGCCGCAATGCCTGCAAGTCATTGCCGCGAAGTGCACTGTCGAGCATCTGCAGTTCAGGCTCAAGTTGCCGCCAAGTCAGGAAATCCTCGTTCGCCCGGACAATGCGTGCATGCGAGGTGGGCATCACGTCATTTCCGATCAGCAGTTCCTCGTATAGCTTCTCGCCCGGACGCAGGCCGGTGATTTCGATTGCGATGTCGCCGTCCGGATCGCGTTCGTCTTTGACGCTGAGGCCGGACAGTTCGATCATGCGGCGCGCCAATTCGACGATGCGTACCGGCTCACCCATGTCCAGCATGAACACTTCGCCACCTTTGGCCATCGCGCCGGCCTGAATGACCAATTGCGCGGCTTCCGGTATGGTCATGAAATAGCGGGTGATTTCCGGATGGGTCAGCGTAATGGGACCTCCATCGCGGATTTGTTGGCGAAATTTCGGTACCACAGAGCCCGATGAGCCCAGCACGTTGCCGAACCGGACAATCGCAAAGCGTGTCACGCATTGCGTTCCCGCCAGAGCCTGCAGGACCATTTCCGCCAGCCGTTTGCTTGCCCCCATGACGTTCATGGGCCGCACTGCCTTGTCCGTACTGACCAGCACAAAATCGCAGACACCGCATTGCGCGGCCGCAAGCGCCGAATTCAGCGTTCCGAACACATTGTTGCGCAGGCCCTCGGCTGGGTTATGTTCGACCAGGGGTACGTGCTTGTAAGCCGCAGCGTGATATACCGTCACAGGTCGCCAGGCCGACATGATCGAGCACATTCTGTCGCGGTCCTGAACTGAAGCGAGCAGGGGTACAAGTCTGGTGGCGGACGCAGCCAGCTTTTGTTCGAGTTCCTGGTGAATTGCGTAAAGCGCATATTCGCTGTGCTCAACGAGTAACAGGATCGCCGGACCCAGCTTCACGATTTGTCGGCTCAATTCCCCGCCTATCGATCCTCCGGCGCCGGTCACCAGGACTACCTTGCCCTGAATGTTGCGCGCCAGCAAAAGGTGGTTGGGTAACACCGGTTCGCGACCGAGCAAGTCGTCGATATCCAGTTCGCGCACATCGGAAATACCCAACTTGCCACTGGGCAATTCGATAGGTCCCGGCAAGGTGCGAATGGACACCCTGACATTGCGCATGCGTTCGATGATTTCGTTCCGCCGCGTGCGCCCGAGCGATGGCATGGCCAGCAGAACGCTTTTTACGTTCAGAGTTGTCACCAGTCCGGGCACATCGGCCGGGCCATAGATGGGCAAGCCGTTCAAAACATGGCCATGCAGGCGCTCGTCGTCGTCTACGAACCCGACCAGCCGCATTTCGTAACTATTTGCCATCGCGGCCGCGAGTTGCCGCCCGGCGCTGCCGGCACCATAAATGAGTGCCTTGGGAAGTGCCGCCAGACTGAGCAGGCGCTGGTAATGTTCGCTCAGCCAAAGCCGGGCGAGCGCCCGCGTTGCCCCCACCGTAAGCAGCAGCAATATGGGCTGGATCAGGCCAACGGTGCGCGGTACATCGACTATGCCTATCGCCGTATAAATCGCGGCAAAGGCAAGTCCGTAAATCGCAACGGCACGCGCCACGCTCAACAGGGCCGGCCATCCGCTGTAACGGAATATCGCGCGGTACAGTCCGGACACTATGAACAGCGGCAGTGCCAGTGCAACCGATACGAAAGCTGCGATGAGCGTATTGCCGGACAGGGCCACGAATTCGCCCAGCCGCAAATAGAGCGCGAACCACAAGCACAGCACGCACAGGCTGACGTCAACCGACATGGCAACGATGCGCTTGGCCGGACGCGGCAGCGCAAGGACCGGAACGACAAGATCTGCAAACGGTTTCACGCCGGAATCAGTCCTTTGGGCGCGGCAACGAACGAGCGTTGGTTCAATGTACGACTCCCTCACCGCGCAGCACCTTAATCAGAGTACCCGCCAAAATTTTTAAATCGAAGGCAAACGAGCGCAGGCGCAAATATTCCGCATCCAGCCTCACCTTTTCGGGTATGGGAAGTTCGTCGCGGCCGTTGATCTGTGCCCAGCCGGTCAATCCCGGTAGAAGCTTGTGCACACCTGCGGCGGTCCGCAGCGCGACGAGATCATTCTGGTTGAAAAGCGCCGGTCGGGGGCCGACGAAGCTCATGTCGCCACGAAGTATGCTCCAGACCTGCGGTAGCTCATCCAGGCTGGTGCGCCGCAAGAATCGTCCCAAGGGCGTGCACCAACGCTCGGGATTTTCCAGCAGGTGAGTCGCAACTGCCGGCGTCTCGATGCGCATGCTGCGGAATTTTGGCATCTGGAACAGTTCGTTTTCGCGCCCCACGCGGGCCGACCAATAAAGCACCGGCCCAGGCGAACTTAGTTTCACAGCCACCGCAAGCGCCAGCATCAAGGGGCACAGCAACAGTAGCGCCAGCATGGCCAGGGAAAAATCGAACAGACGCTTCATGAGGTGCTCTGCCGATACCAGCGTGCGGTTTCCAGCAGGCCCTGCTCCAAAGTAAATGGAGGCTGCCAATTCAGATCATCCCGCATCGCGCTATTGTCAACCGTCAGTGATCCGATCAACTTGTCGATCTGACGGCGTCTTCCGGCGCATATCGCGGCCAGACGCAGCAAAGGCTGGGGCAAGGAATACATGCGTTGAGGCTTGCCCAAAGCGTCGGCCAGGGCGCCAACCAGGCTGGCGGTCGATACATCCGCCCCATCCTTGGGGAGATAGACCTTGCGTGCCGCAGCCGGATGATGGAGGCAAACGAATATTGCATCGAGCAGATTGCCCAGATAGAGCAAACTGCGCCGGTTGTTCAGCGCTCCGAAGGGCAGACGGCGCCCCCGATCCACGGCCTCGAGCAGGCGCAGGAAATTGGCACCGACACCGGGCCCATAAATGAGCGGCGGGCGCAGGATCACGACTTCCATCCCACCCCGGGCATGCTGCGCAAGCAGGCCCAGTTCCGCCTCGCGCTTGGAACTGCCATAGGCGTCGGCCGGCGCACACGCGCCATCGGGCGCGAAATGTCCCTGTTCGCCCATGGCTTTGATACTCGACAAAAACACAAAGCGGCGCACACCCGCGGCCACCGCCTGGCGTGCCAAATTGAGCGTGCCGGCGCAATTGACGCGGAAATATTCCGCCGCGCCTGCCTCATCATGATCACCCGTGCGATGTACGTGTGCGGCCAAATGCACGACACCGGCGCAATCGCCTAGCGCGGTGCGCCAATCGGTCTCCTCGTCAATCTGTCCGACCGCATGCTGATCCGGACCCGGCGCGGCCCGCACCGCAGATCGAACCTGGTCGCCTCGCAAGCGAAGATGCGCGACAAGCGCGCGACCGACAAATCCATTCGCACCTGTAACCAGCGTCTTCATCGGCGGGAAGCACCTTCGCGGCGCAGAGGCGGATGCACGTGCAAGCGCGGTCTGCGATGCGCGTTCTGGACCGTCCTTGTCATTTCGGCGCGCAATGCGAAAGTATGTCGGCGCTCAGTTCCTGCATCAGTCGGGCTCGCCTGTAGGCCGTGACAAATTCCGTGCGATCGATCGAGCCCGCGCCCAGGCCGCGCAATGCCGCCACCGCTGCCGGCACGTCGCAGGGGGGGAATAATGCCACCCCTGGCAGGCGCTGCAAAAACGCTGCAGCATGGCCGCTCACCCCGGCCAATACCGGTTTGCCAACGGCGGCAAATTCAAACAGCTTGGACGGCAGCACCCGCCGGCAGGCTGGATAGTCATTCAGATGAAGGAACAGAATGTCGCAGGCACGGTAAATTTCGAGCAATTCCGCACGACCGACCGGAGGCATCAATTTCACGTTATCCAGACCCTGCGTCGCGCTCGCGAGTTTTGCGCGAGCCCCGCCATCGCCGACGATCCAGAATTCGTGCGTGTGCTGCATCGCGGCCGCCAGTCCCGGCACGATTCGGTGCAATCCCTGTCCTTCCCCCAGGTTGCCGGGGTAGAGCACGATCAGGCGTTGGCCCGCTTGCTGTCGTCGATCGAAATCAACGCCATAAAATTCTTCATCGATGCCGTTGGGCACATAACTGTAACCCTTGCCCGGGTAGTGCTCGTCAAAATAGGGGCGAAAACCTTCGGACACCAGGTTGATCCGCGTCGCCGTATGAACCGTATATCGTTCGATCAACCGGAACCAGGGCAGCAGAAAAATTGCCTGCGCCGCCGGCAATATGTCTTCGACGATATCGACGAATATGTCGCGCAAATCGAGATACAGAGGGAGATTTTTCCGCCGCGCGACCAAAGCAGCCAGAAACGCCGTCATGAGGCGCGACGAGGTCGCCACCACGCAGTCATAGTGGGCAATACGTACATGGCGGAGAACCTGGCGCGCGTAAGAAGCAAACGCGCGTGATTGATCAACAAAACCGCTGCGGTGCGACGGCAACGCAAACCGGCGAATATCAAGGCCGGGTTGGCTTTGTACGGGATCCGCGCTGCGGCTGTAAGAACGATACCGATTGGGCTGGGTAGTAAGCACCTGCACGCCGCCGCCAGCGCCCAGGCGCGCGGCAAGCGCGCGCGCCAGCGCGGTGGCGCGGAACGATCCGGCGCACAAGTCGGGTTCGAAATAAAAACTCAACAGCAGTATGCGCACCGTTCAGCCCCGCCATGTCAGGCGTGTTTCAAACTGCAGCGGCAGCCTTCCCTGATAGTCACCACGCAGTCTCACATTGGTTACCTTGCGCCCGAACTCCGGGTACCAGGCATCCTCCTCCAGGTACCAGCCCAATTTGGGATCGACGGATAACTCAAACACCAGGGCGGCATCTGCCGAGCGAACGATATAGCAATCCGCCGCTTGCATCCTGACGGACCAATCCGGGTGGAAATGCAGAAAGCACTCGACACGATGGTACCCCTTCCCCTCAACCGAATCGAAAATATTCAGTTCATCTAACCCGAGCTGCCAGCGGCGCCGATGGCGTGCCGCGCCCGACAGGTGTCGATATCCGTCGTGACTGGCTTGTAGCAGCCCCTGTAGCGGATCGGGACCAAGTTCCAGCTGCGTTCGAGCGCGCCGCGCGACGCGAAATTCGGCCCACACGTCGGAAGAATCGCGTCCATCGAGGCGCAGCGTGTTATGTGCTGCCGTGCCGCGTTGTGCCTGGCGTAGCGGCCCGCCAGCGTAGATGGACGTGCCAGAGTTCACAAGCACGCGGCGCGATTGCAAGGAAAGTTCGAAACTGAGGCTGTCGGCATGGCCATGCGCGGGCAAATAGTCCGGGCCAATTGCGGCGCAATCGGCGATCAGCACCGCGGCCCCGGCCTCCATTCGCACATATCCACTCGCCGCCGGCAAGCTTGCCCGGCCTCGTGCGACGACTGGTACACCAAGGTCCGCCGCGTAACGTTTCAGTTCGCAAAGCGTTGGTGCGAGCCCCAGCGCGGCATCATTGAAAAAAGCGATGCCGCCGTCGGGGTGGCACATGGCGCGCAGCCAGTCGAACATGCGCGGCGCCGTGTCGCGCCAGTTTGCCGGCACCGCCATACCGCAAGCGCTGCCAATATTGATGAGGTCCAGCAAATCTTCGAGCGCCAGTGCGTGATACATCGGACTTAGTTCGAAATGCGCGCCGTCGGCGAGTACCTGTTCGCCCAGCAATTTGTCGATCAGCCGCATTCCCTGGTCGAACCACCCCGCTGCTTCCGGTCCGGAGAAAAATGCCCCGGCAAATACCAGAGCCTTGGCATTACTGAACAGGTGATTCCCAAGCAAATGGTATTCAAGCCGGCGCCGCAAATAACGCACCTGTGTGGCTAGGCTGGCGCAAAGTTCATCCCCCGGCGGGTTGCCGTCCATCGCCCATTTGATCCAATTCACGATACGCAACGAGAGCGGGTAAGACTCCCAGCCTACGCCCCGTCGCGGCGGGTTTTCGGCAATCCAGCGCTGCATCAATTGCGTGTGCCAGGCACGCCGCGCCGAGCTGCCGATGGCACACAAATCTTCGAAATAATGCAGGTTATAAAGCCACAGCCGGCTCGCCCCCGGCGCCTGCCAGTCCTCCGGAAACCGCAGTTGTCGCTCCTCATTGAGAAAGCGAAATTTCGCGTTTCCGGACATGGACGGTGCGCGGCGGCACGGAACGCGCCATATGCCGGAAACAGGGCGCAGCATGGGCGGCGGCACAAGCACCGGTCGAGGGTCATATATCTTGCGGCCGATGCGGGCAGCGATCTGGATCGGCCGCAAATGACGCAGCGTATGGTAATAACGCGCGAGCATCAGGGCGGCGATGATTCGGCAAGATCGAAACTAATCTGGGTAATTTCGAATAGTTCATCGAACGGAACCGGCGCGTGAGTCCCGTCACGTACTGCTTCGACGAACGCCTGAATACAGGCCGTGTGCCCCTTGTCCTGACGCCACAGGCGCATGTTGCGGAAACCGGGCCACCCCCATCCGACCAGACGGCGGAAATTATCCAGTTGCAGCACACGACCCGCACAGAACACCTCGATACGCTCCTTGGGGAATCCCCGGTGCCCGTTTCCCAGATAGTGCACCGTGCCGAGCGAGCCGTCGGCAAAGCGCAAGGTAAAACAGGCGATGTCACGCGCGGCGGCGCCACTGATCTGCACTCCTTGCACGGGGTGACCGGCGAGATGGCGCAACAGATCGATGAAGTGGCAGGCTTCGCCAATGATGCGCCCGCCCCCGGTTTGCGGATCGCGCGTCCAATGCCCTGCCGGCACCGCGCCGGCATTGACCGTGACAATGAAGTTTTTAGGCTCCGCGACGCTATTCAGCAGCCCTTTCATCTGTCGCACCTGGGGTGCAAAGCGGCGGTTGAATCCCACGCTCAGAATGCGCGGATTTGAAGCACAAGCTTGTTCATAGGCCGTGCGTACCGCGGCAAGTTGCGCCCGGTCCAAGGCCAGAGGCTTTTCCACGAAAACGTGCTTTCCTGCACGCAATGCCGCGCACACCTGGGCGGCGTGGCAATCATGGCGCGTCGCGATGACCACCGCATTGATTTCCCAGTCTGCCAGTAGCGCGTCGACATCGGTGCCGGCAGACTCGAAGCCATTTTTTCGGCCGACGTGGGCCGCACTCACACCGCCGGCCGACACGATGGTTTTGAGCCGTGCGCCGGTCTGCCGGAACGCGGGCACCAGCACCTGGCCGGCAAAATTACCGGCGCCTATGACGCCCAGCACCGGGCCCGAGCAACCCGTATTCGGACCAGGCAATGCGCAATCGCGGCGCGCCAAAGCCTCGACCGAAACCGCTTCCGGTGCGGAATAGGTCAGCACGATCCCCAGCGCGGCAGTGCCTGATTGAAGATGCGCATAGGCCAGGCGATATTCGTCCAATCGATACCGGTGCGAAATGAGTGCCGATACGTCGATGCGCTGCTCAGCCAGCAGATCGAGCACGGCTTCAAAATTGCGCCGCGCCGTCCAGCGCACCAGGCCATACGGATAATCGTGACCACCCACTTCATACGCTGGATCATATCGGCCGGGGCCATAAGAGCAGGAAACCTGGAACCGCAATTCCTTGGCGTAAAACTCCGCGCGCGCCAGCTGTAGCCCCGCCACACCCACCAGCACGATGCGCCCGCGCATTCGGCACATTCTGGCCGCCTGACGCAGCGGCCCCTGGCTGGCAGTCGACGCGGCGACGATCACCCCATCGACGCCACGCGCGTGCGAAAAACTCTCCGCCGCAGCCAGCACCTGCGCTTCATCACCCGCGTCAGCCGTCACGGCACCGAATGTGCGCGCAAGCGCAAGGCGCGCGGCGTCCGTATCGACGCCCAGCACGCGGCAACCGTGTGCACGCAACAATTGAACCGTCATCAAACCGATCAGGCCCAGACCGATGACCACCATCTGCTCGCCCAAAGTCGGCTCGAGCAGCCGCACGCCCTGCAGCGCGATCGCGCCGACGACGGCAAAGGCGGCATGTTCGTCGCAAATCCCGTGCGGAACCTTGCAGCAAAGCTGGGCCGGAACGCTCACGATTTCGGCGTGGTTACCGTTCGAAACGACGCGGTCACCCGGTGCAAAGCCCTGTACCCCCTGCCCGACGGCGACGACCACGCCGGAATTGCTGTAACCCAGAGCGAGGGGTTGATCGAGTTTGTTGCGCACGGCGTTCAAGGTCGCCACGAAACCGTCGCTGCGAATCTTGTCGATCACCATGCGTACCTTGTCGGGCTGCTGGCGCGCCTTTTCGAATAAATTCGCGCGGCCGAAATCGATCAGCATGCGCTCGGTTCCGGAAGAAATGAGGCTGGCCCGCGTGCGGATGAGGAGCCGCCCGGGCAGCACTTGCGGGCAAGGAATGTCAGCCAGTTCGACGGCACCCGTATTCAGGTTCTGGAGTACCTGCTTCATTGGCGCCCCCTCAGCACTGTCGAAGGCCCACTGCAGCAGAACGGCGGTTCGGCCAGAGGGAAGCACATGATCGCCGACTGCAGCGCACCAACACCACGAATTTGAACCAGCGGCATTACATTTCACCCCGCTCGACATCCGTCACGCCAGGCGTAGGTTCAGCCGCGCGGGCGAAAGCGCCCGGCGGAGGTGCGCAGACTCGGGCCAAGCCCGTCAATATCGCCTCGACATGATGCGACCAGGTATACCGCGCCAATGCGCAAGCACGAGCATTTGCGCCGAGGCGGGCGCGCCAGTCGGGCCGCTCGACGAGGAAACGGATGCCGCTCACCAGTTCCGCCACATCGCCAGGGGTCGCCAGCACGGCCAAGTCGGCACAATCGTCGGCCGGCGCCTTTCCTGGCAGCGCAGCAACTCGTAAACCTGGCGACAAAACCTCGCCAATCTGATCCAGGTCCGAGGCCAGGATTGCTTTTCCCATGGCCATGTATTCGAACAATTTGGTCGGAGAGCCGAAAAACCGAGACCCGTCCGAATTCGGAACGTGGGGCGAAACCAGGATGTCAGCCGCGGCGAGGTGTAGCGGCGCCTGCTGCTGCGCGACCAGTCCGGTGAGCGTGCAAATCGCTCCTGCGCCGGCAGATTCGATAATCGTCCGGACTTCCGGCATTTTCAAGCCATCGCCGACCAGCATGAAATGCACCTTGTTTTGGGCGATCCAGTCGCGCTCGCCTGCATATAAAAGCGCAATCGCCTGCGCAAGCCGTTCCGCGCCATGCCATTGACCGAAAGTTCCAATAAACGCAACCACTATCGAATCCGGCGCAATATCGTAGCGTGACCGTAGCACGGCACGTTCCGCCTGCCCATAGCGAGCAGGATCGAACACCGCAGGATCGATACAGTTCGGGTAACACACGATGCGCTCGGCCGCGACACCGCGCGCGATCAACTCCTCCTTCAGCACGGCTGAAATCGTTACCACCAGATGAGCATGGCGCAGCATGGCCTGCTCGGACATGTCCGCCAGCTTTTCATGCTTGAGGCGGCGCCCCCAATTGCGCGCCACCCACACTTCAGACCCGTTGTATTCCACCACCAGCGGCAAGCGCTGCGCGCGCGACAGCAGCACGCCGAGGTAATTGGCGACCGACAGGCGCTGGTAAATGAACGCATAGCCGGGCCGCGCCAGTTCAGAAAGGGTGGTACGCGCGAACTCGCGCTGGAAGCGATAGTTGTTCAATTCGAAAGGCAGACCGAACGTCGCAGGGGGTGGGACACGGCAAATTTCGACGCCTGGATCGACCATGACCGGTGCTTCGGCGGACGCAAAATTGACATTAAACCCAGCCCCCTGCAGTCCATTGACAACCCCGGCAATGTGCCCGACCGAGCCGCCGGCCTTGATGCCGAACCAAAGATTGGTTTTGAGGTACAACACGCCCCGCGCGCCGGCGGCCACATGCACGTCGGGGCGGCGTAAGTGCAACAGGCGCGTAAGTTCCTTGTGCGCCCCCAGTGCCGCTAACAGACAGCCCAGACTGGCAAGACCGAAGCGCATCGCGTCGGCAAGGATGGTAACGCGCGAAAGATTGCGCATTACCAGATCGGGGCCGATCACCGCAATGCGCCGCGCACAGGTGGCCCCGGCCAACAATTTCAGGATGGGCAACAATGCGACGCTGTTTTCGTCTTCGAGTGGCAGCAACAGACAATCCGGCCGCATGCGGCGCAAGGTCCGCAACATGCCCAATAGTCCGGACTGGCGCAAATCCGCAAGTGCCATCTGTTCAAAGTCGCAGCCCACCGCTTCGCGCAAAGCAAGCAGAAACTCGCGCGACTGCGGATACGCATACAGAAGCGTGCAGGATCCCAAGGTGACGGATGCAGATGCGCGGGCGAAATTCATCGGCTACGACACGGGGTGCTCACGATCGTCGGGCAGTACAGGCAACATACCAGCCCAGGCGCGAATCGAGTCGAGGTACCCAACGCGCCATGCCGCGCGCAATGAACGCGGGCCAAAAATGATCGGCGGAAAGTTGGTGCACCGATATGTCTTCGACTTCGAACGCCTGCATCAGTCGGGCAACCTCGTGGCGGCCGTAAAGTTTCACATAGGGCTTGATCGCAATCCCATCGGCACCATGCTCTATCGTCGCAAGCAGTCCCGCATAGCCTTTCGAAAATAGCCATCCGTTGCGTAGTCCATTAGCAAGAATTTTCGAGAATATGTGGAATGCCGACCACTTGTGGTAGAGCGCGACCTTCAACACGCCGCCTGGCCGCAATACGCGATAGGCCTCGGCGAGTACCAACTCGATTTCCGGAATGTGATGTAACACGCCGAATGAGTAGACGCAGTCAAATGATGAATCGGCAAAGGGTAGCGCGGTCGCGTCGGCATTTGCGAGGTACACCGCGCGCCCGCGCAGCGCAAAATTCCGTTGTGTCAGCGCCAGGTGCTTGTCGGTGATATCGACACCATGGCAGCGTGCCCCTGCCTCCGCAAATTGCAGCAGGTCGCTTCCCTGGCCGACCCCTATTTCCAGTACGTCGCACCCGCCGAACTCGGCATAGCGAAAATATTCGTGCACCCACGGCGATTGCGCGTAGCGCGCGGCTCTGACGCGATCAAAATATTCGATGCTGTCCGCCTCGCCGGCGAGCTCGCCGCAAGCAGTTTTGTTCCACTGTTTGCGCGCTTCTCGGCGCGCGTCAGTACGCATGAGCATTCTCCCGGTTTGACCGTTCCACCCTGCCGCACAATCGTACGATCAGGCCGAACATGACGACGTAAGTCATAGACAGTGCGGCCGTTGCACCCACCGCGCCGTTAAGCGGAATCAACGCAAGCGACAGCACGCATTGCAGTACAAGTCCGGCCAGCCACACGGCAAGTAGCGCCAGCGGAATACCCGCCGCCGCGAGATACTGCGAGCATATCCCGATAAGCCCAAGCGCCACGGCCCCCGGCAGGCCGTACAGGAAAATTGGGTAAGCACCCGCAAAGCGCGCCCCATAGACCAGCGCGAGGAACTCGCGACCTATCGCCGCAGCGAGCAGGCACAACGGAATGAGTACCATTGCGGTCGCGCCTAACTGTGTACGCATGAGCCGGTAGGGAGCGCGCTCGCGCAGCATGCGCGGCAGAAGTACAAGCGCGATGGTGGCTGGTACGAGGTTAACCACGTCCAGAAGCTGTACTGCGATCGACCATTCGCCCATCTCCGCCGCGGCAACCTGGTCTTTGAGAAGCACGGCATTGATGCGCATTACGAGAAAGCTGAGCACGCCAGCGCAATAGGCGCGCAACCCATAACCGATGCCGGCTCGTATGACCGCAATACTGCGCCTGCCGGCACCGCCCAGCAGCGTCAGGCGCCGGTAGAGCGGAACGCAGACCACTATCGCGCCCGTCGCCGCAGCAGCCAGCATGATTTCAACGCTGGGACGGTACCACGCCGCGCACAGGATTAAGGTCAGGGCAACATACTGATTTGCGAAGCTGAACAGGTTATATTCGTTGATGCGTTCTTCCGCGATGAGCAAATTGGTACCGAGCATGAAATAAAGCCCCGGCGGCACCAATAGCAATGTCATGACCATGGGAATCCAATCACTGCTGCCCACGAAACCCGCCTGCATTGCCATGACCGCCACGATAGGCGCCAGCACCGCGCCGCCGCACAGGGACAACCACAAACTGTTGGACGCCAGCGTGGCGAAGTTGGCCTGGCCACGCGCAAGTTGATAGGCATTGCTGGAATGCAAGCCCAGGTTGCCGAACTGGATAGCCATGCCAGCCAGCGTAACCCAGTAAAAGTAAGTTCCGCGCCCTTCCGGTCCTAGCGCGCGCGCAGTCACTATGCTGGACAGGAAGCCCGCAGCGCTCAACAATAAACGCACGCCCAGCGTTTCGGCGACACGCCTGATCACAGCCGGCTCCCTTTCACGTGGCCCTGGTGCAGACGAATAACCATGCGCTCGCGCACCAGCCCGGCAAATGATCGGCCACGCGTGCGTTCCAACGACAGAAGCCCTGCCAGGCGGAAAAGACGGTATTGGTGTAGGGTCCGGCAAGAAACGACAGATTTTCCCGCGCGAGAAGGCGCAATCCTGCTGCGTCGATCAGCCGCTGCATGTCGGACTGCAAAAAAAATTGCACATGCCCGGAGTCGATGTTGTACGGCAGGTCCGCCGGTACGACAGCCGCCGCGCGGGTCCACGCACCTGCGCACACGGTCCTGTTCAGAACAGCCACCATCAGATCGGTCAGTGTGAGCAGCCCCCGCCCCAGCCATGGAACGCGCTGCAATGCACTTTCCAGTTCAAATGGGCCAAACCCGTTCGGTACGCTGATCAACACGCGCCCGTCGCTGGCGGTAAGGGCGACCGCCAGCGCGAGCGCATCTGCGGGCGTATCGAGATGTTCAAGCACGTCCGCCAGCACAACCACGTCGAACAATTCGCCATCAGCAACCAGCGTCGCCACATCGCGGCAAATAAAGCGCAAGCCCGTGCCCGCGTAGTGCAGGTTGGCATACTCGATGTTGGGTGCGTGAATATCCACACCGATCACCTGATCGCCCTCGCGCGCCAGAAAGCGGGTCACCGCATGGCCGCTGCCGCAGCCCATATCCAGGATACGCAGGCCGCCGCCGCGCACGCTGCGCAGCGCATCGATGGCAGCGCGCAAGCGGTAAACCTTCTTGGTATGGCCGAACACGTTTTCCGGCAGCAGGCGCTCGTGCAGGTATGCCGCGCTCATGGCTTGCCTTTCGCTGCCCAAGCAAGCGGCCCACGCCCATCCGGTGCGCCCCGCAGCGCCGCAACGCGGGCTTCGAAATCGGCAGCATTGCTTACGGGCGCGATCCACACGGCGAAAGGGGAAAGCGTCGAGCGGGCACGACGCCAGACAAGCCGGCGCGTATTTTCGAACAAGCCATAAGTGCGCGACACGCGGGCATCCTCTACCTGCAACCCGTAGCCCGAATCAGCCCGCCACCAAACGCGGAAACACCGCGTACCTACACTTAGCGTGACTTCGCCGGGTGTATTGCTGTGGACTTCCACGCCGGGCGCCAAGTGCAGCGGAATCGTCACCTCGTGCTGTCCGCTACCGGTAAAACTGTCCGCGACATACAGGCCATGGGCAAGAAAATCCAGCAAAACGGTGCGACATACGCGCACCGGCGGCTGCAAGCGTTCATAGCCGGCATGGGCACCCACAAAGACTGCGTGGTCGGCTGCAACCTCCCAGTGCACCGCTTCGGGCACAGCGTCGTAATGCATGTTCCACAAATAATCCGGACGGATGAAGCGATTGATTTCCTGACCGTCGATTTGCGGAGTATTGTGATATCCGGTCGAGCGGAATGAATTGCGTTCGGCATAGGACGCCGTATAGAGATAGGCGCCGCAGTCGGAAACGAGCGCCACCCCGTCCAGAACGGCCTCAAACGCCAGGCAGTCGTTGTGCCCATGTCCGCCGCGGCCGGCCAGACCGATCGGACCGCAGTCCATGAACACGTAGTCTGAGCCGCTGCGCAGGATGTAGAAGCCGCCGTCGGGAAAAGCGCTGGATAGCTCCGACAGGGTGGCCGGCAGCAGTTCCGGCCGCGCGCTTCCCAACACCCAGAACTCCTCGTCGCATGGCCCGGCGCGCCGCTCGGCGAGCGCCGCATCGTCGAATACCCCGGCCACCAGGCCCACCAGGTAGCGATGGTCGTTGATGGGCTGGCCGCCCATGGGCAGCGCACGCGCATCATCCGCGTCACCCCAAAGCGGAACGCCGCCGTCAGGTCTGGCGTAACTTGCCGTGAAGCGAGCCATTGCCAGCAGACGCTCGCGATACACTGAATCGACCGGCAGGCCCAGACGCATTCGGTAGCGGGCGGGCAGCAAAAACAATTCCGCTACCAATCGGTGGTAAGGCACGGACGCCTCAAAATCCACGCCATCGGGGAAGACCTGAAGAGCAAGTTCAGTGCGGAGGATTTCCCAGCCGCTCGCCTGCCAGCGTTGCGGCGCACGACCTTTCCCGAAAAACAGTCCGCCAAATACCAGGCCGGCCGCATCGGCCGTGCAGTGGTTGCCATTCACGTCGGAACGCTCGAAATGGCGCTCGGTAAATTCGACGTGCAGGTAAAGCGTGCACAGGTAGCGTTCGCGAAATACCTGCTCGGCCCAGGCACGCGAGCCATGAAACACATGGAAAAACCATGTCCAGGTCAGGATGCGCAGCGCAACTTCCATGGTGCAAGACCAGTTGACCGTGCCGGCATAAGGATTGGCGGCCATCCACTGCGTCAGCACGTCGCGCACACCCTCGGCATAGCGCTCGTCGCGCGTCAGCAGATAGGCCTGCCCGGCCGGTATGAGCCATTGCAGGCGCGACAACTCCCACGCGACCTTGACGTCGCTGGGCCGCTCCGGGTTGTTGTAATCGATGCTGCGAAAGTACGCTGGCGCCCACGCATGGCCGGTCTTGAAATCCCTCAGCCAGTCTATGCGCTTACCCAATTCGGTTTTCCCCGACCCGAGCAGATCGACGCGGTGCGCCAGGGCGTCGGCGGCAGCTTCAAGTATGCGGGCAGTGCCGCCAGGACAGATGCGCTCGTACTCCGCTGCATCCACCGGTGCGGCGGGTAGCGCAAAGGGACGTAAGGCAAGTTCACCCCATAGCGCGTCAAATCCGACAGATTCGAGTTCAGCCAGGAGCGCCCCTGCGCCTAAGCGCGCCCGCCGCGGCGCCGTGGCGCGGTCCAATTCGGCGCGCAACTCGCCCAGCACACGCGCGGCAATCACCCGCGGCGGTTTCCGCACACCACGCTTCAACATCCCCAGCCAGTCACGCATGGCTGGCTTCGGCCGCGCACGCCCGGCTTATGCGCGGCGCGCGAGTATTGCCAGGCATTCGCGCATCGAGGGCAGAACAGACATCAGACATAACAATGGGTCCGATATGAGGCGTTTATAGAACGGTCCGCGGAATGAATAGTTGTACTGCCGGACGGCTATCGGACTCAGTCCGGCCAGACGCGCCAACTCATGCAGTTCGGTCAGGGTGAATTCGTGATGATGGCCGATGAATGGCACCGCGGATCGATAGATGTCGGACACCGGAACAAGCGGCGTGCGCCCCGCCAGCAATGCCCGGCGCTTCGGCCAATAAGCGATATTGGGCACCTCGATATAGATTTTGCCGCCCGGCTTCAAGAGGTGCATCACGTTCGCCATGAATATCTCGAGCGAGTGCGGATAGTGCTCCAGCACGGCCATCACGGTCAGGGTGTCAAATCGATCGTTTTCCGGCGGCGCGCTTCCAAAAGGGTCGTAATTAATGATGCGTACGCCATTGTCTGCCAGATAACGGAACAGCGGCGTGAAGGCCTGGCTGTAATACGCCAGCGCCTCGGTCATCGCAATCGGATACCCCAGGCGCGCAAGCGTCAGCGCGAACACGCCAAAAAACCCGCCCACGTCGCACAGGGTGGAAAGCCCGTCGTGTTCGTGCAAGGACTCGCAGGCGATCGCGTAGCGCAATTCCGACGCCGCAAAATAAGCGCGAAAATCCATCGCCCCCGGGCGCCAACCATGACAGTGACGCGCTAGTTCCAACTGCATGGCGGGCGTCAGAAAGGCGAACACATCGTCCACGCTGCGCTGGTAGGTGGCGCAAAAACGCGCAGCGTCGAAACCCTGTCCGTGCGCAGGTACAGTGTCAGCGTGCGCCATGGCCGGCAATCCAGTAGTCATACCAGGAAGTCAGGTTGAACAGTGTCCATAGGTAGAGGCTGGTGTCACGCCGCCCCGCGCGGTGATCGTGGAATAGCGTGCGCACGAAATCGGGCTTGAAATATCCACGCGCCAGCAGTTCGCTTCCCATCACGTCGCGTTCGGCGCGGCGCCCGAATTCGCCTCGCAGCCACTCTGCCATGGGCGCGCCGAAGCCCATTTTCCGGCGCTCTATGATGTTGTCCGGGATAAGGCCGGCGACAGCGCGCTTGAGCAGGTATTTGGCCGTGCCGTGGCGCGTTTTCCAGGTTTCCGGGATATCCATCGTGAATTCGACCAGTTCGTGATCGAGGAATGGTACGCGCGCTTCCAGGGATTCGGACATGGTGATCTTGTCGACGCGCATGAGTAAAAGTTCTGGCAGGCGCAGCTTGAATTCGTTGTAAATCATCCGCGTCAGCGCATCGCTACCCGGGTGCGCCGTATCGAAGGTTTCCAGGAATGAGTGGATGACGTTGAAAGTATCGGATTCCAGATAGGTGGGCGGCAAGAGTCCGCACTCTGTTAGCGCGGACGGCACCGCGCCGGTCCAGTCGGCGGCGGGATTGATCAAACGGCGTTTCACGGTGTCCCAGAACACCATGGCACCGCTCCAGAAGTGCTCGCGCCCGCGCGCGGCCCGGTCCGCAATGTCGGCGTAAATGTCCAGGCCAGGCTGCAAACGCGCTGCGCCAAGCGCAGCAAGCGCGGCGAGGCGGCGCAGCGGTTGCGGCAGCCAGCGCCGGTACGGTTGCCAGTAGCGATGATACAGGCGCAGATACCCCATGTAGCTCGCATAGCCGCAGAACTGTTCGTCGGAGCCCTCTCCCACCTGAATGACCGTCACGCCGTGGTCGCGCGCAAGTTTCGACACGAAGTAGAGCGGTATGCACACCCAGTCGGCGATCGGTTCGTCCTGGTGGTGAATCAGATCGCCCAGATACCCCACCATATCGGCTTCGTCGATGAGAATTTGATGATGCCGCGTGTGAAAGCGACGCGCGACCTGATCGGCATATTCAAGTTCGTTCAGATGCCGGTAATCCTTGAATCCGACCGTGAAGGTATCGACCGGCCGGTCCATCAGGCGGCTCATGAGCGCGACATTGGTGGACGAATCGATGCCACCCGACAAGAACACACCGAACGGCACATCCGACATCATGCGGCGCTCGATTGCCTGCTCGAGCCGGGTGCGTATGCCCTGAACGTAGAACGACTCGATCGCGCCATCATCCAGTCCGGCCAGTTCACCGGGCGGAATTGCCCGGCCCGGCACGGCATCCCAGTAGCGCCGCGCGTGCAGACGCCCATCGGCATTCACCTGCAGCAAATGGCCGGCCGGCAGCTTGTAAATGCCGCGAAACATGGTCAGCGGCGCCGGCGTCGTCAGAAAGCTCAGGTAGTGATACATCGCGGCCGGTTCGACGTCGCGCACCACGTCCGGATGCGCCAGCACGGCCTTGATTTCCGAGCCGAATACGAAGGCACCCGCGCCAGCGTGAAAATACAGGGGCTTTACACCTACTCGGTCGCGTGCGAGCGAAAGCACGCGGCGCTGCGCGTCCCAGATGGCGAACGCGTAGTCACCGGCGATACGCTCCAGCAGTCCATCCAGGCCCCATTGTTCGTAGCCGTGTACGAGCACTTCGGTATCCGAATGGTCGGTACGGAATTGATGGCCGGCTGCCGCGAGCGTGTTGCGCAATCCGGCGTGGTTATATATCTCGCCGTTGAAGGTAACCCAGACCGTGCCGTCTTCGTTGGACATCGGCTGGTCAGCCGAGTTGGACAGGTCGATGATGGATAGCCGGCGGTGTGCAAGTCCGACCGCATGGTCTGCCGACAGCCAGATATTGCCCCCATCCGGGCCGCGATGGACCATCGTGTCGCGCATGTGCCGGAGCACGGAAGGCTCGATGCGCGCGCCGGCCCTCAAACTGAAAATGCCCGCAATCCCACACATGTATCTGGTTCGTCCGCCCGGATCGCGTGCAGCTACATGCAAGGCACGCGCGATCGCAGCGGCCGCACGGCGCTCAGCATGGCGCGCCTCCCATGCGTTGTTCGACCGCGAAACTGACGCGCGTGGATTGCAGCATCGCAGCAAGGGAAATTGGCCACGGCCGGCCATGCTTCAACGCTTCGGCGAGCGCTTCGAGCTCCTGCAATTGGCCCTTGTCGGACGCCTGCGATAACCAACCGCGATGGTTCGCTCCATGTACGCTGACCGACTTGTAATCATCCATGACGACCACCTTGCCATCCGCAAATATTTCGAGCTTTTCTTTCGCGTAGGACTTGCTGCCCAGGGCCGTATAGGTAAGCGTGCACAGCGAGCCATCGGAATAGCGCATGGTCGCGACGAAATTGTCGTTGCGCCGCCACGGATCGGCGCCCGCACCGATCGCCTGCGCATCGACTTGCTCGACGGCTGCGCCACCGGTTAGAAAATTGAACGCGTCATATACATGGCAGGCTTCGCCGATATTGCGCCCGCCGCCTTCCGGCCCGTGCACCCAGTGTTCGGCCGGAATGTAGCCTGCATTCATGCGATAGTTGGCGATGATCGGACTCGTGCGGCCGGCCAGGATACGCTGCACGGCCAGCAAAGCGGGCGAAAACCGCCTATTGAATCCGACCATCAGCAACGGGCCGTCCGGCTGCCCGGCATAAAATGCTTCGATGCGGGCAAGTTCCGCCTCATTCAATGCGAGCGGCTTTTCCACGAACACATGCTTGCCGGCACGCAAGGCCTGGACCACCAACTCGGCGTGCAAATTGTGCCGGGTTGCGATCATGACCAGATCGACTTCCGGATCGGCAAGAATTTCCCCATACTCGGTCGTGCAATAGGCCGCGCCATATTGAGTAGCCACGGCGCGTGCATTGGCGCCGGTCCGGCTCATGACTGCCCGCAGACAATAACGGTCGCGCAATTTCACCATATTGGGCAGATGCATACCCTGTGCAAAGCCGGATGCGCCGGCGAGCGCAACGCGCAAGGTTCCGGAACGTGGCGCCGTGCTGCGCAGCGCAACGCGGGTGGCGCGGACACCAGGGCGCTCGGGGTATTCGAGCAGCACCAGCAGAGGCCTGTCGGCTGCCGCCTGCAGCGACTGGAAAGCCGCGGCGGCTTCGTCTATGGGATAGGTGCGCGCTGCCAGATTGCCGAGCCGGATACGTCCGCGCGCGAGCAGGTCGAGATAAGCCTGCATATTGCGGTTTTCGGTCCACCGCACATAGGCAAGCGGGTAGTCCTGACCACCTTCTTCGTAAGCCGGATCGTAACGCCCGGGACCATAGGAAGTCGAAATCAGGAAATCAAGTTCTTTACGGTAAAGATCGGCCCGTTTCAGGTTCAGCCCGACGTCGCCGACCAGTACCACGCGCCCCTTCTTGCGGCACGCCTGCAGTGCCTCGCTGATGATCTGATGACTTTCCGCGGCTGCCGTCACCACCACGCCGTCCGCCCCCATGCCCTGGGTTGCGCGCATGACGTAATCGACGTAATTTTCGGCAGCCGGGTCCACGCTGCCGTCCATTCCGTTTTCGAGGGCAAGCGCCAAACGATGCGGATTCGGGTCCACACCGATCACGCGGCAGCCGTTGGCGCACAAGAGTTGCGCAGCGATTTGGCCCAGTACGCCCAGTCCGACCACCACGAAGGTTTCGCCCAGCGTAGGTGCTGCGCGGCGCACAGACTGCAGGGCAATAGCGCCCAAGGTCACCGTGCTGGCCAAGCCGGCGTCGAGGCCGACAGGCAATCTGACGGCCAGATTGATGGGAACGTCTATCAGTTCGGCATGATTGGCGATGCCTGCACCGGCACAGGCCACGTATTGCCCCGGCTCGAACCCTTCCACCTCGCCGCCGGTGTCCACTACAACACCGGCTGCCGAATATCCGGTGGCGCTGCCCGCCGCAAGCTTGCCCATGACGCGGTCCAGAGTGCGGCGCAAGCCCTGGTCACGCACCATTTCGAGTACGCGCCGTACGTTTTCCGGCTGTTTCAACGCCCGCCGGTATAGTGGTAGCCCGGATGCCCGAACACCGGCAATTTCCGTCCCGACGCTGATGCACGAATGGGTCACGCGAACAAGAATGTTGCGACTGCCGACCTTGGGAGCGGGTACATCCTCAACGACCGCCGAACCCGAGCGAATCAGAACTTGTTTCATTCGAATTATTGAAATCGTCCTATCGCGTTCGTATGCCGTACCGAAGTCGCGCGGCACACGAGGGCGCATAAGTGAATCGGCGCACCGCTCGCAGACCGCCATTCGCGCGCGGGCGCAAATCAATCATGCGCGCCGACAAATGAAACAATGGTACCAGCCCAGGACGCCCGCGCAGGCATTCAGGATGTGGCCATCAGGCGCCAGAAAACGGCCGATTCCGGGCAGGTAGGCCTGCACGAAGCCTTTCTTTCCGTACCGTACTACTTCAAACCCGCAACGCGCCATCAGCGATTGAATTTCCGCTTTCGACCGGATTTTGATCACGACCGGTGTACCTAACGGGCTGCATTCCGCTAAATGGCTGCGCCAATCTTCCAGTGTGTTGCGCATCCGATTTTTGAGCAGCCAGGTAAGGACAAGCCACAGATTGAAAAAGCTGTAGCGCGAATACAAAGCCACTTTCAACTCACCTCCCGGTCGCAACAGTTCGTAAATGCGGCGCAAATGTTCCGCCTCATGCGCAATGTGATGGAGCACCCCGAACGCATAGACCACGTCGTAGTTGCCAGGCAGCGACACCTCCAGAAGATCGCCCTCGACGATGTTCTCGACACGTCCGGTGAGATTCTGGTCCTGCACCAGTTCAATATTGCGGCGGGCAAGATCCAGGTGGTTCCTGGTGATATCTATGCCTGTATACACGGCACCGCAACGCAACATTTCAACTGCGTCCACGCCGTTACCCACACCGATTTCCAGAACCCTTTTGCCGCGCATATCGGCAAAATTGAAAAACGTCGGAATGAAGGGCGTTTCGTACCCATACCGATAGTCCCGGATCTGTTCGAAATAAGCCCGACTACCCTTAGGCGCAGTCGCACGCTGGCTGCCTACTGCCTGTGTTTCCCAGGTTTGGCGGGCACGGGCATTACTGCGGCTACGTTCCAGTTCGGTAGAAGGATCGACGTTCATATGTGGTGCCAACAATAGCACTGTCGCCGTTCAATTTGGACTAGGCAGCCGCCGCCGGCAACGCAAGCGTCAGCGTGAACCTGCTCACGCCCCGGCCTCCGCGTGCGCCTCATGCATCTGCAGCCAGCTTTCAAACGCCTCGGCCGACAACGGGCGCGACTGCAGGAAGCCCTGCACGTTGCCGCAGGAGCGGCTTTTCAGGAATTCCAGTTGCAGATCGGATTCGACGCCTTCGGCCACGGTTTCCAGGCCTAGCGATATGGCCATGTGGATGATGGCTTCGACGATGGCGGCGTCGTCGGAATTGGCTTCGACTTCGGCCACGAATGCGCGGTCTATCTTGAGCTTGTGCACGGGCAGGTGCTTGAGATAAAACAGCGAGGAATAGCCGGTGCCGAAATCGTCTATGGCGGCATTGACGCCGGCTTCGTGCAACTGCACCAGCGCATTGCCGGGCTGATCGACCACGCGCAGCACGGTGGATTCGGTCAGTTCCAGTTCCAGCGCGTCGGGCGGCAGGCTGTGCGCCTTGAGTGTGTCGAGCACATGGGCTGCAAAGCCGGCGTTCTGCACCTGGTGCGCCGACACATTCACCGCGATCGGTACCTTGAGGCCGCTCGTTTCACGCCACACGCGCGCCTGGCGCATGGCTTCGTCGAGCACCCAGGCGCCGATGCGGCCTATCAGCCCGGCGTCTTCGGCGATGGGGATGAAGCGCACCGGTGGCACCGCGCCCAGGGCCGGATTATTCCAGCGCAACAGCGCTTCCACGCCGGTCAGGCGGCCGCTGGCCAGGTTGATTTGCGGCTGGTAGTGCAGTTCCAGTTCGCGGTTGGCGAGCGCGTTGCGCAAGGCGTGTTCGAGCGCCACCCGCTCGGCCACGCGCACATTCATTTCCTGGGTGAAGAAGTTGTAGCTGGCGCGGCCGCTTTCCTTGCCGTGGTACATGGCGGTATCGGCATTGCGCACCAGCGTGTCTATGTCGCCGCCGTCGTGCGGATACATGGCGATGCCTATGCTCGCCGTCACGTGCATTTCGCGCCCGCCGACGTCGAAGCGTTGTTCCAGTGCGTTCTGCAATTTCGCCGCGATGCGCACCACCGCTTCCTGGCTTTCGGTGTCGGTCAGCACGATGATGAATTCGTCCCCGCCGAGCCGGCACACGGTGTCGCCCTTGCGCACGCTCTGGCGCAGGCGGTTGGCTGCTTCCTTGAGCAGCTCATCGCCCAGGGTGTGGCCCACGCTGTCATTTACGCGCTTGAAACGGTCGATATCCAGGAATAGCACCGCCACCTGGGCGCCGCGCCGGTCGGCGCGGTGCATGGCCTGGGTGAGGCGGTCGTGCAGCAGCGCGCGATTGGGCAGATTGGTGAGCGGATCGTGCTGCGCGAGGCGCAGCACTTCCGCTTCGGCACGCCGCCGTGCGGTAATGTCGCGCAGCGTAAGCTGCACCACCCGCCGCTCGCCGTCACGATAATCGTTCTGGCTCAATTCGCAGGTAATGCGCACGCCGGTGCTGGTGCGCAGATCGACATCCATTTCGGGCAGCGCGCCGGGGGCCGACAGCCGCTCCACCACGCGGGCGCGCGATTCGCTTGCCACCAGCGGCGGGATGTCCGCCAGCAGGGTACCCAGATAATCGGCGCGCAAATAGCCGAACAGCAATTCCATGGCGCTATTCGCCTCTATCACCTGCGCCGAGCTGCCGTCCACGATGAGCACACCGTCGCGCGCCGATTCGAACAGCTTCAGATAGCGGATTTCGCTGCGCCGGCGCTGCTCGTCGGCCTGCCGGTTGCGCTCGAATTCCTCCTTCAGCGACGCACTCTGGCGCGCCACCTGGCGGCGCAGCATATGGTTCCAGCCCAAGGTGGCCAGGGCACCGGCGGCCAGCACCGCAAGCACGCCCGCGATGGCATAGAGGGTATTACGGTTGGTGTAATACCAGGGCCGCTCAAACCCCACCCACTTGGTGAATACGGCCTGCTTTTCGGCCGGCGGCAAAGCCGCCAGCGCGCGATCGAGCAATAGGCGAAGTTGCGGCCAATCCTTGCGCACGGCGAAACTGAGCGGATAGGAAAAGCCGATTTCGCCGGCAATTTTCAGATTGCTGATGCCATCCTGGCGCAGCAGATAGGATGCACTGGCCAAATCCATCACCGCCGCGTCGATTTCGCCTATCGCCAGTTTGCGCAGGCTGCTGCGGTCGTCGGCTTGCGGCTGCAAGTCCAGCGCGGGATAGGTGGCGAGCAGGTATTCGTGCACCGCAAAACCTTTGCCGACCGCCACCCGCGTACTCCCCATGGCACGCAATTCGGTGGGGCCGCGGTATTCGCGGCGCACCAGCAATACCGCCGGCACTTCCACGTAAGGTGCGGTGAACTGCAGATAGGCCAATCGGTCCGGCGTGGGTTTGAGCGAAGTGACCAGATCGACCTGGCCCGCCTGCGCTTTTTTCAGAATGTCCGCCAGCGCCGCCGGTGGCAAAATTTTTGGCTCCACGCCTATGCGCGCAAGGACCAGTTTGAGGTAATCCGCCGACATGCCCTCGAAGCGGCCCTCGGCGCCGACGAAGCTGAAGGGCGCGTAATTGGCCTCGGGCGCCAGCCGGATGTCCGGATGCGCGGCCAGCCAGGCCCGTTCGTCGGCGCTCAGCGCAAATTCCTCGGCCACCGCTGGGCGCGCGGCGGCCAGCAGGCACAGCAGAAAAAAAATCGAAATACGTAATGTCATCGCGCCCGGGCAATGGAAATTGTTGCGGCACAAAATGATGCAAATGTTCCGGCGCGCTGTCCAGGAGGCCGATACGGGACTGATATACTTGGCATTTTTTGGCTCGCGCCGGCGAAATTCATGCAAACGCTCATTTGCGGTTCCATCGCGTTCGACACCATCATGGTGTTCCACGACCAGTTCAAGAACCACATCCTGCCGGATAAATTACACATACTGAACGTTGCATTTCTGGTGCCCGACATGCGCCGCGAATTTGGCGGCTGTGCCGGCAACATCGCATACAACCTGAAGATGCTCGGCGGTTCGCCCCTGATTATGGCAACGGTCGGGGACGACTGTTCGCCGTATTTAGAGCGTCTTTTGGCGCTTGATCTTTGCACCACTCATGTGCGCCGAATAGAGGGCAGTTATACGGCGCAGGCTTTCATCACCACCGACCTCGACGACAACCAGATCACCGCCTTCCACCCCGGCGCGATGAACTTTTCCCACGTTAACCGCATTGCCGACGCGGAAGGCGTGGAATTGGGCATCGTGTCGCCGGACGGGCGCCAGGGCATGCTGGAGCACGCGCGCGATTTTCAGGCCGCGGGCATCCCCTTCGTGTTCGATCCGGGCCAGGGCCTGCCCATGTTCAGTGGCGAAGAACTGATGCAATTTCTGCGCCTGGCCGACTACTGCACCGTCAATGATTACGAAGCGCAAATGCTGGCCGAACGTACCGGCCAAAGCATAGAAGCGCTGGCGCGCGACGTGCGCGCGCTCATCGTCACCCTGGGCGGCGAAGGGTCGCAAATCTACACCGGCGGCAAAAAGATCGAAATCCCGCCCGTGGCGCCGGATTCCCTGGCTGACCCCACCGGCTGTGGCGACGCCTACCGTGCGGGGCTACTGTACGGCATCGTGCAGGGCTGCGACTGGGATCAGACCGGGCGTCTGGCATCGCTGATGGGCTCGCTCAAAATGGCGCACCGCGGCGGGCAAAACCACCGCTACGACCGCGCCGCCATCGGCCAGCGCTATTTCGAGGCCTTCGGCGCGCGGCTCTGGTAAGTCTGGCGGGCCGGCAGCGGCCCAGCCTCACCAGGAGGCATAGGCGTCGCCGCTGGTGGCATTGCCGGGCGCGCCACTGTGTATGTCCCACACCTGCCCGCCCAGGTCGGATTCCGGCGGCGCCTCAATCACCCAGGTATCGCTTTGTTCGGTGATCGGATCGACCGGCAGTTTGCGCAGGTAACGCTTGTCCACCAGTTCCTGCAAGCTGTCGGGCAGGCGGCCGCTGTCGCCGCGAAATTTGTCTATGGCATCACGCACCACGAACAGGGTTTCTTTCAGCGCGGCTTCGCGCGCATGTTCCAGGTGGCGCAAGTAGCGCGGCGTGGCGATGGCGAGCAAGGTGGCGATGATGGCCATCACCACCAGCAATTCCACCAGGGTAAAGCCGCGCCGCTTGCCCATCACCATTGCCGGTACGGCACGCCGTTGATGCCGCGCCGCGGCGAAAGCGAATAGACGTCATACACGTCCTCGCCGTCGGACGGATCATCCGGCGGGCTGGCATAAGCACGCTTGCCCCATGTTTCCGCAGCCTGGCGCGAATTGTCCGGATAAAACGGGTCGCGCGGCAGCCGGCGCAGGAAGTAAATGCGCCGGCGGCTGGGCGATTTCACGTCTTCCACGCCATTCACGAGCACCTCCAGGTCGGGCGGGTAACCGGACGCCCCCACCCGCGCCAGCATGCGTCCGTCGTCATAGGCACGTTTGTAGGCGTCGATGGCGCTGCGTATTTCGCGCAGCGCACGGCGCAAATCTTCTTCCTTGGCGCGGGTATTGGCCAGATTGGCGAGCGGCAGGGCCATGCTCGCCAGAATCGCGACGATGGCCAGCACCACCGCGATTTCGATCAGCGTAAATCCACGCGCCCGCACGCCAGCCCGCCTATGGCTCTATGCGCACCGTGCGCGTCGGCTGATCCTGCGCCGCGAGCGGCCCGCCGTCAGTACTCGTGATGCTGAGTACATCCAGACGCAGTACCGTGCCTTCCGGCGCAAGCTTGCGCGCACGCAGGCTCACGCTGGCCTGGCCGGTTTCCTGCGCGCCGGCGCGCACGCTGACCGGAATCATGCCCGGCCCCGCGCCGCCCGGGCCGGTGGCCTCGAAATATTCCGGGTCGAATGCCAGCAGCGCCTGCATGTTGCGCTCCACCAGCGCCACCGGCAGCGACACGGTGGCCGAGATTTGCGCCCCCTGTTTGACGCTGGCCGGCGCTTCCAGCGCCACCGGCACCGGCGAAGGCACTGCCGCAGGCGGCGGCTGGGCCGGGAACAAGCCGGGCACCCCCAGCCCCGGCATGGCCGAAGGCGCGACCGCATTGCCGCGCGACTGCAGGCGCATGCCCTGGCCCGGCGGCGAACTTTTCAGGGCCAGCGCGGGCGCGCCCACGTCGGCTTCGGTGCCGGCGCCCAGTTGCGCCGACCCCAGCGCCGGCCGCGCCACGCCGCGCACCACGCGCGGCGTCATGAGCAGCACGATTTCGGTTTTGTTCTTGGTATCGCTGCGGCTCGTAAACAAGCGCCCGATCAGCGGCAAATCGCCCAGACCGGGCAGATGCGAAGCGGAACTGCGTTCTTCGTCATTGATCAGGCCGGCCAGCACCTGCGTTTCGCCGTCGTGCAGGCGCAGTACCGTGCTGGCGCTGCGCGTGCCCACCTGGTAGGCGAGCGATTGTTGCGGCCCCGGCACCTCGCGCACGATGCTCGATACTTCCAGCGTGAGCTTGATGCCGACATCTTCGTCCAGATAAATTTGCGGCTCCACTTCCAGCTTGAGGCCCACATCCAGATAGCTCACCGCCGCGGAAACTCCCACGTTGGCGGTCGAGGTGGTGGTGAATACAGGCAGTTTTTCGCCGATGTGGATTTTGGCTTTTTCCTTGTTTTTGACCCGTATGCGCGGGTTTGCGAGCAGATTGCCGTTGCCGTCCTGGTTTTTCAGATTCAAGACCAGGGCCGGATTGGACACGAAAGTAGTGAGCGCACCACGGTTCCTCAAATCCACCACGCCCTGCGATACCTGACCGCCCGGCGTAACCACGCTTTGCGTGACGCCATTGACAATGGTAGTCGTCGTGGTGCCCGGGTTGAGTTGCCCGTAGCCGATCGAATCCGGAAAGCGCAGGCCCAGATCGAGCAGCTTGCTGCGCGACACTTCCATCACCTCCAGGTCCAGCATTACCTCCGATTCGGCCACATCCAGGCTGTCCAGCAGGCGTTCGATCAGCCGTACTGCTTCCGGCGTGTCCTTCACCACCATCACGTTGAGCTTTTCGTCGATATACACGTCCTTGGTTTTGACCACTGTCTTGACCAGGGTCTGTACCTGTTTCACTTCTGCGTTGGCGAGGAAAAAGGTGCGCGTGATCAATTCCTGGTACTCGCGCTGTTTGGCCGGCGTTTTGGGAAATATGAGCACCGTGTTTTCGGACAGCGCGCGGTAGTCGAGCTGATTGGTCAGCAGCACCAGGCGCAGCACCTCTTCCAGCGAGGTGTTCTTGACGGATATCGTCACTTTCACGTCCGGCCGCACGTCACGGTCGAATACGAAATTGAGCCCGCCGGCATTCGACATGGCGTCGAATACATTGCGCAGTATGGCGTCGCGAAATTCCAGCGTGATGGGCTTGGCAAACGGGGTTTTCAGGCCGGGCGGGGGCTCGCGGCCCTGCACCGGCATTTCCGCCGACACCGCTTCCAGCAGGCTGCGCGCTTCGCGGTGGCGCGGATTTTCCGCCAGCACGCGGCGTAACAAATTTTCCGCCAGCGGGTAGTCTTTTTTCGCGTAGGCGGCGCGCGCATCCGCCACCTGCTTGTCATGTCGCACCCGTACTTCCAGCGTGGACTGCAACGCGAGGGCCCGCGGCTCGTTCGGATCGATACGCAATACCGCTGCCACAGATTGCGCGGCAAACTGCATGTCCCCCTCGTCGCGCGCGCGCTCAGCATCGATGAGCCACTGTGCCAGCACGGTTTCGCGGGCGCGGTAATAGGTGCGACGCACCTCATGGTCGTCAGGCTGAATGCGCTTGGCCTCCTCCAGCAGGCGTAGAGCGGTATCGTTCTGGCCGGCAGCAAGGGCAGCGCGTCCACGTTCGAATGCCGGATTCGACACGCAACCCGCCAATAGCAAGCAAAGCGCGGAGAGCAAAGCACCCGCGGTTTTGATTTTCATTCGGAACTCCTGGCTGCCATACTCACACGTTCGCCCAGCGGCAGGTAGATGAAACTGACGTCGAAGCCGCTGATGGCTTCGACCTTCCATTGACCATCCACCACCTGTCCGGCCGCCAGCATCAGGGTGGTGTTGCCGCGCGTCACGAACACGCGCGCGACGCCCTCCTCGACCAGCCGGCCGACGTAACGGAAAGGCAGCGGCGGCGGCACCGGTCGCGGCGGCGGCGCCACTATTTTGGGCGGCGGTGGCGGCGGCGGCTCGAAACTGGCAGGCGCAAACAGATCCGCCTCGGCGGCCGCAAACGGCGGCCGCTTTACCGGCAACAGCGCGGCGGCGGCATGCGCGCGGCGCCGCTCGACCGGCCCGGCGCCCGGTTCGCCGCGTTCCGGCGCGGCGCCCTCATCCATTTGCGCGACGTACCAGGTCGCCAGCAGCGTAAGCCCCAGCAACACGCCCAACCAGCGCCTGCGGCCGTTCATTCCACGCGCCTCAGATATAGCGCGAGGCGCACCTGCGCCTCCACCTCGGCGCGGCCTATGTCGGGCCGCTTGACGCGAAAATCTTCCAGCGCCAGTTCCGGCATGTTGTCGGCCAGATCGGCCAGCCAGCCGCGCACGGACTCATACGATCCACGCACCGGCAGCAGGAATTCGAGTTTCGTGATGCGGCTGCCGGCCGCCTGCCCTTCGCGCTGATCGGCGCGCTCCAGTTGCAGGCCGTGCTGGGCGGCGTAGGCATCGATGCGCAGCAGCACCGCCGTGGTTTCGCGCGGCAAGGGCAGCATGGCATAGAAATTGGTCAGTTCCACGCGCGGGTCGGTCGCCTTGGGCCCGGTGGCCGGCTTGCGCAAAGCCGCCGCCTCGGCCTGCAGCGCATCGACGTGGCGCGCCAGCGGCCGGTTGCCATTCCACCAGAAACCCGCCGCAGCGCAGGCCAGCACCAGCCCCAGCGCGCCGGCCCAGCCAGTGCGGCGCGCCTGCCAGGCCCAGATGTCGCTGCGCCGGCTCAAGGTTGTGCCCCCACCGTAACGGCAAACTGCACCACGCGCACCGAACCGCTCTGGCGATATTCGTAACGGTCCAGGCGGGCGCCGGACAGGGCGGGGTCGCCGGCCAAACCGTCCAGCCACACTGTGAGCATTTCCAGATTGCGCGCCTCGCCCTGCAGGCGCAGGCCGCTCTTGCGGCCATCCGGCTCCAGTTGCAATAGCGCCACGTGCGGGCTCACGTGGCGTTCCAGCGCCGCCAGCAGGCCCGACCAGTCGCGTGCCAGCGCGCGCGCCACCGGTGCCGCCTGGGCAAGTTCGGCGGCCAGCGCCGGGTCTTGCGCGGCCCGCCGCGCCGCGCCGCGCTCCTGTTCGGCACGCCGGGCGAGCCGCGTCACCTGGTCTTGCAGGGCCTGTTCCTGCGCCCCCAGCGCGGCATAGTCGACCACTACCCAGGCACAGGCTGCCAGCCCCAGCAACAGGATGATGAAGCCGGCCAGCGCGGGCATGCGCCGGCGCGCGATGAAATTCTGTTCGAAGCGGGGCGGCAGCGTGTTCATGGCGCAGCCTCCACATCCACGCGGCGCCAGCCATCCGGCCAGTTGCCGCCGCCCGGCAGGCCGCTCAGATGGCACAGCCCTTTGGCAAGGCCGAGCGCGGCGGCGATGCGCGCAAGTTCGTCCGCCACGGCTGCCGCCCCGTCGGCGGCAAAACTGCGCAGCGCCTGCCAATCGCCCGCCTGCCACACCCCCAGGGTGCAGCGCCCGCCGCGCCACAGGCCGAACGCGCCGGTCTGCCCCGTCATGCCGCGCGCGTGGCGGTTATAGGCGTCCAGCCAGGCGCCGCGCGCACCCGCCAGACGCGCGCGCTGCAGGCGCGCCCAATCGGCCACCTGCGCCAGCAGGGCGGCGTCGCAGGCGCTGGCCAGCACCTTGCGGTCCGGGCGCGCATTTTCCCAGGCATGCACCTGGGCCGGGCAGGCGGCGCCGCACAATTGCTGAAAACGGAAACGCACATAGGCGCCGCGTTCTTCATCGGTGTTGACGCCGGCCGGCCAGTCGAGCAGCAGGTAATGCACGTAGGCGTCGTCCAGCAGCAATTCGAGGCGGCGGCCGCGCAGGCTGCGCGCGGCCGCCAGCCGCTCCAGCGCCGCCGGCAGGTCAGCCGGCGCGGCAAAGGCGGTCGTGGCATCGCCCAGGCGCAGTTCGCCCGGCGCCAGATGCAGCGGAATCGCTTCAGCCCAAGGAAGTGACACGCAATAATTCCTTGATGCTGGTATCGCCGCGCGCCGCCGCCGCCAGGCCGGCATCGCGCAGCGGCACGAAACCGCGCGCCTGCGCCGCTTGTTTGAGGCTGCGCACGGGGGCGCGGGTGGCGATCAGTTCGCGCAATTCGTCATCCAGATTCAACACTTCGGCGATGGCGCGGCGCCCACGCAAGCCGGTGCCGCGGCAATGCCCGCAGCCCTGCCCTTCGCGACAACTCGGCGCGCCGCCGGCCGCAGCACTCAACTGCGCGACCAGTTCGGCCGGCGCTTCGACCTCCACGCTGCAGGCCGGGCAATTGAGCCGTATCAGGCGCTGCGCCACCACGCCATTGAGCGCCGCGACGAAACTGTAGGGGTCGACGCGCATGTGCGTAAAGCGGCCGATCACGTCGAACACGTTGTTGGCATGCACGGTGGTGAACACCAGGTGGCCGGTCAGCGCGGCCTGTACGGCAATTTCCGCGGTATCCGCATCGCGAATTTCGCCCACCATGATTTTGTCCGGATCGTGGCGCAGGATGGAGCGCAGGCCGCGCGCGAAAGTCAGTCCCTTTTTTTCATTGACCGGAATTTGCAACACGCCGGGCAACTGGTATTCGACCGGGTCTTCGATGGTGATGATTTTGTCTTCGCCATTATTGATTTCGAGCAGCGTGGCGTACAGCGTGGTGGTTTTGCCGCTGCCGGTGGGGCCGGTCACCAGCAGCATGCCGTGCGGTTCGGCCGCCAGGCGCCGCAGCGCGCTCTGCGACAGGGCGTCGAAACCCAGGGTTTCCAGCGTGAGGCCGGCCATTTCGCGCGTCAGGTGCTCTTTGTCGAGCACCCGCAGCACGGCATCTTCGCCATGTATGCTGGGCATGACAGATACGCGCAGGTCGATGTCGCGCCCGCCCGCCTTGACGCGGAAACGCCCATCCTGCGGCACGCGACGCTCGGCGATATCCAGTTCCGACAGCACTTTCACGCGCGATACCACCTGTTCCGCCATGTCCGCGCCCTGCACCGCGCCCATGCGCACCAGCACGCCGTCCAGCCGATACTTGATGTGCATGCCGCCCGGCACCGATTCCAGATGGATGTCGCTGGCGCCCTGGCGCAGCGCGTCGTACAGCGTGGAATTGACCAGACGCACGACCGGGCTGGCGTCCTGGCTGATGCGTTCGAAACTGATTTCTTCTGCCGCCGCGCCAGCCAGCCCGCCCACCGCCTCACCCACCAGGCTGGCCAGCGCGCGCTGGCCTTCTTCGTGCTTGTGCAGGCAGGCCGCCAGTTCATCCGGGTCGGCCAGCCAGCGTTCCGCCGCAACGCGCAAATGCACGTCCAGCCAGGCCGCCAGATCGGCATCAAATGGATCCGCCACCACCGCCACGCGCGCCTCGCCCGCCCAAGCCACCAGAACGTGCCGCGTGATGGCGTCGGACAGGCTCACGCAGTCGAAATCCGGCTTCAGTTCGCGCAGCGCATCGCGTCCCACCGGCTGCATGCGCGCCGCGGCGGCCAGGCGCGCCAGGCGCAGTTCGGCGTCCGGCTCGATGTCGGCCAGCGCGGCCAGCCAGTGGCGGGCGCGACCGGCGCGCGCAGCGGCGATCTGTTCGGTCGAGAAAGGCAGCGCGGCGGGGGCGTTCATTGCAGACTTTCCGCGAGCTGGAATATGGGCAGATACATCAATACCACCACCAACCCGATCGCCACCCCCATGGCCAGCATGAGCAGCGGGCCGACCAGCCGGGTAAGCCAATCGACGTTGCGGGCGATTTCCTCGTCGTGAAAATCGGCCGCGCGTTCCAGCATTTCGCCCAGATTGCCGGCGCGCTCGCCTACCCGCAGCATGCGCAGCGCGACCGGCGTGCCAAGCTGATAGCGCGCCAGCGCGTCGGACAGGCGGCCGCCTTCGCGCACGGCGGTAACGGCGCTCAAAAGCCGCAGACGCAGGCCGGCGGCGAGCAGATCGTCCACCATTTCGAGCGCCTGCACCAGCGGCAGACCGCCGCGCAGCAGCATGCCCACGGTGCGGTAGAGGCGGGCGAGCTGCAACATGCGCAACTGTTCGCCCAGCCAGGGCGTGGCCCAGGCCGCGGCGCTCAGGGCGAGCCGCAGTTGCGGGCGTTGTAGCGCAGTCCATAGTCCGGCCACGGCGAGCGCAAAAGCGCCGGCCACCCAGACGAAATGCTGCGACACGAATTCGCCCCAGGCCAGCAGCCAGCGCGAAGCAAACGGCAGATCGCGCGCCAGGTCGGTATATACCTGCGAAAAGCGCGGCACCACATAGGCCAGCAGGAATAGCACCACCAGGCTGCCGACGATCAGGAGCAACATGGGGTAAGTGGCCGCCGCCACCAGGCGCGCGCGCAGGGCTTCCATCTGTTTGCGGTAATCGACGTAACGGCGTATCGCCTGTTCGATGTCGCTGGTGCGTTCCGCCGCCCGCAGCATGGCCACGAACAGCGGCGGAAATGCCGCCGGCTGCGCCGCTGCGGCGGCCGACAGCGGCAAACCGTTGCGCAAGGACTGGCGCACCGCCATGAGCACCGCGCGCATGGCGTCGCGCTGTTCTTTTTCGGCCAGGGTTTCGATGGCTTCGATGAGTGGTATGCCGGCCGCCAGTAGCGCCAGCAATTGCTCGCCGAACAGCAGCAGCGGAAAGCGCGCGCGCCGCGAGCCGGCCAGATCCAGCGCGCGCCCGCGCCGCGCCGACAGCACCACCAGCCCGCCCGCGGCGGCCTGGGCGCGGGCGGCGGCTTCATCCGGCGCCTCGATGGCAATTTCCGCCACCTGGCCGCCGGCCTGCATGCCTTTTATTTGAAACAGCATGGCCGGATTTGTCGCGCAGTTGTGTGCAGGCACCGCGACCTGAGCAAAAAGTGCCGCATGAAAGGCTGATCCGGAATTTGCCTGGCCTACCAACTGGTGATGTCGGCGGCCTCACCTTCGCCGCCGGGCTGCCCATCCTTGCCGTATGAAGCAAGATCGTATTCGCCGTGCTCGCCGGGCGAACGATACACATAGGGCCGGCCCCAGGGGTCGGGCGGCACGGCTTTTTTGAGGTAGGGGCCTTCCCACTTGGGTTCGTTGGCCGGCCGCTCATTCAGCGCTTTCAAGCCCTGTTCGCTGCTGGGATAGTGTCCGGTATCCAGGCGGTAGGTATCGAGCGCCTTTTCCAGCCCGTCGAGCTGGGCGCGCGCGGCTTTTACTTCGGATTTGCCGATCTGCGCGAAAAACCGCGGCCCGACATAACCCGCCAGCAGTCCGATGATGACCATCACCACCAGCAGTTCGAGCAAAGTGAAACCGCGCACCGCAGGGCGCGGCGCCAAAGTCGCATTAATGGGCATGAGCGATTCGTTTTACAAAATTTACAGGCGCGCCCTGATCTGCCGCCGGGGCGCGTGCGCAACCGGCAATGATACGGCATGGCACGCCGCCCCGGCTCGGCCATAGTTGGCGCACCGTGCGCCGCCGCCCGGCGGCGCGGCGGCGCGTTAAATTTGTGGCGGGCCGCGTTGTGCTATACAACAAGCTGGCTGCGCCCGTAGCCGCCCGCTTTGGCGCGGGCATTTCCGGCCTGCATCAAGCGCAATTCAGCCGGATGTCGCCCGCCACCTACCGGAGATACGCATGAAGCGCGCCCTCACACTGCTGGCGCTCACATTCGCGGGAGGCATGGCCGCCTACGCCGTCATGCAGGGCGAACCCGCCGCCCCGGCAGCCGCAGCAGTCCCGGCCGCGCAGCCGCCGGCCGCGGCTGCCGCGCCGCGCACCGAAGCCGCCTTTTACGACGCCGCCGGCGCGCTCGACGCATCGGCCCAGGCCGGGCGCGAAATCTGGTACAAGGCGACCGCCGGCAACGCCTATTTCCACGCCTATATCTTTCCGCAACGCATAGGCGTCACGCCGGACTGGTACCGCGTGCTCAATGCCCAGGCTGCGGGCGACCGCTTCCAGGCCTGGGGCATCATCAACGACCCCAGTTGCTGCACCCCCGGCGACGCCGGCTGCCCGGCGCAAAACCTGGACGAAACCTATGGCTTCCAGTGGTGCCCGGGCGACGACGAATTGCTCAAATTCGTCGGCAAGGACGGCTACCGCGACCCGGCCTGCGATTTCAAGGAGGTTGCGGCCAGCGGCGAAACGGCGGCCGGCGCCGTGGCGCAACGCCAGGCCGCCTGCGACCTCGCTTTCGGCACCTCCACCGGCGCGCTGGGGCTGCGCAAATTTCCCAATCCGCGCTTTTCCGCGGCGCGCTGGAAACAGCTGAACGGCAGCCCGGCCAGTTGGGAAGGCTATCGCAAGCCCTTGTCGGACAATCCGGCCGACAGCGCGGATTACCGCATCAGCCGCCTGCGTGACGGCAGCGTGGAACCGCCCTTCCTGATCGGCATGTCCTGCGGCGCCTGCCACATCGGCTTCGATCCGCTCAACCCGCCGGCCGACACGGCACACCCGCAGTGGGACAACATCAAGTTGGGCGTCGGCAACCAGTATTTGCGCATGTCGGAAATTCTGGCCTCCGGCATGCCCACCAATAGCCTCGAATGGCAGGTGTTCGCGCACGCGCGGCCCGGCACCACGGATACGTCGGCGGTACCGACCGACCAGGTGAATAACCCCGGCACCATCAATGCGCTGGTCAATCTGGCGCAGCGCCCGCTATTTACCGACGAGGACGTGACCAAGTGGCGCCGTCAGGCCGCCTGCCCGGCCGGCGAAGATGAAAAAACCTGCTGGTGCGAGCCCGGCAGGGACGGCAAGTGCTGGAAAAAAAGCGCCATGACGGGCGAAAAAATTCACCACATTCTGAAAGGCGGCGAGGACAGCATAGGTTTTGCCGAGGCCTTGCAGCGCGTGTATATCAACATCGGTTCCTGTGCCGCGCAGTGCTGGGCCAACCACCTCACCGACCTGCGCCAGATCGATCCGCAGGCGCGCAATTACGGCCAGACGCCGGTGGATATCGGCCAGTGCCGGCGCGACTGCGCGAACTTCCGCGCCATCGAGGATCGCATCGGCAATGTGCAGGACTTTCTGCTGTCGGGCGACAATTACGCCACCGATCTATATCAGGCACGCGCCCGCCGCCTGCAGCAGGCCGACCCGAAAGCGCGTTACGGCTATGAAAACCTGGTGGCTGATCTCGAGAAGGAATTCGGGCCGGGCGCGGTGGAGCGCGGCCGCCTGCTGTTCGCCGAAAATTGCGCACGCTGCCATTCCAGCATTCCGGAAGCCACCGGCGGACCATTCGCCAACCGCAGTTTCCGCGAAGAGGCCGCGCCCGGCCTGCGCGCCGATTTTCTCGGCAACGACGTCGCCACGCCGGTATCCGAAGTGGGCACCTTCCGCTGCCGGGCGCTCCACTCCAACCACATGGCCGGCCACGTCTGGCAGGAATTCGGCTCGGAAAGCCTGCGCGCGCGCCCGCCCGACGCCAATCTCAAAGAACCGGCCGACGGCGGCCGCGGCTATTACCGCAACATTTCGCTGCTGTCCTTGTGGGCGCACGCGCCCTTCATGCACAACAACGCGCTCGGCCCCGAACTGTGCGGAAAGCCTGCCGACGCGAAAAACGATTTCCGGCGCGATCGCTACGTCGATGCAGACGGCCAGTTGCTGCCGGCGCAGAACCAGCCGGCCTGCTGGCCCTACGACCCCAGCGTGGAAGGGCGTTACAAGCTATACGTGGAATCGATGCGCGAATTGCTGAACCCCAAAACGCGCGTGCCGAAAATCACCAAATTCAATGAGCCGATACGCATAGACGTGGGGCCGCGCCTGTGGGACGGCGCGGAAGAAAAGCGTGTGCTCGGCTTTACGCTGGTCATTCCGGCCGGCACCAATGCCGGCGCCCTGGGCAATTTCCAGCACAAACAGTTCATGCAGGATTTGATCGAAGCAAAATTGCGCCCCATGAGCGTCACCACCCGGCTCGCGCCGCGCCTGGGCATGGACGAAGCCAAGCGCGCCACGGAAGTACTTGCCGGGCTGACCGATGCGGTGCTGGCCGATCCGTCGGTACTGGTGGACGCCGCGAAAAAACAGCCCGAATTGCTGCGCATGTACAGTTCCTGCCTCGCCGAGGTCGAAAACGACGGCCACCGTTTCGGCGAAAGTTTGCCGGAAGCCGACAAGAACGCCCTCATCGCCTTCCTGGCCACCCTGTAGCCATGAACACCAACCGAATTGCGCCCGGCAAACTGAGCATGGCAGCCGCCTGCGCGGCGCTACTGGCACTCTTACCCGGCTGCGACTGGATAGATTCCAAGCTGCACCCGCCGCCCGACCTCAAATTTATCGAAGCGGGTGCGGAATATTCGGCCAAACCCGATCTGGCCGAAGTCGAATACCGCTATCCGCTCACGCCGGCCGAATTGTCGCAACTGACGCCGAAAAACATCGCCCACTACACGCAGGAACAGGTGGACCAGATTTACGCCCGCCTCACGCCGGGAGCGATACCGGACGGAGTATTCGACGGCGGGCTGTTTTTTCCGCGCGGCACGAGCGGCAAAAAGCGCCTGGCGGAAATTGTCGGCGGCCTGCCCGGTCTGGCGGTTCAGCTCAAGACGCAAAAGCTGGAACTGATAGGCGCCACGCTGTGGCAGGGCAAGGTGTTCTATCGCGACGAAGGCGTGCTGCGCAACCGCATCAGCGACTTGTCGCTGCTCAAACCGCTCATAGACGGCGACCCGGCCACGCTGCCGCAGCTCGACGCCGGCGGCAAACATGCCTGGCTGATGTTTCCGGCCAAGCTGTATTGCGGCCAAAGCCTGCTCGATTCGCGCCGTGAATCGGTCATCATCGACTATTACTTCAGCGACGATCTGCCCGGCTATCGCGAGCGCCCGGATTACCTGGCGAGCCGGCGCGGCTTCAAGGTGCGCGACGAAATCCGCATGGTGCGGCCCGGCTTTTACCTGGGACGGGCTTACCTGGACCGCGTATTCCTGCTCAATTTCACGCTCTACAACGCCGAAATTGCCGAGCGCGACGGCGACGGCTTCCGCAAGACCGGTCAGGTGCCGCCGATCACCGACAAAAATGGCGAAACGGTCAAGCCTTGCTGGCCCGGCACCCAGCAGCGCGCGCGTGCGCCTGCCTGAGCGTGGCTTGCGCGGGCGCCGCGCGCGCGCCGCGCTATCCCTGCTGCTGGCGGCAGCCGGCAGCGCCCACGCCGCACAATGGGCGGTTTCACCACTGGTTCCGGGCAGCGAACTGGCGCCGGTGGGCCTATCCCTGTTCGACACGCTATACCCCGCGCCGGCCGGCGGGGAGCTGTCCTTGCCCTACCCGTTCAGCGCGCTGGTGGAAGATTTGGCGCGCCGTCTGGGCTGCGGCACGGGTCCGGCCGGCTGCATCAAGATCGTGCGCATACCGCTCGGCCGCTCGCTGCAGCGCGAAGCCGCCGCGCCCAACTATTTCCACGCTCCGCGCATCGTGCTGGCGGTAACGGGTGAATCCGCCAAGGCTGACTACGCCGCGCGCGACCGTCTGTATATCGGCTACCAGGCGCAGAGCGACCTGCTCGAAGTGCTGAGCTATAACGCGCGCGCCGGGCGCTTCGAATTTCAATTGGTCGAAAACTACGCCGCCGCCGCCCAGGCGCGCGTCCGCCCGGCGCGGCGGGCGATCTGCGTGGCCTGCCACCAGAACCAGGGCCCCATCTTTGCGCGCCCGCAATGGGACGAAACCGATGCCAATCCGCGCATCGCGGCGCGCATAGCGGCCGCCGGCGGCAACGCCGACGGGCTGCCGGCCGCGGCCGGCGTGGATATTCCGAATGCCATCCAGGACGCCGCCCGCCGCGCCAATCTGTACGCCGCGGCGCAAAAACTTTGGCGCGAAGCTTGCCGCACGCCGCGCTGCCGCGCCGCCCTGTTCGGCGCCGCGCTGCGCTACCGCCTGAGCGGCGGGCGCGGCCACGCCGACGGCGCCGGCTGGCAACACGCCGTGCTGCCCGAATTCGATGCCTATGCCGCCCGCTCGGGCGGGCTGCTGATCCCCGATTCCGACCTGCCCGACCGCGACCCGCTGGCGCCCGGCTACAGCGCCGCGCTTCCCCCGGACCAGATACTTGCGGGCGTGCCGGCCGCGCTCGACCCCCTGCTGCCACGCCCGGCGCGGGAAGCATGGCCGGCCGCCGGCACGGCGCTGGCGGCGCGCGTGCTGCCGGTATTGGCAGACATGCTGGCCGCGCGCGACATCGCCGCCTTGCAAGGCCGGCTGCGGGCACTGCCCGACGCGGCCAGTGCGTCGCGCACCTATGCCGCAGCCTGCCGCGGCAAGGCGGAGGGCAATTTGATCGACCTGCAATGCGAAGCCGCGGCCGGCGCCTCTTTCAAGGCGCGTATCGACATTTCCGCGACTACGGGTAAACTGCGCGACCTCAGCTTGGGATCGTTCGCGCTGGGTGACGCCGATCTGCCGGCCGTGGAAGTCACGCAGCGCGCCAGCGGCCGGATTTGGCACGGCACGCCGCTGCGGGCCGGCGAAGAGATGCGCCTGCCCGACGGTAGCCGCATCGCGGCACTGGAAATAAACTGGCCGGCCGGTGCGCCGGCCCCGGCCAGCGCCCAATTCGTGGTGCGGCCGGAATTCGAGCCGGCCGAGCGCGCGCTGGCCGAACTGGCGGCGGCACCGCAGGGGCCGTTCGAAGCAGGCATTTACGAAGGCGGCGCGCTGATCGCACATTTGCTCGCGCGCCTGGATGGAACCCGCCCGCCGCCTGCCGCCCCATCGGCGCCGGCTGCGGCAGTGGTCCGCGCCCCGCCTGCGGCACCCGCAGCAGCGGGACCGGGCTTGTTCTATCTTTACTGCGGCAACTGCCACCAGACAAACCAACCCGCGCCACCCAACTTTCTGCATGGCGGCGCGGCACGGGTAGAGGCCATGCTGCGGCAGTGCGGGCCGCGCATCCACTACCGCTTGGCGATGGCGCGGCTGCCGGCGCGGGAGCGCGCCAAAACACCCATGCCGCCGGAACTGGCGCTGGCGGCTGCGGATATATCGGCATCCGACTGGGCCAGTGGCCAAGCCTTGACGGCAATGCTGGCGCAAGCCGCCAAATGGGCAGCCGCCGCGACGGGCAAAGCGCCCGACCCGGCCACCTGGCGCAGCACGCAATACGAAACCCTGCCGCCCTGCACCGCGCAGGAGCAGTACAAACAAGGAGAACGGCCATGAGTGAAACCAATTCCGATCTGCAGCGCGCCTATTCGGCGCGCGCGCGCTGGATGCGGCGTTTCTGGATATTGTTTGGCCTCAGCGTGATCGTGCCGGTGGTGGTGGCGCTGGCCCTGGCCAGCCGCTTCCTGGCCGACGTGCCGGTGACTTACGACAAGATCGAAGACCATTTCAAATATGGTTCGACCGGCGGCGAACGCGCGTCCGGCTTTCCGTACTGGATTTGGCGCGTGCTGCCCCAAATATGCCCGCAATACCTGCCCGGCCCCGGCTACGCCTCGCTAGGCATGCTGTACGAGGAAGGCAAATCGGAAGCGCAGGGCGGCTTGCCGGTGGGCGTTTCCAGGCGCCGCAACCTGGGCCTGGACCGGGTGTTTTTCAATTGCGCCGTGTGTCACTCCAATACCGTGCGCGAGCGGCCGGACAGCGCGGCGAAAATGTATCTGGGCTCGCCGGCGAGTGGATTCAATCTGGGCGGATTCGAAAGTTTCTACACCAATTGCGCGGCCGATCCGAAATTCAGCACCGCATTCATCGTGCCGGAAATTGAAGCCCAGGCCGGCAAGCTCAGCATGCTGGACCACTACATCGTGTATCCGGTCGCCATTGCGCTCATGCGCGAGCGCCTGCTCATGCTGCGCGACCGCTTCAAATTCCGCGATCGCCAGCCGGACTGGGGCCCGGGCCGTGTCGATACCTTCAGCGCCTCGAAAATTCTGTTCAATTTTCCGATGGACAAATTACCCAAGGAAGAATGGGTCGGGACGGCCGATTTTCCGTCCATCTGGAACCAGGGTCCGCGCCGCAAGCGCGCCGACGGCCAGCAGATGCAATTGCACTGGGACGGCAACCAGGACCACATGGAAGAGCGCAACAAGAACGCCGCCTTCGGCACCGGCACACTGCCGCCGACCATAGATTTGGCCGCCATCGGGCGCGTCGAAGCCTGGATTACCGAACTGAGGGCGCCGGCCTACCCCTTCCCGGTCAATGAAGAACTTGCCGCCCGCGGCGCGCCGATTTACGCCGAATATTGTTCGGCCTGTCACGGCGCCAGCGGATCGGATTTTTCCGGCGACAAGGTGGGCTTCGTGACCCCCATCGAGGCCATAGGCACCGACCGCGCCCGGCTGGATTCATTCACCTACGACCTGGTGGGCAATCTATCCACGCTCTATGCGGGCTATCCGTGGCGCTTCCAGCACTTCCGCAAAACTTACGGCTACGCCAACATGCCGCTGGACGGCATCTGGCTGCGCGCCCCCTATCTGCACAACGGATCGGTGCCCAGCCTGCGCGATCTGCTCGAACCCGCACGCAAACGGCCATCCAGGTTTTATCGCGGCTACGACGTGTTCGACCAGAAAAACCTCGGCTTCGTGAGCAACGTGGCGGACGAAAAAGGCCGCAAATTTTTCCTCTACGACACCTCGCTGAGCGGCAATTCCAACCGCGGCCACGAGGGCAAGGCCTACGGCACCGATTTGTCCGACGCGGATAAAACGGCCTTGGTCGAATACCTCAAGAAATTCTGAAGCGGGGTCACATCATGGCAAACAATACCAATTCCTCCGGCTGGCGCTTCGGCACCATCCGCATCGTGCTCATCGTGCTGCTGGTGCTGGCGGTCCTGGGCGCTTACGTGGCGTGGTACCGCTTTTTCCGCGAAGAAGCACAGCCGGATTGGGTCACCGCCACGCCGGAAATGCGCTTCAAGTATGGTTCCATCGGCGCCGAGCGCGATGCCGGCATTCCGTACTGGATTTTTTACGTGCTGCCGCGCATTTTTCCGGACAAGCTGCCCGGCCCCGGCGGCTATGCCGCGTTCGGCGTCGCCTGGGAACAAGGCCAGGAATTGCCGATAGGCTTCACCAAAAAAGTGGTCGGTTTTCCGCGCGTCGCCAATAACTGCGCCGTATGCCATACCTCCAGCTACCGCAGCAAGCACGACGAAAACCCCACTTTCGTGCCCACCGGCCCGACCCAGCGTCTGAAGCTGGAAGCGTTTTTCCGCTTTCTGGTCGAGGTGGCGCAGGACCCGCGCTTCAATGCCGACACCCTCATGGGTGAAATCAATCAGGTCACCAAACTGGACTTGATCGATAGACTGGCCTATCGCTTTTTCATCATTCCGATTACCAAACAGCGCCTGGCCGAGCGCAAGGAACAATTCGCCTGGGTGTTCCGCAAGGATTTTCCGGAATGGGGGCCGGGCCGCGACGATTCGATGAACTTGACCAAGTATTTCATGATCAAGTGGAAAATGGATGACAGCGTGGGTCCGACCGACATGCCGTCGATCTGGAACATCAAGAAGTACCACCACGAAAAAGGCATGCGCATGAATTTCGCCGGCGACAGCCATGACGCCTTTTCGGTCATCATGGATTCGGCCCTGGGCCTGCTTGGCGCACCGCCCAAAAGCAATGCCGAATTTGTCGATGAAGTGAAATGGCTGCTCGACTATCTGGGCAGCACGCAGGCGCCGCGTTATCCCTTCGCAATCGAAGAAAAACGCGCCGCGCGCGGCAAGCAGGTGTTCGAGGCGGAATGTGCGCGCTGCCACGCCAGCGCGCGCACCGGCACCCGCATTCCACTCAAGGAAATCGGCACTGACGCGGAGCGCATAGGCACCTGGAACCACAAAGCCGCCAAAGAAGCCAACCGGGTGGTGCGCAACATGGGGCTGGAGCGCCTGGGCCTGGTGGAGGACGAGCCGCTGGACGGCTATATCGCCGCCTTCCTGGATGGCATCTGGCTGCGCGGCCCGTATTTGCACAATGGCTCGGTACCCACCTTGCGCGATTTGCTGGAGCCGGCCGACAAGCGTCCGAAACAGTTTTATCGCGGCTATGACGTGTATGACCAGGCCCGCGTCGGCTTCGAATCGACCAGCGCGCAGGCGCAGAAATACGGCTTTCCCTACGACACTTTCCAGCGTACCAATAGCAATAAAGGGCACGAATTCGGCACGCGTCTGCCGGGCGCCGACAAGGATGCACTGGTGGAGTACCTGAAGACGCTCTGACAGCAGGAGGACATATGCCGCCATCGCACTGGATAAAGCTGATGGCAAGCGCAGTTTGTAGCGTTCTTGTCACCTGCGCGCAGGCTTCATCCGTGCCCGGGGATGAGGGCATACGCCAACCGGTGGATGGCGGCCGTGGCGGATTCGGGCTGGGCTTCGAATTCGACCTGAGCAAACTGTTCGGACAGCAGGGCCTGGACCCGGAACTGACCACCAGCGGCCCACGCACCCCGCCGGCATTCCGCATGCATGCGCTGGACATCCGGGGCTTCGTGCGCGGCGGCTGGCCGCTGGTATTGGCCTGGACCGCCGCCGCCGGCACGCGGTTGGAGCTGATCGCGACCGCTCAGGGCGTGGCACCCTACCGCACTGCGCTGACGTTCAATGCGCCGCCGCCGGGCAAACCGCACATCGTGGTATTACGCCTGCCCGAGCGCTTTGGCGAACAGCCGATTCCCGGCAACATAAGCCTGCGCGCGCAGGCGGCGGAGGGCGCTGAACGCGCGTTCGAATTGCGCGGAATCGGCGCCGGCCCGCTTGCGGTGGGATCGGTGGCGATCGACGATGTCAGCGTCGCGCCGACGCAGATCAGCCTGCGCGAACGTCGCCCAGCCTTTTATGGCTTTCATTCGAAATCCGACTTCCAGCGCGCAGCCGTGGAATTTTTGCGCGTAACCCAGACGAACGACCAGTTCGAACTTGCGCAGGTGCGCCACATCAAGGTCGAACAGGCGGTCACGCGCGATGCCTGGATAGGCCGCAATCCCGCGCTGGCCTGGGACGGCAAGGACGGCGCCGGGCGCGATTCTTTCGGCCCGCATTTGCTGCAGGTAAGGGCCTGGACCACCGCCCAGGGCGACTGGGTAGTCGCCTGGTCGGAGCGGCCCGTAGTCGTGGCGCCCTGAGCGCTGCGGCATGGCCGTCGCCGCCCGTCTCCCGCGCGCCGGCTTTCTGGCCGCCGCGCTGCTATGTCTGGGGCTGGATATCTGGTTCTGGCGCCTGCCGCCCGCGCAGCAGTGGACACGACACGATCTGAATATTGCCGCGGGCGAAGAACTGGTGCTGCGCGCGCCTGCTGCCAACGAAGGGCTCATGAATCTGCCCAGCCCGGCCGGGCAGGCCACGGACCTGCGCTTTGAACGCGCCCGGCTTGGCTTCGACACCCTGGCGCTCATGCGCAGCGCGGGTGCCAGGCCCAGCGGCGACACCGGCCCCATCCAATGGATCAACGATGCCAGCGGCGAGGCGGCCAGCCGTATAAGTATCGCGCTCACGGATCCGGCGCCCGCCGCGGAACTGGTATTGACGCTGGAGGCCGGCAGCGAGAACAAAAATCCGGAACTGGAACTGCGCGTGAGCGGCGCGGAACTTGCCGTCAGCATGGCAGCCGTGCAGGCGCACACACCGCAATTGGCGCAGGCAAACATGCGCCTGATCGAATCAGGCCATGTGTTCCGCTTGCCCGGTGCGCTGCCGGTCAGTGTCGATGTTACGGACGGCGGCAGCCTGCGCCTCAGGGTAAGTGCCGCGCCGCCGCCCTGGGATGAGGCCGGGCGTTACCGCTACCTGCGCCTGGGCGCGGCCGGCGCCGCAGACCGCTTGAGCCTGCGCGCCTTCGGCATACGCCGCGCCGGGTCGGATGACTGGCGCCTGTTCGCCTGCGCCGCGCGGCCCGGCGGCATACTGTGGTCGTCCGCCTCGCTCGCTGCCGGGCGCTGCGAACAGGGGCCGGTCGCCCAGGCTCTGACTGTGGGCGGGCTGGCATTGCGGGCGGACGGGTTCGACCTGAACGCACAAGGCTGGGCCTGGGTGTGGGCGGCGGACGGCACGGCGCGCGTCGGGCCCTTCGCGCGTCTCAGGCAGAGCCCGGCGCAGGCCGCCGTGCTGCTGCTGCCGGCGCTTGCCGGCCTGCTGTGTGCATTTTTCGCGATGCGCCCCCTGCGTGGCACCGCCAAGCCGGGTGGCGTGCGCGTGTTCATCAGCTACCGGCGCCAGGATACGGCTGCCGTGGCGGGCCGTCTGTACGACCACCTGGCGCGGGCATTCGGCCCAGACAAGGTTTTTCGCGACATTTACCGGATTGCGCCCGGCGCCGAATTTGCGCGCGTGATCGAGCAACGCATGGCCGAATCCGACGCCGCCCTCATTTTGATCGGCCCGCGCTGGCTGGAGCGCGACGCCACCGGTGCGCGCCGCATCGACGCCGAACACGATTTCGTGCGGCGCGAAATCGCCCAGGCGCTGCAGCAGCAGAAAGCCGTGGTGCCGATATTGGTAGACGGCACCGCCATGCCTTCCGGTGCCGACTTGCCGGCAGACATTGCCAGTCTGGTGCGCTTCAACGCCCTGGATTTATCGGATGCGCACTTCGACGCAGACATCCAGCGTCTGCTTGGCATGCTCGATCCCAAGGCTGCGGAAGCGGGCACGGAAGGCTGAAACCGACTGCGTGGCAGTTCAAGAAACGGCAAAAATTGCCGTCCACCATCCATTCCAAGCTTTCACGACGTCGCGTGCAGCCGTCCCATGAAGTTCCCGAAATGAACGCCCCGCCCGACTTCGACGCCGCCCTGGCGGCGATTGCCTGTGGGCAGGCCGCGCAGGCGCCGCCCACTTCCGCCGGTGTCGCGGCAACCGTGCGCCGCGCGCTGCAGTCTCTGCCGGACTGCGCCTGGGTACTTGATCTTGCCAGCGAGAGCATGGAAATTGCCGCCAATGCCCCACTCGTGGACGCACGCGGGCTGGAACCGCTGACGCTGCCGTTTGCAGATTGGCTGCACTTCGTCCATGCCGACGACGTTGCGCGGCTGCAGCAAACATTGCGCAGCGGCGGCAGGCCGGATCACCCCTGTTTCGAATGCGAATTTCGCCTGTTGCGCTCGGAAGCGAGCTGGGCCTGGGTGCTGGGGCGCGGTCGCGCCGTCAGTTTTGATGCGCAAGGCCGGGCAACACGCTGCATAGGCACCATTACCGACATTACCGGCCGCAAGCACGCCGAACACTGCCTGAGCGAAAGCGAAGCACGCTATCGCCTGGTGGTCGATAACGTCAAGGAAGCCATTTTTCAGACCGATGCGGCAGGCCGCTGGCTGTTCCTGAATCGCGCCTGGGAGGAAATTACCGGATTTACGGTCGAGGAAGCTTTGGGCAAATCTTTCCTGGATTATGTGCACCCGGATGACCGCGCGCGCAACCAGGCTTTGTTCCAGCCCCTCATCGCGCGCGAAAAAGATTACTGCCGGCACGAAATCCGCTATCTACACAAGGACGGCGGCCATCGCTGGGTAGAAGTGTTTGCGCGCCTCACGCTGGATCCGCAGGGCGAACTCATCGGCACCGCCGGCACCCTGTACGACGTGACGGAGCGACGCGCCGTGGCTGAACGGCTAAGGCTCGCGGCCAGCGTATTCGACCACGCGCAGGAAGGCATCGTGATTTGCGATCCGCGCCCGCGCATCCTGGACGTGAACGAAACATTCCTGCGCGTCACCGGCTACAGCCGCGAAGAAGCGATAGGCAAAAATCCGAATTTCCTGCAGTCCGGCCACCAGGACGCGACTTTTTATCGCGCGCTATGGACCTCGCTGAAAGAAAACGGCTGCTGGCGCGGCGAACTGTGGAACCGCCGCAAATCCGGCGAGGTATATGCGGAACATCTCACCATCACCGCCGTGCGCGACGCCGAAGGCACGCTCACGCACTATGTGGGCGTGTTCACCGACATTACGGCCATCAAGGAAAACCAGCGCCGGCTGGAGCGCATGGCCTATTACGATACGCTGACCCAACTGCCCAACCGCAGCTTGCTGGCCGACCGCCTGCAGATGGCGATGGCGCGCGCGCAACGCGAACAAACATTGCTCGCCGTGTGCTACCTCGATCTGGACGGGTTCAAGGACGTGAACGATTTGCTCGGACACGCCGCCGGCGACGCGCTGCTGGTCGAAGTGGCGGAGCGCTTGAGCAACGGCGCACGCGCCGGCGATACCGTGGCGCGCCTGGGCGGCGACGAATTTGCCGTATTGCTGGGCGGCCTGGCCAGCGTGGAAGATTGCGACCTCGCCGTGGACCGCCTGCTGAAAAACCTGGACCAGCCCTATACCGTGTGCGAACGCGATTTCGGCGTTTCCGCCAGCATAGGCGTCACGCTATTCCCGCTCGACGGCGGCGATGCCGATAGTTTGTTGCGCCATGCCGACCAGGCCATGTATATCGCCAAACAGGCCGGCCGCAACCGCTACCACCTGTTCGACCTGGAAAGCGACCGCCGCGCACAGGCGCACCGGCAAGCCCTGCAGCGCATCGAACAGGCCCTGGCCCTGCACGAATTCGTGCTGTACTACATGCCCAAGGTGGACATGCTGAGCGGCCGCGTGATCGGCACGGAAGCGCTCATACGCTGGCAACATCCGACGCGCGGCATCCTGCCGCCGATAGAATTTTTGCCCCTGATCGAAAACCACCCGCTGGCGGCGCGCGTAGACCATTGGGTATTGCGTCAGGCATTGCACCAGTCGCACGAGTGGCGCGCGCTAGGCATCAAACTCGCGATCAGCGTGAACATGTGTGGCGGCACGCTGCAGGAACGGGAATTCATTACCCAACTGGATGCCGCGCTGGCCGAAGCGGGCGGCATCGAGCCGGGCCTGCTGGAAATCGAAATTCTGGAATCCGCCTCACTGCAGGACATGGACCACGCCTCGTCCATCATCGCGCAGTGCGAATCGCGCGGAATTTCTTTCGCGCTGGACGATTTCGGCACCGGCTATTCATCGCTCACCTATTTCCGCCGCCTGCCGGCAAGGGCATTGAAAATCGACCAGTCTTTCGTGCGCGACATGCTGCGCGACCCCGATGACTATGCCATCGTTGCCGGCGTGATCGGTCTGGCGCGCGCCTTCAACCGCCAGGTGATCGCGGAAGGGGTGGAAACCGAATTGCACGGCGCCGCCCTGCTGCGCCTAGGCTGCCAGTATGCGCAAGGGTTTGGCATTGCGCGCCCCATGCCGGCCGATCGCATCCCGGCCTGGGTGGCCCAGTTCCGTCCCAATCCGGTGTGGACCAGCGTGTCCACCAGTACCGACTCTCTGGCCCCCAAATTAAAACGAAAACGCGCCTGAGCCGCCGCAAGCGCGGCGCGCCCGCGGCCAGCGAGCGGCACGTGGCAAAATCCGCCGCGGGGGGACAAACAGTTGCTGCAACGCAACACGCGACCCCAAAAAGTGTTTTGACTAAACTCAAAGCTGAGCCATTTCGTGCGCTCAAAATGGCGTGGTGACCGCGGCGCCGGCAGCATCAGGCAGCGCAAAAATCGGGATTATGGAGCTTGCGTCCGGCTGGATGCATGAGGTATGGTGAATCATGGTCAAATCGCCACCATTGCCAGCGCAGGGTCCGGATTCCGATGGCCGGCGAATGTCCGGCCAGGGGCATGTGCGCAGCCGCAAGCCGCCCGTGGCGGATGCGCCCGCCGCGGCAGGTGTGCGGGTTGCCGGTATAGGCACGACCAGCGCTCGTTTTGCAGCGGTGCGCGAACTGCTGCAGAACTTCCGCGGCCCCAGTGGCTTTGCCTACGTGGTCGTGCTGGGTGACCAGGCATCACAACGGGGCGGTGTGGCAGCCGATTTGGGTCGCCAGATAGGCATTCCGGTGCGCATCGCCAAACACGGCATGGCACCGCGCGCAGATACCGTCTATTTCAGCCCCGCCGGCAAGTTGCTGGGCCTGGAGCATGGCCGCTTCGCGGTGCGCGAGGTGGCTTCTGCGGAGGGATCGGATCACCCGATAGACCATTTTTTCAGCGACCTGGCAGCTAGCCTGCGCGATCGCGCGGCCGGCATCATGCTTGCGGACGCCAATGGCGACGGCATGCGCGGGCTGGCCGCCATTGCCGCGCAAGGTGGCTTGGCGCTGGCCGATAGTGTCGGCGGCCCGGCCCTTTCACCGGCTGTGGCGGGCCCGGAGGCCGGCACGCATCCGACCCTGGCGGTGCCGCTACAGGCCATGCCCGCATTGTTGCTGGACGGCCACGCAGCCCACCCCGATACAGCAGCCGTAGCGCCCGAATTGCCGATTGAATTGGCTCCAGTCCTGAATTTGCTGCAGTCGCGCTGCGGCTTCGATCCTGCTACCTGCGATTTCCCCACGTTGCGAGCGCGCATCGAACGGCGCATGTCGGTGCGCAATGTCGGCACGCCCATCGCTTTTGCAGAAATGCTTGCCGCCGACGCTTGCGAACTGATCGCATTACTTGGTGATTTGTTGATCGGCCTACCAAAATTTTTCTGCGATACGGAATTTTGGCACTCGCTACAGGCCGACGTGCTGGCCCCGCTTGTCGCCGCCAAACGCGCGGACGAACCCATACGCGTCTGGATGCCGGGCATTTCCCGCGGCGAGGACGCCTATACGCTCGCGCTATCCCTCATCGAGCTGGTGGAGGCAGCGGATAAACACTGTTTCATACGCATTTTCGCCACCAGCACCAGCGAACACGTACTCACCTACGGTCGCGCGGGCGTTTATCCGGCGACGAGCACCGATCGGGTCGCGCCGGTCCGGCTGACGCGCTTCTTTTTGCCCGCAGACGCGGGCAAAAGTTACCGGGTCGGGTCGCGCCTGCACGAATGCGTGCTGTTCGGGCAGCACGATCTGATCGCCGACCCGCCTTTTTCGCGCATCGATCTGGTCGTTTGCCGAGAATTGCTCGATGTAATGGCTAAGGACGGCCGCAATCGCTGCATTCGCGCCTTGCATTTCGCGCTGAATCCGTCCGGCTTCCTCGTGACCGGCAATGAAGACTGCATGCAGCAGGCCGGCGAGCTATTCGCGCGCGTTTCAGCGCCGCTGGCAGCGTATCGCCGCAATCAGGTTGGCGTCGCTGCAGCGACAACGGGCACGGCGCTGCCGGAGCGCCTGGCCAACGCGGCCACGGCAAGCACAATCGCCGCCGCCGCACCGCCGCCACATGGCGTTTCTCCTGCCACGGTTGCGCGCCAACTCATTCTCGACCATTTTGCGCCGCCCTGTGTGCTTTTGAATAACCGGCAGGAAATCCAATATTTTTCCGGCCGCACCGAGCAGTACCTGAGGCAGCCACGCGGCGTCCCGACCGGCAAATTGCTCATGATGCTGCGCGACGGATTACGCCCCACCTTGTCCCGAATGCTGGACGATGCACGCGACGCCGGCAACATCGTGATCGACAACGCTCATGTCCGGCGCGACGGAAAGTACGAGCCGGTCCAACTTACAGTCCTGCCCTCCGGCGAAGGTAACGAACGCATCTATCTGGTCGTTTTTCAGGACTTGCCACATGTCCAGCCGGCCGGTTCGGGTGGCGAATTGGCCCACCGACTGGAAGAAGAACTGCGCGTCACCAAAGACGATTTGCGGCGCGCGACGCGTCACTTCGAAGCATCCGGCGAGGAACTGCAGATCTCGCGCGAACAAGTCGTCGCGTTGAGCGAAGAAATGCAGTCGGCCAACGAAGAAGTGGCACGTCTCAAGGAAGAACTGCAATCCTTGTCCGAGGAACTCGCCACCGTCAATCAGCAATCTCAGGTCAAGGAAGCGGAACTGGCGGCAGCCGGCACGGATTTTCAGAATTTGCTCGCCTCAACCGAGGTCGCCACGGTCTATCTCGACCAGCGCATGCGGCTGCGCTGGTTTACCCCGGCGATGCAAAATCTGATCCGGCTTCAGCCCAGCGACATAGGCCGCCCGATCACCGATTTTGCGCCTGCGCTGACCGGGGTGTCCCTGCTCGCGGACAGCGGCGTGGTGCTGGCAGAAAAGCGCAGCGTCGTTTCGGAATTGCAGTCCGTTCAAGGCCAGTGGCTGCAGCGCCGCACCGCGCCCTTCCTCGGCCCCGGCGGCAAGCCGGACGGCATGATCATCACGATCACCGACATTACCGAAGCCAAAAATCTGGCCGAAGGGTACAAAAACCTGCAGAGTCAAAGTGCCGCGCTGGAAGCACGACGTGAAGGGCTGACAGAATTCGAGCGGCAGGTGCTGGAACGCACGCAGCGCCTGCGCGGCATCGCGTTCAATAGCGCGCAGGCGGCGGAACTGGAACACCGGCGCATCGCGCACATCGTGCATGACGACCTGCTGCAGCAAATTGCCCTGTTGCGGATCAAATTCGACAGTTTGCGCACACCGCGCGACGGCTATGTGCCGGATTACGCGGAGTTGCTGCCGCTGCTGGACAGCTGCGCGCGCAGCGCGCGCCAGATCGTGGCCGAACTGAGCCCACCCGGCCTGTACGAATTCGGCCTCGCGCCGGCTTTCGACTGGCTCGCCAGCGAAATGAAAAAACACTTCGGGCTGACCGTCAAGCTGCGCATGGACGGTGCGCCGTTCGCGCTGGCGTCCGGCGTCGCCGCCGTGCTGTTCCGCTCGGTGCGTGAATTGCTGATCAACGTCGCCAAACATGCGCGCGTGCGCAGTGCGCTCCTCGAATTGCGCTTTGGCGACGAACGCACACTCGAAATCGTGGTGAGCGACGCCGGCGTCGGATTCGACCCGGAGCGCCTGCCGGATGCGAATATCGGTGGCTTCGGGCTTGCCAGCGTGCGGGAAACCTTGACGATGATGGGGGGAACCATGCGCGTGGAAAGCGCTCCGAGATCCGGAACGATGGTTACGCTGCAGCTCCCCCTGCACAGCGAACCGGTGGCGCAGCAAAAGAATGCTGCGCCGGCAAAGTGCTAAGGTGTAAACAATCGGGGTTGGTAGCCGTACTGCCAAAACAAGGTTGCCGCAACACACGGCAGAAAGGTGGATGCCTGCGGAGCGACCAAAATTGCACTGCCCGCATGTACGGCAATGGCCGGCGGTACCGGTCTACCCATCAAGCCCCGATTGGCGCACCGCGCGCAGAAAGGTGTGTCTGCAATGACAATGAAATCAAACAAGGTCCGCGTGGTATTGGCGGACGATCATGCGATGCTGCGCGAAGCGCTGCGCGTCATACTCGAGCGCGACGGCGACATCGAAGTGGTGGGTGAGGCCGGTGACGGTGCCAGCACCGTGTCGCAGGTCGAAAGTCTCAAACCGGATGTTCTTGTGCTCGACATCGCCATGCCGGGCGGTAACGGGCTGGAAGTCGCGCAACGCCTCAAGCGCGGCAAGGGCGGCACCCATGTGATCGCCTTGTCCGCACACGTCGATCACTGGCATGTAAGCCAGATGTTCAAACTTGGCGCCCGCGGCTATGTCAATAAAACCGCCGCAAGTTCGGAACTATTGACGGCCATACGCGCGGTGATTAATCACCGCCACTTCGTAAGCGCCGATGCGGCCGAACATTTGGTGCGTGATCTCGGCGGCGAACCCGAAACGCGCACGCGGCTGGGGCTGCGCGAGCGGGAAGTGCTGCGCCGGCTTGCCGACGGCTTGCGTTCCCCTGAAATCGCAAGCGCCATGCACATAACCGTCAGCACGGTCGAAGCACATCGCCGCAACATCATGCGCAAGCTCGATCTGCATACGGTCGCCGACCTCACGAAATACGCCCTGCGCGAAGGGCTGGCCGAGCTTTGATGCTCGCGACGCGCAATCCTGCGCTTTGACGCGCCAACCACCGCGGCGCGCACATTTGTTTGTCGCGCCGCGCGTCTATGTAAATCGTCTATCGGCGCCATTTCCGTGGCCATGCACGCGCCACGACATGGGTATTTACCCGGTTTCCGGTATAACCCAAATACAAGTAAGGGTATATTCATTTGAAAGAATTTTTCCTATACTTTGTAAAACACAAAAAACAAGCCCAAAAAGTAATCGGACCAGGAGGAGATCCACATGGAGGTATTTCAGCACCTGCAACGCGTCGCGGCACTGCCGCAGAACATCGTCGAAAAAGCCACCGAAAGCATGCTGGTAACCGACGTCAATGGACACATCTGGTACGTCGCATCAGCGCTTGCACGTCTGGCCGGCACCACGGCTGGCCGCATGATAGGCACCCCCATCAGCAAGCTGCTGCCGGACATCCAGATCCGCTCCTTCACGCCGGGCTACAACATGGCGTGGGTCGCGTTCAATTACCCCCCCATCACGCGGCGGCAACTGGTATTCGAGCCGCGCGAAGGCCAGCCGATGCTGGCCGACGTAAGCATCAGCACGGTATGCATGGGCCTCAGCCACTGGTTCGTGCTGCACGTAGACCCGGTGGATGCGGACGACTGAACGCCAACCTGCGCTTGAACCAAGGTTTCACCGCGGCCGGCCCACCGATTGACAGAACCTGCGGCGGCCCCTGCGCAGATTGCCATCGATAGCCGGCTGCCGCGCGCGCAGTGCACGGTAGAAAAAGCATCGCCCCGCTTGCCGGGGCGATGCTTTTTCCGAACGCCGGATTTCTGCGCAAGGCCTGCAATGCGCGTTTAGTGCCGCCGCCGCTCAGGCTTTACAAAGGCCGTCATACACATCGGCGTAGCGCGTTACCATGGCGCGCATGCTGTATGTATTTTCAGCCGTCTGGCGCGCATTGGCGCCGTGCGCGCGGCGCAGGGTGGCATCCGTCACATAGGCGGACAACAAACCTGCCAGCGCTTCCACATCGCGCGGCGCGAACAAACGGCCGGTGTGTCCGTCCTGCACCAGTTCCGGATTGCCGCCAGCCGCCGTCGCCACCACCGGCAGGCCGCTCGCCATGGCTTCGAGTATCGTGTTGGCGATTCCTTCGTTGAGCGAGGGCAGCACGAATACGTCGAACATGCGCAATATGTCCGGCACCTGATCGGACGCCCCAGGTAGCCAGCTTAGTTCCCGAATTCCCAGACTATCCACAAGCGCCCCCAGCTCTTCGAACAGAGGGCCATCACCCACCACGGCCACGCGCACGCGCGCGCGCAGTTCGGGCTGGCGCTCGACCAGCAAAGCCACCGCACGCAACAAGGTGGCCTGATCTTTCACGGCCTGGGCGCGGCCCACGGTGCCCAGCAGGACGACGTCCGAACCCTGCAGATGTGCCGGAAGGCCCACGTGTTGAGGTGTTTGCGCCGGATGAAAACGCTCCGTATCGACGCCGTTGTAAATCTGCGTGATGCGCCCCGGCGCGATGCCGACCCGCTGCACCAGGTAGTGTTCCAGATGTCTGGACACGGTGATGTAACGATCCACGAAGGGCGAATGCAGGCGCCGCAACAGCGCCGGCTTGCGTTTGCTGCCATCGAGGTTATCCACGTCCCAGCCGTGTTCGCCATGCACGGTGCGCCGAATTCCGGCAAAGCGCGCCGGAACGAGCGCATCCAGCCCGGACTGGTTGCGCGTATGCACGATGGTGGGACGCAAGGCCAGGCACAGGCGATACAACTCATGGCGCAGTTTCCACACGCCTATGCGCGACCGATGCAGCGCATGCACCTGAACCTCCGGGCGCCGGATGCGGCGCGCGAAATCGGAACTGTTTTCCACGCAGCAGATGGCGTGCCGGTAGCGCTCGGGCGGCATGTTGTTAATCAGATTGACCAGGCCGTTTTCCATGCCACCCATGGCGAGGTGGTGGATCACGTGCAGCACCAGAGGTGGATCGGCGTTTTTCAATGTTCCTCCGGCGGAGTCGACAGGTAAATCGTGTTAGGGCGGCCGCTTGCTTGACCGGGCCAAGTGTGGCTGTCGATGTTACGACAAGAATCGTGTTCCCTGCGCGAATCTGCGCTGCTGGCCGGCACGCGAATGGAGCTGGCCTGCAGGCAGCCGCAGGTCCCCACGCCTGCGCGAACAGGATTACATGATGCGGGCCAAACGGCGGAAAATACCGCCACGAAACAGCACACCCGGCGAAGGAATAAACCGCATGCTCTACCGCCTCGCGCGTCCCCTGATGTTGCTCGGGCTCGCCATGTTGTCAGGCGTGTGGCTATTTGGCGAGGCCCTGCCTGACCCTGCCCGACTGCGCTCCGAACTGCATCAGGAGCCGCAGCAGACCGCCGTGCAGCACGCCGCCTTCGACGCTTACGCCGGCGGCATCACGTACAAGGTGCAGCCGCTCTATCGCTACGACCTGTACGGGCTGGTGGTAAGCCGCCACGACGCGCGCACCTGGTGGGATTACATACACCGCGAGTGGCAGGACGCGCTCAACGCGGTCGACTTCTGCGTGATCTGGGGCCCCAATGCGGCCAGCGGCGCGTACCGCGACATTCACTTTTCCAGCACCCAGTTCGAGTGCCACTACCGTACCTCGTCCGATAGCGCCTGGGCGGCGTTCGACTCGACGGCGGTATCGAACAACCATTTGCTGGCCGAAAATGCCGCCCTGGCGGCGGCGCTGCGCGAGGCGCGCGTGGGCGATCAGGTGCATGTGCGCGGCTACCTGGCGGAATATTCGCATGGCGTAGGCGCCGGCTTCCGGCGCGGCACCAGTACCACCCGCGACGACACCGGCAACGGGGCGTGCGAAACCATTTACGTCGAGCAATTCGAATTGCTCGCGCGTGGCGGCGGCGTGTGGCGCAGCCTGTTCTGGCCGGGAATTGCGGTACTGGGTGCCGGCCTGGGATTATGGTTCGCGGCACCGGTCAGATTCAGCCGCTAAACCCTGGCCGCGCCGTGGTGATAATTTCGTGCCACTTGATGGGTGGCGCTTCCACGCCGGGCATAGACGGAGATCTACACCGATGAGTTGGGATCCATCGCTTTACCTTTCCTTTGCCGACCTGCGCCTGCGGCCGGCACTCGACCTGCTCGCCCGCATCCATCTGAGCGCGCCCGCGCGCGTGGCAGACCTGGGCTGCGGCGCCGGCAATGTGACCGCCTGGCTGGCAAGGCGCTGGCCGCACGCGGCCATCACGGGCGTGGACAATTCGGCCGCAATGCTCGCCAGTGCACAAGCCAGCCTGCCTCGGGCGGACTGGGAACTGGCCGATCTGGCCACCTGGCAGCCGGCGGAACAGTTTGACCTGGTGTATTCGAATGCCGCGCTGCACTGGCTGGATGGGCACCAAACCCTGTTCCCACGCCTCGTGCGCGCAGTGCGCCCGGGCGGCGTACTGGCCATACAAATGCCGAACAATTTCGGCTCGCCGTCCCACCTATCGGCCCACGCCGCCGCTCTGGATGGCCCCTGGGCCGAGCGCCTGCGCCCGCTGCTGCGCGAGCGTCCGGTACTGCCGCCGGCCGACTATTACGATCTGCTGGCGCCGTTGGGAAAATCCGTGGATATCTGGGAAACCGAGTACATGCACATTCTCGATGGCGACAACCCGGTCGCCGACTGGAACAAGGGCGCGCTGCTGGTGCCTCTGCTGGGGGCGCTGGACGAACCGCATAAAACCGGCTTCGAAGCGCGTTATCGCGAATTGGTCGCGGCCGCCTACACGCGCCGGCCGGACGGCAAAACGCTATTTCCCTTCCGGCGCCTGTTCATCGTGCTGCAAACGCCGGACGTTTAATGCCGGCTCAGGCCGACGCCACGCCACACGGTGGCGCTTGCTGCGGCGCCGTGGCCACCCACGGCGCAAAGAATTGCGACACCGCACTTAATTCGGCATGTCGGTGCGCGCGAGGCGAATGCCGAAATCGTGCTCCAGTTCGTAATGCACGCCATGCACCACCCCTTCGCCGCGCGCGATGCAGAGCTTGCGTTGCCGCACGTCATCCACCCAGCGCGGATTGGCCGCTTCGGCGCGCCGGTTGGCGATGATGACGAGGCGCGCCTGTTCGCGCTGGGCTTCGTCCAGATCGCCGGGCAGGCGCGAAAAATCGGCCAGGATATTGGCCCGCGTCACCGCACCTATGGTGCCGTTCTGCACCTTGATGTCGAACATGAGCGCGATGGCACGCTCGCTCCACAAACCATAGTCACGGCACAGCCCCTGCGCGGCGCGAAACAATCCGCTCGCCGCCTCGGTCTGGATGGCCTGAAATTCGGCCGTGCGGCCCAGAGCGATGGCATAGCCGCGCCAAGGTTCGAATACCGTGTGCTTGACCGGATGCTGCACCGAGCGGGCAAATTCCAGCAATTGTTCCTTGTCTCCGGCCAGCGCCTGCCGCAGCGTATCCAGGTGGGCGCCGAATACCTGCGCCGCTACCTCGGGAAATCGCTCCATCATGGCCTGCAGCAGCGGCTGCAGCGTGCCCTGGCCGAAATTCCACTGCAGCGCGCCGAAACTGATGCCCTGACCGTCAAAATCACCGGACAGACGGCTGAAACATTCCGGCGCCGCGCGGCCGGTTTCGATCGAGCCCGTGAGCGCGAGGCATTTGTTCGCCAGCCCCTGGGCGAGCAAGGCCGGGGCGGGCAGTTGCTCTTCGAACAGGGCGCGCCAGGTATTCGGGCCGGCACGGCCATCGACGGCCAGTCCGCTCTGGCGCTGAAACGTGCGCACGGCCGCTTCGGTACCGCCGCCGAAATCGCCGTCCAGCGGCCCTTTATAGATCCCCAGTTCGGCCAGCCGGCCCTGCATCCGCCGCACTTCCGCACCTTTCGAACCCAGTTTGTAAACACTCATAAGTTGCTCCTTAAACAATCTGAATGGCAGCCTGCGGCCGTCCCCGGCGCGTCGCGGAGACGGCGAACTTTCAGTGTAGCCGCAGGCCGGCCGGGATGCCGAATCTGCGCCGCGGCCTCGAATCATACCGACGCCGGCCGCGGCGGCATCGCGGCCACGCAGAAAATCCTGCCGGCTGGTCCGGCGGGATGCGCCACCGCACACCGCGCTGTCTGCGCCCGGCGCTTGACGGCACTATGCAAGCATCCGCAAAATAGGATCAGTCCTGCGTACCGGCAGATTCCGCGTGCGGCATCAGGCAGAACAGACCGGCCACGATCCACCCATGTTTGCTCGCGGGGTTCAACATGACCAGGAAAATAGAACTGAGCCAGTCCCAGATCGACGCCATTCGCCAGGCCAATGAAAAAACCTGCGGCAGCATCAGTGTTCCGGCGCCGATTACGAAAAAGACCTCCTTCGTGTTCTTTGCGGCATTCGACGGCACCAATAACGACAAGGACGCCGTACCGAAAAACTGCCTGTCCACTAACGTCGGGCAGCTCTGGGACCAATATGAGGCAGCGCGCGGTCGTAGCGCGCGCCTGGGCGGCGCCTACTACAAGGGAGTGGGAACACCGGGCAGCTTGACCGCCTCCGGCTGGCTGCCCGAGCGGGTAAGCGAACAGACTGTGGACACGGCCGAACAGGCCTATGCCGATTTATGCGTCCAGGCCGCGAAAATAAGAAAACTCGAAGCGGTAGCGGTAGTTCTCACCTCCTTCAGCCGTGGTGGTGCCAGTGCGGCAATTTTTGCGCAACTGCTGTACCAGCTCGGCATACGTCACCCGGTCACTAAAGACACCCTGGTCGCGCCGAAAAACGTGCCTGTCGTGGGCGGCGTTATATTCGACCCGGTCATGACCGGCGTGAAATGCATGCTGGCCTACCCGCCCAACGTGAGCAATCTGGTCGATCTGAAAGCCATCAACGAATACCGCTACCTGTTCGAGGGCGCCGACTATTCCAACCATCCCGAGGGCATCATAAAAACCTATGCCCTGTATGGCAATCATTGCGATGTGGGCGGCAGCTACGACAACGGCCTGGCCGGTCTAAGCCTGCGCACGGCAACTAAAGTGTTGAGCGATCTGGGGCTACCCATCGCACCGGTGCCGCCTCAGCGGGCCTACGATCCGGACCGGATCGCCGTGCACACCGAACAGTTCGACAATTTTGGCAACAAAATCTGGAGCGTTTATAACGAGGACGGCTTCAGTTTCCGCGACATGCGGCTCATGAAAAGCGTGGGCGTACCCGCCACGCCCGATCTGTTCGGCAAAATCCGCTTCCTGATGTACGACGGCACCGTGGTTTCCTGATGCGTCGCACTGTCGCTGCCGGCAAATTGTCGAATTCGAATACGCCGTCGCCACACCTGGCTTCCGTGTTGCGCGAGGAAATCACGGCCGGCGTTCCCGTTTCAAGTGGCGGCCGGCGGAACTTATCGCCCCGGCGCCGCTCGCAAGGTGCCGGCCCATGCCGGCATACACGCATTGCGCACCTGAGCACATAGAAAGGACGATCCATGACCCCGCTCAAACTGACCTACTTCGACTTTTCCGGCGGCCGCGGCGAACCCATCCGCCTGGCATTGCACCTGGGCGGCGTGCCCTTCGAGGACCACCGCTTCGCGCCAGCCACCTTTCCGGAAATCCGCAAGACGGCCCCGCTCGGCCAGGTGCCTATCGTGCATCTCGGCGACACGGTGGTGACGCAGGGCGACGCCATTTTGCGCTACGCCGGCAAGCTGGGCGGCCTGTACCCGCAGGATGCCGAGCAAGCCCTTTATTGCGACGAAGTGCTGTCCGGGCTGGAAGACATCACCATCAAAATCAGCGCAACATTCGGCCTCAAGGGCGAGGACATGCGCCGCGCGCGCGAAGCGCTGGCCGCCGAAGTGTTGCCCAAATACCTGCGCTGGCTGGCCGGACGGCTGGAGGGCCGCGGCGGCGCCTATTTTGCCGACCAGCGCCTCACCATCGCCGATCTGAAAGCGCTGGTGATTCTGCGCTGGATCAGTTCCGGCTCGCTGGACCACATCCCCACCGACATCGTTGCCAGCGCCGCACCCAGCCTCAAGGAATACATGGACCGCATAGGCAGCACACCGGCTATCGTGCAGTACTACGCCGCCCGCTCCGGCAAGTAAGCCGGCTTCGGCGCACCGGCAGAGGTCTGGTTCGCGGCACGCGAACGGACGCCGCCAGTTACGCTTCCCCCACCGCGCAGGTACCCGCCAGCCGCTATCCGGCGGGCGCCTGCGCGCGCCGTCGCGCGTTCTGCCCCGGGCCGGTTTTTCCGCTCGATACTTGTTGCACAATAACTTTCATAATTTCAACCATTGGGTTATTTTTATTGATATAAAATTTGAAAATTCGTTGCAAATTTCGTTGCAGCCTGCAGCATGGGAAAAGCCGACACCGAACAACTTGTGCGCCTGCTGCGCAGCCATCCACGCGCCGGCAGTGATTTGCTCTGCCGGCTCATGGGCGGCATCAACCGCTCTACCCTGGCGCGCATGCTGCAGGCGCTGGGAGACAGCGTCGTGCGCCGCGGCGGTTCGCGCCGCATACGCTATGCCTTGCGCCGCAGCCTGCGCGGCAAGGCGGGCGGCATACCGCTGTTCGCCATAGACGAAACCGGCGCCGGGCGCGAAATTGCCCTGCTCGACCTGACCCAGCCGCAGGGCAGCGCGCTGGCCTATGCGGAAGCTTTTGCGTGGCCCGTCGAAGGCGACACGGCGGACGGCTGGTTCGAGGGCTTGCCCTACCCCCTGATAGACATGCGGCCACAAGGATTCATAGGCCGCAATTTTGCGCGCCGCCATGCGCTGGATTTGGGCGTGGCGGAAAATCCGGACCTGTGGAGCGAGGACGACCTCACGCAGGTGCTGGCAAGCCATGGCCACGATCAGCCGGGCAATCTGCTGCTGGGAGAAGCCGCCTTCCGGCGCATGCTGGAGGGGCGGCGCAGTGGCGGGAGCCCGCCGCTGGCGGACGCGGAAATCGAAGCCGCCTATCCGCAACTGGCCGCCGATGCTCTGGCTTACGGCCTCGCCGCCTCATCCGCAGGCGGTGAATTCCCGAAATTCACGGCCGCCCGCCGCATGGGTGAGCACGTCCAGGCCGTAATCGTAAAGTTTTCCGGCGCCGGCGATACGCCAGCCGAGCGGCGCTGGTCCGATCTGCTGGTATGCGAGCACCTCGCCGCGCGGATTCTGGCGCCCGAGTTGGGCGTCGACGCCGCCCCGAGTACCGTTCATCGCTTTGCCGGACGCAGTTTCCTGGAGGTGCAGCGCTTCGACCGGCATGGCGAATTCGGCCGCTCCGCGGTGTGTACTTTGGCCAGTCTGAACCCTGCCCTGCTCGGCCTCAGCGCCCCCTGGCCCAAACTGGCCGAAGCCCTGCAGCGCCGCGGCTGCTTAGCTGGCGCGGACGTGGAAAAAATCGCCCGGCTGTGGTGGTTCGGCCGGCTCATCGCAAATTCGGACATGCACGACGGCAATCTGGCATTTCGCCCCGGCCTCAGCCTCGCGCCGGCCTACGACATGTTGCCCATGGCCTATGCGCCGCTGCGCGGCGGCGAACTGCCCGCCTACACCTACCAGCCCGAACTTCCGCTGCCCAGGGAAGCGCAGACCTGGCGCCAGGCCGCCGCCGCCGCGCAAACCTACTGGCAGCGCTGCGCCGACGACACGCGCATCAGCGCGGATTTCCGCCGCCAGTGCGAATCGAATGCGCAAAGCCTGCAGCGTCTGCCTGCGCCTTGATAGCCGCTTGCGGGGGCTGGCCTTGGCGGGTTGGCCTTGGCAACTTGACGTCGCGGAAGGCAGTGCCAACGCGTTGCGCCTCCCGGCACAAATAGGCGCCCGCAAAAAATTTTCACCCCACAACAGCGGCCGCCACGTTTAAACGCCCTGACGCCGCCACCGGCCGTCGGCCAAATGCCCGGCGCGCAGCGCGGCGCACCGCATCCGTCATTGCCAAGGAATGATCATGAACGTCGTATGCAAATTTCTCGCCTTGCTGGCATTGCTGCTCGCCCCGGCATTTGCGACCGCCGCAACACCGCACGGCGGCGAACCGGCCATCGCACCGCCGCTGCCGCCAGCCCCGCCCGTCGTGCGCTTGAGCGATCGCAGCGCGCAGCCGATACGGCTCGCCTCGCTCAAGGTCGAAACGCGTACCGCCGGACAAATCGCCCGCAGCACAGTCGAACTTGCGCTGCGCAACCCCAACGCGCGGGTGCTGGAGGGCGAATTGCAATTTCCGCTGCTGGACGGCCAACAGGTCACGGCATTCGCGCTCGATATCGACGGCAAGTGGCGACCCGCGGTGGCCGTGGAAAAAACCGTGGGGCAACAAGTGTTCGAGGACGTGACGCGCAACCGCGTCGATCCGGCGCTGCTCGAAGCAACCCAGGGCAATAACTTCAAGCTGCGCATTTATCCGCTGCCGCCGGGCGGCACCCGGCGTGTGCAAATCGTGATCAGCGAACGCCTGGCGATCGACAAGGGGCGGGCGCACCTGCGTCTTGCCATGCCGGCAGCGGAGCGGCTGGAACAATTTTCTTTCGCCGCCCAACTTGCCGGCGTGGCGCCCAAACAGGCGCGCGTGCTGGCCGGATTGCCCGCCGCGGCCTGGCGCGGCGGCGACGGCGGGGCGCAGATCGATTTCACGCGCACCGACTATCGCCCGCAGGCGCTGCTGGAAATTGCCTTCGAACTACCTTCCAAAGCCCTGCTGGCGGTGGAGGAATTTGACGGCAGCCGGTATTTTTACGCCGAACTGCCGCAAGCCGATGTGCGCGGCGCCGAAGCATTCCGCCCGCGCAACATAAGCCTGCTGTGGGACGCCTCAGGCTCCGGCGCGGCGCGCCAGCACGGGCGCGAATTTGCCTTGCTGGACGCGTATTTCAAAACACTGGGCGAGGCGCAGGTGGAACTTGCCCTGTTGCGCGACCAGCCGGAAGCCGGCGGCAGTTTCGCGATCCGCGGCGGCGACTGGGCGGCATTGCGCGCAGCCCTGGAGCGCGTGGTTTATGACGGCGCAACCAATGCCGCCGCGCTCGCCAGCCAGCCCCCGGCCGCGGCCGTATTGCTGTTCAGCGACGGGCTGTTCAATTATCCGGACGCGAGCCCGCCGGCCGGTGCGGCGCCGCTATTTGCCATCAGCGCCGCGCCCTCGGCCGACCTGCCGCGTCTATCCCACCTGGCCGAAGCGAGCGGCGGCAGCGCCGTGGATTTGCTCAGCATCGCACCCGAGCGCGCCGCCGCCCAGTTGCTCGCGCGCCAGGCGCGGCTGGACGGGGCACAATCGAACAGCGCCCACGATATCGTCGCCGAGCGTCTGTCCGACGGCCGCGTGGCGGTAGCCGGCGTGCTGGACGCCGCCGCGGCAGAGGTCGATCTGTACTGGAAAACGCCCGCCGGCGCACGCCAGAAACAGACCGTCGCGATCGACCCGGCGCGCGCCGCAAACGGTTTCGCCGCGCAGCGCTGGGCGGCCATGCGCGTCGCTGCGCTGGAACCGGAATACACCGTCAATCAGGCCGAAATTCGCCGCCTGGGCAAGCGCTTTAGCCTCGTTACGCGCGCCAGCTCGCTCATCGTGCTGGACCGCGTGGAAGATTACGTGCGCTACGACATCGAGCCGCCACAGGAACTGCGCGCCGAGTTCGACCGCCTGCGCGCGCAAAGCCGCGCAGCGGCAGCGCGCGACCGCAGCGCCCACCTGGAGCAAATCGTGCAGCGCTTCAAGGAAAAACAGGCCTGGTGGCAGCGCGACTTCCCCAAGGACAGCCCACCCGCACCAGCCGTCGCGAAAGAAAAAGTCGAGGCCCGCGCGGCCGGCGCAGTAGCCCCGGCAGCGGCGCGCCCGGCCCCGCTGGCAGCGGCCCCGAGCATGGCCCCTAGCGAGGTTTTGTCAGCCCCTGCCACAGCCAGGATGGCTTTGCGCGACGAGTCCAAAGCGCAGCCAGCCGGAAATGCCGCGCCACCCGCGGCGCGCATCGAGCTGAAAAAATGGCAGCCGGACGCCCCCTACGCGGCGCGCATGCGCAATGCCGCAGCCGGCGACACCTATCGCGTGTATCTGGACGAGCGGCCCGGTTACCTCAACAGCACGGCATTTTTTCTCGACGCCGCAGACATACTATTCGAGCGCAAGGAGGCACCCCTGGCGCTGCGGGTGTTATCCAACCTGGCCGAAATGAATCTGGAAAACCGCCACATCCTGCGCATCCTGGCCTACAGATTGAATCAGGCCGGGCGCGCGGATCTGGCCGTGCCGGTGCTGGAAAAGGTGCTGCGCCTGGCGCCTGACGAGCCGCAGTCCTATCGCGATCTGGCGCTGGCGCAGGCAGAAATCGGCGAGCCGCGAAAAGCCATCGACCTGCTGCATGAAGTCGTCACCCGGCCGTGGCACGGGCGCTTCCCCGACATCGAGCTGATCGCGCTGGCCGAACTGAACGCCATCGCCGCCCGCGCCGGCGACAAAGTAAGCCTGACGAATATCGATCCGCGCCTCATCGCCAATCTGCCGCTGGATTTGCGCGTGGTACTTAGTTGGGACGCCGACAATACCGACATCGACCTGTGGGTGACCGATCCGAATGGCGAAAAAGTGTTTTACGCCCACCCGGCCAGTTACCAGGGCGGCCGCATATCGCGCGACTTCACGGGCGGCTACGGCCCGGAAGAATTTTCGCTGAAACTTGCCAAACCGGGCCGTTACCTCATCCAGGCCAACTTTTACGGCAACCGCCAGCAAGTCGTATCCGGCGCCACCACCTTGATGGCAAACCTATATACCGGCTTCGGCAGCGCCGCCGAACAACGCCGCGCCATCACGCTGCGCCTCACCAGTACCGGCGAAGTCGTGAGTGTCGGCGAAATAGTGGTGGAGCCGCACTAAGGTTTGTGCTGCAGCCGCGAAAACAGCACACTTCGCGGCTGCGGCGTGGACGCAACGCTTAGTGGTAGGTAGTGCGGCGCAGCGGAGACGGCGGGCCGCCCCGGCAGCCCGGCACTACGCGCGGCGGGTCGCCTCAGACCTTGAACAAAAAGAGCGGGCGGATAGCCGCGCCGGTGCTGGAGATTGGTCGGTGCTGGAGATTGGTCGGTGCTGGAGATTGGTCTTTCAGCCTTCATTTCGCGCCCGCTTTCATCCCCGCATCTGGGATGGCTGAACTCGCCTTGTTCGAGGCGACCAACTCGAAGCCCGGATTGTAAGTGGCCGGGGTGGAGAGAATTTGGCAGCCCATCGCCTGGTAGCCGTGCCGTCGCCGCTCCCACATGCGCAACAGGGCTGGGTGGCCGGCATCAACGCACTCAATGATGCGCACACGGGTCTCGTCGGCGTGTTCCCGATGCAGACGGCCGGCGTACTGCCGCAGCGTGCCCTTCCGCGAGATCGGCATAGCCAGCACCAGTGTGTCGAGTGGCGGGTGGTCGAATCCTTCTCCGACCAGCTTGCCGGTGGACAAGAGCACCCGGGGTGAGTCGGCGGGTAGCCGAACAGGCCGAGCAGCGGGACGATCCACTGCTGGCGGGTTTCGGTGGTGGCCGGGGATTCCGGCCTCAGGCTGTCGAGCTTGCGCTGGAAGATGCGCCGGTAGTCCTGCGCGTCGGCCCAGGCACGGACGATCTCGTCCTTGACCTTTTTGCCGGCTGTCGAGGCCGAAATCGGCCGGACGCTGGCCTGGGGCCTCCTCGATGCGGTCGAGGATGTCCGGCGAGAAAATGGCGCCTTCGATGCGGATGCTGGGATAGTTCATGCACCGACCTCACCCGATGCGGCAAGCCGAGCCCTGCCCTTGTCCGTGGTGCGATAGCGTTGCTTGCTGCTGGTGGGCTTATCCGGAATGGTCATCTCCAGCAGGCCTTCGGCGAGCAATGGGTTGAGAACCTGGTCCCGGAACTTGGTCCTGTTGGTTCGTCCGATGGCGGCCATCAATGCGGGGATGCCCGCCTCCACCAAGGCTGCCCGGAGAATCGCAACCTGGTCCCGACTTGGTCCCGACTTGGTCCCGGCCTGGGTCTGCTCCGTCTCTTTCCCAACCACCGATTGCACAACTTCCAAAGCTGCCGGGTGAATAGGCAAGCGCACCATGAAGTAGCTGTGGTCTTCGTCAAACTCGAATTCCGCCGGTGGCGAGCCGTTCTTCTCCATGGCTTCGATGATCTTCGGGATGCCCGTGGCGCGGCCTTCGGTGAATTCCAGTTCCTTGAGGAATTCACCGATGCGGCGGTTGCGGTATCGGCGGGGCTTGGCCCGGCCCGCGCGGAGTTGTTCCAGCCGCACCGAGCGATCCGGCCCGGGATAGCTGATGACGAACAGATCACCGTGTTCGATGCGAACCTCGATGGGTTCGCGTGTGTCGTAGCCCCGGTGGTAGACAGCGTTGACGATGGCTTCCTCGATCGCATCAAAGGGAAAGTTCTCGACGCGCGTGGATTCGGCTCGACCGTGGTGTTTGATGACGGTCTCGGTGATGAAATTGCGCTTGATGTACTCCAGCGCATCCCGAGAGCCTGCGTGGCATCGTCGACGGTGATCAATGTCCGCCCCCCTCGCAGCACGGCTGACAGACGGCTTCGCCCATCGGCCTTCAGCATGCTGAAGCCCAAGTTGATCTACTTGATCTGTTTGAAGTCCCGCTTCACGGCGTTTCATTAAGTAGCGATGTACCAACGGGCCGGTACATTGCAAAGCCTACTGTACCGTAATCACGAGGATTTACGGGGTTTCTTGGGGTGCCGTGGGATGCCCTGATCCCGCCGCCCGGGCTCAGACGTTAAAGCGGAAGTGCATCACGTCGCCGTCGTGCACGACGTATTCCTTGCCTTCCAGGCGCATTTTGCCTTTTTCCTTGGCTTTGGTTTCGCCGCCGCAGGCGATGTAATCATCGAATGCGATCACTTCGGCGCGAATAAAACCGCGTTCGAAATCGGTGTGGATCACGCCGGCGGCTTGCGGTGCCGCGGCGCCGACCGGCACCGTCCAGGCGCGCACTTCCTTTTCGCCCGCGGTGAAATAAGTCTGTAGTCCGAGGCGGCCGAAAGCAGCCACGATCAGTCGATTCAGCCCGGGTTCTTCGAGGCCCACGTCGGCCAGAAACACTTTCTTTTCTTCGTCGTCGAGGTCCGCAATTTCCGCTTCCAGCGCGGCGCAAAATTCGACTACCGGCGCGCCCTCGCGCGCGGCGTGGCGCTTTACT
>JAEUNM010000132.1 GCA_016791105.1 Rhodocyclaceae bacterium | reverse complement strand
GGTGCTGTTGATGCCGCGGATGTGGCTGCCGGTGATGCCGGTGAAGACGGCGCCCACCTTGCACGCGGCCATCATCTCGGCCTCCTTCAGCGCCTGCTGGATGCTCTGCACCGTGGCGTCGATGTTCACGACCACGCCGCGCTTCAGGCCCGAGGTGGGCGCCACGCCCATGCCGGCCAGGCGCAGCTCGCCGTCGGCCAGCACTTCGGCCGCGACCACCATCACCTTGTGGGTGCCGACGGTGCACACAATCCGGTGGGCGCGGATGCGCACAGCCCGGTTGGTACGGATACGCCTCCATACGGCGGAATGCGCTACGCTTTTCCGCACTACGGGCCGTCACGAATTTACGCGCTGGGCGCGCAACATTTTCGGGGCGCGGCTTTATACCGGCCGCCAGTGACCCGCCTGTTCCACCGCCCGCTGGTCTTCACGCAATTTGTAAAGGTGGGCAAGCAAGGAGCGTAGTGCGACAGGGTGCAGCGCGGCCGGCACGTCGGCATAGACATGCGGCAGCAGTTGTTCCAGCGTCGCCCCCGCATGTTCGGCCAAGGCCTGCGCCACCTTGGTTTCGCGCGCTTCACGGTGCGCGATCAATGCGCGTATGGCGGCATGCGGCGTGCCGACCAGAAAACCGTGGCCGGGTGCGAGGTATTCCAGGTCTTCGTCAAACAAGGCGGCGAGCGACTTCATGTAGGCGCTCATGTCGCCATCGGGCGGATTGATCACCACCGTCGAACCTTGCATGACGTGATCGCCGGTAAACAGGATTTTGCGTTCTTCGAGCAGCCAGCACAGGTGATTGGACGCATGGCCGGGCGTGTGGATGGCGCGCAGCGTGCAGCCCGGCGCGAGCACCAGCCGCTCGCCATGCACCGGCACCTGATGCGGTGCGAAGCTGTGGTCCTGTCTGTCGTGCGGCGGCGCCGGCAGGCCCAGCACGCGCGCGCCGCTGGCTCCCGCCAGCGCGGCACAGCCGGGCGAGTGATCGTGATGGGTGTGCGTGGCAAGTATCCAGCGCAGGCGTCCGCCGGCTGCGGCAAGCAGACTTTGCAGGTGCCCGGCATGAGCCGGCCCGGGGTCGATCACGGCCAGCGCATCCTCGGTGCCGACCAGATAGGAATTGGTGCCGGGGCCGGTCATGGCACTGGGATTGGGCGCCGTGATGCGCACGACTTCGGGCGCCAGACGCACGGCGCGGCCCGGCACGATGTCCGCATGGGCCTCGCCGCGTCCCAAAGGGTCCAGTTTGGCGATTTCGGCATAGGCGTAATCGCCCGGCAGCAACATGCGCCGGCCCTGCGCGCTTTCCGCGAAACGCGGCAGCCAGGACGGAATGTCGCGCGGGCGCCGCGCGTACTCCATGAATGCTGCTGCATTGGGGTAGGCGGCCAATAGTTCCAGCGTGCGCAGGGTGGGCGTGACGAGCTGCCAGCTACCGCTGCGCTGAAGTTCCAGCGCATCCTGCGGGCGAATCCAGCAGTGTTCGCTGGTTTCGCGTGCGTCGTGGCTGGCTTGTTGGCCGGGCGGCGCCAGCGCCACGAAAAAGCGCGTGTCGAACCGCCGCGGCGCCGCCAGGGGCGTGATCCAGTGGCTCAGATAAGCCAGTTCGCCCAGCGCGAGCTTGACGCCGTGGCGTTCACACAAGGCGGCAAAGCCGATGCCCCCGGCCAGCAATTCGGTACGCGCAGCGCGAATTTCGGAGCCGCGCGCCGCATCGCTCAGGTTTAGCGGGGCGCCGTCGGGGCCGCGCGCCCAGAGCAGGCCGGCTTCTTCGAATGTTTCGCGCAGAGCCGCAATCAAATAGTCACGACCACCGGTGGCAAGTCCCAGGCTGCCGTTCAATGCGGCAGCAAGGGGGCCGTCGCAGAGGCCATCGAATTCGTCCGCCCCATCGCCGGCATCGACCACGCCGCCCGGAAAGACGTGCGCGCCGCCGGCAAAGCCAGCACTGGCCGAACGTTTGAGCAGCAATGTTTCCAGCCCCGCGGCGCCGTCTCGCAGCAGAACCAGGGTAGCGGATGGAAGGGCAGGAACGGGATTCATGGCGATGGACGATGTTCCGGAAATGTGGGCCGCCGTGCGGCGTCGCGTGGCGCGGCCGGCGCGCAAAGCACCGATTTTATGCCGCCGACCGCGCGGGCGGGCAGCGTTGCGCGCGCCCGGCACAATTTGCGCGCGCTTTAACCCCATCACCGCGCAGCGCGCGTTTCCATGCACACAGCCGCAATACTGCGGCGCCCCCGGGACAACCAGGAGAATGTGATGCGTATCGTTCTAGCCGCGCTCGCTGCAGCGCTTTGTGTCGATGCCGCCCAGGCGGGCGCGCTGGTGGATCTGGAAATCGTCGCGCGTGCCAGTGGCGGCGCGCTGCAGCAGTACCGGCACGGCGGCCGCAGCTACGTCGCCGGCGATGCGGGTGCAGCCTATTCGGTGCGCTTGATCAACCGCAGCAGCCAGCGCGTGCTGGCCGTGCTGTCGGTCGATGGTGTCAATGTGGTGAGCGGCGAAACCGCGCATCCGTCGCAATCCGGCTACGTTCTGGAGCCCTGGGGCAGTTACGAAATTCGCGGCTGGCGCAAAAGCATGGCCGAAGTTGCCCAGTTTTACTTCACCAATCTGGCCGACAGTTATGCGGCACGCACCGGCCGCCCCGACAACGTCGGGGTGATAGGCGTGGCGGCGTTCCGCGAAGCGCGTCCGCAGCCATTGGCGCAGCCCATGCCGCGACCGGAACCGCAGGAAATGGCACGACGCGATGCCGCGCCAGCACCTGCCGCCCCGGCGGAGCGCGCCGCGGCAACCGCACCGCAGGCAGCCGCCGGGGCGTCCGCCGACGCCGTCGAATCCAGCGCCAAAACGCAGGCGCGCAAGGATGAACGGCTAGGTACGGGCCACGGCGCGCGCGAATATTCGCCCACGCGCCACACACAGTTTGAGCGTGCCTCGGATCGTCCGGATGAGGTGGTGCGCGTGTATTACGATTCTTATGCGCATTTGTCGGCGCGCGGCATCATTCCGGGCCTGCCGCGCTACGCCGAACCACAAGCATTTCCGGGCCGCTTCGTGCCGGATCCGGGCAGTTGATGTACGCGCGCGGGCGCCGCGAGCGCCCGCCCGGCACCCCGCCTACAGCACGTAACGCGCCAAATCTTCGCTTTGCGCCAGACCGGCGAGGCGCTGGTCGACATAGCCGGCGTCGACTTCCACCGCGGCCAGCCCGGGTTTGCCGGCATCGAAAGACACTTCTTCGAGCAGCTTTTCCATGACGGTATAAAGCCGCCGCGCACCGATATTTTCGGTTCTTTCATTCACGGCAAAGGCAATTTCGGCCAGGCGGCGTATGCCGGTCGGCGTGAATTCCACGTGCAGCCCTTCGGTATCCAGCAGGGCCTGATATTGCCGCGTTAGGCAGGCGTCGGTCTGCGTCAGGATGCGTTCAAAGTCCTGCACCGACAGCGAATCCAGTTCCACGCGGATGGGGAAGCGCCCCTGCAGTTCCGGAATCAGATCGCTGGGTTTGGACAGGTGAAACGCACCGCTCGCGATGAACAGGATGTGATCGGTTTTCACCATGCCGTATTTGGTCGATACGGTCGTGCCTTCCACCAGCGGCAGCAGGTCGCGCTGCACACCCTGGCGTGACACGTCGGCGCCTTGCAGTTCCGAGCGCGAGGCGATCTTGTCGATTTCATCCAGAAATACGATGCCGTCCTGCTCCACCGCGCGCAGGGCTTCGGACTTCACGTCATCGTCATTGATCAGACGCGCCGCTTCTTCGTCCGCCAGCACGCGCAGTGCTTCGCCGATTTTCATCTTGCGCGAGCGCTTGCGCCCGCTGCCCATGTTCTGAAACATGGACTGGATTTGCGTGGTCAGTTCTTCCATGCCGGGCGGCGCAAGAATTTCCATGCTGCCACCGGACACGGCGACCTCGACTTCGATTTCCTTGTCGTCAAAATCGCCCTCGCGCAGTTTTTTGCGGAATTTTTGTCGCGTGACGTTATCTTCTGCCGGCGCAGCGTCGCTGCCAAAGCCTACCGGCCGCGCCGGCCGCAGCAATACGTCCAGCACGCGCTCTTCCGCCGCATCGAGCGCGCGCGTGCGCACCGCGTGCATGGCATGTTCGCGGCCGTTCTTGATGGCGATTTCCATGAGATCGCGCACGATGGTGTCGACGTCGCGGCCGACGTAGCCCACCTCGGTAAATTTGGTCGCTTCCACCTTGATGAAAGGTGCATTGGCGAGCCGCGCCAGCCGGCGCGCAATTTCGGTCTTGCCCACCCCGGTGGGCCCTATCATCAGGATATTCTTGGGCGTGATTTCGCTACGCAGCGGTTCTTCGACCTGACTGCGCCGCCAGCGATTGCGCAGCGCGATGGCTACGGCGCGCTTGGCCCTGTCCTGGCCGACGATGTGCTTGTCGAGTTCCGATACGATTTCGCTGGGGGTCATCTGGGTCATAAGTGTCTCGCGATGCGCGGGCAAAGTTGCAAATGGCCACGATCAGGGGCGGCCGAGCCGGCTTGCCGGCTCAATCCAGCACTTCGACGACGTGATTCTGGTTGGTATAGATGCACAGGTCGCCGGCAATGGCGAGCGCCTTGCGTACTACGGCTTCGGGCGCCAATTCCGTATTTTCGAGCAGGGCACGGGCAGCCGCCTGGGCATAGGCGCCGCCGGAGCCGATCGCGACTATGCCTTGTTCCGGCTCCAGTACGTCGCCATTGCCGGTAATGATGAGCGAATTGGCGCGGTCGGCCACCGCCAGCATGGCTTCCAGGCGCCGCAACATGCGATCGGTGCGCCAATCCTTGGCCAGTTCGACCGCACTGCGCAATAAATTGCCCTGGTGTTTTTCCAGCTTGGCTTCGAAACGTTCGAACAGCGTAAAGGCGTCCGCCGTGCCGCCCGCAAAGCCGGCCAATATGCGTTCCTGATAAAGCCGCCGCACCTTGCGCGCGCTGGCTTTGACGACGATATTGCCGAGCGTGACCTGCCCATCCCCGCCAAGCGCCACTTTGTCGCCGCGACGCACCGAAAGGATGGTGGTGCCGTGATACTGTTCCATTGATCGCCCCGTGTGATTGCCGCCGCCGGCAGGTGCCGCGGCTGCACAGCGCATGAGAAATGGGGGCGCCGGCCGCAATTGCAAGCGCCCGCTCGGCAGGATTGATGAATTGTCGCACGGCGTTCGGGGCGAGCACGCGCGCGGAGGAAAAGCCGGCGCTTAAAGCTTTTTGCGCACGATTTCGGCGTAGCCGCCCACGCCCAACAGGGTGAATAGCGCGGCAACCAGGTTATTCACCTCGATCAGGCGCACCTTCTTGCCGCCCGAACGCAGTTTGTTGAGCGTGTTGGCGAGCATGCCGGCGCTCACGAAATCGATGCGGCGCAAGCCGGAACAATCCACCGCGACGACGTCGTCGCCGGTGTCCATCTGTTCGATGGGCCGGAAATCCGCCTCTTTTGCGGACAGAATTTCGCCCGCCAGCACGGCGCGCTCCGGCTCGGCCTGCGCAGCTTCCGCCGCAGCGGGGGCGGGCGGCAGGTTTTCCCAGGACGGCGGCGACAATTCGAATGTAATCGCGAAATCCAGCGCCAGGTTTTCGAACTGTTCCTGCGTGCCGGTCTGCTGCAGCAATTCCAGGCGCAGCAGCCAGGCTTCGCGATTTTCACGCTTGCCGGTTTTGGTGATCGCCTCCAGCAGCTTGAGCAGTTGTCCCGAATTCACGAAGGTGATGCGGTGGCGCAAGCGGCGTATGCGCTGGATGATTTGCGCCAGCAGTGCACAACCGACGTTATCCACGCCTTGCAGGCGCCCGACGTCGAGCCGCACCACGGGCACCTTGAGGCCCATGCGCACCAGTTGTTCGAGCTGTTTTTTTGCCGTGGCGTCGAGTTGTCCCGACAGGGACAGTGCAGGCGGCCCGTTCACGCTAGCCTTGTCGGCCGACGCCAGTTCGCGCCAGGTAGGCGCGGAACGCTCGAATTTCATCGCATAGTCGATGGCGCGCGCTTCGAACGCTTCGCGCTTGCCGGCCAGCAGATACAGATCGAACAGCAAGCCCCACACGAGTTCGGAAGCTCCACCCAGATCGCCGCTGGTAATGGCCTTTTCCACCGCCGCGAGCGCGCCCTTGTCGTCGCCATTGGCATGCAGCATGGCGACCTCTTCAACCACCGGATGTACGGAATCGGACGATTCCAGCACGTGCACCGGAGGCGCAACAGCACGCGGGCTGGAACTGATGCTCGTGAAATCGAGCGACATCAATTCTTCTTCGGTGCTGGGCCCCCGATCGGGCTGGCGCGGTTTTGCCGGCGCACCGGATTTGGCGGGTTCCGCAGGCGGCGTGCCACGCGGTTTTTCCTTCGCGGCGGGCGCCTCCTGTTTGGGCGCCTTGGGGGCCGGCTTGGGATCGTTACGCTTGAAAAACGAGAATGCCACGGAAGCGCCGGAAAAGTATTGGAACGATGAAAGCTTGAATTTGTATCACAGGGTCAGGGGCGAAGCAACGAGGCCTCACTGTGCATTTGACATTGTCGTGCGCTAATTGGCATCCCCAGCAGACTTCAGTACGAATTCGATAGGCACGATAAACCACTCCTCCAGAGCTTCGTTGCCGCGTCGCGCCGGCTCAAATTTCCAGATTGCCACGGTGCGCAAAGCAGACTCATCCAATGCTTCGAACCCGCTGGATTTTTCCAGTTCCACCTTGCCGGCCATGCCCTCTTTCGTGACCAGCACGCGCAGTTTCACCGTGCCCTGCTCGCCGCGCCGCATCGACAGGCGCGGATAGGGCGGCCTGGGATTGCTCAGGTAGGCGGCGTCGTAGCGCGGCACCGTGCGCGGCACCTCGAGCTTGCGTTCGGCCGGCGCCGGTTTGGGCGCTTCCACGGCGGGCGCTGCTGCGGGAACGGCCGGTGCGCTGGTCGCGGGCGCCGGATTGGTGATGACCGGCGGCGATGTCGGGGCTGGTGGCACGGGTGCCGGCGTGGGTATGGCCTTGGGCTCCGCTTTCGGCGCGTGCTGCTTCGGCGCCGGATTCGGTGCCGGCGCAACCGGCAGCAGGCGCGGCAATTCGCGTGGCAAATCGCGCGCAAGTTCGGCCGGCAATTCAACCAGGCGCACGGCGAGCGGCCTGGGCGGCGTGTAGGCATCGCCCAGCCCGGGCAGGCGCATCACGGCCAGCCCGTGCAGGCACAGACTGGCAAGCACGGCGAGGGTGAGGCGGCCGCCGCCGGCATCACGATTCATGCCGTCGGCCCGCGCCCACGCACAGCCATACCGAATCGGCGACGCAAAATTCCGGGTTCGCGGTACGTAATGGCGTGAATTTTGAATGAATCTGCCATGCGCTTTGCAGCCGGTTCGCGGGCGGAAAGCGCCGAATTTCGCGCGATCAGCCGGCAAAAAATGCGTGAGTGTATCGCCATCGCGCCTGCTACGACCGCAGCAACACGACGCAACGGCTGGGTGGCCTGACGCTGCCGCAATCAGTTCGCCGCGCCCGCTGGACAGCCGCGCGACTCGGGTCACAAGGGGGGGCAAAGGTCGAGGAATAATATGGAAACCGGGTGCTGCAGGCAGGTCGATCCGGCCGCCGGAAGCACGCCACACCGCGCGACTCAACCGGCTAGGCGCCAGAAGGCCATTGGCGGCCAGATTCGCGCTACCGCGTACAGCACAAAGCCGCGCGCCAGGCGCGCGGCTTTGCAGGATCAGTCGGCGTACAGCCTCTGGATGCGCTCGCGGCGCTCCTGCGCCTCGATCGACAGGGTTGCAGTAGGACGCGCCAGCAGGCGCGGCAAGCCGATGGGTTCGCCGGTTTCTTCGCAATAGCCGTAACTGCCGGTGGTAATGCGATTTAGCGACTGCTCGATTTTCTTGAGCAATTTGCGCTCCCGATCGCGCGTACGCAATTCGAGCGCATGTTCTTCCTCTACGGTAGCGCGGTCGGCCGGGTCGGCGATGGCATCGACCTCGCGCATGTGTTCCACGGTTTCGTCGACTTTGCGCAACAACTCATCCCGCATCACCTCCAGCTTGCTGCGGAAAAATTCGAGTTGTGCATCGTTCATGTAGTCGTCGGACGACATCCGCAACAGCGCGGCTTCATCTGGAATGGTAGTGACGTTCATGTAGTGGCTCCCCTGCCAGGTGCGCATTTCGCGCGGCGCCGGGCGGCACGGTATGTGCCCCCCCGAACGGGAACCCTCCTCACTTTACCTGCATCGTTTGTATTGGTATGCATGATCTTTGCGTATAAAAGAGCCAGGTACGAACTGCAGCGCGAGCTGCAAGCTTGTGCAGTCTGGAATGGACCGCGAAGTGCACCTGCCGGACCGGCCCGCGAAGCAAAGCACCAAGGCCCGGCGATTTCGACCGCTGACCGGCAGCCCCTGCGCTTGGGGCCGAAAGCCACGGGTGGATAATTTTCCACCCGTTCATAGATAGCGGTTCCAGGCCAAAAATTCAATCCCCGGTTCTGCTGAAATCCGTCACAACATAACGCTTATTACACGCCGCCGCAACTTTTGTGCCACATCGGCGGGCAGTGCTTCAGATCTGGCAAAGCAATCCTTTCAGATATTCACCTTCGGGAAATGCCAGGCCGACCGGGTGATCGGGCCCAGGACCCAGCCTGGCCAGCATGCGCGCTTCGACGCCTGCATCGAGGGCTGCACCGGCGACGATTTTCTGGAACAGATCGGCGCCCACGCCGCCCGAGCAGGAGTAGGTGAGCAGCAAGCCGCCCGGCTCCAGCAGCCGCAGGGCATTCATATTGATGTCCTTGTAGGCGCGCGCGGCGGCCGTCGCGTGGCTGGCGGAAGGCGCAAATTTGGGCGGGTCCAGCACGATCAGATCGAAGCGCCGGCCGGCTTTGCGCAAATCGCGCAGGGCGGCAAATACGTCCGCTTCCAGCCATTCCGCGCGCTCTGCCGCAAGGCCGGAGTTGAGCACAAGATTGCGTCGTGCCTGTGACAGTGCGGGCGCGGAAGAATCGATGGACAACACCTGCGTCGCACCGCCGTGCAATGCGGCGAGCGAAAAACCGCCCGTGTAGCAGAAACAGTTGAGCACGCGCCGCCCCGCAGCAAGGCGTGCGGCGAGCGCCCGGCTATCGCGTTGGTCGAGGTAAAAGCCGGTTTTGTGGCCGGCAAAAATATCGACTTCCATGCGCAAGCCGTGTTCGACGATTTCCAGGGCTGCATCGGAGGCCGCGCCCACGCGCCAGCCGCATTCGGCGCTCAGGCCTTCCAGCGCGCGCACGTCGGAATCGGAGCGCTCGTAGATGCGCGCGCAGCCGCTCGCGCGCTGCAGCGCCGACACGATGGCGGCACGCCATTTGTCGGCGCCGGCACTGGTGAGCTGCAACACGATGGTGTCGCCGTAGGCATCGGCGATCACGCCGGGCAGGCCGTCGGATTCGGCGTGCAATACGCGCATACCCTGCGCGGGCGACAAGCCCAATGCGGCGCGGCGCGCCCAGGCGGCGCCGACGCGGGCGCGGAAAAACGCGTCGTCTATGGGCGTATCGGCATCGAAGCTCCACATGCGCGCGCGAATTTGCGAACTGGGCGACCAGGACGCGCGCCCCAGCCGGCGCCCGTCCGCGGACTGCACTTCGACCGTATCGCCGGCACGCGCGCGGCCGTTGAAATACGCGATCGATCCTTCGAACAGCCAGGGATGGCGGCGCAGAACGGATTTTTCCTTGCCGGGATGTAAGGTGATGGTGGCGGACATGGTGCGATGGGGCCGCGCCGGTCGGCACGGACAAAGGAAAGGTCAGTGTTTTTTGGCGCGCGGGTGGGCGGCGTCGTACACCTTGGCCAGGTGCTGAAAATCGAGGTGGGTATATACCTGCGTGGTGCGGATGTGCGCATGGCCCAACATGTCCTGCACCGCGCGCAGGTCGCCGGACGACTGCAGCAAATGGCTGGCGCAACTGTGCCGCAGCATGTGCGGATGGACATGCGTGCCGGCGCCGTGGCGGCGGCTCCAGCGTGCCAGCCGCAGCGCGATCATGCGCATCGACAGCCGCGTGCCGCGGCGCGACACGAATAGCGCACCTTCGCCGGCCCGCGCCAGTTCCGCCCGGCGTGCGCTCCAGGCCGCCAATGCTTCGAGCGCCGCGCGGCCCACCGGCACCGTGCGGCGCTTGCTGCGCTTGCCGAGTACCGTCACCATGCCGGCGGACGCATCGATGTCGCCTTGCAGATTGAGCGCGGCAAGTTCGGCCAGACGCAGCCCGGACGAATAGAACAACTCGAACATGGCACGATCGCGCAGTTCCAGCAGGCCGCCCGCCTCGCCGTCGAGCAGGCCGGCAGTCTGGTCGGCGGTGAGCGCCTTGGGCAAGCGCTGCGGCGATTTGGGCGCGCGCAAGCCGCGCGCAGGATTGGTATCGACCTGGCCTTGCCGGCCCAGCCAGGCATACAGCCCGCGCCATGCCGACAGGCAGCGCGCGATGGATCGCCCGGACAGGCCGCGCGCGTGCATGCGCATCAGGCCGCGCTGCAATAGCGCAGTCGAAACTTGCTGCGGCGGACAGTTCTGCGTCAATTCCACCAGCGCAGCCAGATCGCGGCCGTAGGCGGTCAGCGTAAGGTCCGCAGCGCGCCGCTGGCTGGCCAGGTAGGCGAGATAGGCCGCCACGGCGGCCGCCATGGCGGTGTCGGAATCAGCCAAGTTTGCGCGAAATTGCCGCGGCCACCATTTCGCCTATGCGGCCGAGAAACAAGGTGCCCATTTCCGCATAGAAGCGGCGCGCGTCTTCGCTCGCCAGCGCCAGCATGCCCATGCAGCCGGAGTCACCCGCCAGCGGCACGACCGCCACCGAGCGCACCTGATTGCCGGCTTCGCCGAACAGGCTGGCGATATGCGGCAAGTTGGCCGGACCGCAGTAGGGGTGCGCCAGCGCCAGCACGGCGGCGCGCAATTCATCCGGCACCGGCGCGAATTCCACGCCGGAATCGGCCGGCGCGGCGTCCCAGATGCGCACCGCCACGTGCGGCACGGCAAAATCCTCCACCAGATGGGCGTAGGCGGCGCGCAGCGCGGCATCCAGCCCGGAGGCGGCGATCAGCGCCAACCCCAGGCGATGCACCTTGGCGCCGATGGCATCGTTTTCCTCGCCGAACCGTATCAGTTCCGCCAGTTTGTGTTCCAGTCCGCGCGATTTTTCGCGCAGGCTCAGGATTTGCCGCTCGGTGATGGAAATTGCCCGCCCGCCATGCGGGTGCGGCACGTAGAGTTGCGCGAGCAGGTCAGCGTACTCTTCAAAAAATTTTGGGTTGGCCTGCAGATAGCGCGCAACGTCGTCACTGGATACCAATTTGTTCTTGCTCCTGGTTAATTTGATTCACGCTGCAGGCAATTCGATTTCGCCGCGAAACACCGTCACCGCCGGTCCGGTCATGAATACCGGCTGGCCCGGACCACCCCAGGCGATGAGCAAATCTCCGCCGTGTGTATGTACGCGCACGTGCTCGGCCAGCAATTCGCGCACGCGGCCGGTCACCACGGCCGCACAGGCTCCCGTGCCACAGGCCAAAGTTTCGCCGGCACCACGCTCATACACGCGCAAACGAATTTCGTCCGGCCCAGTGACTTCCATGAAGCCGGCATTGACGCGCTGCGGAAAGCGGGCGTGGCGTTCGATCAGCGGTCCCAGTTCGCCTACCGGGGCCGCTTCCACGTCGGCAACGATTTGTACCGCGTGCGGATTGCCCATGGATAGCGCGGTGATCGCGATGCGGCGACCGCCCGCCTCGAGCGGCTGCACGTAGGCGTCGGAGTCGCTCAGGAAAGGGATGCGCGCCGGCTCGAATATGGGCACGCCCATATCGACCGTTACCTGACCATCCGCTTCGAGCCGCGGCGCAATCACGCCGCTCAAGGTCTGCACGCGGATGGCCGCTGCGCTGCTGAGGCCTTCGTCATGCACGAAGCGCACGAAACAGCGCGCGCCGTTGCCGCATTGTTCGACTTCGCCACCATCGGCGTTGAATATGCGGTAACGAAAATCCACCTCCGGGCCGGGGGGCGGCTCGACAATCAATATCTGGTCACAGCCGATGCCGAAGTGGCGATCGGCCAGACTGCGCGCCAGTGTGGGAGTCAGTTCTAGGCGCTGGCGCACGGCGTCGATGACGACGAAATCGTTGCCCAGGCCCTGCATCTTGGAAAATTTGAGTTTCATCGCCGGCATCGCCACGCGCTTACGCCCGCCGATTGCAGGCGGTTTTCACGGTCACGCATTCTAACCCGGCAAGGCATGCGAAAATGCGCGCCATGGATAGCTCGAAAACATCGCACTACCCGCTCGGCGCCCTGTTCCTGGTGTTCGCGGGCGCAGCCTGCCTGGTGTTCGGCGGTGTGCTCATGATGGGTTTCGCGCAGGATTGGCACCCCTTGCTGGCCTCATCCAACGCCGGGGTCGTATTCGCCGTGAGCGGCGTGGCGCTCGCCGGCAGCGGCGTATTCCCCATCGTGTTTGCGCTTCTGGCAGCGGCCGAACGGCGCAGCGCGGCACTGCTCGATCCGGCCCAGGGCGCATCGACACAGCACGCGGCGGCGCAGCGCAGCGGCGAATCAATATAGCTTCGGGTCGCCGGGCGGCCGCGTTTTGAAGCGCTTGTGCAGCCAGTAATACTGTTCGGGCATGACCCGGATGGCGGCTTCCAGGCTGGCATTCATGCGGCGGGTATCTTCCTCGACACTGGCGCCGGGCCAATCCGGCCAGGCCTCGCCAATTTCCACCACATAGCCCTCTGCGCCCGGCAACATGCGTGTGACGACCGTCAGCACCGTGGCCCCGGTCAGCCGGGAAAGGCGCGACAGGCCGGTAATGGTCGCCGCGGGCACGCCGAAAAACGGCACGAATATCGAATCGCGCGGCCCGTAATCCAGATCGGGCAGATAGTAGAAAGGCTTGCCTTCCCGCACTGTGCGCACGGCGCGCAGCACCCCGTCCTGACGCGACAAGGTCACCGGCGTATTGAAGCGCGCGCGCGCGCGCTGCAGCGCGGCATCGAACACCGGATTTTTCTGGCGCGAATAAATCCCCGCCATGGGCATTTCCATGGATAGCCGCGCCCAGGCCAAATCCATGCAGACGAAGTGCGGCGCGAACAATATGACCGGCCGCCCCACCAGGGCGTGCAGGTGGTCCAGCCCCTGCACCCGCACCAGCCGGCGCAGGCGCCGCTCACTGGCCCAGAACGTCAGCCCGCGCTCAATGAAACTGCGCCCGAACAGGGCGAAATGTTCGCGTGCAAGAGTTTCGCGCGCGGATTCATCCAGTTCCGGAAAACACAGGCGCAGGTTGGTGAGCACCACCTCGCGCCGCTCGCGCGCGAATGGGTAGAGCAGCGCCCCCAGGCCGCGCCCCAGGCGCGCCTGCAGGCCAAGCGGCAAATAGTGCGATAGCCACATGATGGCCAGCCCGGCGCGGGTAAATATGCCCCTCATTGCGGCTGTGCGGGCGCTTCCGCATTACCGGGCCCTTTGTAACGGTTGTAGCCCCACAGATATTGTTGCGGGCAAAGCCGGATCAGGCGTTCGATTTCCGCATTGATGGCCGCGGCACGCGCGGCGGCGTCCGCCTGTGGCGGCAATTCGGGCGCGTAAAAGCTGAGGCGATAGCCCGCGCCCTGCGGCAACCGTTCGGCCGACACTGAAATGAGCGCCGCTCCCGACTCGAGCAGGCGCGCCGCCAAAGTCATCGTATAGGCCGGGCGCCCGAAAAACGGCGCCCACACGCCCTCGCCATTGCCGGGCACCTGATCCGGCAGCAGCCCGACCGCGCCGTGCTTGCGCAGTGCACGCAGCAATTCGCGCACGCCGGAAAGATTGGCCGGCGCAAGCTTCATGCGCGCACCGCGGCCGCGCTGCATATAGGGTTCCAGCCAGCGCTGCTTGGGCGGCCGGTACAGAACGGTCATGGGAATGCTGCCGCCGATGTACATCGCGGAAATTTCAAAACAGCCCAGGTGGGGGGTCAAAAATACGATGCCGCGCCCCTCGTCATGGGCGCGCTGGGCGATTTCCCAGCCGCGGACTTCACGGATGAGGGCGCACACTTCTTCGGGCGGACGCAGCCAAAGTTTGGGCAATTCCATCAGCGCCATGCCGGCCTGTGCGATGGCGGCACGGCGCAGGCGCGGGTTGGCGGGGAATGCCAGCGCGAGATTTTCGCGCAGATGGCGGCGGTAGGTGGGCGACAGGCCGTACACCAGCCAGCCCACCAGGGCACCCAGCCTGTGCAGAACGGACAAGGGCAAACGGCTTAGAACGGCAAGCATCGGACAGGCGAGCGCAAACGGAATCCGGGAAAATTTCTCGTTGCCGGCCCAGATCGGAATTGCTGCACCGAACGAAAAAAGCGATAATTATGCGGTCGCCGAGTTAATCAGACAACTTGCGGGGCGACACGGTGGGGTCAAATAAAGTCTGCACCGGCACAAATTCCGCTAAAGCGTCCCCAGCCCGTATCCCCAGGGCCGGGCCGACGGCCCGCAACAAGGGGAACGGAGTACCCAGATGTCCCAGCAGTTTTCCGCACAGAATGTTCAGCAAGGTGGCGGTCAGTCCGACTACCTGTTCACGTCCGAATCCGTATCCGAAGGCCATCCCGACAAGGTTGCGGACCAAATTTCGGATGCCATCGTCGATGCAATCCTGGCGCAGGACAAACATTCCCGCGTTGCTGCGGAAACCCTCTGCAACACCGGCCTGGTGGTGCTGGCGGGCGAAATCACCACCGCCGCCAATGTCGATTACATCCAGGTGGCACGCGACACGATCAAGCGCATAGGCTACGACAATACCGACTACGGCATCGACTACAAAGGTTGCGCGGTTCTGGTGGCCTACGACAA
>JAEUNM010000088.1 GCA_016791105.1 Rhodocyclaceae bacterium | reverse complement strand
TTCCGCTTCCAGCGCGGCGCAAAATTCGACTACCGGCGCGCCCTCGCGCGCGGCGTGGCGCTTTACTTCGTCCAGCAGGTGGTGGTCGCCGGTGATGCCGGATTCATCGACGTTGGCGGCGTACAGCACCGGCTTGGCGGTTATCAGGCAGAAGGGCTGCAGGTTGGCGCGTTCTTCCCTGGATAGATCGAGCGCGCGCACGGGGCGTGCCTGGTCCAGTTGGGCGTAGGCTTTTTCCAGCGCGGCAACCAGAATTTTGGCTTCCTTGTCACCCGCCTGGGCCGGTTTGCGGTAGCGCGCCAGCGCTTTTTCGACGGTGGACAGATCGGCCAGCGCCAGTTCGGTATCTATGGTTTCGATGTCGGCAACCGGATTTACCTTGCCGCTCACATGCACGATATTTTCATTGTCGAAGCAGCGCACCACATGCACGATGGCGTCGGTTTCACGGATATTGGCGAGAAATTTGTTGCCCAGCCCCTCGCCTTTGGAGGCGCCCGCAACCAGTCCCGCAATATCGACGAATTCGACCGTGGCCGGCAAAATGCGCAGCGGCTTGACGATGTCGGCCAGTTTGGCAAGCCGCGCATCGGGCAATTCGACGATGCCCACGTTCGGCTCTATGGTGCAGAACGGGTAATTTTCGGCGGCGATGCCGGCCCGCGTGATGGCGTTGAATAGCGTGGATTTGCCGACATTGGGCAGGCCGACGATGCCGCACTTGAGTGCCATGATTAACTCCGTTTAGTCTGGTCGTACCGGCCGCCAGGCCGGCACTAAATCTGTTTGTCGCCACCGGGCGCGGCGGGTGGTTTCTGTGTAGTTGGGGCGGCTTTGGGCGCGGCCGGGCGAGCATTGGCGCGTGCGATGGCGCGTTCCCACTCGGCGCGCGCCAGCATGGGCCATAGTTCCAGCGCACGCTGCATGGCGGCATCGATTTCCGCCTGCTGTTCGCGGCTGGCGCGGTGCAGCACGTAATCGGCCACGTCCTGCGCCGATTCGCGCGCGTCGCGCGGGTGCCCTATGCCTATGCGCAAGCGCCAGAAATCCTGCGTGCCGAGGTGGGCCGCGATGTCCTTCAGTCCGTTGTGGCCGCCCAGGCCGCCGCCAAATTTCAGGCGCAACTGGCCGGGCGGAATATCGAGTTCATCGTGCACCACCAATATTTCGTGCGGCAGTACGCGATAGAAGCGCGCCAGCGCACCGACCGACTGGCCGGAGCGATTCATGTAAGTTTGCGGCATCAATAGCCAGGTTCCGCCCTCCACGCCGCTCGCGCGCGCATTGGCACAAAAGCCGTGAAAGCGCGATTCGTGGCCAAGACCTACCTTTAGTTGTTCAGCCAGGCGTTCGACGAACCAGAAGCCGGCGTTATGCCGGGTGTCGAAATATTGCGGACCGGGGTTGCCCAATCCTGCGACCAGTCTGGGCGCTGCTTGAGGGGGGGCGCTCATGGGCGTTGGGCGGAGAGGCGCGCGGGCGCCGCGGCAGGTCCGCGACCGAATCGATAATTAGTTCGACACGAACCTGCTTTAACGGCGCACGCGCGGCGGCGCGCAGCCGGGGCGAGGCCCGGCCGCACGGTCGCACGCTTACTTCTTGGCTGCGTCGCCGCCCGCCGCGTCGGCGGCACCTTCGGCGCCCGGCTCGTCAGAAGCCGAACCACGCGACAGCACGATGCTGGCAACTACCTGGTCTTCGTTCTTGTGCGTCACCAGTTCGACACCGGGCGGCATTTTGATTTCGGACAGGTGTATGGACTGGCCGGCGTGCAGGTGACCAAGGTCGATCTCGATAAACCCGGGCAAATCCTTGGGCATGCACTTGACGTCGATTTCGTTGATCACGTGCGACAGCATGCCGCCTTCGAACTTCACGCCGGGCGACAGTTCGGCATGCACGAAGTGCAGCGGCACCTTCTGGTGGATGGCGTGGGTGGCGTCGACGCGCTGAAAATCGATGTGCAGCACGAGCTGGCGGAACGGATGCATTTGCACGTCGCGCAACAGCACCATTTCCTTGCGGCCTTCGAGGTCCATGGTGAGCACGGACGAGTGGAAGGCCTCGCGGCGCAGTGCATGATAAAGCGCGTTGTGGTCCAGTTCTATCGCCTGAGCGTCGGATCCGCCGCCGTACAGGATGCCCGGTACGCGGCCGGCACGACGCAGGCGGCGGCTCGCTCCGGTGCCCTGCAGGGTGCGCTTGCTTGCTTTGAATTCAATTTCCATGATTGCTCCAGTTGATTCCGCCCGCGACCAGGCGGAAGTTTTAAGCGGCGGCAGGTTTACCGCCGTTTGAACCGCCGGACCGGCACGCCGCGGCCATCAGGCCGCGCGCCGCGCCGCTGGCGGTTTCATTCGTTGAACAGCGAACTGACGGACTCCTCGTTGCTGATGCGGCGCAATGTTTCGGCCAGCAGGTCGGCGATGGACACCGCACGTATGCGCCCGCAACTGCGCGCTTCGGGTGACAGCGGGATGGTGTCGGTGACCACCAGTTCGTCGAGATCGGAATCGACGATGCGCTGCACGGCCTTGCCGGACAGCACCGCATGCGTGCAATAGGCCATGACGCTTTTGGCGCCGTTTTCCTTGAGCGCCTGGGCAGCCTTGCACAGCGTGCCGGCGGTATCCACCATGTCGTCCATGATGACGCAGGAGCGGCCCTGCACGTCGCCGATGATGTTCATGACTTCGGCCACGTTGGCTTTGGGGCGGCGCTTGTCGATGATGGCCAGTTCGCATTCCAGGCGCTTGGCTGTGGCGCGCGCACGCACCACGCCGCCTACGTCCGGCGACACGACTACCAGATTTTCGTAGTTACGCTTCCAGATGTCGGACAGCAATAGCGGCGTGGCATAAATGTTATCGACCGGTATGTCGAAAAAGCCCTGTATCTGATCGGCATGGAGGTCGACGGTGAGCACGCGCTGCACCCCTACCGCCTGCAGCATGTTGGCCACCACCTTGGCGGTGATGGGCACGCGCGCCGAGCGCGGCCGGCGGTCTTGCCGGGCATAGCCGAAATAGGGAATGGCGGCGGTGATGCGGGCCGCGGACGAGCGCTTGAGCGCATCGATCAGGATGACCAGTTCCATCAGGTTGTCACTGGTCGGCGCGCAGGTGGATTGCAGTACGAACACGTCCTTGCCGCGGACGTTTTCGAGTACCTCGACCATCACTTCGCCATCGGAGAAGCGCCCCACCGTGGCACGCCCCAGCGTAATGCTGAGGCGCTTGGCAACGTCCGCCGCGAGCTGGGCGTTGGCGTTGCCGGTGAAAATCATCAAACTTTCATAGGCCATCGCTAATCTCTGCCGCGCCGCAACGCTGCCGCGATGCGTACGCCCAAATTGCCCGTATTGCCATAACCGGTCTGCCCGCCGGTGGCGGCGCACGCCGGCTGGCCAGGTCTGATTTTGCAGCATGGGCGAACTGCCTGCGGCCGATTAAGCCGCGATGCCCCATGCATGATTTGCGCGCGCCGCATTTACAGGACTTTTCGGTCAAAACAACTCGGGCAGGTTCCGCCGGAACCTGCCCGATGATATTTGGCTGGGGAGGAAGGATTCGAACCCTCGTATGCCGGAATCAAAATCCGGTGCCTTAACCAGCTTGGCGACTCCCCAGTATTGCTGCGTTTGCCGCACTGCGGCATCGCCGTCACAAGGAGCGCGGATTCTACCCGAAAAGTGGGTGAAAATCGATACCTCGCGCAACCCATGCCGGCCAGCGGGGCGGTAGTGTGGCGAGCGCGCTGCGCGCTGACGCCTCATCCGCAAACCAGGCGAAGCAGGAACTGCCGGAGCCGCTCATGCGCGCCCCGGGGTATCTGCATAGTTCCTGCAGTACCTGGTCGACTTCCGGCTGTTTGCGACGCACCACGGCTTCGAGGTCGTTGCGACCAAAGCCCAATAGTTGCGCCGGCACCCGGCCGTCCGCCGAAAAGGCCGCGATTGTGACGGCCGGACTATCCCTTGTCAACGCAGGTTCGGCGAATACCGAGGCGGTAGCAACCGGCGCCGGCGCCACCACCACCAGATACCAGGCCGGCGCCAGGCTGAGCGCACTAAGGCGTTCGCCCACGCCCTCACCGAACGCGGCGCGCCCGAATACGAATACCGGCACGTCCGCGCCCAGTTCCAGACCTATGGCTTGCAGCCGCTCGCGCGGCAAGTCCAGGCCCCAAAGCCGGTTCAGCGCAATCAATACGGTGGCCGCATCGGAACTGCCGCCGCCCAGGCCGCCGCCCAGCGGCAGATTTTTTTCCAGTTCGATTTCCACACCGCGGCGGCAGCCGGTGGCGCGTTGCAGGGCGTGCGCGGCGCGCACGGTAAGGTCCGACTGCGCGGGCACGCCGGGCAGTGGCGTGCGCAATATGACTTCACCGTCATCGCGCGGAAAAAATCGCAACTGGTCGGCGCGATCCAGAAAGCGGAACACCGTCTGCAGCAGGTGGTAGCCGTCGGCGCGGCGGCCGATCACGTGCAGAAACTGGTTGATTTTGGCCGGCGCCGGCAAGGGCGCGCCCCAGGCTATCTGCGGCGCGGTCACGGCTGTAAGGTCCAGCGGTCGATCTTGAGCTTCACCTGGACTTCGCCGCCCTGCGCCTCGATCAGTTCCGGCAGGGCGTCCGGCGCAGCCGATTCGTAGCGCACGAAAAACACGTTCCAGCCGTCTTCAGTAATGATTTCGGCGCGTCCGCCGGCATCGCGCCGCACATTCGCGGCGGGAGTGCGCGGGCGCCCCAACACCCAATGGGACAGGGCCGCGACCGGCACGGACAGCCCCAACGCGTCGCGCAGCAAAGCATCCATGTCGGTGGTTTCGCGCACCTGCCCGCCCGCATCCAGGCGCGCCTGCGTGCCGCGCCGCGTAAGTTGCGCGAGCGTCTGTCCGAGCGGGCCGGTAAGCGTCAGTTCGTCGCTGCCCGTGTCGTGCAGCCACAGGATGGACGCCTGCACGGACTGGCGCGCGTCGTGGGCCGATACGCGACCTTCCAGTTCGAATTGTTGCACCGCATCACGCGCCTCGCGCTGTGGCCCGGTTTGCGGCGGCAGCGTCGTGCAGGCGGCCAATACAAAGGCGGCGGCAGTCGCGGCAAAGCCGCGCGCGAATGATGTCGATATTGGAATGCGTGCCATCTGCAGGGTCGCGGCGAAGGCGCGCGAAAAATGTCGGGGGAAAGAGCCGGCGGCGCCGCACTCAGGCAGGCGCCGCACGGATTTTGCGAACTTACTGCAGGAAGCGCTTCATCACTTTGTCCAGCGGCGCGCTGCCCGGATGGGCTTTGGCTGCCTCCTGCCAGGTACGCGTGGCGTCGCTGCGGCGGCCCATCATCCATAACACCTCGCCCAGGTGGGCGGCAATTTCGGGATCGGCGGTCAGGCTGAAGGCCCGCGTGAGGTGTTGCAGCGCACCCGCCAGATTGCCGTTGCGGTACATCACCCAGCCCATGCTGTCGAGGATGGCAGGATCGTCCGGCGCCAATTGCAGCGCTTTTTCGATCAGGCTTTGCGCCTCCGGCAGATTGATGTTGCGATCGGCAAAGGAATAGCCCAGCGCGTTATAGCCGTGCGCAAAATCAGGTTTGATCGCGATCACCTTGCGCAAGGACTGTTCCATCACGTCCATGCGTTCCACCCGCTCGGCCAGCAGCCCAAGTTCGTACAGCATGTCCGGCTCGTCGGGTTTGGCAAGCAGCGCCTGCTGCAACAGGTCGAACGCGTCCTGCGCGCGCCCGGCTTCGCGCAGGATGAACGCTTCGGTGAGCGTAAGCTGCACCTCCGATGTACCGGGCTGGCCGCGCAGGGCCTGCAGCCGGGCCAACCCGGCTTCGACCTTGTCGCTGCGCGCCAGCAGGGTCGCAGCGCGTGTCTGCGCCTGGACGTACTGGTCGCCGGATTTGACCGAGTCGTACCAGCCCAGGGCTTCGTCCGTGCGCTTGGATTCTTCCGCGATCTGGCCCAGATAGACGCGCAGAGTGTCCGCTTCCGGCACCCCGGCATCGACCAGTTTGCGGAACAGGGGTTCGGCGGTGGTGTAATCCTTGACCTGGTACGCCAGCACGCCGACGGCGTACATGGCGTCGCGGCGATCGGGGCTTTCGTTCAGCACGCGCTGGAATTCGCGCCGCGCCTCGTCCATGCGGCGCGCGCCGACCAGCGCGCGCGCATACTGCATGCGCACATCGCGCGCCTTGGGGTGTTTTGCCAGATAGGCCTTGAGCGTCGCGACGGCTTTTTCCGCGTCCGCCGGCTGTTGTATCTGCGCCTTGTAGATGACGGCCGGCTCCCAATCCGGCTTGCGCTCCAGCGCGCGATCGAGATCGCCCAGCGCCACGTCGGGCTTCCCGGCGCGCATGGCGGCCTGGGCACGCGCAAAATGCGCTTCGGGCAGTTTTACATAGGGCTCGGTGAGGCGCCGCACCATGTCCGCCGCCGTCGCCGCGTCCGGCATATTGGCCAGAAAGCGGTTCAATTGCAGCAGCGCGGCGCCGGTTTTGGCGCCCTGTTCGGCCAGTAATTTGGCAATTTGCGGTTCCACCTCGGCCGGGTTGGAGCCGTGCGCCGCCAGTCCGGCCAACGTGCGCTGTGCTTGCGGCGATTGCGGATCGAGTTCCGCCCACAGCCGCGCGGCTTCCAGCGCCATGTCGCGCTGGCGCGCATAAAGCGCAAATTCGGTGGCGCGGCGGGCAATGCGCGGATCGCGCGTGGATTTGGCGAGATCGAGATAGGCCGGCACGGCCACTTCGAATTTCCCGCGCCGGGCGGCAATTTCGGCCAGCAATAATTGGTAGACGATGCGCGCGGTGAGTTCCTGGCGCGGCAGGCGATCGCCGGCAACCGGCGTATCCGCCACCGCAGCTTCCGTATCGTCGTCATCGGCGGCATGCACGGCCGGTGTCCATGCACTGCAGGCTGCGAGCGCAACAATGGCGCACAGGCGCCGCGCACCGGCTGGCGCGGTGAAAAAGGTCGAAAATGTCGGGATCACGTGCGTTTCAGGGGCTGCAGTAAAATTGGTTTAGGCGAGGTGAGGCGAAAGCCTTGCGCTGACGTAATTACACCATACCACGCTCATGCCCGAATTGCCCGAGGTAGAAATCACCCGTTACGGTCTGGCGCAGGAACTGGCCGGATCCACCGCCAGCGGCGCGGTCGTGCGCGAAGCACGCCTGCGCTGGCCGGTACCGGCCGACCTGTCCGCCCGCCTGCAGGGACAAAGGCTCAAACGCATAGAGCGGCGCGGCAAGTATTTGCTGTTCCGCTTCGAAACCGGCACGCTGATCGGCCATCTGGGCATGTCCGGCAGTCTGCGCGTGGTGCCCGCCGCGAGCCCGGCCGGGCCGCACGAACACGTCGATCTGGTATTTGGCGCGCGCGCCGCGCGCCTGCGCGATCCGCGCCGTTTCGGCGCCCTGCTGTGGCACGCCGGTGCGGATGAATCCCACCCGCTGCTGGCCGATCTGGGCATAGAGCCGCTGGGCGATCAATTCGACGGCGAATGGCTGTTCCGTGCCACGCGCGGCCGGCGCACCCCGGTCAAACTGTTCGTAATGGACAGTCACGTGGTGGTCGGCGTGGGCAATATCTACGCCTCGGAAAGCCTGTTCCGTGCCGGCATACGGCCACGCCGCCCGGCTGGCCGCCTGACGCGGGCGGAATGCACCCGGCTGGCCCAGGCCATACGCGATACTCTGCAGGATGCGCTGGCGGCCGGCGGCAGCAGCCTGCGCGATTTCATCCACAGCGACGGCGCCAGCGGCTACTTCCAGCAACAGCATTATGTATATGACCGCGCCGGCCAAGCCTGCCGCGTATGCGGGCAAAGCATACGCACGCTGCGTCTTGGTCAGCGTTCCACTTTCTGGTGCGCAAAATGCCAGCGCTAAATGTGACGCTGGCTGTCGCGCGCGCAGGCCGCGCACGGACAAAAATTCCGGGCGCACACGCGAATGCCTGCCGCATCGCGTCAATTGCGTATATGCTAAATCCGGAGTGCAGTGGGAGAAGCAAACGATGAGCCTGAGTGAGGACTTTCTGGCCTATGCCGGCTGGCGTTCGCGGCTGACACAATGCATTACGCGGCTGCGCGACTGGCTGGGCGAAAACGACTTGTCGGACGCCCAGATCGATCTGCGCCTGACTCGCTTGCTCGAACGCCTGCGCGAAGACCGCCTGGTGGTGGCATTCGTGGCCGAATTTTCGCGCGGCAAGTCGGAACTGATCAACGCGCTGTTCTTTGCCGATTACGGTAACCGCATCGTGCCCTCGGCGGCCGGGCGCACCACCATGTGTCCGACCGAATTCCTGTTCGACCCCGCACGCCCGCCGGCCATCGAACTGCTACCCATCGAAACCCGTGCCGCGCACACCCCGGTAACGGAACTGAAGCGTTTTCCCGAAGAATGGGTGCGCTACGAACTCGATGTGCGTTCCACGGAATCGATGCAGGCATCCTTGCGCCGGGTGGGCGAGCAAAAGCGCGTCAGTGAACTGGAAGCGCTGGCGCTGGGGTTCCAGATCGATCAAGGCAATGGCCACGGCCTCAAGCTCGGGCCGGACGAACTGGTGGATGTGCCGCGCTGGCGCCACGCCATCATCAATTTTCCGCACCCGCTGCTGCAGCAGGGCCTGGTGCTGCTCGACACACCTGGCCTCAACGCGATCGGCGCCGAGCCGGAGCTGACCGTGTCGCTGCTGCCGTCGGCACACGCCGTGTTGTTCATCCTGGCGGCGGATACCGGCGTCACCCAGAGCGATCTGGAAGTGTGGCGCAATTTCGTGGTGCCGGCGGTGAGCGGCAGCCGCGGGCGCATGGTGGCGCTGAACAAGATAGACGGCCTGTGGGATGGCTTGCGCGGCGAAGACCAGATCGACGCCGAAATCGAGCGTCAGGTGCAAACCACCGCCGCCATTCTGGAGGTAGACGCCGACCGCGTGTTTCCGGTATCCGCACAGAAAGGCCTGGCGGCCAAAATCAACGGCGACCTGGCCACCCTGGCACGCGCGCGCCTCACGCGCCTGGAACTGGCCCTGTCCAGCCAACTGATGCCGGCCAAGCGCGAAATCGTGAGCGATACCTTGCTCAACGAAACCACGGACATCGTGACGCGGGCGCGCGAACTGCTATCCACGCGGCGCGTCGGGACGGTCGATCAACTTACCGAATTGAACGAATTGCGCGGCAAGAACCAGAGCGTCATCGCCTACATGTTGCGCAAGGTGAAGGGCGAAAAAGAGGAATTCGAACAAGGCCTGCAGCGCTATTACGCCACGCGCAGCGTGTTTTCCCAGCTCACCAACAATCTGTTCGGCCACCTGGGCCTGGAAGGACTGCGCGAACTGGTCGCGAAAACCCGCGGCTCCATGGAAGGCGCGCATTTCACCATGGCGCTGCGCGACTCCATGCTCGAATTTTTCCGCTCCGTGCGCGGCTCGCTGCGCGCCTCGAACGAAGAAATCACCGAAATTTCGCGCATGATGGACGCCATGTACAAGCGCTTTTCCGTCGAGCACGGCCTCAAGCTGGGTGCGCCGAAGGAATTTTCCCTGATGCGCTACGAAAAGGAAATCAACCGCCTGGAACGCAGCTTTCAGGCCCAGTTCACTTCTTTTCTGGTGCTCGCCACCACCGGCAAGGACGCCCTTACCGAACGCTTTTTCGACACCGTGGCGCAGCAGACCAAAAAGATTTTCGAGTCCGCCAACCGCGGTGTGGAACGCTGGCTGCGGGCCGTCATGGCACCGCTGGAATCACAGGTGCGGGAATATCAAATCCAGCTCAAGCGGCGGCTGGAAAGTGTGAAGCGCATTTATCAGGCCACCGATTCGCTGGACGAGCGCATTTCCGAACTGGAGCAGATGGACCACGCCATCGCCACGCAAATGGCGGAATTGCGCGCGCTCGATCTGGCCCTGCGCTACGCCCTGAGCGCCACCGATCACGCCGGCGGGCCGGACGCACAGTCGGAAGCGCGCGCAGCCTGAGGCACGGTTCTGTGCATGCCCTGCCCGGCACAGCGCGCCGGGCAAAACCGGTTAATCAGCCCTTTCCGCCCTTTTTGGCCGGCGTATTGCCTTCCGCCGTGAGCTTCATGAATTTTGCCATGAGCATATCCTGGGTTTCGACATTGTCGGGGTCATTCGGGATGCAATCGACCGGGCACACCGAGCGGCACTGCGGCTCGTCGAAGTGGCCGACGCACTCGGTGCATTTGCCGGGATCGATTTCGTAAATTTCATCGCCCTGCGTAATGGCGCCATTGGGGCACTCGGGTTCGCACACGTCGCAGTTGATGCATTCGTCGGTAATAATCAGGGCCATCGCCTAATCCTCTCGTTTCATTGCTGTTTCTGTCGTTCCAGAACTTTGGCCTGAATTTTCGTTTCGACCAAAGGCGGTACAAATTGCGCCACATTGCCACCCATGCTGGCGATTTCGCGCACCATGGTCGCCGATATGAACAGGTAGCGCTCTTCCGGCGTGAAAAACACGGTTTCCACGTCGGGACGCAGCCGCCGGTTCATGCCGGCCATCTGAAATTCGTATTCGAAATCGGACACCGCGCGCAAGCCGCGCACGATGACGCGCGCGTCGTGGCGGTCGAGAAAATCGACCAGCAGGCCGGCAAAACCGTCCACCACGACATTCGGGTAAGGCTGCAGCACCTCGCGCAACAGGTCTATGCGTTCTTCCAGCGTAAAGAAGGGCTGTTTGGCCCGGCTTACCGCAACGCCCACGATCACGCGCTCGAATAGCTGTGCCGCACGCCTGATGATGTCTTCATGACCCCGCGTGACGGGGTCGAACGTGCCCGAGTACACCGCGACCCGATCGCTCACGGCAGCTCCCTGCTCAAAAGTTGATAATAAACATGGCCCGCCCGGCCTTGCTTGACGGAACGCAAGTTGCCGAGATTGTGCACTGGAAACTCGGCCTCTGCGTAAACAAGCCCTTGCGGTTCGAGCGCTGCTTCGACGAGCCCGGCTAGGCGCTCGAACCAGCCGGAATGAAACGGCGGATCGAGAAACACGACGTCGTAGCGGCGCGGCGGCAAGGCCAGCCATTTTAATGCATCCGCCCGCACGATCTCGACCGCGCCATCGACCGGAATGTTGCGTAGTGTCGCGAAATTGCGTTGTAACTGCGCCACCGCCTTGGGATGGGTTTCGAGCAGCGTGACGCGCGCCGCGCCGCGCGAGGCGGCTTCCAGACCCAGCGCACCGGTGCCGGCAAATACGTCGAGGCAGGTCTGCCCGCCCATGTCCTGTCCCAGCCAGTTGAACAGGGTTTCGCGCACCGCGTCGCCGGTCGGCCGCAGGCCCGGCAGATCGGTAACGTCCAGCATTCTGCGCCGCCAGGCGCCCCCTATGATGCGTATGCGACTCATGCCTGCTTGTGCTCCTCCTGTGCGGCTCGTGCCGCGTTCGAGCGGCGCCTGTCGTTTCCCACCCACGCTGCCGCCGGCCGGCGCGCATCCGACGCGCACGGTCTGCCTCGCAACACCCTCTCGGCCAAGACTGTAACCCTTTCGCTACGACTTACCAATGCGGCCGCCGCGTGCGCCGGCCCATCGCCGGCGCAGCGCAGGGTTTGTCGCCACGCGCAGTCTCGCATATGCTTTAGCGGTGTCAGCAAAGGAGCGCAACATGCGTATCGCGATCATGGGTTCGGGCGGCGTGGGCGGCTATTTCGGCGCCCGTCTGGCCGCTGCGGGCGAAGACGTGCGATTCATCGCGCGCGGCGCACACCTCGCCGCCATGCAGGCAAGCGGTTTGCGCGTGAGCAGTGCGGTGGGCGATGTGCACATCGCACCGGTCACCGTGGAGTCGGACCCGGCGTGCATAGGGCCGGTGGACCTGGTGCTGTTCTGCGTCAAGCTGTGGGATACGGAAACCGCCGCGGCGGCCTGCAAACCTTTGCTCGACCCGGCCACTGCGGTGATACCGTTCCAGAACGGCGTCACCGCCTGCGGCATTCTGAAGAACGTACTGGGCGCGCAGCACGTCATGGGCGGTGTGGCCTACATTGCCGCCGTGATCGGCGAACCCGGCCGCATCGCGCACACCGGAACCATGGCCAGGCTGCGCTTCGGCGAACTGGACGGGTCCACCAGCGCGCGCGCCCTGGCGTTTGATGCGGCCTGCAAGCGGGCCGGCATAGACGGCGCCGCCACGGATGAAATCGAAGCGCTCATCTGGCGCAAATTCGTATTCCTGACCGGGCTGTCCGGCATTACCTGCCTGGCACGGCTACCCATCGGCCCCTTGCGTGCCGACCCCGATACGCGCGCCACGCTGGCCGCCATCATGCGCGAAACCTGGCAAGTCGCGCGCGCCGAGGGTGTGACGCTGACGGAAGCATTTCTGGACGAACAAATGGCATTCGCCGATTCGCTGCCGGCATCCATGCAAGCCTCCATGCTGCACGACCTGGAGCAGGGCAATCGCCTCGAAGCCCCCTGGCTGTGTGGGCGGGTGGTGGAATTGGCGCGCCGCCACGGCATCGCCGCACCGGTCAATAGCACCATTTACTCGGCACTGAAACTGCACAACGCGGGTCGCAAATGAGTACCAGTTCGTTTTCGCGCCTGCGCGCGCTGGTGCAGGCAAGGCGCGCCCGCGCCGAAGGCATGAGCAGCGCCGAAGTGGCCAAATTGCGCAGCCAGTTGCGCGACTGTGCAGCCGGCGTGGGCGGCGAAGTGTCGGCGCGCAACCGGGCGCTGCAACTGGGAAAAAGTTACGAGCGGCTGGACGACCACGGCAAGCGCGCCTTCCTGCGCATGATAGGTGCCGAATTCGGCCCCGACCCCACAGCCGTGGCCGCAGCCGCCGCGGCTTATCAGCAGGCGCTAGGCACGCCGCAGCAGTGGCAGGCCGAAGGCGCATTGCGCGCCGCCATGCGCTCGTCCCGCATGCGCATATTCACGCATTTCACGGCGCTGCCGCAGGGCGTCAAATTTCTCGTCGATCTGCGCGCCGATTTGTTGCGCCTGCGCGGCGACGAGCCGGAACTGGCGGCACTGGACCGCGAACTCGAAGCGCGCCTGTCGGCCTGGTTCGACGTCGGCTTTCTGGACCTGCAGCGCATCACCTGGAATTCGCCCGCCGCGCTATTGGAAAAGCTCATCCGCTACGAAGCCGTACATGCCATACGCTCGTGGACCGATCTGCGCAACCGGCTCGATTCCGACCGCCGCTGCTATGCGTTTTTCCACCCGCGCATGCCGCAGGAACCGCTCATATTCGTGGAAGTTGCGCTGGTGAAGGAACTCGCCGGCGATGTCCATGCCCTGCTCGACGAAAACGCCCCGGTATTCGACTCCAAACGCGCCGACCACGCGATTTTCTATTCCATATCCAACACCCAGGTCGGCCTGCGCGGCGTGAGCTTTGGCAATTTTCTGCTCAAGCGCGTAATCGACAGCCTGCAGCGTGAATTTCCACGCCTGACGAATTTCGCCACCCTGTCGCCCATCCCGCAATTATCGGCCTGGCTGGCGCGCGAGCCCGGCGCGCTGGCCACCGCATTTACGGATAGCGAGTGGCGCCGCTTGCAGTCCGCCTACCCGGCGCTCGATGTACTCACCTTGCCGACGCTGTTGCGTACCACCGAATGGGCCGCCGATGAGCGCCTCGCCCGCCTGCTGCGCAGCCCGCTGACGCGGCTCGCGGCGCGCTATCTGATGAGCAGCGCAAAAGACGGCGGGCCGCTCGACCCGGTGGCGCGCTTCCACCTCGGCAACGGTGCGCGCATAGAACGCCTGAATCCCCTCGCCGACCGCTCGCCGAAAGGCCTGCAACAATCGTTCGGCATGATGGTGAACTATCGCTACGAGCCGGACGACATCGAATCGAACGTCGAAGCCTACGCACGCGGCAACATCATCGCCACCGCGCCGGTGCGGGTCGCCGCCAAGCCGGCGCGCTGAGCCGCGCGGCCGGGCGGCCGGGCGGCCCTACAGCATGTGCTCGCAGATATAGGACCAGTGCGCCGGGTCCACCGGCGTGATGGACAAGCGGTTACCGCGCGCCAGAATTCTGAGCCCTTCAAGCGGCGCCGCATCGCGCAGGCTGGCCAGCGGCACCAGCGGCGTTTTGCGCACCAGTTGCACGTCCACGTTTAACCAGCGCGGCGCCTCGGGGGTCGCCTTGGGGTCGAAATAATGCGAGGCCGGATCGAATTGGGTCGCATCCGGATAGGCCTTTTTCACCACCTTCACGATACCCACGATGCCCGGCTCGGCGCAGGACGAGTGATAAAAAAACGCCAGATCGCCCACACTCATCTGGTCGCGCATGAAATTGCGCGCCTGGTAATTGCGCACGCCATACCAGGCCACCGTTTGCGCCGGCATCGCGGCAAGATCGTCGATGGAACAATCCGACGGTTCGGATTTCATGAGCCAGTAGCGCATCGTGGATAGCTTTCGTTCGGAGCGGGCGGAAAAGTGGCCGGAAAAACACTGGGCGAAAATACATTTGGCCGACCGGCACGCTCATGCTACCGACCGGCGGGGCGTCACCCGCGATATTTTACCGGGAGCGCTCGGGCGCGGCATTGGCGCGCGCAGACTTGGGTTCAGGGCGGGGCTCACCGACGGCGCACCCCAAAACGCTTGCCTGCAAGCGGGCGATTCAGCCGCAATCATGCCGAGCTTAGTTCACCCGCATGCGGCAAAAGCATGACCTTCAATCCGCCCACCGGGGTGTAAGCGGCCCGCCTAAAAGCACAAAATTTCTGATTCGTTAGTGATTCAAGGATGAGCACCGAACCGGGAACACCGTCCGCCAAGCTACGTCACGTTCTGGCATGTTTTGCGCGAACACCGGCTCGGCGCAGCCACATCGAAGCAATGACGAATGGCGTTGCATCAAGGACGCAAGCAGATCGACTGTTTAGATCGATTTCCTGCAGGGCAGCCACGACATGCACGCGGCTACAACCGACACCGGGACGGCGCCTTTGATCTGGAAACTAAGTGAAAATTAAATCAGACGCATGCGATGGCGCAGCCGGGATTGCCAGAGCGAGAAAAAATTTGTGCCCTGCCCGGAAAGCCGCGTGTTTACTGGCGCAGGCGGATCGCACGCGATCCGCCTGCTTGTGAGCCGCCTTGGTGGGGCGATAGGGGCCCCCCACTAGTGAGGTCGAGACCGGCATCCTGAACCGAGGGTCCAGAGAGGCCGCCTTCCTTCCGCATCAGGTTCACCCAAACTCGTTTGGGCGCTCTCAACAGCGGCTTCTATGGGCAGCGGCCTTTATGCCTTGATATAGGTCCAAGGAATCTATGGCCTCAACGATCACCGTGGGGGATTGACCGTTTGCCTGCGCGCTCTTTGGCGACCACACACCTACGCGAATTATTGCGGCGGTGTGAGTTCATTTAGCGCCGTATCGAGGCGCGCCTGCATGTCCAGAATTCTACGCCTGCCGGCGTCGATGTCAAAGCCGCTCGTCCGCATATTTCGCAACATTTCGTTGGCGAAGTGTAGCGCCGCGACAACCGCCAGGCGTTCCAGATTCATGCGCTTGTCGCCGGCCAGTTCGCGCATCTTGCGATCGACCAGTTCGGCCGCCGCGATCAGGCCTTCGCGCTCGTCGGGCGGGCAGGCGACGCGGAATTCATGCCCGGCGAGCTTGATATCGAGTTGGCTGCTCGTGCCACTCATGCCGGCAACCTTTCCATAAGCGCTTCAATGCGCGTGCGCGCAGCTTCCATGCGGCGCCCGGATTCCGCCTTTTCGGCTTCGAGTGCCGCCACGCGGGCGCGCAGACCGGCGTTCTCCGCCCTCAGGTGAGCGCAGGCTGCGAGCACTTTGTCCAGCTTCGCATCGAGTTGGTCGAGTTCTTCTTGCATGGGCAAAACTATAGGCGGGCCGTAGCGAATGGTCAATCTTTACGCGGCCGCGCGGGCAGTCGCGCGCGGCCTGATGCGGCGGGTTATAATTTTTGCGGCGCATCAATCGCGTGCCGCCTGTAGGTATCGTGCAGCCGTGCATTCCACGCGACAAATCGGCAAACAGGCGCACAGCCTGTGCAGCCCCGCAACCGTAAGTGCACACACGCACACGCCCAGAGCAATCCTTGCCGCTCGAATCCGCTTGCCCCGCATGGCCCCGAACACAGTGCCTGTTTATCACCAACGATCACGGAAATCTGCGCTGGGCGCAGGACTAGCAATAATGGGCCGGCGCTGGCCGCACAAGTTCGCGGGCGCCGTGCTGGCTTGCTCGATCCACGGCAATGCCAGCGCCCAGCCCGTCGCGGTTACGGACGACAGCGGTGCTCGGGTGGAACTTGCCGCCCCGGCGCGCCGCATCATCACGCTGGCGCCACACGCGACGGAAATGCTGTTCGAGGTGGGGGCCGGCGCGCATATCGTCGGCACCGTCGAGTACAGCGACTATCCGGACGCGGCCCTCAAAATTCCGCGCGTGGGCAGCTATCCGCAGATCGACATGGAGCGCCTGGTGGCGCTGCATCCCGATCTGGTGGTGGTATGGGGCAGCGGCAATGCAGGGTCACTTATGCCACGGCTGGCGGCACTCAAAATTCCCGCCTACATGACCGAGCCGCATACGCTGGAAGATGTCGCGCAGAGCATGGAAAAGCTCGGCCTGCTGGCCGGCCGCGGGGCCGAGGCGCAAGCTGTCGGCCGGGCTTTCCGCGCGCGCCGCGACGCGCTCGCCGCGCGTTACGGGGGGCGAGCGCGCGTGCGCGTGTTCTATGAAATCTGGAACCGTCCGCTCACCACGGTGAATGGGCGCCACCTCATTTCCCACGTGCTGGCGCTTTGCGGCGGGGAAAACGTGTTCGCCAACGCCACCTCCATCGCACCCGCGGTGGGGGAGGAAGCGGTGCTGGCAGCCAATCCGGAAGCCATCGTCGCCAGCAACGACAACCCCAAACGCACGGCGCTGCTGGACGACTGGAAGCGCTGGACCATGTTGACCGCGGTGGCGCGCGGCAATCTGTTCGATATTCCGCCGGAACTGATGCAGCGCCACTCGCCGCGCATTCTGGAAGGCGCCGCGCAATTGTGCGACTACCTGGAAACCGTGCGCCGGCGCCGCCCCGCGGCGGCCGGCTGAAGGCTTAGTCGGGCAAGAAAATTTGCCGCCCGGCCACGATGTGCGCCTGCAACGGGTGGGCATAGGCGCGGCTCAAATGTTCGCCCGTCAGCACTTCATCGGTCCGGCCGGCCAGCCAGGCGCCCTCGCCGAACAGCAATAGCGCGTGGGTACACCAGCGCGCGGCCAGATTCAAGTCGTGCAGCGCCATGCACACGGCGCGCCCGCACTGTGCCTTGTCCTGCAACAGCCGCATGGTTTCGACCTGGCGCGTCAGATCGAGATGATTGGTCGGCTCGTCCAGCAGCCAAACCTGCGCATCCTGCGTAATGAGGGTGGCGAGTTGCACGCGCCGGCGTTCGCCGCCGGACATGTGGGTGGTAAGCCGGTTTTCCGCCTCGGCCAGCCCCACCGCCGCCAGGGCCGCGCGCGCGAACGCCTCGTCGGCAGGGGTTTCCCAGGCCAGCGCCGGCAAATGCGGATGGCGGCCGGCCAGCACCTCTTCAAATGCCGTGGCCGGAAACGGGTCATCCACATACTGCGGCAACAAGCCCAGGTGCCGCGCCACCCAACGCCGCGCCGTATGGCGCAGATCGGTTCCGCACAACACGATGCGCCCGGCGGCCGGATCGAGCAGGCCGGCCAGGGTGTGCAGCAAAGTCGTTTTGCCGGCGCCATTGACGCCCAGCACGGCCCATATTTCGCCGGCACGCAAAGTCAGCGCAAGCCGCTCGCACAGCAGACGCTGGCCGCGCATTACGGTGAGGGATTCGACTTCGAGCAGAGCCGGCTGCATGTCAGCGCACCGCGTCGCGCCGCAACAGCCACAGAAACAGCGGCACGCCCAACAGGGTGGTGAGCACGCCCACCGGCAGTTGTTGCGGCGCGATGAGGGTGCGCGCGGCGGTGTCTGCGGCGGTGAGCAGCGCGCCGCCGGCCAGCGGCGCCGCCAGCACCAGCCAGCGATGGTCGCGCAACCCGGTCAGGCGCAGCAAATGTGGCACCACCAGCCCCACGAAACCTATGCTGCCACCGCTCGACACGGCCACCGCGGCACAGGCGGAGCCGAGCAAATGCAGGCCGCGGCGCAAATTCGCCACATCCACACCCAGCGCGCCGGCCTGCACGGCGCCGCGCGCGAGCAGATTGAGCGATCGCGCCAGGGCGAACGCGATCACCGCAGCCACCAGCAGCACCGCCCAGGCGAAACCCGGCGCCTGCGCCGCGGAAAGATCGCCCAGCAGCCAGAACACCATGCCCTGCACGCCCGAAGGCGGCGCCAGGGCCAGCAGCAAACTGATCGCCGCGCCCCAGCCCGAGGCCAGCACCACGCCGGTCAGCAATAGCCGCGCCGGGGCGAAATCGTGGCGCACGCTGGCGAGCGCGAATACCAGCGCGGTCGCCAGTACGGCGCCCGCAAAACTGCCAGCCGCCACCAGCGGTGCGGCCAGGCCGAGCGCGATGCATACCAGCGCGAACGTGGCCGCGCCGCCGGAAATTCCCAGCACATAGGGGTCGGCGAGCGGATTGCGCAACAGCGCCTGCATCAGCACGCCGGATAGCGCCAGCAAACCGCCGCAGGCATAGGCCGCGGCGGCACGCGGCACGCGCAGTTCGAGCAATATGGCGCGCGCCATTGCGTCGCCGGCCAGCGCGTCGCGCAAAGACACCGCGCTGGAGCCGGTCGCCAGCGCCGCCGCCAGCGTGGCGGCGGACAACAGCACCAGCAGCAGTATCAGCACAGGCGGTCGCATAGGCGGCCGATTGTAGCGTGCTGTGCGAAAATTCAGCCTCCCCGCCCTGTCGCCACGAACCATGCACCTGTATCTGATCCGCCATCCGCGCCCGGACGTGCCGCCCGGCGTGTGCTATGGCGTGACCGATCTGGCCCTGCTGGACGATCCCGAACTGCGCGCCGAACGCATACGCATCTATTTGCCGGCCGGCACGCGCGTGGCCACCAGTCCGTTGCAACGCGCCCGGCTGCTGGCCGAGGCGCTCGATGCGTCGCCCATCGTGGATGCGCGGCTGGCCGAACTGGATTTCGGCGATTGGGAAATGTGCCCCATCAGCCAACTGCCGCCCGGTGCGTTCGAAACCTGGCGGCGCGATCTGCTCGAATTTTCCGCACCCAATGGCGAATCCATGCTGGCGCTGGCGGAACGCGTGTGGCAGGCCTACCAGGCGCTCAGCGCGGACCAGCCGGAATCTTTGGCCATCGTCGCGCACGGCGGCCCGCTGCGGGTGATCGCCGGCCGTCTGCTGGGCATGCCCTCGACCCACTGGCTGGGGCTGGATTTTGCCTGCGGCCGCTCGGCCCGCCTGGATATCGAAGGTCCGCACGTGCGGCTGGCATGGTTCAACCGCTGATACGCAGAGCGCCCGCCGGCTGCCGGTCCGGCGCGCGTACACCGGCGCACCCGCTCGCATGAAACTGGCCGTCATCCGCCAGGTGTACAACCCCTTTGGCGGCGCCGAGCGCTTCGTCGAACGCGCCGTGGCGGCCATGCGCGACGAAGGTCTGGAAGTCGGCCTGGTCGCGCGGCGCTGGGCCGGCACCGAACAGCCGGGCCAGGCATTCCTGCGCTGCGATCCGTTCTACATCGGCCGGCTGTGGCGCGACGCAGGCTTTGCGAATGCCGCCCTGGCGCGCGCCCGCGCCGCCGGCTACGAACTGGTGCAAAGCCACGAACGCATACCCGGCTGCGATATCTTCCGTGCCGGCGACGGCGTACACGCCACCTGGCTGGACTTGCGCCGGCGCGTGCTGAAGCCTTACGCAGCCGCCGCGCAAACCTTGTCGCCCTGGCATCGCTACACCGCCGGCGCGGAAGCACGCATGTTCGGGCACGCACGCCTGGCCGCGGTAATCTGCAATTCGCACATGGTGCGGGACGACATCGCGCGCCGCTTCGGCGTGGCCGACAGCAAGCTGCACGTGATTTACAACGGCCTGGATCTGGAACGCTTTTCGCCCGCCCTGCGTGCCGAACATCGCGCCGGGCTGCGTGCCGGCCTCAATGTGGCGCCGGACGAAATGGTGTATCTGTTCGTCGGTTCGGGCTTCGCGCGCAAAGGCGTGCCGCAAATTTTGCAGGCCGCGCAAACCATGCGCGTGCCGGCCCGATTCTGGATCGTGGGCGCCGACAAACAATTGCAGCCCATGCAGAACGAAGCCCGCGCGCGCGGCCTGGGCAATCGCGTACAGTTTTTCGGCCCGCAGAAAGACGTGCGGCCTTACCTGGGCGCTGCCGACGCTTTCGTGCTGCCCAGCCTTTATGACCCATTCCCCAACGCGGCACTTGAAGCACTGGCGAGCGGACTGCCTGCCATCGTGTCCTCCACCTGCGGCGCGGCGGAATTCATACGCAGCGGCAACAACGGCTATTGCTGCGACGCGCTCGACATCGCCACCCTGGCCGCGCGCCTGGACGACCTGGCCGAACCCGGTGCAGCGCCCGCCATGCGCGCGGCGGCCCGCCGCTCGGTCGAACATTTGTCGGTACAGGCGCTGGCGCAGCAATTGATCGCGCTGTACCGCAAGCTGCTTTAGGCCACACGCGCCCTCACGGCGAGCATGGCGTAATGTCGATCACGGCGGTGGCGGCCAGGCCCGGCAATAGTGCGGCGAGCGGCGCACAGCGCCCGTCCGCGCAAATTTCGTAGCCGCCGGCATAGGGCGAATGGGTCAGATGCAGCGCCGGCTGGGGCGCCAGGGCGGGCCGGTAATGCCACACCCCGTCGCGCCATTGCGCCCCCGGCGGCGTTTCCATGCCGGCGCCGTTGCCGCGGATGCGCGCCGCCAGCGCCACCAGCGCGCCGTGTTCGACGCGCCAGTCTTCTTCCCAGCGAATTTTTTCTATGCTGTGGGTCCAGGCGAGCGTGAAAGTTTGCAGCGCGAGCACGCTGGCGACGGCGCCGGCGGCGAGGCAAATCACCGCCTGCGCGCCGCCACGCGGCGCCACACGAATAGCAGGGCGGCGGCAGCGAAACCCAGTTGGTCGGTAAGCGGCACGGCCGCCACCAGCAATGCCGCCGCGACCACCGCGAGCAAGCGCTGCGGCAATGACAGCGGCGCGCGCAAATAGCCGACCACCGCCACACCCCACAGGCCGATCGCCAGCAGAGCCTTGGCGAACACGTAGCCCACCGCCGCGATGCCGGCTTCGCCCTGCAGCATGAGCGCTGGGTCATACACGGCCATGTAGGGCACGACAAACCCGGCAACGGCGATCTGCGTTGCCTTGAAGCCGATTTTCATGGGCGAGGCGCGCGCGATGGACGCCGCCGCGAACGCCGCCAGCGCCACCGGCGGCGTCAGGTCGGCCATGATGCCGAAGTAAAACACGAACATGTGGCTCACGATGAGCGGCACGCCCAGCTTCAGCAGCGCCGGCGCGGCGATGGAACTGGTGATGATGTAATTCGGGATGGTCGGTATGCCCATGCCCAGCACCAGGCACACCAGCATGGTGAGCAGCAGCGACAGGAACAGGCTGGTGGCGCCCACGTCGAGGATGTAGCCGGCGAAACTGGATGCAGCGCCAGTCAGGGTGAGCACGCCGATAATGACGCCGACGATGGCACAGGCCAGCCCCACCCCCAACGCCTGTTTGGCGCCGTCGATCAGGCTGGCACGCAGTACGGCGAGGGTCGCGCGGCCGCCCTGCACGCCGAAACAGGCGCATACGAGCAGCGCGATCACGCCCAGCACGGGTTGTATGCCCCATTTGAAAAACGCCGATGCGCCCAACCCGAGCGCAATCCAGAACACGTAACGGAAAGCCAGCGCCGACATGCGCGCCGCCAGCGCCGCACCCAGGATCAGGATCGCGGTGAGCGCCAGACCCACCATGCCGGCAAACATGGGCGTGAAGCCGTGAAACAGCATCCACACCAGCACCGCCAGCGGCAGCATGAGATGCCAGTTTTGGCGCAGGGCAAGCCAGGGATTGGGGCATTGGTCCTTGGGCAAACCCAGCAGCGACAGCCGCCCGGCCTCCAGGTGCACCAGCCAGAACGCCGTGAAGTAATACAACACGGCAGGAATCACGGCGGCTTTGACGATGCTGGCGTAGGGCACATTGAGCGTTTCGGCCATGATGAAAGCCACGGCACCCATGACGGGCGGCATGATTTGCCCGCCCATGCTGGAAGTTGCCTCGACCGCACCGGCGAACACCGGCGAATAACCGAAGCGCTGCATCAGCGGAATGGTGAATTGGCCCACGGTGAGCACGTTGGCAACGCCGGAACCGGAAATGGTGCCCATGAGCCCGGACGACAGCACCGCCACCTTGGCCGGCCCACCCTGGGTGTGGCCCACCAGGCCCAGCGCCAGCGCGTTGAACAGACCTATCATGCCGGCGTGTTCGAGGAAAGCGCCGAACAGGATGAACAGGAAAATGTAGGTGGCCGACACCAGGGTCGGAATGCCGTATATGCCTTCGGTGCCGAGAAAAAGCTGGCCGCTCACCTGGTCGAAGGCATAGCCGCGATGCGCCAGCGGATCCGGCAAATACTGGCCAAATAGCGCGTAACACAGAAACAGCGCGCAGATCAGAGGCAGCGCCAAGCCCAGCACGCGACGCGCCGCTTCGAACAACAGCAATACCACCAGCGTGCCGATGGCGAGGTCGGTGGTGTTCGGCTCGCCCGCGCGCTGCACCAGTTCGGCCTCGAATATCCAGTGGTAGAACGCCAGGCCGAATCCGGCCGCCGCGAAAATCCAGTCCACGGGCCCCACGCCCGTCATGGCCGGCGGGCGTTTGCGGGCCGGATACAGCACGAACGCCAGCGCCAGCAAAAAGCCCACGTGGAGCGAGCGCTGGATCAGGCTGGATAGAGGATGGAACGCCGCCACCAGCAACTGGTAGGCGGAAAAGGCCAGGGCGATGCCACTCAGCACCGCCAGCGAGGCGCCGCTCAGGCGGCGGCGCGCGCCGTGCTGATCGAATTCGGTTGGCGCCGATTCCGCAGCCCTATCCGTCGCGGACCGGGTACTCACCGCCCACCACCTCCGGCGAGGCCTGCGGCAGCAGCGCCCATGCCGCGCAAACCTACTTGATCAAGCCGATTTCGCGGTAATACTGTTCCGCGCCCGCATGCAGCGGCAGGGGCAAGCCTTTGGCGGCGTTTTCGCGCTTCATGGCGCGCGCGGCGGCGTGTGCGGCAACCAGCGCGTCGAGGTTTTCCCACATCGAGCGCGTCATCTGGTACACGGTCGCGGCCGGCACGGCTTCATGCGTCACCAGAAAATTCTGGATTGCCACGGTAGGCACCGCAACGCCCTGCCCTTCGTAGGTGCCGGGCGGGATTTCGGCCGGCTGATAGGCTGCGTCACCCACCCGGGCGACCACCTCGGCCGGCACCGGCACAAAGCTCACCTTGATCGCCACCGCCAGGTCGCGCAACGAGGCCACGCCCAGGCCGGCGGATTGCAGCGTGACGTCGAGCTGACGGTTTTTCATCAGTTCCACCGATTCGCCGAAAGGCAGGTATTCCACCTTGGCAAAGTCGGCATAACTGAGGCCGGCCGCTTTCAGGATGGCACGCGCATTCAGTTCGGTGCCGGATTTCGGCGCGCCGACCGATATGCGCTTGCCTTTGAGATCGGCCAGTGTGCGTATGCCGGAATCCGCCGCCGCCACGATCTGCACGTAATTCGGATAGATCGCGGCCAGCCCGCGTAGCTTTTTAAGCGGCGTCTTGAAACCGGACTCCTCATCGCCGCGCCAGGCATCCGACAAAGCATCGCCCAGCGTAAAGCCCACCTCGCCGCGCCCGGCCTGCAGCAAATTGAGGTTTTCCGCCGAAGCCTTGGTTGCCTGCACGGAAACTTTGGCGTTCGGCAGGGCCTTGCCGTAAATTTGCGACAGCGCGACGCCAAGCGGGTAATACACGCCGCTGGTGCCGCCGGTCAGCACGTTGATGAATTCGGCTGCATGGAGGGCAGGCGGGAGCAGACACAACAGGGCCGCGCAGAGCAATTTGCGGGCATTCAAGGCGCTCATGGGGATTACCTCGGGCTGGTCAGGTAACGGTTAGCCTGACCGAATTTACGCGCATCTGCAAGCCTGCGTTTGCCCGCCACGCCCACGTCATTGCAGCGCGCACGCGGTGCCGGGCGCTGCGACGCGACGCGCTTGTGCCAAGATAGCGCCTCCTGCACCTGCGGACATGGCCCATGCGCCTCGACGACGAACGCGAAAGCTCAAATGTGGAAGACCGCCGCGGCGAATCCTATGGCGGCGGTGGCGGCGGCGGATTCCCTATCGGCGGCGGTGGATTGGGCGTAGGCGGGGTGATACTGGCGCTGGTCGCGAGCTATTTTCTGGGCATCAACCCATCGACCTTGCTCAACCTGCTATCGGAGCGCGCGCCGCCCGCGCAGCACGCGCCGGCCGCGTCGCACAAGCCGCCGGCCGGCGATCCGATGGCAAAATTCGTATCCAAGGTATTGGCGGATACCGAAGACACTTGGCACGAAATATTCCGACGCAACGGCCGCAACTATGTGGAGCCGAAACTGGTGCTGTTTTCCGGCGCCACGCCTACCGCCTGCGGCACGGGAAAAAGCGCCATGGGGCCGTTTTATTGCCCGGGCGACCAGAAGGTTTATATAGATCTCGCGTTTTACCGCGACCTGCGCGAGCGCTTTCACGCGCCGGGGGAATTCGCGGAGGCATACGTGATCGCACACGAAGTGGGCCATCACGTGCAAAATCTGCTCGGGATTTCTTCCAAAGTGCATGCCGCCCAGCAGCATGCGCGCAGCCGCGCGGAAGCCAATGCGCTATCGGTACGGCTGGAATTGCAGGCGGATTGTTTCGCCGGCGTATGGGGCCACCGCGCCGAGCACATCGGCCACCGGCTGGAGCCGGGCGAGGTGGAACAGGCTCTGACCGCCGCCGCGGCCATAGGTGATGACCGCCTGCAGCGCGAGGCACGCGGCACGGTGGTACCGGAATCATTCACGCACGGGACCAGCGCGCAGCGCGTGCGCTGGTTCAAACGCGGTATGGAAAGTGGCGATCTGCGCACCTGCGATACGTTCCAGTCGGCGCAGTTATGACCGCACACACACGGACCGGCAGCGCCAAGGTCCGCAGGGGGAGACGGAATTGCAACTGGATTTATTTCTGGATTCGCGTGCCGTCATGCTCAATAACCGCGCGATCGCGGCACTGGCGGCACGCGACCTCAACGGCGCACGCGCCGCGCTTGCAGAACTGCGTGCCGAAGCGCCCGACTATGACAGCCTGGGCGCGCTGCAAACCCTGATCGACGCGTGCGCCGTATGGCGCAGCCCACCCGCCGACGCGGCGGTACATGCCGCAGCGGCGGCCTGGCTCAAGGCCGTGGTGGAGCCGGCAGCACGGCGCGGCATGGCGGACGCCGGCCGCGCCTTCGTGGCGCAATTTCACCGCGACTGCGCGCTCGCTGCGCAAAGCCTGGCTTTCGATGCCGCCCATCCGACCGGACACGCGGCCTATGCCTGGTTGCGCAGCGGTGAATATGCCCAGGTGGAAACGGCAGTGCTGGGCATCGCCGACTGGTGGCAGCATGCCGAGTTATTGCAATGGTTGAGCTTGGCACGCCACCGCCTGCGCGGATTGCCGGCGGCGCGACCGACGCTATTCGCGCTCGCCTGGCGCGCGCCGCAACACTTGCCGGCCCTCGTCGCGGAACTGGCCGACGATTTGCTCGCGCGCGACTGGCGCGACTGCGCGCGCGACCGCGCCTGGGAAAATACCGATCCGGCACAAATCGCAGCCTGGTTTCCAGCCTGGTATCTGGTTGAACATTCGGCCACCAGCCGCGAAATCGACGCCGCGATCGCGCCCGACACGGCGCCCGCGCGCGCCGCCTGCCTGCTGCAGCGCATACTGGATGCGGAAAAGCCGGCCGACCTGCGCAGCCTCGCCAGGCAGCGCGACAAATTGCGCGCGCTGCACGCCGGCCTGTTCGGGTTTTATATGGAAAAGCGGCGCACGCGGCTGGTGTGAAACGTGCTGCACGCGGCGTGGCGTGTTCTGCGGATGCAGGCAGCGCACGCCGCCCGCCGCGCGTGTCAGAGGTAGTTCGCCACCTGGGCGCGATACCACTCGTGGAAGTGCTGCATGCCGTCTTCCATGGGCGACTGGTAGGGGCCGACTTCATTGCGCCCCTCCAGCACCAACTGGCGGCGGCCGCGATCCATGCGTTCGGCGATGTCGTCATCTTCGCGCGCCGTTTCACGGTAGGCGGCTTGTTCGGCTTCGACGAATTCGCGCTCGAACAACGCAATTTCTTCGGGGTAGTAAAACTCCACCACATTGGTCGTGCGATCGATGCCGCGCGGAATCAGGTGGCTTACCACCAGCACGTGCGGGTACCACTCGACCATGATGTTCGGGTAGTAGGTGAGCCAGATCGCGCCATGTTCGGGCACCGCGCCCTGGTAAAAATCCAGTACCGCGGCGTGCCAGCGTTCATAGGTTTTGGTACCCGGCCGCGCCAGACTGTTGTTGATGCCGACGCGCTGGACGGAATACCAGTTGCCGAACTGCCAGAACAGATCGTTGCAGGATACGAATTTGCCCAGCCCCGGATGGAAGGGCTCGACGTGGTAATCCTCGAGATAAACCTCGATGAAGGTTTTCCAGTTGTAGTTGCACTCGTGGAGCATCACGTGATCGAGTACATAACCGGAAAAATCGAGGTCCGGCGCCAGCGTCATGCCGGCCAGATCGACAGCCGGATCGCGCGGGCCGGCGAACAGCATGCCTTGCCAGTTTGTCAGCGACTTCTTGTTCAGGTGCAGACAGGGATTGTCCGGAAAATGCGGCGCGCCGAGCAATTTGCCGCCGGTGTCGTAAGTCCAGCGGTGGATGGGGCAAACGATGTTGCTGGCGCTGCCGCGCCCTTCCAGCATGATGGCCTGGCGATGGCGGCAAATGTTGGAAAGGAGTTCCACACCATGGCCGTTTTTGACCAGCATTTTGGCGTGATCCATCCATTCCAGGGTGTGGTAGTTGCCGACTTCCGGCACCATGAGTTCGTGACCGACATAGCCCGCGCTGTTGTCGAACAACAGGCGTTTTTCGATTTCGAACAAGTCCTCACTGAAATACCAGCCTGCGGGAAGCTGCGAAAGAGGACGAGCAAGGCGGCGCGCGGAAGCGATTTCGGACATTTTCCCCCAATCCCTGAAACGACGGTTGCAGAAAAGCCGAACAGTATAACTTAAGCAAGGTTTGACCGAAAGCCCCCACTTGCGCTAAGGTAGCGCTTTACCGGGCTGCAACGGCATGAGCGACGCCACAGAATCTGACACCCCCCAAAGCTTTGAATCCGCCGTCGCTGAACTTGAGCAAATCGTAGCTGCAATGGAATCCGGCGAGGTCGCGCTGGAAGAAGCGCTCGCCCGCTATCAGCGTGGCGTGGCACTGTTGCGCTACGCCGAGGGCCGCCTGGCTGCGGCCGAACAGCGCGTGCGCGTGATCGACGCCGGGCGCGAATACGATCTTCCTGCCGCGGATGCGGCCGCCGGCGCATGAGCACGCAGGATTTTGCTGCCTGGATGGGGCAGATTCAAAGCCGCACCGAAACTGCGCTGGACCGCGTGCTGCCGCCCGCGCATATCGCGCCACAACGCCTGCATACCGCCATGCGCTATGCCGTGCTGGGTGGCGGCAAGCGCGTGCGGCCGCTGCTGGTGCATGCCGCCGGGCGGGTGGCCGGCGCAGCGCCGGAGCGGCTCGATCGCGCCGCCTGTGCGGTTGAACTGATACACGCCTATTCGCTCGTGCATGACGACATGCCTTGCATGGACGATGACAGCTTGCGGCGCGGCAAGCCGACCGTGCATGTGCAGTTCGACGAAGCCACCGCCTTGCTGGTAGGCGATGCGCTGCAGTCGCTGGCGTTCCAGGTATTGGCCGCCGATCTGGCTGCGGAAGACGCGGCCGGGCGCGTAGCCATGCTGCATCTGCTCGCGCAGGCTGCCGGGTCGCGCGGCATGGCAGGCGGCCAGGCGCTCGATCTGGCCAATGTGGGGCAAAGCTTGTCGCCCGAAGATCTGGAATTCATGCACGTGCGCAAAACCGGCGCCCTCATCCGCGCGGCGGTATTGCTGGGCGCGCACTGCGGCGACGGCGCCGATGCCGCCGTGCTGGAGCGGCTGGACCACTATGCGCGTGCGGCCGGCTTGCTGTTTCAGGTCGTGGACGACATACTCGACTGTTCCGCCAGCACCGCCACGCTGGGCAAAACGGCGGGCAAGGATCAACTGCACGACAAGCCCACTTACGCCAGCCTGCTGGGCCTCGCGCAGGCGCGCGAATTTGCGGCCGAATTGCACGCACGGGCGCGCGAAAGTCTGGCCGACCTCGGCGACCGCGCGCAAGGCCTTGCCGAATTGACCGATTTCATAGCAAGACGCGAATTTTGAAGACCGAACAGCCTCCCCACCAAGCCGGGTCGAATTTTCCGCTGCTCGACCTGCTGGACCATCCGGCGCAGCTGCGCCAGTTGCCGCGCGAAGATTTGCCGCAACTGGCCCTGGAGTTGCGCGCATTTCTACTTGAATCCGTATCGCGCACGGGCGGCCACCTGTCGTCCAATCTCGGCACGGTCGAACTGACCATCGCGCTGCATTACGTGTTCGACACGCCGCATGATCGCATCGTGTGGGACGTCGGCCACCAGACTTACGGCCACAAGGTGCTCACCGGGCGGCGCGGCCAGATGCACACCCTGCGCCAGTTGCACGGCATATCGGGGTTTCCGCGCCGCTCGGAAAGCGACTACGACACCTTTGGCACGGCGCATTCGTCCACCTCGATTTCTGCCGCGCTGGGCATGGCGGCAGCGGCAAAACTGCGCGGCGAAGCGCGCAAGGTGGTGGCGGTAATCGGCGACGGCGCCATGAGCGCCGGGCAAGCTTTCGAAGGGCTCAACAATGCCGGCGTGGAAGATTGCGACCTGCTCGTCATCCTCAACGATAACGACATGTCGATTTCGCCGCCCGTGGGTGCCCTCAACAAATACCTGACGCGGCTCTTGTCGGGCCGCACCTTCAATGCCGCGCGGCGCGCCGGCGGCCGCATGCTGTCGGTCATGCCGCCGATGCTGGAACTGGCCAAGCGCGCCGAAGAGCACGTGAAGGGCATGGTGGCGCCGGGCACCCTGTTCGAGGAATTCGGTTTCCATTATTACGGCCCCATCGACGGCCACGACCTCGACGCGCTGGTGCCCACGCTACTCAATCTGCGCAAACTGTCCGGCCCGCGCTTCCTGCACGTGATCACGAAAAAAGGCCAGGGCTACAAGCTCGCCGAAGCCGATCCGGTGCTCTATCACGGCGTGTCGAAATTCGATCATCAGTCCGGCATAGACTGCGGCAAGGGCGGCAGCAAACTTACCTATACCCAGGTGTTCGGCGACTGGCTTTGCGACATGGCGGCGCTCGATCCGCGCATCGTGGGCATTACCCCGGCCATGCGCGAGGGCTCGGGCATGGTGCGCTTCGCGGCCGAATACCCGGATCGCTATTTCGACGTCGGCATCGCTGAACAGCATGCGGTCACTTTTGCGGGCGGCCTGGCTTGCGAAGGCATGCGGCCGGTGGTGGCCATCTATTCGACCTTCCTGCAGCGTGGCTACGATCAACTGATTCACGACATCTGCATCCAGAATCTGCCGGTGGTGTTTGCGCTCGACCGCGGCGGTCTGGTCGGCGCCGATGGCGCCACGCATCACGGCGCCTTCGACCTTTCATATCTGTTGTGCCTGCCCAATATGGTGGTCATGACGCCGGGGGACGAAAACGAATGTCGCCAAATGTTGTTCACCGCCACCACGCTGGATAATCCGGTCGCGGTGCGCTATCCGCGCGGCAGCGGTCCCGGTGTGGCGCCGCGCGAACACATGCAGGCGCTGCCGCTGGGCAAGGCCGAAGTGCGCCGGCGCGGCCGCCGCACCGCGCTCCTGGCGTTCGGGGCGCCGCTCGTCGCCGCCACGGCCGCGGCAGAACAATTGGACGCCACGCTGGTCAATATGCGCTACGCCAAGCCCATCGACGCGGAATGCGTGCTGGAAATGGCGCGCAGCCACGAGTTGCTCGTCACGCTGGAAGAAAATGCAGCCATAGGTGGTGCCGGTGCCGAAGTGGCGCGGGTGCTCGAAGATGCCGACGTGAAGGTGCGCCTGCATAGGCTGGGCCTGCCGGACCGCTTCATAGACCACGGCGACAGCCATTTGCTGCTGTCTGCACTGGGCCTGGACGCACCGGGCATCGCGGCGGCCGTAAAGGCTTTGCTGCGCGAGGCAGATTAGTTGAGCAGTATTGTCAGGAATGTTACGCTAGCGCGAACCCAGTATCAGGCTGATCCATTTTGAATACATCCATCGCCCTCGAATCCCTCGGCGCAAGCCCCATCGCCGACGTGCAGGCCTATGCGGATTCGCGCCGGCTTGCCATAGACAAGGTGGGCATCAAGTCCATCCGTCATCCCGTCAAGGTGAGCGACCGTTCCGGCGGCGTGCAGCACACCATCGCCACTTTCAACATGTACGTAAGCCTGCCGCACAATTTCAAGGGCACGCACATGTCGCGCTTCATCGAAATTCTGAACGCCCAGGCGCGCGAAATTTCGGTCGATAGTTTCGAAGAAATGCTGCGCGAAATGATAGAGCGGCTGGAGGCGGAAACCGGCCACATCGAAATGGCATTTCCGTACTTCGTGAATAAATCGGCGCCCGTGTCGGGCGTGCAAAGCCTCATGGATTACGACGTCACGCTGACGGGCGAAGTCCAGGCCGGCGGCAGTTTCCGAAACCTGATGAAGGTGGCTGTACCGGTGACCAGCCTGTGCCCCTGCTCAAAAAAGATTTCCGAGCGCGGCGCGCACAATCAGCGCTCGGCGGTCACCATCACGGCGCGCACGCGCGGCTTCGTGTGGATAGAAGACATTATCGATCTGGTCGAGCGCCAGGCAAGTTGCCAGTTGTACGGTTTGTTGAAACGGCCCGATGAAAAATTCGTGACTGAACGCGCCTACGACAACCCCAAATTCGTCGAGGACATGGTGCGCGACGTGGCGGGCGAATTAAACCGCCTGGACGCCGTCGAAGCCTATGTGGTGGAGGCGGAAAATTTTGAATCCATACACAATCATTCCGCCTACGCGCTGATCGAGCACGACAAGACGCGCACCGCTTAGTGGGTGTCAGGCAATAAAAAACGGGGCTGCAAGCCCCGTTTTTTATTGCCGCCCGGCGGCTGCGCCGGGCGTCTGGTTTCGCCGGCGGTCTGGTTTATTTCGCGCCGCCGGGCTTGGCCAGCTTTTCCTTGATGCGCGCGGATTTGCCGGAACGGCTGCGCAGGTAATACAGCTTGGCGCGGCGCACGTCGCCGCGGCGCTTGACTTCGATCGCCGCGACCACCGGGGAATAGGTCTGGAACGTGCGTTCGACGCCTTCACCGGACGAAATTTTGCGCACGATGAATGAGGAATTGAGGCCGCGGTTGCGCTTGGCGATGACCACGCCTTCGTAGGCCTGCAGACGCTCGCGCGAACCTTCTTTCACTTTCACCTGGACCACCACGGTGTCGCCGGGGGCGAACTCGGGAATGGTTTTGTTCAGGCGGGCAATTTCTTCCTGCTCGAGTTGAGCGATCAAATCCATGTTGCTTCCTTTCTTTGGCCTCTGGCCTTTTGCGTAGAGCACGGCTCGCGCCGTGGTGCGCACGTTTCTAATCGGGTACGGGTGCTAGCCCGTGTTCCCGGCTTGCGCCTGCTCGCGACGAAATTGCTCGAGCAGGTCCAATTCTTCTGCCGTCAGCGCGCGCCCGGCGAGCAAATCCGGCCGCCGCATCCAGGTGCGGCCCAGCGCCTGTTTTAGCCGCCAGCGGCGGATCAACGCATGGTTGCCACCCAGCAGCACGGACGGCACGTCCATTTCGCGCCAGCGCTCCGGCCGCGTGTAATGCGGGCAATCCAGCAGCCCGGCGGCGAAAGACTCTTCCTGTGCCGAGGCCTCATCATTGAGCGCACCGGGCAGTTGCCGCACGATGGCATCCATGAGCGCCATGGCGGCAATTTCACCGCCGGACATTACGAAATCGCCCAGCGAAATTTCTTCGTCTACTTCACACTCGATCAGGCGCTGGTCGACACCCTCGTAGCGCCCGCACAGCAACGTGAGTGCCGGCGCGCACGCCAATTCGAGCACGCGCGCGTGGGTGAGCGGCCTGCCCTGCGGCGACAGGTAAATCACCGCGCCTGCCGCGCCGGATTCCGCCCGTTGCCGTTCGCGCGCCGCAGCCAGCGCCGCAGCGAGCGGTTCCGCCAGCATCACCATGCCGGGCCCGCCGCCGTAACAGCGGTCATCGACCGTACGATGCCTGTCCTGCGTGAAATCGCGCGGATTCCAGCATTGCATGCGCCACAGGCCGCGCTCCGCGGCGCGCCGCGTAATGCCGTGGTCCAGCACAGCCGCAAACATTTGCGGGAACAGGCTCACCACGTCGAACGCGATCACCGCACCGCCCCCAGCCGCATCACCAGTCTGCGTCCCAGGCCACCGTAATGTGGCCTGCGGCAACATCGACCTTGTGCACCACCTCGGCCACGAATGGCAACAGGCGCTGGCGATCGCCCTGCGCCACTTCGAGCACCGCGTGTGCGCCGCTTTCGATCAAGCCGCTCACCGTGCCGAGCACCACGCCGGCGGTGTTGGTGACCGTCAGGCCGATCAGATCGCCCCAGTAATACTCATCCGCGGCGGGCGGCGGCAATTCTGCCCGGCTCGCGGCGAAGTACTGATTTTTGAGCGCCAGCGCGGCATCACGATCTTCTATGCCTTGCAATTGCGCAATCAGACCGCCGCCGTGCGGCCGGCAGGCCAACAGCCGGATGGGTCGCCAAGCCGCGCCATCCCGCGTGTCGTCCTGCGCGCTGAACCACCAGGTGCGCGCTTCAGCCCAGCCATCCGGGTCGTCACCCAGCGCCTGCAGCTTGAGCCAGCCCTGTATGCCAAAGGCGCCGGCAACCCGCCCCAGCACCAGCAGATCGGCCGGAAAGACGGGGGCTTGCGTGTTGCTGGGCGCGGCACCGCGTGCGCGCAAGCGCCGCCGCGTCAAACCGCCGGGAGCGGCCGCCATGGCCCGCGCAGCGCCAGCAGCCTGTTCAGGCCGCTTTGGCCGCCTGTTTGGCGAGACGCGCGACGGTGGGCGACATTTGTGCACCGTGGCTGGTCCAGTAGGCCAGACGCTCCTGATTGATCGACAGGCCTTTTTCGGCCGCCGTGGCGCAGGGGTTGTAAAAGCCTACGCGTTCGATAAAGCGGCCATCGCGACGATTGCGCGAATCCGTTGCAACGATGTTGTAGAAGGGGCGCTTTTTCGCGCCGCCGCGGGCGAGCCGAATGACTACCATTTGTTGTCCTGTATCCGAACGGAAAAACCAAGCATTATAACGACTTGCACGAACCAGGGCAAGGAGTGGCGAGGCGCATCGCGTGCTCAGGTGGTGTCGGCTGCGCTCACGATGTTGCGCCGGTCGCGCTGGGCGACCACGTATTGCACCAGGGCGCGCAGTTGCGCCGATCGCACCGGCTTGTACAGCATGGGAAAGCCGCGCCGGCGCGCTTCCGCGGCGATGGCGGGATCGGGGTCGCCACTGATCAACACATAGGTACAGTGCGGGCCCAGCTCGCGATTGAATGCGTCGAGCAATTCGACTCCGCTCACCTGCCCGCCGAGCTGGCAGTCGCACACGATCAGATCCGGCAAGCGCCTTTGAGTGCGCAGCCAGGTGGTGGGGTTTTCGACGCCCAGCTCGGCCACCACCTGGCAATCCCAGGAATTGAGCAAGCTCGCCAGGCTGCTGCAGGCCAGTTCGTCATCGTCGACCACCAGCACGCCCAGACCCGAGGCGACGGGCATATCGCTGCGTTCGAGCGCCGGCCGCGGCACCATGTCGGTCGCGGCAACCCAGGGCACTTCCACGGTAAAGGTGGAGCCGCAACCTTCTTCCGAACGCAGGCGGATCGGGTGATCGAGCACCTGGGCCAAGCCGCTCACAATGGCGAGCCCCAGCCCCAGGCCTTCGCTGCTGCGCCGGCCGTCCGCGTGCAATTGCACGAAAGCCTGAAATATCGTCGCGCGCGCGCGCGCCGGAATGCCTATGCCGCTGTCGCGCAATTCCAGGCACAGCGAGGCGCCGCGCCGGCGCGCGGCGAGGTGGATGGCGCCGCGCTCGGTATAGCGCACGGCATTCGACACCAGATTGTTCAGAATGCGCTCCAGCAGCACCGGGTCGCTCTCCACCCAGTAGTTGCAGGGGCGCACGCGCATGCGCACGCCCTTGGCACGCGCCAGCAAGGCATGGTGCTGTTCGACGCGCTGCAGCAGCGGATTGAGCGGGAAAGCCACCCGCTCGGGCTTGACCGTACCGGCTTCGAGCTTGCTCATGTCCAGCAGCGCATCGAGCAAATTTTCCAGGGCCTCGATGGAACGCTCGATCTGCGCGATCAGCCGGCGGTCATCCGGCTGGTGGTGGTGCTGCGCCAGTTCCGCCGCGAACATGCCCAGCGCATGGACGGGCTGGCGCAAATCGTGGCTCGCCACGGCCAGAAAGCGCGACTTGGCATGGTTGGCGCTTTCCGCCTCTTCCTTTTTCTGCCGATACAGGCGGGTCGCCTCGGCCACGCGCTGTTCCAGTTGATCGCGCGCCGATTCGAGGCGCACCGTCATTTCGTTCACCCCGGCGGCAAGATCGCCCAGCACGCCGCCGTGTTCGGATGCCAGGCGTAGCGTCAAATCACCCTGGCCGACGCGGCGCACGGCTTCGGCAGCCTGTTCGATCGGACGTATCACGCCGCGCCCGATGCGCACCGCCACGATGGCGGCCCCGATCAGCACGGCGCTCAGTATGCCTACGCTGGCCCAGAGCAGATCGGCGCGGCGCGCGACGAGACTGTCACGCGAACGTTCGAGCACTACCACGCCTATGGTTTCGCGTCGCACCACGGTGGAATCGGCCGGGCTGCCCGGCTCGTCGTTGGGGACGATTTCGCTGCGTTGCACCGGCAACACGATCAGTTCTTCCGCGCCCGGCACCACCCCTTCGACCGCCGGCATGCGCGCCGCCACTTTCCATGCCGCCACGGACGGGTTGCCCGCCATGACGGTGAGGCCGCCGTCGCGCGCGGCGATCACCACGCCGACCACATCCGGTTCGTAAGCGAGGTTATTGGCGGCCGTGCGCAGGGAGCCGGAATTGCCCGACAGCAGCCCGAATTCGGCATTCGCGACAATTTGCCGCGCCAGTACCAAGGCGCGGTCGCGCGAATGGCGTTCCAGATCGGACAGACGCGCGGCGATGAAATAACTGGACAGTGCGATCGCCAGCACCAGCGCCGGCACGATCCCGACCAGCAGCACCCGCGCGCCGATATCCGGTCCGCGAGGCCAATTCAACGCGATGCTCCGCAGCCGGCCCGCTCCGGCACGCGATTCGCCAATTGGGCGCCGCGCGCGCCGTACGCGCGCAGCGAGGTCCAGTTCGGGCGCCGAAATTCAGGCCTGCAGCGCACGGCGGATTTGCTCCTGAACCTGCCAGGCCGCCGCTTGCGGGTCCGGCGCCTGGCGGATGGGCCGGCCGATCACCAGGTAATCGGCACCGTTGGCGATGGCCTGGGCGACATCCACAGTGCGTTTCTGATCGTCTGCGGGGCGATTTTCGACCGGCCGTATGCCCGGCGTGACCACCAGCAGCCGATCACCGCATTCGCGCTTGAGCGCGGCGGCTTCCAGCCCCGAAGACACGACGCCGTCACAGCCGGCAGCAAGTGCCCGGCGCGCGCGCGACAGCACCAGGGCACCGACGTCACAGGCAAATCCCAGATCGTCCAGATCGCCACGGTCGAGGCTGGTGAGCACCGTCACGGCCAGTATTTTCAGATCGCCCTTGACCGCGCCGGCAGCTTCCATGATGGCCTGATTACCATGCACGGTGGCAAAGCTCGCGCCGCGGCCGGACAGTGCGCGCACGGCGCTTTTCACAGTTTCCGGCACGTCGAAAAATTTGAGGTCGACGAATACCTTCTTGTTACGTTCGAGCAGCCAGTCGAGCAGCTCGAAATATCCGCCCGCCATGCACAGTTCGAGACCGATCTTGTAGAAGCGGACACTGTCGCCCAGCGTTTCGACCAGGCTGCGCGCCGCGTCGGGGTGTGGCACATCCAGTGCCAGGATCAGGCGTTCTTCGGCAGGTATGAGGGTATTGGGCATGGTTTGGTGGTCCGGCGAGGAGCAAGCAGGGAGTATTTTGCCCGCACGGCAGCTACGCACGGGCGTCACGGCGTGATGGTAGCGCGCTCAGGAAGGCGCGCGCAGATATTCGGCGAAGCTTTTGTTTTTGTAGGCGCCTTCAACCACGTAATGGCCCAGCCGCAAAAAGCTTTTTGCGTCCCGCGTGGCGCCAACGTGGCGAACCAGAACGCGCCCATCAAGATCAAAGAACACGAAGGTGGGCGTGGCCGTGGCGCCCATGCTGCGGGCAAAGTCTTTTTCGCGCAGTTCGTGGCCGGCGGGATCGCGCATTTTTACGTCGCCCAGCACGTCCACCGCGATAATGACGAAATGCTGGCGAAAGAAGGTCTGTACGTCGGGGCGCGGGAATACGGTTTCTTTCATGCGGCGGCAATAGGGACATTCATCCATTTCAAACATGATGAGCATGCCCATCTTTCCCTGGCTGCGCGCGGCCTGCAAATCGCCCTGCAGGTCGCCCAGGTTGGGGTCGAAAAACGCAAAATCGCCCGTGGCAGCCCGGCTTTGCCAGGCGCACATGCATGACAGCAGCACGAGTAGGCCGCATAACGTGCGGAGGAAGTTCGGAAAAGCCATGATATTGAACGCTGACGACGCTACAACGCGGGTTGATTCTACTAGAATCGGTGCAACTGCTCCGCCTATCTCCAATGAATAAACCGGCTTACCCCGCTGCACTTGCCGACACGGCCGCCGATGCCGAAACGGCCATGTCCGGTTTGCTCGACTGGCTCGCCGCCCCGCCCCCGGACGATCCGGAACAGGACTTGCCGGAAGTCTACGTGCGCCTCACCGAATTGCTCGCCGGTGGCACGCAGGGCAATCAACTGTTGCGCGTGCTCGACCTGTTTTTTGCCCGCGCGCAGCACCTCGCGCATGATATGCGGCCGCGGCTTGCGGCCAGCTATCTGCCACTGCCGCGCGCCCTGCGCCAGGCCACCGCACGCCTGGGCGACATACACCATGCGCTGGCCGATGCTTACGGCCGGCTGGCCGGCGACCGCAGCCTTTCCGATCGCAGCCACCTGTCGGCGCTTACCCGCGCATTGCGCAGTACGCTCGAACATTATCTGGCCCGCGCCGCAATGGCGGCGCCGCCGCCACCGGATTTCTGGGTCCACGCCCATGCGCTGTTTGCGCAGGTAAGCACGCTGGATGAGGCCGCCGCCGGCCACGGCGAAGCCAATCAAGCCTATTTCGCACTGCTCGCGCTGGCCGTCGCACAGCCGGAATCGCTCGCCCCGCGCGACCTCTGGCAGGCCGCGGAAACGCTCGCGCTGCACTGCGGCACCCTCAGCTTGTTGCAGGCAGCCCCCACCACGGAGGACGGCGACGACGGCTACTGGATAGACCGCAAGCGCGATCACCCGCCCATCCCTGCGTCGCGCCGTGCGCCACCGGCCAACGCCGACGCGGCCTATTTCACGCTGTCCGCGATCGCGAAAACGCTCACCGACGAGCTCGACGCGCTGGACGCGGGCAAGCCGATCGACTCCACCCGGCTACCCACCTCGGCGGTGGAAAACGACATGCGCGCGCTATTGCGTCGGCTTTGCCTGCGCTGGGTCAAACCGCCCAAGCGCGCGCTGAAGCGCCGCCACAATAATTACCGCGCGCAACTTTGTACCGGCCTCGCCGAAGTATGGCAATTGCTCACGGCGGGCAATGCGCCCGTCAATGCAGCGGCCCCCATATCCGAGTGGATGGTAGAGAACGAAAGCGCAAACGGCTTCGCCGCCATGCACGTGGGCGGCGAAATGACGCAATTGCGTCCCGGTGCCGTGGCGGCACTGCGCAGTCCGGATAGCGATGCCTGGGCAATCTGCCTGATACGCTGGCTGCGCAGCGATAATCCGGAACACATGGAAGTCGGCCTGGAAATGGTTGCGCCCAAGGCGCAGCCGGTGCAGGTGGCTTTCCGCTCCGGCAAGCACGACGACATTCCGGTGCCCGCCCTGCGCCTGCCCCCACTCGCCGCCACGCGCCCGCGCGAGGCACTCATCACGCCGCGCGGCACCTGCGTGGCGCGGCGCTTCGTGATGATCTGGCAGGTGGGCGAAAGAATCTGCGTATCGCAAGGGCGCATGCGCGGTTTCGACCAGCAGACGGCCAATGCCGATTTATTCCAGTTCGACGCCGACCCCTATCCGATCTGAGCGGCACCGTAAGGTCGCTGCGGCAATCCTTCAGGCATGGTCCGAAGCCGGATCGCTGCGCCGCTTTCGTTCTGCCTGGGCCGGCGTTCTGCGGTCCAGTTCCGCGCACACCAGCGCACCAACCAGCACGATGCCCCAGGACAGTTGCAGCCACAGCAAAAATACCGGCACCGCCCAGAAGGCGCCGTACAGCACCGTAAAACTGGGCATTTGGGCGAAATACCAGGCCAGCGTCGCGCGGCTGCTTTCCAGGCCCACGACGGCGACCGCGCCGCCGATCAAGGCGTCGCGCGCGCGCACGCTGCGATTGGGCACCGCCGCAAAAAGCCCCGCCAGCAACAGCCACAGCGGAAGCAAGGTAGCCACCGGCACCAGCACCCCGCGCGCCCAGGGCGGCGTCGGAATGATGCCGAAGGACGCGCTCAGAAAGTAGGTGTAGCCCGCCAGCAGTGCACCCAGCACGGCAGGCCCCAGCATGAGCAGCACGAGGTAGAGCAAAAACGATTTCCACAACGGGCGCGTGCGGCCGACGCGAAAAATAACGTTCAGTTCGCGGTCTATGGTGTGCAGGATGAGGGTTGCCGTCACCGCCACGGCCAGGGCGCCCACGCGCGTCAAGTCCGCCGCCTTGGCGGAAAACATCAACGCATATTTGGCCACCACGTCGCCGGCCCGTTGGGGCAGCAGGTAGCTCAGCAGAAATTTTTCCACGTGCCCGCCGAAATCCGCAAAATCGGGCAGGCGAGCCAGTACCGCAACCGTCACGCTCATGATGGGCACCAGCCCGATCAGCGTCACGAAAGCCAGTCCGGCCGCGGTCTGCGCGCAGCGGGCGCTTATGAAGCGGCGCAGCACCCGTATGGGCAGAAAGTCGAAGCGCGCCAGGCGCGCCATCAGATTGAAAGCCACCACCACCCCTCAAACTTGTCGCTCACGACGTCCTGCGGCTGCGGCGGTGCACGCGCCACAGCACAGGAATCGGCCATAATCGCGCCGATTCATTGCGAGCCGGACCATGAAGCCTGCACAAATACTCGTTCTTTATTACAGCCGCAACGGTTCCGTGCGCAACCTCGCGCGCATGGTCGCACGCGGCGCGGATAGCGTGCCGGGCGCCCAGGCCTGTCTGCGCACCGTGGCGCCCGTATCCACCGTGTGCGAAGCGGTCGCGCCGGCCGTACCCGACAACGGCGCTCCCTATGTGACGCTGGCCGATCTGGAAAGCTGCGCGGCACTTGCGCTGGGTAGCCCGACGCGCTTCGGCAACATGGCCGCCCCGCTCAAGTATTTTCTCGACGGCACCGGAACGCAGTGGCACGCCGGCACCCTGGCCGGCAAGCCGGCTGCCGTATTCACATCCACGGCCAGCATGCACGGCGGGCAGGAAAGCACGTTATTGTCGATGATGTTGCCCTTGTTGCATCACGGCATGCTGGTGCTGGGCCTGCCCTACACGGAGCCGGCCCTCAACGCCACGCAGGGTGGCGGCACGCCCTACGGCGCGAGCCACGTCGCCGGAGCACTGGGCGACCCGAGCTTGAGCGAGGACGAGGCGACGCTGGCTTTGGCGCTGGGCCGGCGCCTGGCGCAATTTGCCGTGCGCCTGTCGGCATGAGCGCCCGCCTCGCCAACTTGACCGCGGTGCTTAGCCTCATCGCGCTCATCATGCTGGGCACGGCGTGGGAATTATGGCTTGCGCCGTTGCGGCCGGGCGGATCCTGGCTGGTGCTGAAGGTATTGCCGCTGTTGGGGGCGGTGTTCGGGCTGCTGCGGGCGCGGCGCTACACGCACCAGTGGATGTCGCTCGCCAGCCTGCTGTACCTTGCGGAAGGGCTGGTGCGCGCGACATCCGACAGCGGCGCGTCGGCGCGCCTGGCCATTGCCGAAATCGTGCTGGCGGTGCTGCTGTTTGCTGGCTGTACGGCCTACGCGCGGCTCACGCGCTGAGGCCGCGCCCCCCCGCTTCAGACCGTTTCTTCGGCCTGCGGATTGAGCCGCTCGACCCCGCTCACGAGCCGATTGAGCGCATTAAGGTAGGCCTTGGCGGACGCCACGATTATGTCGGTATCCGCACCCTGGCCGTTTACCACGCGACCGTCCTTGGCCAGCCGTACCGTCACTTCGCCCTGCGCGTCGGTTCCGGTGGTAATGGCATTGACCGAATAGAGCAGCAGTTCCGCGCCGCTATGCACGATGCTTTCGATGGCGCGGAAACAGGCATCGACCGGCCCGGAACCTTGCGACTGTGTTGCCTGTTCGGCGCCGCCCACGCTGAGCGTGACGCTGGCCTGCGGCACCTCGCCGGTTTCGCTGTGGATGCGTAGATACACCAGGCCATAACGGTCATCGTTACCCTGCGGACCGTCTTCGCCTATCAGGGCTTGCAAATCCTCGTCGAAAATTTCGCGCTTTTTATCGGCCAGCACCTTGAAGCGCGCAAAGGCGGCGTTGAGCGCCTCTTCCGACGCCAGCGCGATGCCCAGTTCCTGCAGCTTGGTTTTGAATGCATTGCGCCCAGACAGTTTGCCCAGGCTGAGCCGGTTGGTACTCCAGCCCACGTCTTCGGCGCGCATGATTTCGTAGGTTTCGCGGTGCTTCAGCACGCCGTCCTGGTGTATCCCGGATTCGTGCGCGAATGCATTGGCGCCCACGACGGCCTTGTTGGGTTGCACGGGATAGCCGGTAATCTGGCTCACCAGTTTGGAGGTGGGGACAATCTGCGTCGAATCGATGCGCGTATCGCAGGTGAACACGTCGCGGCGGGTGCGCACGGCCATCACGATTTCTTCCAGCGAAGCATTGCCGGCACGCTCGCCCAGGCCGTTTACTGTGCATTCCACCTGACGCGCCCCGGCCAGCACGGCGGCAAGCGAATTGGCCACGGCAAGACCCAGATCGTTATGGCAATGCACCGACCACACCACCTTGTCGCTGTTCGGAACGCGCTCTATGAGTTGCCGCAAAACGCTCCCGAACTGGTGCGGCACGTTGTAGCCGACGGTATCCGGAATATTGATGGTGCGCGCGCCGGCATCGATCACCGCGGTGCATATGCGGCACAGGAAATCAAGTTCGGAACGGCCTGCGTCTTCGGCGGAAAATTCGACGTCGTCGGTGTATTCACGCGCCCATTTGACCGCGCGCACGGCCTGCTCGACCACCTGATCGGGCGCCATGCGCAATTTTTTCTCCATGTGGATGGGGCTGGTCGCGATGAAGGTGTGGATACGCCCGGAGGCAGCCGGGCGTATGGCCTCGCCGGCGCGGCGCACGTCATTTTCGTTTGCCCGCGCGAGCGAACAGATGGTGGATTCGCGCACGCTTTCCGCCACCGCGCGCACCGATTCGAAATCTCCCGGCGAAGCTGCGGCAAACCCGGCTTCGATCACGTTGACGCGCATGCGCTCCAGCGCGCGCGCGATGCGGACCTTTTCGTCACGGCTCATGGCGGCGCCGGGGCTTTGTTCGCCGTCACGCATGGTCGTATCGAAAATGATGAGCGTATCAGTCATTGCCAACTCCGTAGGTATATCAGCACAGTGCGCCGCGGGCGCATGGTTCAGGGGGGATTGAGCGGCCGCGTCCGGATCACGATATCGACACCTTCCACCACCATGCCATCCGGCAGTTGCGGCAGGCGGGCCAGCGTGATCGCTTCGGCCGGAATATCGGTCAAATGCCCGGTCGTTACGTCATATAAATGGTGGTGCGGCGCAACATTCGGGTCGTAGAACACCCGATCCGGGTCTACGATCACTTCACGCAAAAGTCCCTTTTCTAGAAACAATTTCAGCGTGTTATAAACGGTTGCCTTCGAAACCTGCGCGTTGCGTGCATTCACGCGCGCAAGTATCTGATCCGCCGAAAGATGTTCCATGGTTCGAAACAACACGGCGGCAATTTCCAGACGCTGATGCGTGAGGGTCACACCGTGCCGCTGCAGGCGGTCAGCAAAATCGTCATGGTCAGAAGGGCCGTCCATGCTTCGAGTATACGTCGCGCATTTGGATCATGTCTAATATTGCATTCTGCCGCCCATACCGACACGCGAGCCTTTCGTCGGGATGGACTGGCACCCTGAGCCCGACAAACTTACAGTCCGAACTGCCACAATGGAAAAATATCTCTCTATGAGCCAGCCCACACACGCGCGCGGCTTTACCCTGATCGAACTGATGATCACCGTCGCCGTGGTGGCGATTCTGGCGGCGATCGCGATCCCGAATTACAGCGAATACATCAAGCGCGCCCGGCGTTCCAGCGCCCAGCAATATCTGTCCGACCTGGCGCAACAGCAGGAGCAATACCTCACCAATGCGCGCGCCTATGCCATCTGCGTCGGCACGACATGCAGCGATTCCTCTGCCGGCGTGGGCAGTGCAGCAGGCAGCGACGTTTCCACCTACTACGGCAGCGCCACTGTTTACGCCGACAACACAGCCGGCCAGAGGCCGCGCTATACGATGACCATCGCGCCCATCACGACCGGCCCGATGAACGGTGACGGCATGCTCGTCGTGAATAGCAATGGACAGCGCTGGCGCGATACCGGAAACGCCTGCGCGACAGCCACCTGCAGCCGCCCGTCGGGCGCCTATGACTGGAAATAAGCTCATGTCCCGCGATACCGCTGCGGCCGGCTTCACCATCGTCGAACTGCTCGTGGTGATAGCCATTGCGGCGATTTTGCTGGCGGCTGCAGCGCCGAATTTTTCCAGTTTCGTCGCGCAGCAGCGTGTGCGGGCCACCACATCCGAATTGCAGCACGACCTCGCACTGGCACGCGTGCAGGCTGTCGAGGGCCAACAACAGGTGTTTCTCGACTTCACCGTCGCCAATGGCGTCACGACGGGCTGGCAACTGGCGGCCGACGCGGATGGCAACGGCACCGTCGCCAGCACGGAAATCATCAAAACCAGCGATACCTTGCCGACCGCCCTGAAAATTTGTACGAATAGCGGCGGCGCCGTACCTAGCCGTCTGACCTTTCTGCCCAATGGCCGCATCGCAGAACTGGCAAACGGCAGCGTTACGCTCACCGGCCTGCGTGTGAGCGCCGGCACTGATGCGTTTCGCACTCTGTATTTCGGGCCGACTGGGCGCGTCAATATCGTGGACAAGAGCCAGGACAGCGGAGCAAGCGCATGTTCTTGAAATGCCGAGGTTTTTCCCTGATAGAAGTACTTGTCACCCTGATCATACTGATGTTCGGCCTGCTCGGCTTGGGGGCGCTCATCATCAAAGGCCAGCAAATGGGCTTCGAGGCCTACCAGCGCCATGTCGCGCTCAATCTCGTGCATGACATTGCGGAGCGCATGCAGGCTAACCAGTACGCCAGCTATCCGACCAATGCGAGTGGCGCCCGTGAGTGCCCGACCGACTTCACCGGCGCCGGTTCCAGCGTGTGCACCCCCAGCGTAAATATCCAGATCGGCCTGCAATACGCCGGAGCCGCCCCGGTAACGGCGCCTGCCGCGGCCAATAGCACGCCGCGCACTATCAGCAGGGATTGTCGATCGGATACGTGCAACGCTATCCAGCGCGCCGCTTACGACGTTGCAATCTGGGAGCGCGACTTGCTCGGTTCCGGCGAACTGAGCGGCAGCGGCAATAATCAACGCCGCGTCGGCGGCTTGCTGCTGGCACGCGGATGTATAGAACAACGTACTAGCGTCAACAACAACACCTTTCGCATCAGCGTCGCCTGGCAGGGAGATTTGCCTACGGTGGCCCCGGCGAGCGATCTGAGTTGTGGCCGCGACGCCAACATTTACCGCGACCGTCAGGGCAATCTGAACGATGCCACGCGGCGCGTCATCTGGCTGGACTTGACACTCCATGAACCCTTCTGATTTCCCCGCCGGCATGCGCGGCGTGCCCACGCAGCACGCCGGCCTGACCTTGATCGAACTGATGGTATCGATCACGATAGGCATCGTCCTGTCGCTGGGACTCGTGAGCCTGATGGTGAATGCCTCGCGCAGCCTGCGCGCACACGACGATTCCGCGCAGATGCAGGACAATGCCACTACCGCGATGCGATCGATCATCGACGATCTGCGTCTGGGTGGGTTCTACGGCATTGGTGCCAACTCACTGGATGTAGACAATCTCAATTCGACCTACTCCAATCTTTCCGTTTTTACCTCTGATGTCAGTAACGACTGCACGGCGACAGTGGTCACAACTCGTGCTTGGGTTTTCGATTTGCAAAGCCCGATTGAGTACCTGGGTCCGCAACTCACTGCACCGAGCAAGTATCCCTGCATCTCTGCCGCCAATTTTCAGTCTGGAAACCCCGTACTGATCGTGCGCGGCGCACTGAACGGGGAATCGTACCTGTCAACCAGTGGCACCGGTCTGGCAGCGCGGCTGACCAACCTGAAGACACAACTTTCCGCGCTTAGCGGCTTTTCAACCCGCGTATTCATTCAGTCCGTCACCTCCGAAGATCCCCAAACGCTGCTGTTCAAGGGCTCCCAGTTCGACAACCTCGCCGCCGCAAACAAGATCAAAACCATGCTCGCGAGCGACAATTCGAGTACGCCGGCACCGGTGTTCGAATATCAGACGCACCTCTACCAGGTTGCCCCCTGCAGCCGCATGACCGGCTCCGACTGTTCGCAATCTTCCGACCGGCGCGCCATCCCCACCTTGTTTCGCTGGGAATTACAGCCAGGCACAAACGGGCCGCAATTTGTCGCGGTACCACTTGCGGAGGGCGTAGAGCGTTTTAGCGTCATGTTCGGTGTCGATGGCGTCACCTTCAACGCCGATGGGACCATTGCGGCCCCGCCCTGGAGCAGCACGCCAGACGGCATCGTAGACCGCTTCGTGGCGCCGACGGACGCCACTATTCCGCCTGAATTCTGGGCGCGCGTCATAGCCGTCCGAGTGGCTGTGCTCGTGCGCTCGCCCAGCATCCAGACCTATAGCGACGCAGGCCGCAGCTACGATCTCGATGACGACGGCACCGCCGACTTCACATGCAGCGCAAGTGCCGAAGGCGGAACTCAATGCAACTATCTGCGTCGAGTGTTCACGCAGGTTGCCATGTTACGCAATTGCTCGGGACGCGGCGGCTTTCAGGGCGGGACGGCAGGAAGCACGCCTTCCGTCAATTCAGCCTGTTAAAAAAGGATGGTCATGCGCGCACAAAAAGGTGTGGTATTGGTCATAAGCCTTATATTCCTGGCTGTGATGACCCTGCTGGTAGTGGTAATGATCAAAACCAACGTCGTGGAACTGCGCATCGGCGGCGTGTCCGAAGTCGCGGAGCGCCAGTTCAGCCTCGGAGAAGTAGCCGTAGTGTCCTACATCAATTCGAATCTGGGCCGCTTTTCGCGCGACTGCCTGAGCGTCAACGATAACGCCATCAGTTGCCGCTTCGTCGGCAGCACGGCACAGGCGGCCCCTAGCACGGTCAATCTGTTCAGTTTCACCCAAACCATAGATGGTCAGAACGTCGATGTGCAGGTATCCCTGCCGCGCGCCGCCGACCCGGTATCGTGGCTGGGCACAGCAACCCAAATGACCAGCGGTTTCAATCAACCGTTCTGCATTCACACTTTCAACGTCCGCGGCATCGTATCCGATACCACGCGAATGTTTACCGGGCAAATTGCCGTAAACGAAGGCATCTACACCTTCGCCGGCGGCCCCGATTGCAGTATCAGCCTCTGAACCCGGCGCAACAGGATGAACCCCATGAACGCCCCGCACTCTGCATTCATGCGCTTCACTGCGCGCCTGCTCCTTCTCGTACTGCTCAACCCCGCCGCGCTTGCGCCCGCCTGGGCCAGGGACACAGACATTTACCTTGCCACCCCGACCAACGGCGCCTACGCGGAGCCAGCCATATTGATCCTGCTGGACACGTCGGATTCCATGAATGCCCCTGACGGATGGACCGAATACCCCGGCGATTACAACTCGCACATCGAATACCTCTGGAATGATCTGCGCGTTATTGGCAACAGCAATGACAATGATGCCACACCGCTATCTTCAGGCTACCAATATACGCAAGCACAGGGAGGTTTCGTTTCCCCGGATAGTTCGGCAAACGCAAACGTGATAACCGTACCTGGGTCAAATAACGCGCTGGATGCCACGATCGTCGAAATCACCCTTTCGTCAAGCCTGGGACTTGAAGCCGGCGACCTCGTAACAATAAAAGATTTGAACCAAGTCGGCACCCCTCCGGACAACCAGGTTGCCATTGTGCAAAACTTTCTCAAGGCCATAAATAGTTCCCACATTGTTCGCAAGGTATCCCCCACGAACAAATTCCAGATCTGGATTACGCCTGGGATAACCACTACGGCGGCATCAGGCACTAACGGCTGGGGTCCTTATGTCAATTGGGCGAGCGCACACATTGCGCGGGAAGTAATAGCGCTTGATGCGTTGCCGATTTCGAGCATCAGCGCCAGTGGAACGGCTGTAACCGCAACAACCACTGTCAGCCACAACCTCAGTGTCGGCAATACCGTCACCATCTACAACGTGGCCGACAGCCGCTACAACGGCACGTTTACGGTGAGCGCACTTCCGGCCTCCAATTCAAGCACCCAATTCCAATATTCGGTTACAAATGCCCCCGCAGCCGGTAGCGCGACAGCGGCCACCGGTACAGTCATGTACGCGACACCGTCGGACCGTAGCCCCCTCGCGAAAGCCGGTTACTGGGCCGGCACGACACCGGAAGCACGTATTGCCCTGTGGCGCGCCGCACGCAACTATGCGCGCGGCACGGACAGCCTGGACAGCTCCATCTCCAACGGCAGCATTACGCCCTCTGTGCATGGCGTCCAGATTGGCTTCAATTCGCGCCATGTGTGGCGCAATTACAATGATCTGTCGTGGATTTACTGGTTACCTGGCGGCACTTCGGAAAACGACGACCGGCTCCGTTCAACTTCTTATAACCGCTGGCGAGGATGGAAGCGCGAGAGCGGCGATGCGGACGGCAACCCACAAATTCGGGCTAATTTGACTTGGACGAACGGAACGGATTTTTCTTCGCGCAACAAATGCGCTGCCGCGCAGTCCGCACTCATCCCGTCCACCATCTTTGCACCCTCCAACACGCCTGCCAACGCCGGCAAATACCTAGGCCACAAATGGTTGCGATGGAACCGGTGGCTGAGCCTGACTGGAGTAAATATCGATGGCGGGCCCGCTCGGTCGCGCTATCCTGGGATAAATCGCAACGGGAATGCGAGCATCGTCTCTACTTCCAACGTAGCACTTACGCGCCGAACCGGAACGCTCGGATTGGCTGGCGACAACGATTTCACTGAAAACCCGTCGCCCGCACGGGATGGAACGTCGTATCGCGAAGCGGGTACCGGCGGAAACGGAGCGACAGGCGATCATGGTCAGCCGATCCGAATACAGAACAACAGCTCAGGAGCTAACCAGAGCACGGCAGGCTGGGCTGGACTGAAGGCAGACCACGGAGGGTTCGTGCACCGGCGCATGACAACCCAGATCGCCACCGCAATCGCCGACACGAATTCGAATGGCACGGTAACGTCTGGGTCCAACGCCGACGCAATTCTTGCGCAATGGCGAGCAACCTACGGATACTCAAACATCAATGTCGGAGAATCCTCGCAAACGTCCCTCACCCAATTCATTGTCAGCAACGAATTGTTCAATGCCTGGCATGGAAATCGGGCAAACAATCAAGCGCCTGCTTTTGGACTGGAAACCGGCACCGATGCGTACTATGACATAACCGCTCAACTGGCAACTGGAACGGGTGGGATCACTTGCACGCAATGCGTTCTCCAGGGCACCAACAATTTGTACCGCGACGCACTATCGCAAGCCATGTATTACGGCGGTTCATGCGTCACTGCAACCACGTCCGGAAGTTGCGCCTTCGCGACATTGTTCTCGACATTCTATTTGGACAAGTACTCCGGATGTACGTTTTCTGGCAACCCGCAGGGAACGCCCGAGCAACGTACTGCGTTCGGCAATTTTTATAACGCAAACCAATGCGGGGGCGGAACTTGGTCTCACGTTTCCACGCCTCTAGTTCCTGGTGCATCCCCAAGTCAAAGTACGGCGAGTTGCACCCCTGGGGATTCGTTTCAAATCGGATCTGATACCTACTATAGAAGCTGCAATCCACCAGCTGATAACATTAGTAGCTGCCAATCCCAACTCGGCGGCGCATGTAATGACAATAATTGCCCAAGCACCCAGAACTGCATAACAAGTTCGACGACCACGTACACCGTCTATACCCTTCAGGCTTTCGAAGACAGCCTTGTTCATGACTGCGAGAGCAGCGACACCTCAGCGCACCACTTGCGACAGACACAAACTTTCAACACCGCCTGGGGAACGACGGATTCCTACATAAGTGACAGCGGTCAGGGCGTGGATTGGGCTAGCGTCCCCGCGTCCGATATGTACTCGGTAAATTATCTGAACTGGAAATTTGGTCCGAAGGGTCCCACTGGTGCCCCGATAGGTCGAAAAACGCGCCTGCAAATCGCGAAAGATGCGCTAACAAATCTGGTTACGACTGCAAATGGCGTTCGATTCGGCCTGGAGGTTTTTAACAAGCAACGTAGTATTGCCGCCGGCGGCGGTACTGACGGCGGAAACATCGCCTACGCGATCCGGCCAATGGGCACGAAGGTCTGTACCGCTATGGGCGTAAGTACGCCTGGAACCATGCTCGCGGCGTCAAACGTCGTCACGGTACAGTCAACCTTGGGATTTTCAATTAGCGATACGATCATCGTTCCGGGCGCGGCCTCGGGCGGGGGAAATCTCACGACAACCATCACGGCGATAGACACTACGCAGCGGCAGTTTCAGGTGAGCAACGCATCGAGTACGGCTGTCACCAATGTCAGTATCCAGATTCCGGTCTGCGCTGGTAGCGCTACGGACACCTATCCCGCCTCTAGTAGCGATTGGGCTCAGTTCAATAACCGCCGGGGGCTGATTGACAAAATCAATTCTATCGTTGCGGCGTCACAGACGCCGCTCACGGAATCCTTATACGAAGCGTTTTTGTACTTCTCGGGAGGAACGCCGAAATTTGGAACAAATTCCGGGGCGGCAGCTGCGGGCGGCACAGAAACCGATATCAGGGACACTCAAGCCATTTGCAGTAGCGCGCAGGCCAATACAGACTGTCTGGTCGCGAACAATTACCGCAGCCCCATGCTGTCCAACCCCAGTATCGCCAACCCCGCCTCGTGCCAGAAGAATTATGTCGTACTGATCACCGACGGCGGGCCGGATGACGATGGCAATGCGGATCAATATTTCACGCCAGCCACCAGCGCCTCGGTGCTCGCACAGCAACTCAACGGCGCTACCATTTCGCCTAATACGACCAAGGACACGTCCTCCAATACCAGCCCGGAGACTACAACCGGCCAGCAGGAACTTGCGGGCGTGCCTTATGGCCCCACTGACTTGTCAACCGGACGCTATGTATGGCTGGACGAACTTGCCTACTACATGTACCGCACGGACATTTCCCCCGGCCCGGCTGATCCTAACGGCGTCAGCGCTAGGACGGATTTGATTTCGGGAACCCAACCTATCGTTACGCACACCATAGGTTTTGGCGGTGCGAACCCGCCCGTGCTGAAAAATGCGGCGGAGAAAGGGGGCGGACTGAATTTCGTCGCGCAGGACAGCGGCAGTCTCGCAACCGCACTATCGGAAGTGCTGGCCGCGATTCGCGAGTGGACGCCCGTGCTCGCAAGCCCGACCGTGCCAGCTTCCGCCTATAGTCGCGCCGCGACCAGCTCGGACGTGTTCATGGGCTTTTTTGCCCCCACCAACGCACAGGCGTGGAGCGGCACCCTCAAGAAATTCAAGTTTGGGCATGGCCAAAGTGTGTGCGGCACCAGCCCCTTCGACCGCGACGCACAAGGCAACCAAAAACCGATCGATGTTTGCGTAATCGGTCAAAATCAGGTCGATGGCGGCTTGATCGGCAGCAGCGTCTACAACATCGAAAAAGTCACGACCGACATCAACAACACCCTGATCAGCACCATTAACGATCAAAGTTCAAGTTTTTGGATTGCCGGCGGTTTGGGCGACGGAGGCAATCCGCAGAGGGGAGGTACAGGTTATCAGTTGTTGCATTCTTCGAGCATCAGGCCGGACAACCGCAAGGTATATACGTTCATCAGCGGATCCACAGGAGTCAACCTGAGCACGGATGGCGCGGCCCAGGTAACGGAAGCCAACACAGCCATAACAAAAACCCGTCTTGGCAACGCCTCGATGAACGATGCCCAACGTTCGTCACTGATCAACTATCTGCGTGGTGGCAATACAGGTAATTCGGCTTGCATCGATGCCACGGACAGTACCGCCTGCACGGTATGGCGCGACTGGCCGCATGCAGGCATCATACATTCGTCCCCGCGCATCGTAGCGTACGATGGACGCCCGCGCGACGGTACAACTGGGCTGTCAGCGTGCCAGGGCAGCGCAAGTGCGTCGGAGGATGCACGCAAGCAATGGGTCTATTACCTCACTCATGATGGCATGCTGCATGCGGTCGACACCTGCGACGGCTCGGAACAATGGACGTTTTTCGTCGAGGAGGCGCTCGGTTCTGCCCAGGCTCTGATGAACAATGTGGCAGGACCTTTGGTAGAAGTCGCTGATGGCCCCATCACGATACTGAGCAACGACGTCAACCGCGATGGCGTCATTGACTCCACCCAGGGTGACTTCGTCTATCTATATTTCGGCATGCATCGCGGCGGACGCGGCTATTACGCCTTGGACGTAACCGTTCCGGATCAGCCCAAGCTGATGTGGAGGATAAGCAATAATGCGATCTGCCTCGGCGCGACCTGCTCGTCCAGCTCCGATTACGCCGAACTGGGCTTTACATTCTCCGCACTCCAGCCTGCCAAGCTCGTGAAATTGACGGCGGACACCAGTACGGCAACTTACACGCTGGCATTGATAGGCGGTGGTGGCTACGACCTCAATCAAGACGCTGCAACTGTATCGTCGCAAGACACCATGGGCCGCGCGCTATTTGTCATAAACGCACGTACCGGGGCGCTCATCCGTAAACTCGCAAACGGAGTTCCATCGGCATCGGGCGGCACGCTTGCAGGAGTGGATTGGAGTATCCCTTCCGATGTTTCGGTATTGAACTCAGATCAGGATGGTCAGGCGCTCACGGACCGGCTTTATGTGGGCGACATGGCAGGAAATTTGTGGCGTTTCGACGTCGGCGCCTCCGACCCGGCCACATGGAAGGGCAAGCAGTTGGCTGCGCTGTCGTCGAGCAGTTCGCTCACGGCCAACTCCCCGCAGCGGAAAATTTTCTTTCCGCCTGTCGCAGTCAAACTGCAATTCAAGGGGCAGCGCTACGATGGCGTGTTTGTCGGTAGCGGTGACATACAGCATCCCACAAAGGTGATGACAGATAGTGATCCCCGCAACGCCTTGTTCATGATCAAGGATTTTGGCACGGGAACTTCGGCGTCGACGGATACCACCGTATTCGGCACCTCGGATCTGGTCGATGTCACCACAACAGACACGGTCAGTCAGTTCAACACCGCAGTAACCGATACGGCATGGGCAACCAAAGGAGGCTGGGCGTTTTATCTTGGTACGAGCGAAATCGTTACGGGCGCACCGTCGGTATTTTTCAACGTGCTGCGTTTCGGAACGTATAAGACCGACGAGCAGGCAAATCAGTGTCAGCCGCCTGGGTTATCCAAGCTATATGGTCTGGATGCGACCTTCGGCGGCCTCATCAACAACACGGGTACCGGCAATCCGGCAAATGCGCGCACCTTCGCCGGATTTTCCGGGCAGGGCTTCATAAAGGAGGGAACCGCCGTGCTGGGCCAGGACAGTATTGGAACAGGCGCCGGAGGCTCTGCAGCAGCGGCAGGCATAGACTGTACGAAAGGTGCAAAACTTTCGGTGCTCTATAACACGGGTAGTGGAGTGCAAAGACAGGCCGGCGCCTCGGTTCCGATTCCTTGTGGTGTAAAGAGCTTCTGGTACCGCGAGGCGCACCATTAACGGGAATTGTAAGTAGCGGCGGGTGCCCGCGGCCTTCGCCTGCGTAACTTTCGGCCGAAACGCTACCTCAGGATGAAGGTCTGAAAGCAAAAGGCCGCCCAAAGGCGGCCTCAATTTTGCATACGACCTACAGCGCCCGGCAAATCAGCCGCCGGCCAGTTCTTTCGGCAGGGGAAAACTAACCTTCTCCGGCACACCTTCGAGCGTCCGTACTGTATTGGCGCCCAGTTCGCGCAGCCGCGCAATCACCTGATCGACCAGCAGTTCAGGCGCCGAAGCACCTGCGGTAAGGCCTATGTGCCGCCTACCCTGGACCCATTCGGGACGTATATCGTCGGCAGTGTCGACCAGATGCGCTTCCACTCCCACGTTGCGCGCGACTTCGCACAGACGGTTGGAGTTGGAACTGTTTTGCGACCCGACGACGAGCAAGAGGTCGCACTGCGGCGCCACGAATTTGACCGCATCCTGACGGTTCTGCGTGGCATAACAAATGTCGTCCTTTTTCGGGCCGACTATGGACGGAAAGCGCTGTCTGAGCGCCGCCACGATGGCGGCCGCATCGTCCACCGAAAGCGTGGTTTGCGTAACATAGGCCAGGCGGTCCGGGTTTGCGACCTGCAGCGCTTGCACCTCGACCAGATTTTCGACCAGGTATATGCCGTCCCCGGCCTGTCCCATCGTACCCTCCACTTCGGGGTGGCCACGGTGGCCTATCATGATGATTTCGCGCCCCTGTTCGCGCATGCGCGCGACTTCGACATGCACCTTGGTGACCAGTGGACAGGTGGCGTCGAACACGCGCAGACCGCGCGCTTCGGCCTCGATGCGCACGGATTTCGGCACGCCGTGGGCGCTGAAAATGAGCGTTGCGCCGGCCGGCACGTCATCCAGACACTCGATGAAAATTGCGCCCTTGCGGCGCAAATCCTCCACCACATAGGTGTTATGCACCACCTCGTGGCGCACGTAGATAGGCGCGCCGAAGCGCGCCAGGGCGCGCTCCACGATTTCTATGGCGCGCTCGACGCCGGCGCAAAAGCCGCGCGGAGTTGCAAGCATGACCTGCATGACAGCTATCCTTTCAACACACGCCAACCACCAGCACCTCGAACCGCACGGTTTTGCCTGCCAGCGGATGGTTGAAATCTATGGTGGCATCCTCGTCGTCCAGATCGACCACCACTCCGGCATATTTGGTCCCGTCCGTTGCCGAAAATTCGATCACGGCCTGCGGCGCCAGTTCGATTTCGCTGGGTAAGTCTGCGCGCGGGATGCGCTGCACGAGCCGATCCTGACGCAGCCCGAAGCCCTCATCGGGAGCGACTTCGAATACCTTGCGGTCGCCCTCGTACAAACCCGCGAGACAACGTTCCAGCCCCGGCGCAAGCTCCCCTTTACCCAGTTGTAGCGTCGCGGGTGCTGCATCAAATGTGCTGATCAACTCGCCTCCTCCCGGCAGGGACAGGCGGAAATGCAACGTCACGAGGCTTGAATCTGCGACTTGTCGGGTCATGTGTAGTTTTATCCTTGATTGTGCGGTTCGGGCGCATCATCCTCGCCCGGACGCTTGCGAAATTGATCGAGCAGCATAAGTGCCACACCGACGCATATGGCGGAATCGGCCACGTTGAACGCCGGCCAGTAATGTTCACCGAGGTGGAACGACAGGAAATCCACCACCGATCCACGCGCGACGCGGTCGATCACGTTGCCGACGGCGCCGCCCAGCACCAGCGCCAACGCGCAGGCCATCAATGCCTCCGCGGCATGGTGCGCGAGCATGCGCAGTAGCCAGATCGATACGCCGACGGCCAGCGCGATGAAAAACCAGCGCTGCCATCCGGAATGCCCGGCGAGAAAACTGAATGCCGCGCCCGTATTGCGCACATGCACGAGGTCGAAAAAACTGGCGATGTGCCAGGTTTCCCCATAAGACATTCCGCTCACGACCACGTATTTCGTGAGCTGATCCAGTATCACGACCACGCTGGCCAATATCAGCCAGATGCCCATCCTAGGCATGGTCGCGCGCTTCACCCTGACCAAACAGATTTGAAACGCAGCGGCCGCAAAGTTCGGGGTGTTCTGCGTTCGTACCGACGTCGGCGCGCCAGTGCCAGCAACGCCCGCACTTGCTATGCGCCGACGCGGTGGCGGCGATACGCTCTTCCGCCGCATCGGGTACTGAGTGCAGGCGTGCCGCGGAGGTGATGAGGACGAAACGCAAATCGTCACCCAGCGTTTCCAGCAGGCGAAATTTTGCCGGCGCTGCGTAAATGTCCACTTCCGCCTGTAGCGACGAACCGATCTTGCCTTCGGTGCGCAAGGACTCGAGCATTTTCATCGCTTCGGCGCGTATGCCGCGCAGGGCGCCCCAATCGGCCAGCAATTCGGCCTCGGCATCCACTTGCGGCAGCGCATACCAGGCGTGCAACATCACACTGTCGTCTGGATCGCCATGCAGGGTATGCCAGATTTCTTCCGCGGTGAAAGACAGCACCGGCGCCATCAGCCGCACCAGCGTTTCGGTGATGTGCCACAGCGCCGTTTGCGCCGAGCGCCGCGCGTGGGAGTCAGCCGCGGTGGTGTACAGGCGATCCTTCAGCACGTCCAGATAGAACGCACCCAAATCTTCCGAACAGAAGTTTTGCAGCGCCTGCACGACGCGATGAAATTCGTTGCGCGCATAATCCGCCTCGCACTGCGCCTGCAGCTTGCGCGTCAGTGCCAGCGCGTAGCGGTCCAGCGTGAGCAGGCGCTGCGGCGCCACGCCCTGCCGCGTGACATCGAAATCCGCCACGTTGGCGAGCAGGAAACGCAAGGTATTGCGCAGGCGCCGGTATACCTCGACCACCCGATCGAGAATTTGATTGGAAATCGACAGTTCGCCCGAATAATCGGTCGCGGCCACCCACAGCCGCAATATTTCAGCGCCGAATTTGTTCGACACCTCTTGCGGCGCGATGACGTTGCCCATGGATTTGGACATTTTGCGTCCTTGTCCATCGACCACGAAACCATGCGTCAGCAAACCTTTATACGGCGCCCTGCCGTCCATGGCACAACCGGTGAGCAGCGAAGAATGGAACCAGCCGCGATGCTGGTCCGAACCTTCCAGATAGAGGTCCGCCGGGTAGGTAAAATCAGCGCCGTGTTCGGTACCGCGCAGCACCGACCAATGCGTGGTGCCGGAATCGAACCAAACGTCCAGGGTGTCACGCATTTTTTCGTACTGCGCGGCCTCCTCGCCCAGCAAATCCGCCGCATCGAGCTTGAACCAGGCCTCTATGCCTTCCTGTTCGACACGCTGTGCCACCTGTTCCAGCAGTTCCAGCGTGCGCGGATGCGCCTGGCCGCTTTCCTTGTGCAGGAAAAACGGGATGGGCACACCCCAATTGCGCTGGCGCGAAACGCACCAGTCGGGCCGATTGGCGATCATGGCGCGCAAACGGGCCTGGCCCCAGCCGGGATAAAACTGTGTCGCGTCGATCGCGGCCAGCGCAGCTTCACGCAGCGTGGCACCCTGGTGACCGTTGAGCCTGTCCATCACGACGAACCATTGCGTCGTGGCGCGGTAAATCACCGGGGTTTTGTGCCGCCAGCAGTGCATATAGCTGTGCGTGATTTTGGCTTCGGCGAACAGATGGCCGGCCTCCGCCAGTTTGGCGACAATTTCCGGATTGGCTTTCCAGACATTCAGGCCGCCGAACAGGGGCAAAGATTCGGCGAAGCGCCCGTCGGACTGCACGGGATTCAGAATGTCCTCGGTTTTCATGCCGTAGCGGCGGCAGGAGTCGAAATCTTCCAGGCCGTAGGCCGGTGCGCTGTGCACGATGCCGGTACCGGTATCCAGCGTGACGTAGTCGCCCAGATAAACCGGCGCATCGCGTTCATACAGCGGGTGGCGGAAACGCAGCAGTTCCAGCGCAGCGCCCTTGCAGGTCGCCAGAACACTTCCCGTTACGCCGTAACGTTCCAGTGCGGCGGCACGCAATTCCGCTGCCAGCACCAGCAGCCCACGCGGCGTATCGACCAGTTCGTAGTCGAATTCCGGATGCATGTTGAGCGCCTGGTTGGACGGTATCGTCCACGGCGTCGTGGTCCAGATCACCGTGTAACAGGGCTTGTCGGGCAATGCTGCCAGCCCGAATGCCGCCGCCAATTTGCCGCGCTCGCCATCACGCAAGGGGAAGGCAACGTCTATGGCCGGCGACACCTTGTCCTCATACTCGACTTCCGCTTCGGCCAAGGCCGAACCACAGTCGAAACACCAATTGACCGGCTTGGCGCCCTTGAACAGATAGCCCTTGCGAAACATTTCGCCCAGCGCGCGAATTTCGTCGGCTTCCGTCTTGAACGCCATCGTGCGATAAGGACGTTCCCAATCACCCAGTACGCCCAGGCGGATGAAGTCGCGCCGCTGGCGCTCGATCTGCGCTTCCGCGAAAGCGCGGCACAACGCGCGCACGCGATCGGGCGGCAAATTTTTGCCGTGCTGCTTTTCGATCTGATGTTCGATCGGCAGGCCGTGACAATCCCAACCCGGCACATAGGGCGCGTCGAACCCGGCCAGCGTGCGCGCGCGGACGATCACGTCCTTCAAAATCTTGTTCACCGCATGGCCGATGTGAATATCGCCATTCGCATAGGGTGGGCCATCGTGCAGCACGAACATCGGCCGACCGCGCGCAGCTTTGCGGATTTTCTGGTACAGCCCGGACTGCTGCCAGGCCTGCACCCAGCCCGGTTCGCGCTTGGGCAAATCGCCGCGCATGGGGAACGGGGTGTCGGGAAGATTGAGCGTCTTGCGGTAATCCGCCATGGGTTCAAACCGCTTTCTGGTTGGATTGAAAAGTGTCGAAATACGCGCGCGTCGCCGCCACATCCGCGGCAATGGCGGCTTTTAGTGCATCGAGCGTTTCGAATTTGCGTTCTTCGCGCAGCCGCTTGTGAAACGTGATGCGCAAACGGCGCCGGTAAAGGTCACCATCGAAATCCAGCAAAAAAACCTCGCAACTGGGCGCCAGACCGGCACCCAAAGTCGGCCGCACGCCCAGGCTCGCCGCTCCTACATGCAGGGCAAGGCCCTCACCTTCAACGCTCACCGCATAAATTCCCGCCAGCGGCAGGCGGCGGCCGTGCAATCGCAGGTTGGCGGTAGGGAAGCCCAGATTGCGCCCCAACTTGTTGCCATGGCCAACACGGCCACACAACTGAAAGCGTCGTCCCTGCATGCGTTCGGCCAAATCGAGATCGCCGCCTTCCAGCGCCGCGCGCAGGCTGGAGCTGGACACGCGCATGGCGTCGATTTCCACCGTATGCATGGCCTCGACCTGGAACCCCGCCGCGCCGCCAGCCGCTTGAAGCAGCGCAAAATCGCCGCAACGCCCGCGCCCGAAGCGAAAATCGTCGCCTATGACCACATGGCGCACGCGCAGCCTGTGCACCAGCAAAACATCGATAAAGCGCTGCGCTTCCATGCCGGCCATCGCCTTGTTGAAGCGGCACACGTACACCTGGTCCACACCCAGGCTTTCGAGGCGCTCCAACTTGTCGCGCAGGCTGCTCAGGCGGGCGGGCGCCTGATGCGGCGCAAAAAATTCGCGCGGATGCGGCTCGAAAGTCATCACCGTGGCCGGCAGGCCGAGCGCACGCGCGCGCGCGACCAGCACCGCCAGCAGCGCTTCATGGCCGCGGTGTATGCCGTCGAAATTGCCTATAGTGAGAACCGTCGGGCTGGATTCCCGCGGTTCAAGGCCACGCAATACGCGCAAATGCCGCCCCGGAATGCTTTGCAAAACCTGTAATTATACGTGCCCGGCAAGCCCCGGCCAAACCGCGCCAGCGCGCCCTGGCGCCAAGCGCGCGAAATCAAGGGTGCTCAGGGATTGCCGCCGCGGCGCTTCGACACCAGTTGCCAAAACGCCAGCACGTAGCCGGAAGCCGCATAGACGAGGAACAGCGCGAACAAGGCGAGTGGCGGATTGGCCGACAGGACGCCCAATGCCAGCACGAAGCCGATGATCACGAAAAACGGCACGCTGCGCCGCAAATTGATTTCCTTGCCGCTGTAATAGCGTATGTTGCTCACCATGGTGAGCCCGGCAAAAATGGTGATCGCGAACGCATACCAGCGCACTTCCTCGCCGCTTATGCCCAGATCGATCATGATCCACACCATCCCGGCAACCAGCGCCGCTGCCGACGGACTGGGCAAGCCCTGAAAATAGCGCTTGTCGACCACGTCGATATTGGTATTGAAGCGCGCCAGCCGCAATGCCGCCCCGGCGCAGTAAATGAAAGCCGCAATCCAGCCCCATTTGCCCAGCCCGCGCATGGCCCATTCGTATGCCACCAGTGCGGGCGCGACACCGAAAGACACCATGTCCGACAGGGAATCGTATTCCGCACCGAATGCCGACTGTGTGTGCGTCAGCCGCGCCACGCGGCCGTCCAGTCCGTCCAGCACCATGGCGACGAAAATCGCCACCGCAGCGTGCTCGAAGCGCTGGTTCATGGCCTGAACGATGGAATAAAAGCCGGCGAACAGTGCTGCGGTGGTAAATAGATTCGGAAGAATATAAATGCCGCGCCGGCGCAATTCAGGATTGACCAATATTTTGCGTGAGCGCATTTCTGGCGGCATGGGGGGCGTTGCGTCCTTAGGTCCGGTGCGGTGTGCGCCGGTCGCGCTGGATTGTAATCCGGCGCGGCCTGATTCAGGCAAATTCCGCAAGCACGGTGCTGCTTGCGCTTACCTTGTCGCCTATCGTTACGCGCGGGCGCGCATCGGTAGGCAAATAGACATCGACCCGCGAACCGAAGCGGATAAAGCCGTAACGCTGCCCGCGCGACAATTGCGCGCCGCCCTGCACATAGCACAGGATGCGCCGCGCGACGAGACCGGCAACCTGTACGCAGGTAACGTCCTGCCCGGCACGGGTAACAATCCACAGCGCGTTGCGCTCGTTCTCGGTGGACGCTTTCTCGAGCGCGGCATTGACGAATTGCCCGGGGTTGTACCAGCGCTGTTTGACTTCGCCATCGACCGGCGAGCGGTTGGAATGAACGTTGAACACGTTCATGAACACGCTGATTTTGAGCGCGCTGCGATTGAGGTAAGGGTCTTGAACCTGTTCGATCGCGACGATGCGCCCGTCTGCGGGCGATAGCACGTCCTTCATGCCCTGCGGCACGGGGCGCGCCGGATCGCGGAAAAACTGCACCACGAACAGGAACAATATCCAGAACGGCGCCGACCACAAAGGCGCGACGGCCGTCACCATGAGCGCGATGCCCAGACTTAGTCCGATAAACGGCCAGCCTTCACGTGCAAGTATGGGATGGGGATAGTTTTGCATGGGATTCAGGCCGCCACGCGGCGGACACGATGAAACCGCCGGCCTTGAACGCCGGCGGCTTTGCCTTCAGAGTTGCACGCGGGCGCACTGCCCGCACCCAGGATCGAGGCGCCGATCAATTTTTCGATTGATCGACCAGCTTGTTCTTGCTGATCCAGGGCATCATGCTACGCAACTGGGCACCCACGGTTTCGATCTGGTGGGCAGCCATATTGCGCCGCGTGGCGAACAATTGCGGAGCGCCGGCACGGTTTTCCAGAATGAATTCCTTGGCATACTGGCCGGTCTGGATTTCGCGCAGAATTTTGCGCATTTCCGCGCGCGTCTCGTCGGTAATGATGCGCGGGCCACGGGTAATGTCGCCATATTCCGCGTTATTGGAAATCGAGTAGCGCATGTTGGCGATGCCGCCTTCGTAGATCAGATCCACAATCAGCTTGACTTCGTGCAGGCACTCGAAATAGGCCATTTCCGGCGCATAGCCGGCTTCCACCAGGGTTTCGTAGCCAGCCTGGATAAGCGAGGTGAGCCCGCCGCACAGCACCACCTGCTCGCCGAACAGGTCGGTTTCGCATTCTTCGCGGAAGCTGGTTTCGATCACACCGCCGCGCGTACCGCCATTTGCCGCCGCGTAGGACAGGGCCAGATCGCGCGCCTTGCCGGAATAATCCTGGTGCACGGCGATCAAGGACGGCACGCCGCCGCCTTGCACATAGGTGGAGCGCACCAGATGGCCGGGGCCTTTGGGCGCGATCATGATCACATCCACGTCGGCACGCGGTTTGACCTGACCGAAATGGATGTTGAACCCGTGCGCGAACGCCAGGGCGGCACCGCTCTTGAGGTTGGCGGCCACGCTTTCCTGATACACCTTGGCCTGTTCTTCGTCGGGCAGAAGAATCATGACCACGTCCGCGCCTTCCACGGCCTCGGCAACTTCCTTGACGGCAAGCCCGGCACCTTCGGCTTTTTTCCAGGAAGCTCCGCCGCGGCGCAGGCCGACGGTTACATTCACGCCGGAATCGGTAAGGTTTTGCGCGTGCGCGTGGCCCTGCGAGCCGTAGCCGATGATGCTGACTTTTTTGCCCTTGACGAGCGACAGGTCGGCGTCCTTGTCGTAATAAACTTTCATGGTGTTCCCTGTGTGGTGATGTTGATTTGCGTCTGTCGTCGCGGGCCGCTCAGGCCCGCAGGATGCGGTCGCCGCGCCCTATGCCGCAAACGCCGGTGCGCACGGTTTCAAGTATGAGCGTGCGATCGATGGCGCCGATAAAGGCATCGAGCTTGGTCGGGTCTCCGGTCAGCTCGACGATGTAGGTGCTCTCGGTCACATCGACGATGTGGCCGCGGAAAATGTCCGCCGTGCGCTTGACTTCTTCGCGATCTTTGCCGGTCGCACGCACCTTGATGAGCATCAGCTCGCGCTCGATGTGGGCGGCCTCGGAAACATCCACGACCTTCACCACATCGACCAGCTTGTTGAGCTGTTTGGTGATCTGCTCGATGACGTCGTCCGAGCCTATGGAAATGATGGTCATGCGCGACATGGACGGGTCTTCGGTAGCCGCCACGGTGAGCGACTCGATGTTATACCCGCGCGCCGAAAACAGACCGGATACGCGCGACAGCGCGCCGGCTTCGTTTTCCAGCAGCAAAGAAATGACGTGTCTCATGGTGGGTTTGCTCGTTGAAATTTTGGGAAGCCAAGGCAGGGCTGGCAACGGGCTGCCGGAAGCCGGTGCCCGCGCGTACCCCGCCCCGGTAGGACGGGACACGCTAGACATGCGGATATAGCTCCGCGCTGTCTTGCCCTGACTGGCGCAGCGTCATCGTTGCATCAAAGATCTTCGGGCGCAAGAATCATTTCGGTCAGACCTTTGCCGCCCTGGACCATGGGGTATACGTTTTCTGTCTGATCCACCTGGAAATCCAGGAATACGAGGTCGTTCTTGCGGCGGAACGCTTCGCGCAAGGCATCCTCGACCTCGCTCGGCTTTTCCACGCGCAGGCCGACGTGGCCATAGGCTTCGGCCAGTTTTGCGAAATCCGGCAAGGAATCCATGTAGGACTCGGAATAGCGATTGCCGTGGAAAAATTCCTGCCACTGCCGCACCATGCCCAGATACCGATTGTTCAGATTGCAAATCTTGATGGGCAGCCGGTACTGCTTGCAGGTCGACAATTCCTGTATGCACATTTGCACGGAGGCCTCGCCAGTCACCACGGCCACCGGTGAGCCGGGGTGTGCCATCTGCACTCCCATCGCGTATGGAATACCCACGCCCATGGTGCCCAGGCCGCCGGAATTGATCCAGCGGCGCGGCTTGTCGAATTTGTAATATTGCGCGGCCCACATCTGGTGCTGGCCCACGTCGGAGGTCACGAAGGCGTCGCCATTGGTAACCTGCCAGAGCTTTTCGATCACCAGTTGCGGCTTGATGATTTCGTCGCTCTTCTTGTACTTCAGGCAATCGCGGCGGCGCCACTCGTCGATTTGCTTCCACCAGGTGTCGAGCGCTTCGCGATCGGGGCGTTCGGTCGTGGCTTCGAGCAGGCGGATGAGGTCATCCATCACCTCAGGCAGATTGCCGACGATGGGCACATCGACCCGCACGCGCTTGGAAATGGAAGACGGATCGACGTCGATATGGATGATTTTGCGCGCCACCTGCGCGAAATGCGCCGGATTGCCGATCACGCGGTCATCAAAGCGCGCGCCCACCGCCAGCAGCACGTCGCAGTACTGCATGGCCATATTGGCTTCGTAGGTACCGTGCATGCCCAGCATGCCGACCGACTGCTTGTCGGTGGCCGGATAGCCGCCCAGGCCCATGAGCGTGTTCGTGACCGGGAAACCCAGCATGCGGGCGATGCGGATGAGGCGTTCGGAACTGTCCGACAGCACCACCCCGCCGCCAGCGTAAATCATGGGCTTCTTGGCTTCCAGCAACAGTTGCAGCGCTTTCTTGATTTGCCCCTGGTGACCCTTCACGGTCGGATTGTAGGAGCGCATGCTCACGCTTTGCGGATAGCTGAATTCGCACTTGGCCGCGGTTACGTCCTTGGGAATATCCACCAGCACCGGGCCGGGCCGGCCCGTTTTGGCCAGATAGAACGCCTTCTTGATCGTCGGGGCAATGTCCTTGGCGTCTTTGACGAGGAAATTGTGCTTGACGCAAGGACGCGTGATGCCGACCGTATCGACTTCCTGGAACGCATCCAGGCCGATTGCCGCGGTGGGCACCTGGCCGGAAATGATCACGATGGGAATCGAATCCATATAGGCCGTCGCAATGCCGGTGACGGCATTGGTGAGGCCGGGACCGGACGTTACCAGCGCCACGCCCACCTTGTCGGTGCAGCGCGCGACCGCATCGGCCGCGTGTACTGCGGCCTGCTCATGGCGCACGAGTACGTGACGCACCTTGTCCTGCTTGAAGAGTTCGTCATAAATGAACAGAACTGCGCCGCCAGGATAGCCGAACACGTATTCGACCTTTTCTTCCTGCAAGCACCTGACTACAATCTCCGCGCCCGTCAAAACCATCGCCGATGTTCCCAAGTTTTTCAGAAAAGCTTGCTACCTTAATGATTTGCGGCGCGACGGTCAAGGTTTAGCCGCCAAGCGGTATCACAACATGCCGGTCCGGACGCACGCAGCGCCCAGAGACCAGCACACGCCGTGCCAAGCGCGGCGACATGGGGGAGATTTGATTGGCCACTCGCTCGGAACTTTCCGATTTTCTCGCGGGCATAGAGCGGCGCGCGTTCAAACAGGCCATGTATGCCCTGCGCGAAGAAGAAGCTGCGCTCGACGCAGTCCAGGATGCCATGATGAAACTTGCGGAAAAGTACGGCGAGCGCCCGGCGGCGGAATTTCCCATGCTTTTCCAGCGCATTCTGCAAAACGTCATTCGCGACTGGTTCCGCCGCTCCAAGGTTCGATCGATCTGGACCACGCTGTTGTCCAACCTGTCGCCCGACGACGAAGACGACCACGACCCGCTCGAGTCCATCGAAGTGGCGCAGGACTCGCCATCGTGGCTGTCGCCGGAACAAAGCCTCTCGCAAACGCAGGTGATGGAAGTCCTGGAACGTGAAATTTCGCGCCTGCCGCCGCGTCAACGCGAGGCGTTTTTGATGCGTTACTGGGAAGACATGGACATCGCCGAAACGGCGGCGGCAATGGGGTGCTCGGAGGGCAGTGTCAAAACACATTGCTCGCGTGCCGTGCACACGCTGGCCGCAGCACTCAAGGCCAGGGGAATCGGGTTATGAACGAAGCTGAATTTGCGCGCGGTGTGCGGCGCGCACTTGATGACGCCTGCGCGGAACTGCCGCGCGACGTAACAGAAAAGTTGTTCCGGGCGCGCCAATTGGCGCTGGCGCGGCATCCTGCACTACAGGCTGAATTGGCGTTTGCCGGTCCGGTCAGCGGCGGCCGAGAAGTAAGCCGGCGCAACCGACTGGCCGTGTGGCTGCTGGCCCTGGTTGTGGCCGGTGCGGCAGTCGGCACGAGCTATTGGCGCGGCCTGCAGCGCAGCGCGGATGCCGAAGAAGTGGACACCTCGCTGCTTGCCGACGACCTGCCCATCGCCGCTTATCTCGACAGCGGATTCGACACGTGGTTGAAAAGCAATACAGCCTCGTCGCAGCGCTGACCCTGGCGCTCGCGCTGGCCTTACCGGCCGGGGCGCAAGCCGAAGGCATCCCGCATTTTCGCGAACCGGCCTGGGCACAGCTCACGCCGCAACAACGGCAGGTGCTCGCCCCGCTTGGCGACGACTGGAATCGCCTGGAAGATCTGCGCAAACGCAAGTGGCTGGGTATCGCCGATCGCTTTCTGGCCATGACGCAGGACGAACAGGACCGCGTCCAGTCGCGCATGCGCGAGTGGGCCAAGCTCACCCCGGAAGAGCGCCGCAAGGCGCGCGAACGATACCGCAATTGGCAAAAAAAGCCGGCCAGCGAGCGTTACGCCCTGAAGCAAAAGTGGAGCGAATACGCGGTTCTGCCCGATGAAGAAAAGAGGCGTCTGGCCGCCGAAGCCAAAGCCCCGCCGGCACGCCAGCTTGCTTCACGCGGCAATGCCAAGCCGCTGGCAAATCCCAGGCCACAAGTCATTCCGCAGGACTTGCTGCCGAAAATTTCGCCCGCCGCACGCCTGCCGCAGGCCACGCCGGCAGCCACCACCGCGGCAGCCGCAAGCCCCGCGGACGGGAACGGCGCGCTCGCAGACAAACTGCCCCAGCCATCCGCGGTAGAATCATCACGCTGAACGTTTTGCGGGCGCCAGATTCGGCCGTCGAAACACGCTACGAATCGACCTCAGCCCCGCCTTGTCCGGCCCGCCATGAAGGCCGGCCAGTGGCCCTGACACACGCCGCAGCGGCTCGATCGGCGCGGAAAGCTGCCACAGTGACGTTTCGCATTAACACCTCCGACCGCCGGCCCCCCTTGACCTTCTCTGAATCCAACATCCCCAATTGACGAACACGGCTGACGCCATTCCGGCACCAATTTTCGAGCGCGCCACCTTGCGCCGGCGCCTCGCCAGCATGTTGTACGAAGTGCTGTTATTGCTGGGCGTATGGGGCCTGGGCTTCATGCTGCCGTATCTGATACTTGGCGTGGTCTGGAAAATTTCCGCGCCCGGCTGGCTGGAATGGCTGCACGTGTTCGCCCTGTTCGGCGCCTATTTCGTCTGGTATTGGACGCGCGGCGGACAAACCCTGGCCATGCAGACCTGGCGCATACGCGTCACCGACGCGGTGCGCGGCAGCCCGGAAATTCCAGTGTCTCGTGCATTGCTGCGCTACCTACTGTGCTGGCCCTCGCTCATGTTTTTCGGCGCCGGCATCGTATGGGCCTTTATCGACCGCGACCGCCAGTTCTTGCACGACCGCCTGGCCGGCACGCGGGTAGTATTTCTGCGCCCACAGGGCAAATAAGACAGAGGCTGTTTGTCCGGGGTGCCCGGCACAAGCACCTGCCCCATGCTGGCCGCCTGTATGGCCGCGATCAGCGCCGCTCCACCCACCACATCATGCTCCACGCGGTCGCCAGAAACAGCAGACTGGGAGTGAGCGCCGCGACCGGAGCCGGCCAACTGTTGATGATGCCCAGGTTGGAAAACAGGCCGTTCAACATGTGAAACAGAATGCCTATCATGATGCCAACAAACACCTTGACGCTCACGGCACCCATGCGATCGTGCATGTAGGCAAAAGGTAGTGCCAGCGCCAGCATCACGAACACGGCCAGCGGATAGACAAGCTTCTTCCACAGGGCAATCACGTAACGGTCGGATTTCTGGCGGTTTTCCTCCAGGTGGCGGGAAAACACGTAAAGGCTATACACGCTCATGCGCTCCGGTACGGCAAGGCCTACGCTCAAAATGCCGGGCGTCAGTTCGGTTCGCCACGGGACCATGTCCAGTTTGCTCACTCGCGTCGCCCTGCCGGTAAATTCGGTCTGAACGACATCCTGCAGGCGCCAGGTATCCGGCGGCACGAAAGTGGCGGCCTTGGCTTCCTGAATGGACGTTAGCTGCCGGTCAGCGTCGAAAAGAAACATCCGTATGCCGCCCAGACTGCCGTCCGGCAGCACGGAGCGCACGTTGATGAAACGCGAACCGTCCTTCATCCACACGCCCGAACGGAATTCCTGCGCCACTACGTCCGCGGTGTAGTGCAACTTGAGCAGGCGGGCCGCGTCTTCCGCTGGCGGGGCAGCGAATTCGCCGATCAGAAAGGTCGCGAGGGCATACCACAGCCCCTGCCGCGCCAATAGTCCAAGCAACTGGCGCGTGCTCAGACCGGACGCGCGCAGGACCGTAATTTCCGAGTGGCGCGCCAGCATCGTGAAGGCATATAGCGAGCCGATGAGCACCACGATGGGCAATAGTTCGTAGGCACGCCCGGGCAGCTTGAGCAATACGAATAGCGCCGCATGCTGCAATTGATAACCGCCGCGCCCGAGATCTTCCAGTTCGTGGACAAGATCGAAAAATGAAAACAGCCCCAGAAATGCGACCAGCACCAGCAAAATCGCGGCGCGCATTTCACGCCGCAAATAACGTTCAAATACCACGCAGGCCCTCCCGCCCTGGGGCACGCAAGACCACGGCGCACGCCTGCGGCCGCGGCTGCGTCTTCAGCCGGGACGAATGCCATGGATAGCTGGACATCAGGCCATATCCCCCTGTCGCACGCGACGCCAGAACGGAATCACCGCCGTGCGCTTGTAGAACAGCCCGGCCGTAACCGCAAGCATGAGCAGGTGGACCGCCCATACCCCCACGCCGAAGGGCAATTTCCCGCCTGCCACCCAGGCCTGGCTCACGCTGATGAGGTTGGAGTAAATGAGATAGGCGAGTAGCGCCATGACCATATTGCTGGTGCGACCGGCACGCGGGTTCACGAAAGACAGCGGTATTGCCAGCAAGGCCAGATTGAGCGCGGCGAGCGGTATGCCCAGTCGCCACAAAAATTCACCCAGACGCTCGCGGGTCGGCGCACGCAGCAACTCCCAGGTGGATAGAAAGCGCGGCGAATCATCGAGCGCACGCGCTTCGCGCGTTTCGACCCGCAAAAAATACCGCTCGAACTGCATCACCTTGTATTCGGCCGTACCCGGCAAGCCTTCATAGCGGCTGCCGTTTTCGAGCACGACGAAGCGATCGCCGTTTTCTGCGGTTTGCATGCGGCCGTCGCGCGCAACCGTTATGCCCAGATTGCCGTGACTGGACGAACTGACGAACACATTGCGCATCCTGCCGTCGGTGGCATTCGACTGTTCGACGAAAAACACCCGGTCGGCCTTGCCGGATTCGCGAAACGTGCCGGGCGCAATTTGCGATGCGTCGTCACGGTCATTCATTTTTTGCTGCAGGCGCGCGCTGGCCGACAAGGCCCAAGGCGTCAGAAACAGCGAAAGCGCTGCAACCAGCACGACGACAGGCACGGCAAACCCGAGCACCGGCCGTATCCATGCGCTTAATGCCTGCCCGGACGCGAACCACACGAACATTTCGGAATCCCGGTAATTTCGGGACAATGTCATTAACACTGCGACGAATGTGGTAAGCGACAACACCACCGGGAGGTAATTCAGGGCACCAAAACCGAGCAGGGCCAGCACAGCCTCTGAGGCCAGCCTGCCGCCGGCGGCCTGTGCAAGCAGGCGTACGAGCTGGGTGGTGAGCAATATGGCGAACAGAACGACGAACACAGCCGCCGCGGTATTTGTGATTTCGCGCTGGAAAGAACGTTTGAACAACATCAGATTCGGCCCGGCGCTGTCCTGCTTTGACAAGTTGCGGCATTCCCGCGGATAATCCCGAGAAGCTTGAATTTACTCGATAATTGCTGGATTTTTCCGAGGAGCAAGAATTGGAATTTAGCATAAAGAGCGGCAGCCCGGAAAAACAACGGACCGCATGTGTCGTGGTAGGCGTGTTCGAACCGCGCAAACTGTCGGTTCCTGGCGAAATCATAGACAAGGCGGCAGACGGCTACCTGGCGGATATCCTGCGCCGTGGCGACATGGAAGGGAAAACCGGCACCTCACTTCTGCTGCACGACGTGCGCGGCATACTGGCCGATCGCGTGCTGCTGGTCGGGCTGGGCAAGGAAAAGGATTTTCGCGAAAAGGAATACCGTGACGCCATTGCCGCCGCGGTGCGCACGCTCAACGAAACCGGTGCATTCGAGGCTGCCATCTATCTGACCGAATTGCCCGTGCGCAAGCGCGACACGCGCTGGCGCGTGCGCCAGGCAACCTTGGCGGCATTCGATACGCTATACCGTTTCGACCAGCTCAAATCGAAAAAAGAGGAAGTCCGCCGTCCGCTGCGCAAGCTCACCTTTTTCGTCGAGCGGCGCGGTGAGTTGCCTGGCGCGGAAGAAGCCCTCGCCCAGGGCGAAGCGATCGCTGCGGGCATCGCGCTGGCCAAGGATTTGGGCAACCTGCCGGGCAATTACTGCACCCCCGCGCACCTGGCCGAACAAGCTTTGGAGCTGGGCCGCAGCCTGCCACTCAAGGTAAGCGTACTCGAACGCGCCGACATGCAGGAACTGGGCATGGGGTCACTGCTGTCGGTTGCCGCCGGTTCGCACCAGCCGCCCAAATTCATCGTGATGGAATATCAGGGCGAAGGCGCGACCACCAGCCCCATCGTGCTGGTCGGCAAGGGCATCACCTTCGACACCGGCGGAATATCGATCAAGCCGTCGGGCGACATGGACGAAATGAAGTTCGACATGTGCGGTGCCGCCAGCGTGATCGGCACGATGAAAAGCGTTGCCACCATGGGCTTGCCCATGGCGCTGGTAGGCATCGTGCCGACCACCGAAAACATGCCCGGCGGCGGCGCCACCAAGCCGGGCGACGTGGTGACCTCGATGTCCGGCCAGACCATCGAAGTGCTCAATACCGACGCCGAAGGCCGACTCATTCTGTGCGACGCCCTTACCTACGCGGAGCGTTTCGATCCCGAGTGCGTGATCGACATCGCCACCCTGACCGGCGCCTGCGTGGTGGCACTGGGTCAGGTTGCAAGCGGCCTGCTCGCCAATGATGATGCGCTGGCGCGCGAACTGCTGGAAGCGGGCCAAAGCGCTTACGACCGCGCCTGGCAGTTACCGTTATGGGACGACTACCAGGATTTGCTCAAAAGCAATTTTGCCGACATGGCCAATATCGGCGGGCGCTATGCCGGCACCATCACGGCCGCCTGCTTTCTATCCAGGTACACCAAAAAGTACAAGTGGGCGCACCTGGACATCGCCGGCACGGCCTGGCGCTCGGGCGACAAAAAAGGCGCCACCGGGCGGCCGGTACCCATGCTTTTGCATTTCCTGCTGGAACGCTGCGGGCGCCTGTGACGCAAGTCGAATTTCACCACGACGCGGCCGACAAACACCTCGCCGCCTGCCAGCTTGTACATCGGCACTACACGGCCGGCGCAAAAATCGCCGTGTACGTGCCGGATGGGGAAACGGCACGCCGCTTCGATCAGCTATTGTGGACGTGGAACGCCTTGTCTTTCATCCCGCACGTGACGGAAGACTCGCCCCTCGCGTCGCAAACACCGGTAATCTTGCAGCGCGGCACGCGCGGGGTAGAAGGATGTACCGTACTGCTGAATCTCGCGCCGCAGGTTCCGCCCGGCATCGACACGTATACACTACTGCTTGAAGTAGTCGGCCGGGAAGAAAGCGACCGCATTCCGGCGCGCTCCCGCGTGATCGAATATCGGCGCCTGGGGCATAACGTCGAAATGCGAAAGTTTGGTGAATCGAAATGAGCGATTCCGATATTTTTGACCGCGCAGACGCGCTGATGCGCCGCAACCGTCCATTCGTCGCCGGCCAGTCCGACGACGCGGCGCCTGCGGCGGAGGACATGGAAGTGCCAGAACTGAACGAAATCGTGGACGCAGACGCTGCGGAAGGCTCGGCCAAGCCGGTCGATGCGATTGCCAATGCAATCGAGTATCACCTGCGTGCGGAACTGGAAGCGCGCTTCAAGCCGGTACCGCAAGCAATCGAAAATCACATCCGCACCTGGCTGTCCGAAGCACTGCCGCAAATTGTGCGGGCGGAACTCGATGTGGTCGGCGACCGCATCGCGCAACAAGCGCTGGCCGAATTGCGCAACGAATTGATGCCTCTTCTGCACGAACTGATCGAACACCCGCGCACCGAAGCGGATACGGAACCGCCTGCCGCCTAGATTGCGCGGCAATTTCCTGCTGCGAACTGCAGCCCGGCGGGGTTCGTCCCGCGCGTAAACGCCCGGGACGTGCGGTCCCGTGTTTTCCGGCACGGCGCACCCTGCTCGCGCCGGCATCCCAAGCTACCCAACTTTTATAATTTGCGCTTTTTTGCGCGCGACGATGGAACTTCCAAAAAGCTTCGAACCGGCCGACATCGAACGGCGCTGGTATCCGGAATGGGAACAGCGCGGCCTGTTTGCCGCCGGTCTGGACACTGCCAAAAAAGCGGCGTTCTGCATCCTGCTGCCGCCACCCAACGTGACCGGCACGCTGCACATGGGCCACGGCTTCAACCAGACCCTGATGGATGCGCTCACGCGCTACCACCGCATGCGCGGCGACAACACCTTGTGGCAGCCTGGCACCGACCACGCCGGCATTGCGACGCAAATCGTCGTGGAGCGCCAACTCGATGGCGAAGGCGTCACGCGCCACGACCTGGGACGCGAAAAATTCCTCGAGCGTGTGTGGCAGTGGAAAGAATATTCCGGCGGCACCATCACGCGCCAGATGCGGCGACTCGGCACCTCCTGCGACTGGACGCGCGAGCGCTTCACGATGGACGCCGGATTGTCGAAAATCGTGACCGAAACTTTCGTGCGCCTGTACCGCGAAGGGTTGATTTACCGCGGCAAGCGCCTGGTCAATTGGGATCCGATCCTGCACACGGCGGTATCCGACCTCGAAGTTGCCAGCGAAGAAGAAGACGGCCACATGTGGGAAATCCACTACCCGCTGGCGGACGGCTCCGGCCGCATCACGGTCGCCACCACGCGCCCGGAAACCATGCTGGGCGACACCGCGGTCATGGTCAACCCCGATGACGAGCGTTATCGCCACCTGATCGGGCGCACGGTGCGCCTGCCGCTCGCGGAGCGCGAAATTCCCGTCATCGCCGACAGCCACGTCGATCCGGAATTCGGCACCGGCTGCGTGAAGGTAACGCCGGCGCACGATTTCAACGACTATGCCGTAGGCCAGCGCCACGGCCTGGCGATGATCAATATTTTCACCCTGGACGCCCGCCTCAATGAGGCCGCACCAACCGCCTATCGCGGCCTGGAGCGTTTCGAAGCGCGCAAGCGCGTGGTCGCCGACCTGCAGGCGCAGGGACTGCTCGGCGCCATCAAACCGCACCGCTACAAAGTGCCGCGTGGCGACCGCACCGGCGTGGTGATCGAACCCATGCTGACCGACCAATGGTTCGTCGCCATGACCAAGCCGGGCGCGGACGGCCGCAGCATTACCGAAAAGGCGCTCGCCTGCGTGGCCGAAGGCGACATACGCTTCGTGCCGGAAAACTGGGTCAATACCTACAACCAGTGGCTCAACAACATCCAGGACTGGTGCATTTCGCGCCAACTCTGGTGGGGCCACCAGATTCCCGCCTGGTACGCCGAAGACGGGCGCTGCTGGGTAGCGCACGATGCCGCCGAGGCAGCCGCACTCGCCGCCGCCGACGGCCACCAGGGCCCGCTCACGCGCGACCCCGACGTGCTGGACACCTGGTATTCATCCGCGCTGTGGCCGTTTTCCACGCTGGACTGGACGCCCGACTATCCGGCCAAGTCCAATACCGCCCTCGACCTCTACATGCCCTCGACGGTATTGGTCACGGGTTTCGACATCATCTTTTTCTGGGTTGCGCGCATGGTCATGATGACGCGCCACATCACCGGGAAAATCCCCTTCCGCGACGTGTACGTGCATGGACTGATACGCGACGCCGAAGGCAACAAGATGAGCAAATCCAAGGGCAACGTGCTCGATCCCATCGATCTGATCGACGGCATAGGCCTGGAAGAGTTGGTCGCCAAGCGCACCAGCGGCCTCATGAACCCGAAACAGGCCGAGGACATCGCGCGCCGCACGCGGCGCGAATTCCCCAACGGCATCGCGGCATTCGGCACCGACGCCCTGCGTTTCACCTTCGCCTCGCTGGCCTCGCCCGGGCGCGACATCAAGTTCGACATGCAGCGCTGCGACGGCTATCGCAATTTCTGCAACAAGCTGTGGAACGCCACGCGCTTCGTCCTGATGAATTGCGAAGGCCGCGATTGCGGCCTGGCACCGCACGGCGCGGAAGCCTGCAGCGGCGCCTACCTGGAATTTTCGCCAGCCGATCGCTGGATCGTGAGCGCCCTGCAAACCATGGAGCGCGAGGTCGAACTGCATTTCGCGGAATACCGTTTCGACCTGCTGGCGAAAGCCATTTACGAGTTCATCTGGGACGAATATTGCGACTGGTACGTCGAACTGGCCAAGGTGCAGTTGCAGACCGGAAGCGAAGCTGCCCAGCGCGGAACGCGCCGCACCCTGGTGCGCGTGCTCGAAGCGCTATTGCGTATCGCCCACCCGCTCATCCCCTTCATTACCGAAGAACTGTGGCAGAAGGTCGCCCCCGTGGCCGAGCGCATGCCGCAACCCGGCGCATCCATCATGACGCAGGCCTACCCAAAAGCCGATCCGTCGCGTCGCGACCCAAGTTCCGAAAGCTGGGTGGCCACACTCAAAACCCTGGTGACGGCCTGCCGCAGCCTGCGCGGCGAAATGAACCTGTCGCCGGCGCAAAAAGTGCCGCTCATCGCGAGCGGACCGGCCGACGCTGTGGCGGCCTATGCGCCCTATCTGAGTGCGCTGGGAAAACTGACCGGCGTAAGCCACGCCGGGGCCAGTTTGCCGGCCTCCGACGCGCCCGTCGCAATTGCCGGCGAGTTCCGCCTCATGCTGCACATCGAAATCGACCGCGATGCCGAACGTGCCCGCCTGGCGCGCGAAATTTCCCGCATCGAAACGGAAATTGCCAAAGCGCGCGGCAAACTCGGCAACGAAAGTTTCGTCGCGCGCGCACCGGCCGCCGTGGTGGAACAGGAACAGAAACGCCTCGGCGATTTCGGCGCAACCCTCTCCAAGTTGCAGGAGCAGTACGCCCGCCTGGGCTAAGGCGTCCGCCACGGCCGCGCGCGCCGCATCAGGCTGGCGCCGCGCCGGCCTGCGGCAAAGCCCGCCCGTTTCCTACAGCCTGTTCCAGTTCCGCCGCAGCGACAGCCGGCCGTAGCGCGCGCACGTACACGGTGGTGTCCTCCGCGGCGGTGAGCACCGCGCGGCCGAGCGGCATCTGCCGTCCGTCGCCGGGTTCCAGCAGATGGTCCGCGGAGTCATTGTCGAAGGTGGCCCAAATCCGCGCATCACCCGCTTCGACCCATACGGCTTCGTCCAGATCGAGCACCAGCGGAACATAGGCCTGGATGCGGACGGTACGGGCGGCTGCGGTGCCCGACTGGTTTACACAGCCATGCATAGAGTTCATGATTGTCCTTTCGCGATAAATCCAGGGCACAAGCATGAGCTTTCAGGCCAGGCGGTACAAACGAAACCTTGGAATGACAGCCATGAGTTCTGCGCATGAAAGCGCGTGACCGGTTGCCGCCGCTGGATCCTTTGCGCGGCTTCGAGGCGGCGGCACGCCTGCAGAGCTTTACGCGTGCTGCGGAAGAACTGAATCTGACCCAATCCGCGGTCAGCCGCCAGGTGATCGCGCTCGAAGAAGCTTTGGGCTGCGAGCTATTCAAACGCCACCCGCGCCACCTCGAATTGACCGAAGCCGGCCGCGTGCTGAGCCGGGCCACGGAAGAAGCATTTCGCCAATTGCGCCTTGCCGCCGCCACCCTGCGTGACTTCGCCCCACGCCGGCGGCCGATCGCCATCACCACCACGGTGGGTGTCGCGTCGCTCTGGCTCATACCGCGCCTGCCCAGCTTTCACGCACTCTGCCCGCAAGTGGATGTACGCATTTCCGCCAATAACGCCATTGCCGATCTGGCGCGCGAAGATTTCGATCTGGCCATCCGTTACCTGCCCGACGCCGACGCGCCCGCGCGCGCCACCCGCCTGTTCGGCGAATCCGTGTACCCGGTGTGCAGCCCGGCGCTGCTACAAGGCAAGTCTGGATTTACCGCCGCCGACCTGCCGCAACAGGTGTTGTTGCACTACGACGCCGGCAATTCGCCCATGCCCTGGCTCAACTGGCCGGACTGGCTGCGTGCAGTCGGGTTGGCCGATCTGACACCGCGCGCGGCGCTGCGCTTTTCGAATTACGATCAGGTGGTAAGCGCTGCGGTGGCGGGCCAGGGCATCGCGCTGGGGCGCGCGCCGCTGGTCGAACAATTGCTCGCGGACGGACAACTTGTGCGCGCCATAGCCGGTGAATGGGCGGATACGGCGCGCGGTTATTACCTCGTCGTGCGTCCCCAGGCAGCGCGGCCGGAAGTGCACCAGTTCGTAGGCTGGCTGCTCGCTCAGGCCAAGCTGGACGACCTCAGCCCGGACACGGACCAAGCGACTCATACGCCGGAAGCACGCCCCGCCGGCGCGGACTAAGCGCCAAACATCATTTGCGCGTTTGGGGCGGCGTAGCGCTTTATTTCAGCGAAAAATCCACCCCCAGGCTGCCTTGCTCGCTGCCGCCATTGGCGGCTGGTTTGCCCATGGCCCCGCCTTCGCCCACGCCCCCGGCATCCGTCCCCGCAGCCGCCGCTGGTTCCGCCGCCTGACTGGCAACCGGCTTGGTGGCAAGCACGAACATGCGCTCCTGCGGCACCTTGCCATCGTTGGCGAGCCATTTTTTTACCGCCTGAGCGCGCTTGAGGCCCAGTTCGTTCAAATCTTCGTCGTTTATGGCAATGTTGGCGAGGATGAGCTTTTCCATTTCCGCCGCAGGTAAATCTTTGGCGAAGCCGATCAGATTGCGCGGCTTGGGCATTTTTTCGTTGCCATATACCTTTTTGAGCAGCGTGGCGTACTCCTCCGGGCTGATATCGCCGCCCTCGCCCGCCTCGTCGTCCTTACTGTCGCCGCGCTTCAAAGCCAGCATTTTCGCGCGCAGCGCTTCGCGCTTGGCGCCGTCGCGGTCGCCTTCGGGGTCGATGCGCCCGGTTATTTCCAGTTTGAGCGCCGGCCTATCGTTCAATGCTTTGGCCAGACTGGCCAGTTGTTTGGCCGCTGCGACATTGATACGCGCGGAGCCGGGATCGAATGCAACGTGGCCCAAATCCGCGCCGCCGCCGAATATGGCCCCCAGCAGGCGGAATGGCGCCGTCACGGCCTTCACGATGAGGTTACCGATCACCTTGCCGACGATGGCGCCTATCGAAAATTGCGGATCGTCGAGCGAGCCACTGATAGGCAAATTCACGTCTATCACACCGCGGCTGTCTTTGAGCAGCGACACTGCCAGCAGCACCGGAAGTTTGAGCGCGCTCGGACTTTCCACCTTGGGCCCGAAAGTCAGTTGATCGAGCACCACGTTGTTTTTCGCGTCGAGTTTGCCGTTTTCGACGCGATAGGCCACGTTCATCGACAATTTGCCTTTTTCTATGCCGTAGCCCACGTATTTGGTCGAATAGGCAGACAGCGGGGCAAGCTCTATGCCGCTTGCCGACGCCTTGACGTCCAGAAAAAGCACCGGCCCCAGTACGTTCAGCTTGCCGCTAATTTCGAGCGGCGCGCTATCTTCTACGGCACCGCGCACATCCAGGTCGGCCGGCTCGGCGGAATTCGAATCCATGCCGGTCACCACGCCCGCCAGCCGGGTGAGACGCGCGGAATATTCGGGCTTGATGAAAAAGTCGCTGAAATTGACGCTGCCGCCCTGCAGGCTGATTTTGCCGATGCGGATCGGGATAGCCGGCGCGGCAGGCGTGCTGGCTGTCGTAGCGGCCGGCGCTGGCGCGGGTGCGGGGGCATCGGCGGCCTTGGCCTGACCGGGCGCGGGCGGCGCGGGCGCCAGCGCGGTGGGCGCCTCGCTCTCCTGCTTCACGATCTGGGTCAGGTTCAATTTGCCTTCTTTGGTCACGATGGCGCGCGCGTAAAAATCGCTCAACGCCACCTCGCCAACCGATATTGCGAGCGGCAGCAACTGGATATCCACGCCTTTCACGAACAGGGATTCCCAGCGCAACAGGTCGGTGTCGTTGATCGCATCGCGCGCAAGCAGACGATTCAGCCCGGTATCGCCGCGGAAATTTCCACGCAAATTTCCATCTTTGTCCTGCGCCAGCGCGAGCTTGCCGCGCACATCCAGCGAAGCGCGCCGCAGGTCGGTATTGAGGCGGGCACGCGCATACGATGCCAAGGGCGCCACGTCCAGAGCGCGCAACTCCAGCGCCAGATCGGCTTTGAGCGGCTGCAGGCTGACCGAGCCGGTGGCGGAAAAATTGCCTTTGGCGCCCTGGCGGAATTTGAGCGACACGCGCGACTGAGCACCCGGGGCAGTGGAGAGCTTTTCGCCCTCGGCCGCGATTGCGTCTATCGCGTAGTCCAGCCCCACCGTTTCATCGCGCAGTTTCACGCCCCAATCCGCCACCACCAGACGCTCGACCGCGGCTTCCCAGGCCGGCGCCGCAGGAGCCGCCGCCGCAGCGAGCTTGGCGGGCCGGGTACCGGCCGCGGGTGTCGCGGAAACCGGACTCGCGGCCGGCAAGGGCAGCAGCATGCCGTCCTTGACACGGCGCAGCGCAATTTTTCCCTCCCGTGTTTCGAGCTTGCCTATCGCCACCTTGCGCTGGGCGAGGTCGAGGTCCAGGCCATCTACGGCAAAACTTGCAAATTCCGCGAACGGCTGGCCGTCCACCCGGGTTTTCAGCCGCTGCAGCGCGACCGAACTTTGTTTCAGCACCAATTCCGGCGCATCACCGGCATAGCGGGCGTGGAAATCGACCCCGGCGGAAACACTGCCGCCTTCGAGGTCTAGCGGCATCGCCGCTTTCACGTAGGGCGCAATATTTTTCAAATCAAATCCGGCAAGCTCCAGGCGGCCTTGCAGCGAGCGTTCCGGCAGCACCGCCGCGCCCTGTTCACGGATTTTTGCGCCCCCCGGCAGCCCAGCCTCGAAGCTCAGCTTGACGGGTTCATTGCCGCTCGAAGCGTAGTCCTGTACGCCCAGCGAAATGTCCTGAATTTCCAGCACCGCGGCCGGCGCCACCGAGTGGTCCGTCCATTTCACGCGGCCGCCGCTCGCCTTGAATGACTTCAGGCCGATCTGCCAGGCTGGTGCCGGCGGCACTGGTTTGGCCGGCGCCGGCGCATCTTTTGCCGCAACCGCAGGCGTGGCGTCCTTGGTCGCGGGCGGCAACATGTCGAGCAATTCCAGCTTGCCGGTGGCGTCGCGCACCACATCTGCCCGCATGCTGTCCAGATCGATGGACTCGATGCCAAGACGGCGGCCTATGGGATCGAATTCCGAAATCGCCACTTCGAGTTTTTCAAACCCGGCCAGCTCGCGCTCCTGCGGCCCGACGACCGACAGATTACGCAGGGCGAACTTGCCCGACAGGCTCACACCGGGCGGCTTCCCGGGCGGTTGCGCGAAACGCACCGCCAGCCGGCTGTCCAGTAAGGCCCGTGCGACGCGGAATTTGAGCGGCAGCGGCACATATTGCCAATAGTCCGCCAGGTCCAGATTCTGCAGGTCGATGTCCAGTCCGGCTTCGCGGGTTTCCGCGAACGGGCGTGCGCGACCGTTCAGGGCGAAGGCGCTGCCGTCGAGCTTGAACGCCAGTTTGGGTTCGACATAGGTGGCGACGTCGGCGGCCAGATTGGATATGAACGGGATGCCCAGTTCCAGGCTGCTCAGTTCATGGCGCGACTTTTTCTCATCATCCAGGAACAGCACGCCACCTTCGGCAATGCTTATGTTGTGGAGCGCGAAATGCGCCTCGCCGCCCTCGCTGGGGCGCGCCGCGAGGCGCTCCAGCACGTCGCTCCAGTTGAAGCGCGCGCCTTCGATGCGCTCGATGCGCAATTGCGGCGCGGCGATACGCAGTTCTTCGAGCACCGGCGCGAAATGCCACAGCGAACTGGCGGCCAGATTGGCGTAAATTTCCGCCACACTGGCGGCCGCCTCGCTACCCTGCGCTTCACCGATACGCAGGCCCTTGACAGTGACAGAAAGGCTGTATGGCTGTATGTGCAGTTCCGCGATATCGACCGGCCGGCCAAGTGCCTCGCCCACCTTGGAAGCGGCCACCCCACGCAGGAAGTAGGGCGCTACCAGTCCCAGCAGCAGGCCATAGACGGCGAGCGACAGCGCCAGCCAGAGTGCGATACGCGCATATTTGTTGGACGGCATCCGGATTTGCATGCTTGCTGGTCAGACCATACTTAGTTTGGAGTATGAAGCGTACCAGAGCTTGCCGCGGGTTGCGCGCGGCGCAAAAACTTACGCCGCCGCGGCGCGTTCCTCGACCAGTTGTTCCATGGGCAGCGGGCGCCCCACGCCATAACCTTGCGCGTAATCGACGCCGAGCCGGCGCAGCAATGCGGCGGTGGTTTCGCCATCGACAAATTCGGCCACGGTGGCAAGGCCAAGTTCCTTGCCTATGCGATTGAATGCTTCGACCATCACGAAATCGATCCGGTTGCTGGCCATATCCTTGACGAACGCACCGTCGATTTTCAAGTAATCGAGCGGCAGCGATTTCAGGTAGGCAAAGGAGGCCATGCCGCTGCCGAAATCGTCCAGCGAAAACTTGCAGCCCAGCCCGCGCAGGTGGGCGATGCCGGCCGCGGCGCGCTCGATCTGGGCGATTGCAGCGGTTTCGGTAACCTCGAAACAAATGTTCGCGGTAGGCACCTCGTGCCGACTGAAGCACTGCTCCACGTAATGCAGAAAATCCTCGTCGGTGATCGACGCACCCGACAGGTTGATGGAAAAGTTCGGCGCCGCCTCGCCTTCGCGCCCGCCCCAGTGGCGCGCGAAAAACTCGAAAGTCATGTCCACCACCAGGCGGTCTATGGCCGGCATGAGCCCATAGCGCTCGGCCGACGGGATGAACTGGAACGGCGCCACCTCCTTGCCGTGCTCGTCCACCATGCGCAGCAGCACTTCATAGTGGGGCTGGCAAAGCTTGTCGCGCAACGCGACGATGGGCTGGCACATGAGACGGAAGCGCCGCTCGGCAATCGCGGCGTGGATGCGCGATACCCACAACACTTCGGATTTTTGCTGCGCCAGTTCGCCGTCATCCGCGCGCCAGACGCGCACGCGCCCGCCCCCTGCCTGTTTGGCCGCGTGGCAGGCGGCGTCCGCCTCCGCCAGGGCCTGCGCAGCGGAAGTACCGGCGCCTACCAGGCTGACGCCCACGCTGGAGGTCGTGGCAAAGCTTTTTCCCTGCCAGGTGAAGCGGAACGCGCGCAATTGGTCACACAGTGCCGCGGCCGCGCGTTCGGCTTCGCGCAAATCGCAATCCTCCAGACAAAGCCCGAATTCGTCGCCGTAAAAACGCGCCGCAAAGCCATCGGTGCCGACCGCTTCGAGTGCCAGCCGCGCCACCTTGCGCAGCATGTCATCGCCGGCCGCGCGCCCGCAGCTATCGTTGGCGACCTTGAAACTATCCAGATCGAACAGCAACAACGCGTGCGAAGCGACGGTCCGCTGAGCCAGCAAAGTATCGATGCGGCGCTCGAATTCGGCGCGATTGAGCAAGCCGGTCAGGGTATCGTGGCAGGACTGCCAGTCGAGCTGGCGCGACTGCCGCCGCTCTTCCGTTATGTCGCGCACGATGGATATTTCGCCGATATGGCGGCTCTGGTCGTCATATTGCGGCGACACGCTGATGGCCACCTCGATCACGGTACCGTCCGCCCGCCGCCGTTCGGCTTCAAAACCCAGGGTACGCTGGGAGCGGATGCGCTCGCCTAGCGCCTCCATATCCACGCTGGCAGGCTGCGGATCCAGCATGGCGACAGGATTACCCAGCACCTGCTCGGCGCTGTAGCCGAACATTTGCGCGGCAGCCGAATTCCAGCTCGTAATGCGCCCATCCAAATCTTTCGTGAATATGGCGTCACGCGAATGTTCCACGATGGCGGCCAGGGTGCGGCGCTCGCGGTCGCCCTCGCGCAGTGCCTGCACCTTGGCATCCAGCCGGTCGGCCATGCGATTGAAGCTGACCGCCACCTCACCGAATTCGCGCGGGCCGCTCGGTTCGACGCGCAAATCGTGCTCGCCCTCGCCCAGCCGGTGCGCGGCGTCCACCAGCCGGCGCAGCGGCGCAAGCCCGGCTTCCGTCACCGTAATGAGCAGTGCCAGCATGAGCCCGGTAGCGAGCAGGCACAGTTCCACGGCTTCAACACAGCGCGCCCAGATGCGCGCCATTGCTTCGGCCGGCAACACCTGCAGGCTCAATTCGCCATATCGATGGCCGGCAATGGCAACCGGCACGCTCAGGGCGCGGGGCTCCAGCCCGGTCAGGCGCGCGAACCAGGGCGGTACGGGCGCGGCAAGCGCGGGGCGGAAATTGGCGACCACCTGGCCGTCGGCAGCAACAAAGCGAAGCGTCTGCACACCTGCCGTGTCGGCGTGGCGCTCCAGCCGGCGGCGGATGGCCGCCGCATCGCCCAGCACGGCCTGATCGGCAATGTCTGCCAAGGCCATGCGCGCACGCCACTCGGTCTGTTGCACAAACGCTGCACGCGCGGCACGCAGATCGCGGCTGATCTGCGAAGCCAGCACGGCCGCCAGCACCACCAGCAGCATGAGGCTGCCGGCCAGCGCAAGCCGCGCCGTCAAACTGACACGCGACCACGGCGGCCGCGAGGCGGGCGATGCCGCATCGTTGGCGGCCGCCGCGTTCGGATCGAACGGCGTAAGATGTTGCATGGGATTCCAGTGCGCGAGTCGGGTTGGTAACGGCGGCGGACTGCGGGGTGCACCCGGCGCCATGACAATGGGTTGACTTATGTATCGGCGGTTTTTGCCCGTTACTGGAGGGAATCCTGTACGCGGTCGTGGCGTCGGTCACACATGGCATGCACGGACCCGGCCCGGCTTGGGCTCGTCGCCGCTCGTAGCCGGGCATGCCGCAAAACGGTGTATCGTTGCGTAGCGTCGGCAGGAATTTGCAATTTGCTCTACAGTCACATCGGCAGTGGGTCCGGCCCACCGGGTTCGGCTTTTTCTAGCTTGCAGGAGCGCAGACATGACTCAGCGCGAAGGTCGCAAACTGGATGGTTTTCAGCACAGCCGCCGCAATTTGCGCAACAACGAGCAAATACCCAATCCACCGGGCCTGCTCGAACAAATCGTTGCGCTGGCGCGGGCCAGACAAGCTGCCGATACGGCATGTGACGAGGATTTGGACGCCGATTACGAATCGGCCGCCGATTCCGACTCGGACGACGACGACGGCGACGGCGAAGTCACCCGCCCTTCCTGACCCGCCCCGTCACGCTTGCCCGCAAGGTCAACCCATAGTGCCGGCCTTGGTCCGGCTTGGATGGGCTCCGTTACAGTCAACACCCGATTAACAGGCGCTACGGCAATTCGCAAATTTGCGGCCCACGCAGCCGGTTTTCGCGCGTGAGCGCGGGCTGGGCGCAGGTCCGCTGCGCCGCAAACAGAAAACCACACGGCATAACCCCGACACCTCATGCAAACCATACGTTTCGCCCTGGCCGGCGAATACATCGAACTATGCAACCTGCTCAAGCTCGCCGGCCTCGCACCGAGTGGCGGTCAGGGCAAACAACTGGTCGCCCAAGGCCTCGTCAGTGTCGACCGCCTGCCGGAAAGCCGCAAAACGGCAAAAATTCGTGCCGGCCAGCGCGTCACCTGCGGTGAGGTATTAATCATCGTCGAGGCCGGCTGAACATGGCGATTCAGTGGTTCCCCGGCCACATGCACGCGGCGCAAAAAAAGGCCGCGGAAACGCTGGAGCGCTGCGACGTGGTAATCGAAATCGTCGACGCGCGCCTGCCCGAAGCCAGCAGCAATCCGCTCATCCAATCCCTGCGCCTGGCGCGCCAGCGTCCCTGCCTGAAAATTCTGAACAAAGCCGACCTGGCCGACCCGGCCGTCACCGCTTCCTGGCTGGCCTACTATCGCGCCCAGCGCAAGGGTGGCCCGGCATTTTCTGCAACCGCGCTGTCTGCAAAAAAACCCGCCGACGTGGCAAAAATCGCGAACCTCTGCCAGGCCCTCGCGCCGCACCGCGACGACAACACCAAGCCCTTGCGCATGATCATCATGGGCATCCCGAACTGCGGCAAATCCACGCTCATGAACGCGCTGCTCAAGCGCCGCGTGGCCGCTGTGGGCGACGAACCGGCGGTCACCAAATCGCAGCAAACGCTGGACCTGGGCAGCCGCATGACGCTTACCGACACGCCTGGCCTGATGTGGCCGCGCATCGAACACGACAGCGATGGCTTCATGCTGGCAGCAAGCCATGCCATAGGCCGCAATGCCGTGATCGACGAAGAAGTGGCGCTATTCCTGGCCGCGGTGTTGCTGGAACGCTATCCGCCGCTATTGGCGGCGCGCTACGGCATCGCCGCCGGCACGACCGACGCGCACGCGGTACTTACCGCGGTGGCACAGCGGCGCGGCTCATTGCGCAAGGGCGGCGGCGGGCTCGACCTGGAAAAAGCCGCGCTCATCATGCTGACCGACTATCGCGACGGCAGTTTGGGCCGCATCAGCCTGGAAACACCGGCCACACGCCAGGCGATGCTGGCTGGCGCGGCCGCCGCCACCTTACCGGCCGCTGGGCCGGACGAAGTTCCTGCGCCATCCCAGCAACCCTAGCCAGGGCGTTTGCGCCGCGCCACCAGCAAGCCTGCGCTGGCCTTGCATTAAACCAGTGCGCGGCGCATCCTGCCGGTTGCGCACACCGCATGTCCCGGCAATGCGATCGTCACGAGGAGTCTGCATCATGGCCGAAATGCTCTGCAGCAAAACCTGTACGCCTTGCCGCGGTGGCATTCCGCCGCTCAGTTCCGACGCCGCCGAAACCTACCGCGCGCAGGCGCCGCAGTGGGCCTTGCGCGATGAAGCGAAGCGCATCGAGCGCACTTTTCGCCTGCAGGATTTCCGCGCCGCTCTGGCACTCGTGCAACAGATCGGCGAATTGAGCGAAAGCGAAGGCCACCATCCGGACATCCATTTCGGCTGGGGCTATGTCACGGTATCGCTCATGACCAAAAAAATCCGCGGCCTGCACGAAAACGATTTCATCCTGGCTGCAAAAATCGACGCGCTGGCCGCGGCAGGCAATCTCGCCGCGGCGCCTTAGTTGGCACCGGCCGGCGCACCTCCGCGTTGCCCGCCCCGATGCGCGATCTGTTCGAAGCGCGCCTGGTGAACGACGCCTTCGGCGACCCGGGTCTATACGTCGATTTTTTCGACGAGCGGCGCGCGCTGTTGTTCGACATTGGCGACATATCCCGCCTGCCGCCGAAAAAGCTCATGCGCATTTCGCACGTGTTCGTGAGCCACGCCCATATGGACCACTTCTCCGGGCTGGATCATTTGCTGCGCGTGGTACTGGGCCGCAAGGATTGCATCGTTCTGTACGGCGGCCCCGGCATGGTCGACCGGGTAGAGCACAAATTGCGTGCCTACGTCTGGAACGTGGTGCAGCACTATGCCGTGGAACTGGTGCTGGACGTACGCGAACGTGCCGCCGACGGCGCAATACGGCGTGCATTGTTTTCCAGCCGCGGTGGATTTGAACGGCAGCCCGCACCCATGCCGGCGCAAACCCGAGGCGACGTCCTGCACGAAGAACATAGTTTCCGCGTGCGCGCCCGCAGCCTGGACCACGGCACGGATTGCCTCGCCTTCGCGCTGGAAGAACGCGCGCGAGTGCGCATCGCCAAGGAGCGCATCGCTCAGTTGGGGCTGGGCACGGGCGCCTGGCTCACGCAGTTGAAACACGCCGTGCTGCGCGGCGCTCCCGGCACGACGCCCATAACCGTGGCGTGGCGCGACCGCGCCGGGCAGCACGCGCAAACCCGCAGCCTGCATGAATTACGCGACGTGGTATTGGACCTCGCGCCCGGCCGCCGCATCGGCTACGTCACCGACATCCGTTACACCGAGCCTAATCTGCGCCATCTGGAACAATTGCTGGCCGGCGTGGACCGGCTGTACATCGAATGCGTTTTCCTTGAGGTCGATGCCGCCCACGCCGCCCGCAAACACCACCTTACCGCCCATCAGGCCGGAAGCATCGCGGCAAGACTGGGCGCCGGCACAGTGGTGCCGTTTCACTATTCACCGCGCTATGGCGAGCGCGCGGCCGAACTGCAGGCGGAACTATTGGCGGCCTGGCGCGCCCTCTGACAAGGCCGCATTAAAACGCGGCCGTGCGCTCCGCGCGGGCGGTTCGGCCTGCGCGGACTGAATCAATGCAGCGCCGGTTCGCTCATCCAGGCAGCCGCCTGGTCACGCGTAAAGAAGCGCCGCTCGCGCACGAACCCGGATACCACCGACGGCTTGACGGCACAGACCCGACCGCCGGGCGCGCGTGCCACCACCAGTTCATCCGGCAAGCCGTCCAGCAGGTGGAAGGGCGCTGGCCTTCCGTCCGCGAAGCAGGATGCGTACACCACGCCGGTTGCGCTGTCGCAAAAGGCTGGGCGAAAGCCGGACGCGCGGTTTTCTTCGCTGCGGGCGCCGCTGCCCGCATAGCAAATGTTTTCCGCCCACAGCATGGTGCAATCCAGTAGCCGGCCCATGACGTTCTCCCGATCCAGTTCGTTAGCGGCGACAGTTCCCGCATTCGATGTGCGGAAGTGTGCAGGCTGAAGTTCACGCAATTGTCACGCGCGCATCAGCAATCGGTCCGGGTGCAGGACGGGCAGCAAGCAGGTTTTGTGGAGACGCCGGGTTATCGTCCGCGGCATTGCGCCCCCTACGGCCTGCAGCGCAGGCCATCGCGAGGAACGCGACCGCCACGCGTGGTGCGCGGATGTTTGACTAGGGAAATTTGCCGGAGGACACCCGGCGCCGTGCCGACGGCAACGCTTTACTTCAGTCCGTCCGAAACTTGTCCAGCACGAAACGTGTAACCGGGCCGGCGAGGCCGCTCAGCACCGGCGTTGCAAACATGCCGGCCAGTGCCGACACGGCGGCCGGCACCATGCCGGCCAGACCATCCAGGATGCGCGCGAGCCGGCCGTCGTCCGCGCTTTTGCCCTTGGCAACTTCCGTCCTTAGTTGTTCCACCTGGGCCAGTGCGGCGGCGCGCCGCTCGGCGCCGGCATGGGCTTCGATGACTTGCATTAATCCCGCAAACAGCGCCGCAATATCGGGCATGGCGGAGGTGTAATTGGTTTGGTCGCGGCCGGCGAAATTGCCACTTACCGTCACATTGCCGCCGATATAGGCGCCGCCGCCGGTATCGATGCGCTGCACCTGAGCCCCGGTTCCCTGCGCAAGCATGGCGTTCGCCGCCATCTGCACGCCGGGCAGTATCGCCCCGGGTCCGGGGGAAAATTCGATAAAGCCGCGCGCAGCGAGCTTGTCGAGCTGGGCGTCGAAATGCAGCAGCAAATCGGCGGCCTCCTTGAAGCGGGTCTGAAAGTGACCCAAGGCCGCCAGTCTGGCCTGAAACGCCTGCAAGCTGGCGGCAGCGGCCGCACTACCGTCGCCGGCCGCGGGAAGGTCCTTGTAGTAAGTAAAAATGAAGGGCTTGTCGGTGGATTTGAACTGCCGGAAGGCGGTGTCGAATTCCTCTTCCGTGTATTTGCCGACCTTGGTCCAGAACAGCATGACGAACAGGTCGCAGCCGCGGATCGCGCGGTCATATTCGTCTTGCAGCCGGGTGTGCGACATCGCGTCGAGAAAATCTTCCCATTGCAAAAGCTCGAAAAACACGCCGCGCGCGTGCATGTCCTTGTTCTTGCGCCCTATGTATTGTTCGAAACGCAGGCGCTCGGGCGCCAGTTCGGCCGACGAGGCGAGGAATATTTTTATGGTCTGCATGGCGGGCACTTCCTTTCGGTCAAAACGCCTCAGGCCGGCAGGCGGCCGGCAATCAGTTCGTGGGCGGCGTCGGCCGCGGCGGGCGGCGGCCGACGCGCCAGCACGCCATCCAGAGCGGCCGCCAGATCGAGCAAGAGCGCGGGCGGCGCACCGCGCGCGGTGGCCAGCACCAGGCGCGACAACACCGCATCGAGCGCGGTCTGGCTGGGCAGGGCCGCGCGCACGAAGCTTTTCAGCCAGTGCAGCTCTTGCGGCACAGCACCGGCCGGCATGCGCGCCAGGGTTTCGGCCGCCAGACGTGCGGCGATATGCGGCAGCAATCCCGGGTCCGGCACCGCCACCGCGTCGCCGTACAGGAAAGGTCCGGCACTTGCATTGATGCGCCGGAAGTCCGCCACGGGGCGCTGGTACAGCCGGGCCAGCCCCTCCAGGCTCGCATCTTCCCGCGCCCAATCCGGTAATTCGAGTGCGTCGCCACGGCGCCCGGCGTAATCGTGGCCGACGCGGTGCAAGGCGGCGAATTCGGGCAGGTGGGCGGCATCCGGTAGCCGCGCGGCGCGCTGCGGCAAGTCAAAACCCGGCTGCCAGTAGCGCCGCATTGCCTGCACGCGCGCCGTCATGCGCGCACAAAAGCTGGCGTCCTGCACGTTGTGCGCGGCGTGCTGGGCGGCCGCATAAGCCGATTCGATATCTGTCGCGGCGGCCGCCGCATTGCCGCGGCAAACGAACAGGGTTTCCGCCAGGGCCAGACAGGCAGGCGCCTGATAGCCGGCAAAGCCGGAGTCACTGATGGCGGCGGCGCCGGCCAACAATTGCTCGGCCAGAGCACCCATGCCGAGCAACCAGCCCAAGGCCTGAGCGTGCGCCAGCATGTCGCGCTTGTGGCCGCCCCACACGTCGCTGGCGTGCGGATCGCGGCCGTATTGCAGTGCGCGCGCCTGTTCCAGCAATTGCGTCGTCCAGGCCTGCAGCCCCGTTTGCGCGGCGTGGTCGCCGGCGCCTGCGCGCAAGGCCCGTACAACCACGGCCAGACCTTGATCGAATTCCACGCTGCCGCCGGCAAGGGCCGCTTCGATCACCCGCACCACGGCGTCCTGCACCCAGCCCGCGCCGGGTGGATCGGGCGCTCGCACCACCTGCGCGAGCAATATCCACAGGCTTGCATAGCGGTATTCCGCATAACTGTAGTTGGTGTAGACGCTCAGGTAGCGCGCCAGCGCGGCGGTGCCGCTGGCGGCATTCAAGGCCGCAAAACTGACCAGCACCGGCGCATCGACTTCGGCCAGGTAGCGCACCTTGGCGTCCCCGCGCGCGCCGCTGGCCACGCCCAGCGTAGTGGGCGGACGGTCCGGATCCGTGCCGGCATCCAGATTGCGGCTCAGCAGCATTTCGCGGTCAAAGGCGCCGCCGCCCACGCGCTTCAATATTTCTTCCACCAGGCCGGGATCGATTTCCGCGAGCGGCCGCGGAATGGGATAGCGCGGCGGCGCCGCGCCCTTGAGCGCGGCGTCCACCCAGGCGGCCAGATCGTGCAGTGCTGCCTCGGCCGCCAGCATGGGGCGGATTTCGTCGAATAGCGCGCGCGCCTCGGCGCGGCAGTGCGGCGGCGCGAGCCAGACCAGGGCCAGCAGCAGGGCCTGACGCCAGTGCTCGTCGATGTCGAACAGGGCCGCACGGCGCCGCGCGGCGTCCAGTTCGCCGCGCCGCGCCAGCTCGAACATCGGGCCGGGCCGCAAATGTTCGAGCCGGAAACGCACCAGATTATCGGCGCCGGCCACCACCAGCGGCACCCCGGCGGGGGTGTCGTCGGCCAGCGCGGCATCCAGCGACCAGTTCAGGGCGGCAGCCAGCGCAGGCAAATCCTGCAGAGCTGCAAGTTGCGCCGCCTGCCACTCGGCATTGCCGGTCAGCTCCACCAGCGCCGCGACATCGGCATGGCGGGCCGGCCCGGCACGCAAGGCGGCGGCGCGCGCGCGATGAAAGGCCAGCCAGCGCCACGCGTAGGCATCACCGGCCGGCGGCCGCTCACCCCAATGCACGGCCAGACTGGCGTGCAGATCGGCGAGATTTTCGAGCTGGCCGGCAAAAAAGCTGCGCAACACATCGTGCAGCGCAAGCGTATCCGCACCACCATCGAAATCGACCAATGACAGCGGATCGAGCAAGGAGGTCACCAATTTCCGGCTACGCGCGGCGTCATAGCCGGCGGTGAGTTGCCACAGCTCGGCCGCGCGCACGAGCGGAATCGGCACGTCCTGCGGGAAGATCGCCAGTTCCGCGCAGCGCGCCCGCTCGTCCGCGGAAGGCAATTCGGCCAGGCTGGCCCCCACCGTCGCCGCGACGGCCTGATCGCGCTCGGCCACGTCGCGTTGCGGATCGAAAGCCACCACACCCTGTTTGCGGATTTCGTCCTCGATGCCATCCAGCGCCCGCGCGAGCGGCACCTTCTGGCGCAAGCTCTGGCGCAGCGCCCGGTTCGCCAGCCGCAGCAAGACCGGCCAGCCGCCCAAGCGCTGCGCCAGCGCATCGAGCCGTGCCGCTTCGCCGGCCGGCAGGCCGCCGGACAGCAGTTGGGCGGCGTCCGGCGCATCCATGCTGGCGATGTCGATCAACTCCGCTTCCAGCGGCAGGGTATCGGGATTGCGCGTCGTGATGAGCCGCGCGCAGCCGCTGCTGGCCTCGGCGATAGGCCGCAGCGCAGCTTCGTCCCATACGTCGTCTATCACCACCAGCACCGCACGCCCCGACAAAGCCTGCTGCAAGCGTGCCTGCGCGCCGGCCAGGGTGGCGCAGCCGGCGCTGCTCCCGGTTAGCGCGCTCACCAGATCGGCAATCTGCGCGCGCGCGTCGGCCGGGTGTTTGCCCAGCGGCACCCACAGCGTGCCGCCGGAACAGGCCGCGATTACGTCCGGGTCGGCACAGAACAGTTTTGCCAGCGTGGTTTTGCCAAACCCGCCGAAGCCGCACAGGCCCACCGTGTTGGGCAACAGATGTTTCGAATCGTCGAGCAGACTGAGCCGCAGGCGCGTCAATTCGCGCGTGCGGGCAACCAGATCGGCCGCCGCGCGCGGCACCTGGAAGGGCGGCTCGGGCGGCGCCAGCGGCGCGGCCATGACGATTTTGTCGCCGGCCACGTACTCATTGACGATTTTGTCGCGCCCGACGAATTCCCCGGCCTGGACATTGCCGCCTACATAGCTGCCGCCGCCGGTATTGACCGAACCCGCACCGGACTTGGCACTATCGTCGCCAGCCGGCGCCCGCATTGCCGGGCGAACATCCAATCCCATGCTTGCGATCTCCTGAACCTGTCGCTTGAAGTATAGGCAGGTCGAAAAATCCGCCGCGCGGGCAGGCGCGCTCGAAGTCGAACGCGGCAATCGGCGCCGGCTCGCCGGCATGAACCGTGAACCGGCTTAACACGGCTGTAACATTCGCCCGCCAACATGCCGGCATGACAACAATAACAACACTAAACGCAGATCATCCGCAATCCGCCCGAGCCGGGGAACTCTGGCAGCAACTCCGCAACTGGTCACCCGACCACCCCGCCGACGCCCTGCCCTTCAGCCTCAAGCTACAGCACGAGAACCGCTGGAGCGCAGCCCACACGCTGCGCGTGATCGACGAATACCGCCGCTTCGTGCTGCTTGCCCAAGTCGCAGGTCACACCGTCACGCCCTCCGACGCGGTCGATCAGGTGTGGCATTTGCATATGTTGCACAGCTGCGACTATTGGCAGGAATTTTGTCCCAAGCTGCTCGGCAATCCCCTGCATCATGAACCCAGCCGGGGCGGTTCGACACAACTAAGCCACTATCGCGAAGGCTACCGGCGCACGCTGGAAAGTTACGAACGGCTGTTCGGCGAGAGCGCCCCGGCGGACATCTGGCCGGCACCGGACGAACGCTTCGGCGGCCGATACCGGCGCGTGGATATGCGCCGCGTATGGCTGCTGCCACGCCCGCGCCTGCCTCGATCATGGCACGCCGGGCTGGCCGGCGCGCGCCTGTTGCCGGCCGCAATAGTTGCACTATTGAGCGGCGGTTGCGCGCGCCTGGTGGATTCCTCCCAGCCGGGCAGCCCGCCCGGACCGCAATTCCTGGTGATTTATCTGGGACTGCTGCTACTCGCAATCGGCGCGGCACGCGCACTGCGTCGGCTCGCGACAGGAGCCGCCAGCACACCCAGGCCGCGAGGGATCAAGCCCGATATTTACGAACTGGCCTATCTGGCCGGCGCTACCGCGCGGGTACGCGAAACGGCTTTTGGCCGCCTGTACCAGCAGGGCTGCATCGAATTTACCGGGGCTGGAGCCGGCTGTACCGTACTGAGCGCCCCGCCGCGCGAGGCGCATGCGGTCGAACACGCCTGTTACCACCACGCCCGCGCGCAAGGCAACGCAGTCGGCAAGGTCGCGGGCCTTGACGCCGCGGTGCGGCAGCTGCGCGACGGACTGATAGAACGCGGCCTGAGCCCCGACGCGGCTCAGGCGCGCGCTGCGCGCGGACTAAGCATGTTGCCGCTGGCGGCCCTGTTCGGCCTGGGATTACTGCGCCACCACCACGGCACCCTGCAGGGCAAGCCGGTGGCTTTCCTCACGCTGCTGCTCGTCCTGACCGCCGTCGCCGCGCTGTTATGCCTGCGCCGCCCGCGCAGCACCGCCGACGGCCGGCGCGCCCTGGCGCAGGCAAGGGCGAATATAAGCCGGCGCCGCAAGCGCGGGCGCACGGACCAGTCCATGCCGCTGGCAATCGCCCTGTTCGGTACCGCGGTACTGGCCGACAACAGCATGGCCGATTTCAAGCAGGCCATACGCCCCGACCGGGGTGGTGGCGGCGGCAGCGATGGCGGCAGCGGGTGCGGAGGTGGGGGTTGCGGCGGATGCGGCGGATAATGAAACGTCCGGATGAGTCAGCCAAAATAAGCCGAAAAGCTTTGTACCGGCCATGGCCTCGCTAGAAAGCCGACCAGGGCTCAGCCTCGATTCAGATTGCGGCAGAAAATCAAGTCGCAGTTCAAATCATGCGCCCCATTCACCCCGCGCGACACATTCCCGGCCGGGCAGGGAAATACGCTGACTAACGGGCAAACAAGGTGTACAACATCCGGGCTACGAGCACTACGATCATGCCCGCGAACACCTTTTTCAACACGCCGACTTTCAGTTTGTGCGCAAGCCTGACCCCCAAGGGCGCAACGATCACGCTGGTAAGCACCGTGCCAAACAATGCCGGCAGATAAATGAAACCAAAGCTGCCCGGCGGCAGCACACCTTCCTGCATGGCCGAATAGCCGTTGACCATGTAACCGATGGTTCCCGACACTGCGATCGGAAAACCAATGGCGGACGAAGTACCGATGGCGTTATGAATCTTCACGTTACACCAGGTCATGAACGGTACCGAAAGACCGCCACCGCCTATGGCAACCATGGAGGAAATACCGCCGATACCGACACCCACCCCGAACAGTCCGCCGGAACCAGGCAGACTGCGTGACGGCTTCGGCTTGATATCCAGCAACATCTGGGTGGCCGTGTAGCCCATGAATACCGCAAAAAAGATCGCCAACCCGCGTGTGGACATCCTCGTGGCAATCTGCGCGCCAGCCAGAGTTCCAAGCACGATACCCGGCGCAATGGCCTTCACGACAGGCCAAAGCACCGCACCATGCTTGTGATGTGCCCGAAATGACGATACCGAGGTAAAGATGATGGTGGTCATCGCGGTACCGAGAGCCATGTGCAATAAATGCGTTTCGCTGAAGCCCTGGGCCGCAAACATCATCGTAAATAGCGGAACTAAAATCCCTCCGCCTCCCACCCCGAGCAGACCAGCCATGAAGCCGGTAAAGGCACCAAGTGCGAGGTAAATCAAAAGCCATTCATTCATGCTGTTTCCTTCGTTCTCGGCAGCAAGGTACTGATTGGGTGGGAACTGCCGGTGGCATGTCAAGTCCCGTTCCCCAGGGGGCAGGCTGCTCGCACATTGCAACTCAATGACGCCTATCACGCCACCTGCCATCGCTACAGAATTTGCTGGAAGTCGGCGACCAGCGGGCACGATCGCTGCGCCTGGAATCCACCAGCCAATGATACGCAGCCTCGGATCGCCGGTGTGGGACCGGAGTGTGCCCCCTATCCGTCGTTACCGGCCCATCGCCTTGACTGCCTGGACAGCAGTGACGGCCGCTAGCCGGAGCCTGCCAGTTGCAGACGTTTACCAATAGCACAAACCACCCGTGCGAGGGCCTGATCAGATCTATGACCCGTCCGACGGCCCGGGAACATGGTATGGCGATATTTGATTGGTGCTCTATGAGTGTCGGAAGTGTCGGGGATTCAAGTGCGTGGGTTTTCTGTGAATTGGGAATTGAATTCACAAGGGGGGTATTGCAGGTATCTGAATAGAAACAGGAAACCCATTCCACCCTGAATACGAGTTGGCTAGGACCTACCGATCCTCCGGTTATGCCACGTCACAAGGCGTTGGATGTCGCCGTCCTTGATATCGCGCGGTGACTGCACTTTCAGCCCGAGCTTTTGGCGGACCTCGGTCAGTAGTGCGCCATGTCCGAATGGATAAATCGGCTCCTCGTAGAGGAGGCCGAATCCCCGGAACGTGACTGCGATCCGGTGCATGTAGGATTTCGGCGCATAGCGCATGATGAACAGCGGCACCAGGCCCAGGTGCTTGCATAGATCAAGCTTCAAATCAAGTTCCTGACGCTGAATATAGTTCTGGGTGTTCTTGATCTCGATGCCGTAGGCGACGCCATCTCGCAGGACGATCCGGTCGAGGTTGTGATTTGACTTCGTCCAGGTTGCGCCGCTCCAGCTCTTGACATCCTTGTCCTTGATCATGAATCCATGGCGGGACAGCGCCGCGTCGAACATCAATTCCGCATGTAGCCCCACGGCGTGCGTAAATTCGGGATCGAAAATTCGCTCAAGAAGCACCTGTAGTTGTTTCTGCTCGCGTTTCCAGTAACGATATTTCGGATGCAGTAGAAATTCACCGATTTGCCCTGCACCAGGGCCGGCATGCGCTGGATTTCGCCGGAATTGCCCAGTTCCAGCAGGGCTGTAGGGCGGATAAGCGAAGCGCAATCCGCCGTATGCGAGCATTCAAGCTCCCCACGCACCCGACTCCGCCGCAGACTTATTGCGCCCATGCGCGCCAGCGCATTCCCCAAACCGGCGCAAGCTTCCGCCGTGTTCGGCGATTCAACCGCCCCATACGGCGGATTGCGCCTGCGGCTTATCCGCCCTACGCCG